>DASTAY010000024.1:0-67067 GCA_035712345.1 Solirubrobacterales bacterium
ATGATTCGTAATCTCAAGGTCCTCGGCCTCGCTCTGGCGGCGGTCTTCGCGCTGAGCGCGGCGATCGCGGCGAGCGCTTCGGCTGAAACGCCGGGCGTGATCACAACCGACGGTGCGGAAGTGACACTGGACGGGACGGAACTCGGCGGAGTCGCCGAAAACTTCTTTGAATATCCTACCACCGGTGTGAGAGTCCACTGCCCTGGCAGCACCTTCCCCGGACACAAAATCAACGCCACACCTCACCAACCGGTTCCCAACAAAGCCTCCGAAGTGACAATCACCCCGGAATACAGGAACTGCACAAGCCAAAATAACCAAGCGGTGCCGATTGACATGAACGGCTGTGACTACCGGCTCTACGACGCGACAACAACAGGTGGCGTCGCAGGCACATACGGGGTCCTGGTTGACATCGTATGTCCGGCCGGCAAACAGATCGAAATCACAACCATGTGCAGGATCAACGTTCCCGCGCAGAATGGACTCACCGGATTCCATCTGACCAACACACCGACCGAGGACCTCGATCTGAGCGGTGTGGCGGAAGTCAACACCACGCTCTGCGGGTTCCCGGCTGTCACAGAACAGCATCAGAACCTGACAATCACGGGTACAAACGCAGCTGGAGGAAGCACAGAAGTAACACTCAGCCACAGCTAAGGCTTCAACGACGAGTGCGGGCTGACGGGGCCTGGGGAGCAGCCTGGGCCCACCGCTGGGCAAAGACCAACATTGCGGGCCAAGCCGGCCGCAGCGAGCGCATCGGACGATCGGGTTGGGGGAAGGCGCGGCAGGCGGCACGCACTCCAGCGCAGGCGTTCCGGGCAATCGCGTGACCGCGGGGCAGCTACCGAAGGCCACGCGCGCCGAATCCGCGCACGCAGGGGATGCTCAGGCGGAGTCAACTTCCGTTCCTTTGAACGTGCGCGGGGGCATTCGATTTTAATGCCGCCACTTTCCCAGAAGTTTTCGGCGCTTGCCCCAATTTCTACACCTACAATCGTCGCCGACGTTCCATCCGTCGTGAAAATGCCGGGGTCTCTGCCGAGGCAGTCGCTAAGAGCGCTGCGTTCAGCGCGAAGGCGGCCGCCAAGGCAAAGCCCAGGGCTTTGAGTTTGCGGATCATCTTGTTTCTTTCGGCTGTGGAGTGTGCCGCGGTCCTCAGGGCCGGGGGTGGCCGCCCTTAGGGCAGGCGATCCATAGGCTGGCAGAATAAGCGGGAAAAATGGATTAAACTCTCGCGTGGAGTCATCGCTATGGAGAAAAGGAGAGGGAAATTGAGCGGGAGACTGATGATGACGCTTGCCGTTATTGGCGTACTGGCCGCGCTCGCGGCCGGCTGCGGTGGAGGCGGCTCGAGTTCGGGCTCGGGCTCAGAAGAACAGGCGAGTGTGGCGGTGGCGACGTCCTCGCTGGGGCGCGCCGCATACGTGAAGAAGGTTGACGCCGCTTGCCTGAAAGCGAAGAAAAAAGCGTTCGCCGAATTGGGGGCTTTCCAGCAGAATGCGCCCGGGCCTAAGTCGGGTCCTCGATATGCGGCCAACGCGCTGAAGGCGGTCATGCTCCCGATCGTTGAAGCCCAAACGGCTGCAATCAGCGAAACCGGTGCGCCGAAGGCCGACAAGGCGAAGATCGAAGCAATCGTCGCGGGGCGGGAACAGGCAATAGAAGAAGCACAGGAACTGGAAGCGGTGAAGACCGCCACGGACTACGAAGGCTTCTTCGCCAAGGCAGAAAAGGAACTTCAACAATACGGCGTGACGACCTGCAACCTGCACCTCTAGCCTGTTTGGGCTCAGGCGGTTCTACGGCTTGAACCGGCGTAGGTGCGCTCGGTTGACGAGGCAGTCGCGAAGGCCGTAGCGGTCCGCACGCCGGTTGTAGACGGTGAAGTGGCTCGTGACTTCGGCCGCCGAGCGGGCTCGCCACTTGCCGCTCTCTCCAGCCTTCGCCGGTATCAGCAAGGGGCCGATGATCTCTTCGACTGCCCGTTCGTCGCCGCGAGGCGACCCAAGCATCTGGATGTCGTCGAAGATGTGGAAGACGATTCCGCCGAGCAGCGAGTGCTGAACCGCTTCGGCATAGCGCGTTTGCCTGTTCAGCTTCTGGCTCGAGGTATGGAGGTAGATCTGCCAGTTTTCGGCGAGTTCGACCCAGGCCTTCCGGCAGACGCCGTTGATGTAGGCGAGGAACTTCGGCTTCGACATCGGCGGCGAGGCGGCGAACACGGCGGTGCGAGGGTTGGGGGTGAAGCCGTGTCCAGCGTGCGCTTCGGCGGACGGGTCGCCGTTGCCGCCACCACAGGCGGTCAGCGTCGCGGCGACGAGAACCGCGACGAGGACCGCGAGCAGGCGCGTGTGGACGCGGGGCGCTATTTTATGGCCGTGCAAATGATAAGAAAATATCAACTATCAGTGGGGTGCGCGGCGATCGTGGCGCTGGTCGTCGCGGTTGGCTGCGGGGTTGGGTCGGGGGATCCGACGATCGCCACGTCCTCGCTGTCCAAAGCGCAGTTCGTCGCAAAGGTCAACGCGATCTGCGCGCAGTCGGGTCTGACGAAGGCCGTCGGTGCCTACCAGCAACGGCATATCGACGAATTCAGCGTGAAGACGGTGCCGGGGGCGGCGCGCACGGTCATCCGGCCGATCCTGCAGGCGCAGATCGACGAGATGCGCAAGCTCGGCGCCCCGCAGGGCGACGCCGGCGAAATCGAACTGCTCGCGAGCTCGCTGATGCGCAACGTCAACGAAATCATCGTCAAGAAACCGGAAACCTTCGGCCTGGCCGAACGCATGCTGCGGCCGGCGGCTGCGATCGCCCACCGGTACGGTTTGAACCGATGCGAATACCGGCTCGTCGACGAAGGCTGAGCCCGGGGCGATCAGAGCCCGAAGAGCGCTTCGTGCAGGCCGTCGAGCAGGGCGAGGGGGACGTCGAGGGCGCCGCCGACGTCGAGCTTGGGGGAGGAGGGGTCGATCAGGGTGTCGAGCCAGTCAAGCGCGGCGCCGCTCGCGTAGGTGTCGCTCCAGAGGGTCAGGTCCGGGGAGACCGAGGCGATCTTGCCTCGTTCGATCAACACCGCGACGCCGGCGAGGCGGGGGCGGCGGCCGGGAACCATCACGGTCAGACGGCAGGACGAGGACATCTCCTCCGGCAGCCCCCTCACCAGCGGCAGCGAGAGGAGAAAGGCGGCTTCGACGTCGAGCTCGTCGATCTGTGTGGCGTCCTCTCGCCCCTCGGCTGCTTCCAGTCGGGCCGCAGCGGCAAGCGGCCCCATCCCCCGGCGCAGCCAGTCCGTCGCCTCGAGTCGCTCGGCTTCGCCCGTCCGCGTCGTCGGTGAGGCGGCCAGCAGTCCGACGCTCTCCATCGCCTGGACCCGGCTCGCCACCATGGGTTCCCGATCCGGCCTTCCGATCGCCGCGGTCGCCTCGGGGATCGTCAGCGGCCCCGCGGCGAAAGCGTGGATCGTCGACGAGGCCCAACCGCGGGCGAGCGCCGAGAGGACCGGTTCGGACTCTTGGCCGAGGGCGATGGGGCCGGCGGGGCAGACCTTCAGCCATGCCTCGAGCACGGCCAGTGCGAGCCGTCTCTGCTCGCTCGGCTCTCGCACCCGGTCCGGCAGCTCGAGCAGAGTGGACGCTCCCGCGCGTTCTTCGCTTCGGCCCCCGGCTGCGTCGTTCCTCATCATGCCCTACCTCACCGGAACCCCGAACAGCGTCTCGTGCAGGCTGCGCAGCAGCGCGGCGGGGAGCCACTTGTCGCCGCCGGTGCGGACCCGCTTGGCGTCGGGCTCGATCACGGTGTCCAGCCAGTCGAGGGCCGGGGCGTTGGCCCAGGCGTCGGCGGGTCCCTCGAGGCCCGGGTGGCAGGTGAGGACGCGGCCCTGGTCGATCTCGGCTGTGACGCCCGTCAGCGCGGTCTTGCCCTCGTCGTCGAGGTTGACGCCGAGGCGGCAGACGCCTGTCAGCTCCCGGGGCAGCTCGAGGATCGGCAGGGAGAGGTAAAAGGCCGCCTCGACGTCGAGGGCATCGATCGGCGCGGCGCCCTTAATCCCCTGCCGGCGCTCGACGCGAGCGGCGGCGGCGAGCGGCGCCAGCCCGGCGCGCAGCCAGTCGGTCACGGCGTAGAGAACGCCATCCTCATTGCCTGGCTCGGAGCTGGGGCGGCCCTCGACCAAGCCCGAGCTGCGCATCGCGGCGAGCAGGCGCTTGACCTGCCCGCGGCGAACGCCCTTCAACCTGTCGTTCAGCTGCTTGCGCGTGAGCGGCTCATGGGCCAGTGCGTGGATCAGCGTGGTGTTCCAGCCCTCGGCCAGGGCGAGGACCGCTGCCTCGGCCTGCGGGCCGTCGAAATCGAGCGGTCCCTGCGGCGCGCTCTGCAGCCAGCGTTCGGCGACGAAGGAGACGAAGAGCACCTCGCGGCCCTGGGGGCTGACCTGGTAGACGGCGTCGTCGAGCTCCACCCTGACCCCGCGGGTGACCATGGTGCGCAGGATCTGGCGCTGGATCGGGTTGGTCGCCATCCGCAGGACGTGCGTCCCTGCACGCTCCCTGTCGTCGGCGGCCTCCCTTGCTGCCACCGGGGCATTATGGCACGTCTAGGATCTATTCAGGAAATAACGAGATATCGGATTGGTCGGATCGCGGCGACGCCGCGCGCCGCGGGGTGATGGCCGGGCGCGTCGTGCGGCGGTCGTCTGCCACGCCAGTCGGCATAGCTACAATTAACGATATGGACACTACTTCCGCCGCGAGCCTCGCTCGCCAGCTCAATACCTCGGTGCCGCGCGTCACGCGCGCGGCCGAGCGGCTCGGCCTCGACGCGCGGCGGCCCAATGGGCGCTTTGCCTTCGACCCGCGGTCGGCCCGGCGCGTGCGCGAGGCGCTGGGGTTCGTGCCGCGAGTGGAAGGGCTGTCGCGGTCGGAGTTGGCGGTTCTTGCCGCGTTGCGCGATGCGCCGCTGGGGCTCGCCTCGGCGCGGGCTGTGGCTCGGCGCAGCGGCCTCTCGCCGACTGTGGCGGCCCGGTCGCTGGAGCGCCTCGCTCACGAGGAATTGGTCGAACGGTCGGCCGAGATGGTCGCTGCCGGTCGGGCCCGCGAAGCCGTGATCTGGCGGGCGAACGTGCAGCATCCCCGCTGGCCCTCGCTCGACCCGGTGCTCGCGCGCGTCGAGCGGCCGTCACTGCCAGCGGGGCCGCGCGGAGGCCAGGAACGCGTGCCGGCCCGTCTGCGACATCTCTTCTGGAATACCGCCGAGAGTCAGCTCGACGTCGGCCGCGCCGGCGCCTATATCGCCCGGCGGCTGCTGCGGACGATGGATCTGCAGGGGCTGGCATGGGGCGCCCGAGCCCTCGCGCCCGGGGATTGGCAGCGGGCCGCACGGGCCCGCGGGCTCGACCCAGCGGTCAGACGGCTCGCTCTCAACCTGGCCGCGTCGGGCGAAAGCCGTGATCTGGACTTCTTCTTCCACGGGCCGGTCGACCTGGGCCGGCTCAGGGACCGGCTCGGCGAGCTCGGCGCCTTTGCCGTCACGCACGAGTCGGACGGGACGCTGCAGGGCCTGTTCGGCGCAACCAAGATCGAGTTCCTCGACGCCTCGACGCTCCACCGCCTGGCCGAGCCGGTGGTCGTCGCCGGCCTCAGGGTCGCCGCTCTCCAGGATCTGATGGCGATGAAGTTGAAGGTCCTTGCGGAGCGCGGCGAAATGCGCGACTACTTCGACGTCAAGGCGATCGACGAGGAGGGGTCGATCTCGGTCGAGGAGGGAGTCGCGCTCTATATGAGGCGGTACGGCATCGATCCGAGCAGCGATGCGCTCCCTCATCTGTATCGGGCGATGGGTGATCTGAGCGATGTCGAAGTCGACGACCTGCTGCCGATCGACCTGGCCGACCTGCAGCGATGGTGGGGCGCCCGCCAGGCGCGGCTCCTGCGCAACTCGGACCGCTTCGGCTAGGCCGCTCCTGGCCCTGGCCTCTCCAAGGATGCTTTACAATTACGTAAAGGTTATGCCACGCATCTCCAGCAAGCATCAGGTGACCCTTCCCGTGGAGAGCCTCGAGGCGGCCGGCCTGCGCGCCGGGGACGAGGTCCTGATCGAGGCCGAGGGAGCGGATCGCATCGTCGTTCACCGCGCCGCGCCCGAGCTGAGTGGGGCGCTCGGAATCTTCGACGGTCTTTACGAGCCCGGCTACCTGGAGCGGTTGCGCTCCGAAGAGCGCGCCTGAAACCAGTGAGCCCATCGGGTCGGTGTGTGCTCGACACCGATGTCGTCATCGCCGCGCTGGACCGTTCCGACCCCCACCACTCGGTCGCCGCGAGCGCATTCGAGCGTTTCGCTGCCGAGGGGGCGGAGCTGCTGCTCTGCACCGTCAACTACGCCGAGGCCTTGGTTCGTCCTGCCGTCGACGAGCGGAACCTCCGCGCGGCTGTAGGCGCGATCGCTTCGCTCGGTATCCGTCTGCTCGCCCCGGACGCGGCGATAGCGCGCAACGCCGCCCGCCACCGTGCGCTGGGCATCAGCCTCGCCGACGGCTTTGCCCTCGCCACTGCCGAGCGCGCCGGCGCCGATATCGCGTCCTTCGACAAGCGCGTCCGCCGCGCCCTTGACGGGGCCGGCCTCCGTCTCAGCCCGGCTCTTGCCTGAGCCCTAGGAGTCGGGTTCCCGTTTGCGGTGGGGGGCGCCCTGGAAAGCCTTGCGGTTCAGCTACTATCCGAGATATGAAATGTTTTGTCGCATCGGAGGCGCGCGTAACTCTGACGACCGGGATTGTCGCCAGCTTGGTCATCGCGTTCACCGGCGCTAGAGCTTCAGGCCACCGGAACCCCGAACAGCGTCTCGTGCAGGCTGCGCAGCAGCTCAGCCACCGCCCAGGCCGAACAGCGTTTCGTGCAGCGCCTGCAGCAGCGCGCCGGCCAGCTCGGTGTCGCCGCCGGACTCGAGCCGTGCGGCGCTGGGGTCGACGACGGTTTCGCACCAGTCCAGGGGCGAGCCGGTCACCCACGTGTCGGGGGCCTCGTCGAGCAGGGCCGAGGAGGAGGGGACGCAGCCACGCTCCACCTGCACGGTGGCGCCGGCCATCAGCGGTTCCTCGCTGGGGATCTGCACACCGAGGCGGCAGGAGCCGCGCAGGTGCGGCGGCAGCCGCAGCAGCGGCAGTGCCATCTGGAAGGCGGCCTCGACGTCGAACACGTCCGGCGGCAGGACGTCGTCATCGGGGTAGTGGCGCTCAAAGCGCACGGCCGCGACGATCGGCGCGATCGCTTCCCGTCCCCAGTCGGTGAGCGCGTAGCGCGTCTCCTCGCCGCCGGGCAGGGCCTCGACCTGGCCGCAGCGCTCCATCGCTTCGACGTGTTCGGCGACCGTATCGGCGTCGAGGACGGAGACGGCGCGGTCGAGCTCGGCCAGCGTGAGTGGTTCCGGCGCGAGGGCGTGGGTGACGGTCGCCGACCAGCAGCAGACGAGCGGCGCGAGCGCGTGGGCGCCGCGCAGGCCCAGCTCGAGCGGCCCGTTCGGGCAGTTGCGCAGCCAGCGTTCGATCGCGAAGGCGACGAAGAGGAACTCCTCGCCCTTGGAGGAGGCGCGCAGCCGCGTGTCCTGGCCGATGAGCCCTGATGGCGGCGGGACCGGCGAGCCGCCGCCCTCGACCGCATCGTCGAGCTCCCCTGTATCGTCGCGCTCGGCCTCGAGCTCGCTCTGGCGGGCGTCCTCGGCGGCGATTTCCTCCGCGTCGGGCAACACCCCGCCGTTGGGCGCGAGCAGGCCGCCCGACTGCGCCTCCTCGAGCAGCCCGAGCAGATCGCCGCGATCCATCGACCCGGAGACGAACAGCAGCGTCAAGGCGCCGGCCCGCGCCGTGAAGTCGCTTTCCGTGGCCTCTCCCGCCGTGCCCCACAAACCCACGGGAAAATTGTGCCACTTCGCGATCTTCTATGGGAATTTCCTAGGTCTCAAGCCGTGGCTGGGCGAGGTCGTGCACCGCCGGCCACCCAGATTCAAGCCCGACGGCTCATCTGTCGAGCTAGTAAGCGGACGTATGAGAGAGGCCCTCAACAGCAATCCCCTGGTGCAGCTCGGCGTGGTCGGCGTGCTGCTGGTCGTCGTTGCCGTCTTCCTCATGTCCTCGGGCGGCGGCGAAGAAGAAGAATCGTCGAGCTCGGGGGCGACGGAAGCGACTGTCCAGGTTGCCGGCACGAACGTCAGCGGCACCGCCACCGGGGCCACGCCCGGCGAAGCCGTCGAAGGCGCGGTCGAAGCGGCGGGCGGAGCCGGCGCCGAATCGCTCTCCTCGGCCCTCGCCGCGAGCGGCGTGCCCAGCGCCACCGCCGCGCGGCCGCTCCCGCGCCACATCCTGCGCGCCTGGGAGGACAACAAGACCCTCGTCCTGCTCTTCGTCCGCGACGGCGGCATCGACGACAAGCTGGTCAAGACCGCGACCCGGGGCCTCGCCGGCTTCCACGACGCGGCGGTGTTCGTCGTCCCGGCCGCCAAGATCGCCCGCTACGCCGCGATCACCGAGGGCGTCGGCGTCGACCGCGTGCCGGCGCTCGTGGTCGTCACCCCGAAGCACCTGAAGAAGACGATCCCGACCGCCTCGGTCAGCTACGGCTTCCAGAGCCCGCAGAGCGTCGCCCAAGCCGTGATCGACGCCGGCTACAAGGGCAAGACGCTCGACTACCACCCGTGAGGGGCTGAGCGACGGTGGACTCGCGGGAATTTCCCAACCACCTGCGCCCGGTTCCGGACTCCGGCGACTCGACCGCGCCCGCGCTCGACCCCGCGGCCGGCGGCACCCCCGGCCTGACGCCGCCGCAGCGCCGCGGCCGCTCCAGCGGCTTCGTCACCGACGTCCTCGTCGACCTCGGCTACGTCGGCGACGACGTGGCCCGCCAGGCGATCGAGGCCTCGCGCGCCGCCGGCCGCCCGCCGGAGCGGCTGATGGTCGAGCAGGGGACGATCACCGCCGAACAGCTCTCGCGCGCCGTCGCCGAGCGCTACGGGCTCGACCACATCGACCTGTCCGCCTACCAGGTGGACATGGCCGCGGCCAACCTGATCTCGGTCAACACGGCCCGCCGCTACAGCGCCCTGCCGGTCGGCTTCGTCGACAAGGGGACCCTGCTGGTCGCGATGGCCGACCCGACCAACGTGCTCGCCGTCGACGACATCCAGATCGCGACGGCGCTCGACTGCCGCGTCGCGGTCGCCGCCGAGGAAGACATCGAAGCGCTGATCGGCCGCCTCAACACGCTGCAGAGCGCCGTCAGCGAGGCGGTCAGCGAGGGCGAGGCCTCGGCCGAGGAGGAGCTGGCCGAAGTCGCCGACATGGAAGTCAGCGCCGAGGACGCGCCGGTGATCAAGCTCGTCTACAGCATCCTCGGCCAGGCGGTGGGGGAGGGGGCCTCCGACGTGCACTTCGAGCCCGGCGAGGGGGAGATGCGGGTCCGCTTCCGCGTCGACGGCGTGCTGCGCGAGGCGGCGCACGTGCCCAAGCGCATGGTCAACGCTGTCGTCTCGCGGGTGAAGATCATGAGCGACCTCAACATCGCCGAGAAGCGGGTGCCGCAGGATGGCCGCGTCAGCGTCACGGTCGAGGACCGTCGGGTCGACCTGCGCGTCACCACGCTGCCGACCCAGCGCGGCGAGGGGGCGACGATCCGCATCCTCGACAAGGACAACGCGCAGCGCTCGCTCGACGATCTCGGTATGGACGGCGAGGGGCGTGCCCGCTTCGAGAGCGCCTTCCACCAGTCCTACGGCGCGGTGCTGGTGACCGGGCCGACCGGCTCCGGCAAGTCGACGACGCTCTACGCGGCGCTGCAGGAGATCAACGAAGTCGAGAAGAACATCATCACGATCGAGGATCCGGTCGAGTACCGGCTGGAGGGGATCAACCAGATCAACGTCAATCGCCGGGCCGGGCTCGACTTCGCCACCGGCCTGCGCTCGATCCTGCGTGCCGACCCGGACATCGTCATGGTCGGCGAGATCCGCGACGGCGAGACCGCGCGCATCGCGATCGAGGCCGCGCTGACCGGTCACATGATGCTGACCACGCTGCATACCAACGACGCCCCGGGGGCGATCACCCGCCTGACCAAGATGGGGATCGAGGCCTTCCTGATCGCCTCCGCGGTCGACTGCGTCGTCGCCCAGCGGCTGGCCCGCAAGCTGTGCAGCCACTGCAAGCGGCGCACGATCGTGCCTCCTCATGTGCTGGCCGAAGCCGACATCCGGGTCGGGGGGGAGGTCGAGGCCTACGAACCGGTCGGCTGCAGCCGCTGCAACCAGAGCGGCTACCGCGGCCGCGTCGGGATCTTCTCGGTGATGAGGATGGGCGAGCGGATCAAGGAGATGGCGGTGGAGCACGCCTCCGAGGCCGAACTGGCTGCCACCGCGCGCGAAGAGGGCATGCTCACCCTGCGCGAGGACGGCCTCGGCAAGGTCCGCGCCGGGCTCACCAGCCTCGAAGAGGTGGTCCGTGTCACCGCCTGAGAGGGTCGTCCGTTCAAGGCTCGAGCGTCCGCCCCCTTCGTCGCTTGACGTGTCCTCACTGCGCCGAATGGTCGATTTACCACCGTATGCGGGGGCAAATCGACCATTCGAGGGCGATCGCGGGCCCTCAGGCTTCAAGAATCCCGCCGGGAGGCCGATCTAAAGCCCCATGGCTGTCGATTTCGCAGATGTCCTGCGCCGCATGGTGGAGACGAAGGCCTCCGACGTGCACATCACGCCGGGGGTGCCGCCATGCATGCGCGACAAGGGCAAGATCGTGCCGATGGAGGGCTTCGACGTGCTCTCCGGCCAGGAGACGCGCGAGATCGTCTACTCGATCCTCAACGACGACCAGCGCAAACGCTTCGAGACCGGCAAACAGCTCGACTTCGCCTATGCGATCCCGGGCGTCGCCCGCTTCCGCGTCAACTGCTTCTTCCAGCGCGGCGCGATCAGCGCCGCCTTCCGCCTCGTCCCGCAGGACATCCCCTCGCTGGACTCGCTCAAGGTCCCGCAGGTGCTGCGCGAGCTGGCCGACAAACCGCGTGGCTTCGTCCTCGTCACCGGGCCGACCGGCTCGGGCAAGAGCACGACCCTGGCGGCGATGATCGACGTGATCAACGAAGAGCGCCAGGACCACATCCTCACGATCGAGGACCCGATCGAGTTCCTGCACCAGCACAAACGCTCGATCGTCAACCAGCGCGAGGTCGGCTCCGACGCGGCCGACTTCGCCCTCGGGCTGCGCGCCGCCCTGCGCGAGGATCCCGACGTCATCCTGGTCGGCGAGATGCGCGACCTGGAGACGATCTCCACGGCGCTGACCGCGGCCGAGACCGGCCACCTCGTCTTCGCCACCCTGCACACCCAGTCGACCGCCCAGACCGTCGACCGGATCATCGACGTCTTCCCGCCCCAGCAGCAGGGCCAGGTCCGCACGCAGCTCTCGATCGCCCTGCAGGGGATCGTCACCCAGCAGCTGCTGCCGACCGCCGACGGCATGGGCCGCGTCGTCGCCACCGAGGTGCTGGTGCCGACGCCGGCGATCCGCAACCTGATCCGCGAGGGCAAGACGCACCAGATCTACGCCGCGGTGCAGACCTCCGGCGCGGTCGGCATGCAGACGATGGACGCCGACCTGGCGCGGCTGGTGCGCGAAGGGACGATCACCCGCACCCTGGCCGAGCAGCGCGCCTCGGTGCCGGAGGAGCTCAAGCGCTTGCTCGGTGGGGCGCCGGTGCAGCCCGCGGCGATGCAGGGGAACGGGGCCATGGGAGGGGGCGCTTCGGGAGGAGCGCCTGCCCCATCGCCCGCAGCCGCCCCGCCGTCCGCGGCTTCGCCCGGTGCGCCGCCGCCCTCGCCTCCCACCGCCGCGCCGCCGGCCGCCCCGGCTTTGCCCGGTGCGCCTCCCCCCACCTACACGGGGAGCTAGCCGATGGCGGGCGCGAGCACCTTTGCCTTCCGCGCGATGGACGTCGCCGGCGCCGCGACGGCCGGCGAGGTCGAGGCCGCCTCCAAGGCGCAGGTCACCGAGCAGCTGCGCCAGCGCGGCCTGATCGTCCTCGACGTCAGCGAGAAGAAGTCGCCGTTCAAGATCGAGAGCCTGCTACGGCGGGGCAAGTCGGTCGACATGCGAGAGCTGGCGATCTTCTCGCGGCAGTTCGCCACTCTGGTGGCCTCCGGCATGCCGATGTTGCGCACCCTGCATACGCTCGAAGAGCAGACCCAGGACGAACGGATCAAGGAGGCGAGCGCCGGCGTGCGCGCCGACATCGAGGCCGGCAGCACGTTGCAGCAGGCGATGGAGCGCTATCCGGATGTGTTCGACCGTCTCTACCGGGCAATGGTCCGCTCGGGAGAGGAATCGGGCCAGCTGGAGGACGCGCTGGACCGCGTCGCCTTCCAGGTGGAGAAAGCCGACGCCCTGCGCCGCCAGGTCAAATCGGCGCTGATGTACCCGGCGCTGATCTTCAGCTTCGCGATCGTCGTCCTGATCGCGATCGTCGTCTTCGTGATTCCGGTCTTCGCCGGGATCTTCAACGAGCTTGCCGAAGAACATCCGGGCGAAAGCTCAGCCCTGCCGGCGCCGACGCAGCTCTGCGTCTCCGCCTCCGACGCACTGACCGGCTACTGGTTCGTGATCATCCCGGTGCTCGTCGTCTCCCTCTTCGCCTTCTTCCGCTGGAAGAAGACCGAAAGCGGCAAGGACGTCTGGGAGCGCTTCATCTTGCGCCTACCGGCCAAAATCGGCGATGTGATCCAGAAGGTGGCCCTGGCCCGCTGGTCACGGACCTTCGCAGGCTCCGTGTCGGCCGGGGTGCCGATGCTCCAGGCGATAAAGCTGACCGGCGAGACCGCCGGCAACGTTGTGATCGAACAGGCGATGGACGATGTCTATTCGTCAGTGAAAAAGGGCGGTACGCTGGCCGGGCCGATTGAGCGCAACGACATCTTCCCGCCGATGGTCGGTCACATGGTCGCGGTCGGCGAGGAGACCGGCCAGCTCGAACAGATGCTGAGCAAGATCGCCGACTTCTACGAGGCCGAGGTCGACGCCAAGGTGAAGGCACTGACGGCTCTCCTGGAGCCCCTGATGATCGTCTTCGTCGGCGGCATGGTCGGCTTCATCGTGATCTCGATGTACCTGCCGATGTTCAGCATCTACGAAAAGATCCGTTAGACCCGCGTGGGATCCATCTCCGCGACGTAGCGGCGGAAGTATCCAAACATTTTTTCCTAGGACAACAGTCATTTTTTGCAAGGTGCTACGTCGCCCTGAGTAAGCTTAATTGCTAACCTTACAAAGCTTCGCGAGCTTTGAAAGGTTAGGGCGATGGGGGACAGCGCGGATACGAGGTTCGGACGCCACCTCGACAGGGTCTGGGAGCCCAATCCGGCTGGGCAGGGACGTCGAGCGCGGCGTGGGGGTCGCTACCGGGCGTTCGTGCCCGACCCGATCGCCGAGCGTGCCTTCCCCATGGGCGTCGAGGCGACGGTCGCGCTCCACGAGGCGACGAAGGCGTTGGAGCGGTTGCAGCACACGCCGACGCGACTGGCCACGTTGGGCGCTGTGGCGCAGAACCTCCTGCGCTCGGAGAGCGTCGCTTCGTCGCGGATCGAGGACGTGCTGATCTCCCACAAGCGGCTGGCGCGGGCAGCGCATCTGAGCCCGGCTGCGAGGCGGCGGGACAGCCGCGCGGAGGCGGTGCTCGGAAACGTCGAGGCGATGCGGCGGGCTGTCGAGCTCGGCGCGGAGTCGTCGATCGGCGTCGCGGAGCTGGTCGAGATTCACCGGCTCCTACTCGGGTCTACGCCCGACCGCGCGATTGCCGGCGTCGTGCGCGAGCGCCAGAACTGGATCGGCGGCAACCCCTACAACCCTCTCGAGGCCGCCTTCGTGCCGCCCCCGCCCGAGCTCGTGCCGGAGTTGCTCGAGGACCTCTGCCGCTTCATCGGCCGCAACGACCTGCCGCCAGTCATCCAAGCGGCGATCGCCCATGCCCAGTTCGAGACCATCCATCCTTTCGCCGACGGCAACGGTCGCGCCGGGCGGGCGCTGATCTATGCCGTGCTGCGCCGCCGCGGCGAGCTGGAGAGGTACATCCCGCCGATCAGCCTCCTGCTCGCCGCCGCCCCCGCGATCTACGTGGCGGGCTTGCACTCGTACCGCCGCGGGGATGCAAGCGAGTGGTGCGAGCAGTTCGCCGCGGCGACCGCGTCAGCCGCTGGAGAAGCCGAAAGGCTGGCGGAGGAGATAGAGAGCCAGGAGAAGGAGTGGCTCGAGCGAGCCGGCAGCCCCCGCCGCGATTCTGCCGCGCGCCTGTTGATCGCCGCCCTGCCCGAGCAGCCCGTTCTCGACGCCGCGGACGCCCAGCGCCTCACGGGCCGCTCGCACGTCGCCGCGAACAACGCCTTGGCCCAGCTGGAGGCCGCCGGCATCCTCCGCCGCCTCAACCAGGGCAAGTGGGGCCGCGTCTGGGAGTGCGACGAGCTGCTCGATCTGGTCGAAGACTTCGAGCGGACGGTCGCGATCCGCTGAGGGCCTACGTCATTCGGCCAGACCCGGCATCGCTGTCCAAGTCATATAAAGAGATGCGGGTCGCAAGTCGGGTACGGCGGGGTACGGTGAACTGGCGATGGACGGTACGGCCCCGGATCGAGACGAAGTCCGCCAGGCAAGCCTGCGGCTGCCGGATCGTCAGCGCGCGGCGTTGGAGCTGCGGGAGCGCAAGGGACTCTCATATGCGCAGATCGCGGCGAGCCTCGGGATCAGCGCCGGCTCGGTCGCCCAGCTGATCGAGCGGGCACGGATCAACCTCTACGACGAGCTGCGCGGCACGGCCCTCGCCTCGATCGCGGCGCCCTCGGCCGAGTGCGAACGGGCACTGCCGCTGATCGCCGCGCGCGAAGACGGGGAGCTCGAGCCGTCGTCCGCGGAGGCGGCTTGGCTCGACGCCCACCTGTCCGCTTGCGATCGTTGCCGCCTCGCCGCGGAGCAGATGGGGGAGGCGGTCGCCTTCTACCGTGGCGAGGCGCCGCCATCGGCCCCGTCGGCCGCCGCCCCGGCCAGGCCGACTGCGATCGACGCGTCGACCGCCTCAAAGGGCCCGGTTGCGCGCTCCCGTGGCCGTCACCCGAGCCGGCGCCGAGCGGCGCTCGCGGGCAGTCTGGTTGCGCTCGCTCTCGGCGGCGTCGCCGTCGCCCTGATCGGCGGCAATGGCTCCCCGGATGCCGCTCCCCCTGCCGCCGATGCGGCGGCCAGACGGAACGCCGCCGAGGCGATCTCTGCCGCACGGGTGGTGCGGGTGGCTCACAACGCGAGGACTGTCGCCAAGCATGCGACCAAAGGTGGTGTTGTGACCGCGAGCGTCAAGACGAGCCAAGCCGGCGGGAACGCCGCGGCAACCCCGCTCTACGCTCCGTCGCCGGAATCCGATGGCGGTTCTCAGAGCGCACCCGTGCCCAGGCCCCACGGCTCCGGCGGCGACACCGCGGTGCAGCCGGCGAAGCAGAAGTCCACGCCCAAGCCCACCTCGAAGCCCAAGCCTCCTCCCAGCTCCACCCAGACGTCGCAGCCGACTGCTCAGCCGGCCTCCGAACCGCCGCCGCCCCCACCGCCGGCCGAAGAAACGACTGCCCCCGCCGAAGAACCGACCGCCGAACACGGCCACAAGGGCGAACCCCCGGGCAAGCCAGCCGACCGACCACCGCACGAGTAGTCCCCGCTCAAGCCCCCGCGCGGCCGGTCGATACGGCCGCATGGGCGTGGGGCGAGTCGGAGAAGAGGAGCGGAGCGAAGGGCGGATGGGTCGTGGCTGGCGCCTGACGCGGGCGGCGTGGGCCCTGATGCGGCGAGGCCCGACGATGATCTACCTGGCCTGCTGGGCACCGGCTGCGCGATCGTCGGACGGCGGGCCTCTTCTCGCACGATCCCCAGACGCGTTCCACGTCGCGATCGCCTGGCTGATCGCCCTCTATCCGCTGACCTTCGTCGGCGTCTTCTTCAACGTCGCGCTCGCCGCCGCGGCCGGCGCCCACTTCGAGGGTCGCCGGCTCACGCTGGGAGAAGCGCTTCGCGCCGCCTACGACCGGACGACCGTATCGCCCTATGGGCGCTGCTCTCGGCGGCCGTCGGACTGCTGCTCAGCGAAATCGCCAATCGCCTGCCCGGCGGCGCGAGGCTGGCGAGCTGGCTGATGGGCGCGGCATGGGGACTGGCGACGATCTTCGCGATACCGTTGCTGGCGCTGGAGGACGCGGGGCCGATCGAGGCCGTGCGAGGCTCGGCCCACCTGGTCAAGAGCCGCTGGGGCGAGGGGCTGACCGGGATAGTGGGGATCGGCGCCTGGACGGTAATCGTGACCATCCCGGCCGGAATCCTGATCGCAGTCGGCGTTTCGACGGTGCGAGCGGGGAAGAGCCCGTGGCGGGGGCCGCCATGATCGCTGTCGGCGCAGCGGCGCTGGTGGCGGCGGTCGCGCTGGCCTCCGCGACCAGGCAGGTCTTCGCGGTCGCGCTCTTCCGCTACGCCACCGACGCCCCGGTCGGCGGCTTCGCCGAGGCCGATCTCCGGTACCCGTTCTCCCTCGCCAAGAAGACGCGACGGACGCGCCTGTGGGCCTGGATCGCCCTCGGCCTGATCGTCCGGGACATCCCTACCTGCGCCTGCTGCCGGGTTGAGGCGGAACGGCAGGCCATGGCCCTATTGGAGGCGCGGTCGCAGAATGTGCAGCAGCGCGTTGGCCGCAGTGCCCGAGCATGACGAAGAGGGTGCCGAGAGCAGCAAATTCGCCGATGGGATACGTGGTGATACCGCTGTATCCGCCGTTGAAGACGACCTTCAGGAAGGGCATGACCAAGAAGTAGTAGAGCGCGGGAAAGGCAAGAAGCCAGATGCCACCGACCGCGAGGCCGAAGAGGAAGTCGAACGTCAGGTCGAAGGGAAGGATTTCGCGCACCGAGGTGTCGAGGCCATGTCCCGAGACGAAGAGTCCCAGCTAATGGCGCAAGGACTCCGATGTAGTTTTCGGTAGATCGGGCGTCCAGGGGTCGCGCGGGCCGCGGTTCATTGCTCAAGCGGGCGCGCCTCAGGGTCGATCAGGTTGACGATGGCCGGCATCGACCGACTCCGCATGCGCGTTCGCCTGTTGCGGCAGAGCGAGGAGGGGATGGCGCTGCCGACGGCGCTGCTGGCGATGATGATCGCCTTCTCGATGTCCACGGCGGCGGTCGTCTTCTCGGTCGACACGCAGCACGGCTCGGTTCGCGACCACAGCTCCAAGGAAGCGATCGCAGCGGCTGACGCGGGGGCGAACGTCGCGCTGATGCGGCTCAACCAGTTCGGAAACGACTTCACGGCCGCGAGCCCCTGCCTGGGGCTGAGCGGCAGCACGCTCGTGCTCTCCGGACCGCAGGCGGACGGCTGGTGCCCCGAAATGACCGGCACGGTCGCCGAAGGCAGCTACGCCTACCGGGTCGGGCCAAGCGAAGCAGCGTGCGCGTCGACCGGCGGGGAACAGTGCGTGGTCGCCGTGGGCGCGGCGGGGGGCGTCACGCGTCGCATCGCGGTCTCGCTCGACAGCAGCGGTACTCCGGGCCTGTTCAAAAACGCCGGGATCATCGCCAACAAAGACGTCACCCTCACCAACCACGCGGAAGCGCGGGTGGGCATCGGGACGAACGGCAGCATCCATCGCGAACTCAGCGCGTCGATCTGCGGCAACGCTCGCCACGGCGTCGGCCAGACGGGGCCCGTGGAAGAAGAACTGAGCTGCGAAGGCGAACCGGAAGAAGCAAACGAAGCGCTGCCACCGGTGAGCAGCCTGATACCGGAAGACATCGCCACGAACAACGACGACTACCGTCTGGAACCCTGCACCGGCACGGACGGCGAAGGCAATGGGATCCCGACCGGCTGCGAATCGGACTCGTTTACGAAAAAGTGGACGAGCACGACGCCGTGGAACCCGACTACCCGGACGATCGCGATTGGCAGTAGCTCGGCACTGACCCTGACCGGCGGCGACTACTTCATCTGCAAGCTCGAACTGACTTCCAGCAGCGAATTGATCGTCGGAGCCGAAGTGGAAAAGCTGCGCATCTTCTTCGACACGCCCGAGGACTGCGGGCTCTCCTCGCCGGCGGAACAGATCCGGGTCGACTCCGGCTCGGTCATCAAAGACAGCGGCTACCAGCCGACCGAAGACAAGTTTGCGATGCCTGGTCTCTACGTGATGGGGTCGCCCACCATCACCACCACGCTCTCGTTCCAGACCAAGAACCTGGTGAACGAGTTTCTTCTCTACGCGCCGAACAGCGACATCACGCTCAAAAACCACGGCACCTACAAAGGTGTCATCGTCGGCAACTCGGTGACGATGGACAACCACCCGGTCGTCGAACAGGACGAAGGCTACAAACCGGAAAACATCGGTGGTGCGACGTTGTATACGCGGCAGTCCTACGTCGAGTGCACCGGGTTGGCCGCCGGGACGCCTGACGAAAACTGCTGAGGCCGTCCGTCCGCCATCTGACTTTTCGGCCGACGAAACCCAAATTTCGGGGATCAAGGACTCGGCTCGCCGGTCGATTAGGACTTCGTGATGAATCTGCCAGTGCCTCGGTGCAACAGGCAAACTCGTCGTGAGGCGGGGACGCAAAGCCTTCGGGGCTCTCTCTGGGGAGCCGGCCGGGCTACCACCGGGGTCGACAGACACCACGTGGCTTCAACGCGACGGGGCTCTGGCGAAACCGACATGACCATAGGAGGTCACTGATGTTTCTCCAGAATCTCCGGGCCAAGGTAGGCGCCCGGCTCAACGGCGACGGGGAGGCCGGCTTCACGCTGATCGAGCTTCTCGTCGTGATGCTCATCCTCGGAATCCTCGCCGCGATCGCCCTGCCGGCGTTCTTCAACCAGAAGGAAAAGGCAGGGGACGCGAAGGCGAAGGAGACCGCCCACACCGCCCAGGTCGCGCTCGAGAGCTGCTCGACCGACAACAGTGGCACCTACCCGGTGGGTGCAACCGGTGCCTGCAACTATGCAGCACTCAGAGCAAACTACGAGAGCACGCTTCCCGAAACGGGTGTGGAAATCACCGAAGTGGAAGCAGGTGCCGGCTACAAAATCACCGTTACGTCGACCTCTGCCAGTGGAACCGAATTCTGGATCGAACGGGAAGGCGGAGGCGGGATGAAGTACGAATGTGCCCCCGCAACGACCGGTGGCTGCCCCGGTCCGTCAGCGACGTCGGGTACGAATGGCGACTGGAGCCAGGGCTAATCCAGCCTGACGACTTCACCCTGGCCTAGCCATGTGTGAACCGAAGTGCTGGGGGCGGGCCTAAGTGCCCGCCCCCAGCACTTTCAGGCTTCGAAGCGCTAATCAGATCGCCGGTTTCGACCGATAAAACAACGATGCCGGAAGCCTCGCCGAACAGACCTGCCCCGGCCCGGAGCGTGCTCGCAGCGCGGCTCGCCCTGCTCGCATTCGCCGCGTTGGCCGCCGGCGCCCTCGCAGCACCGGTTGCTCAGGCCGACCCAGCCAACTTCGCCGGCGCCTCGGCCGACGGGTCGAAGGCCTTCTTCATGACCACGGGCAAGCTGGTGCCGGGAGACACCGACAGCGGTTTCCGCGACGTCTACGAGCGCTTCTTCGACAACGAGCTGGCCGAACCCGCCTACGTCACGCGGGAGCTGTCGACCGGACCGACCGGCGGCAACGACAACTACGACGCGAGCTACGACGGCGCCTCTTCGGACGGCCGCCGGGTCTTCTTCTCCACGCAGGAGCCGCTGGTTCAAGGCGACGCCGACCAGCATTCCTCCGACGTCTACATGCGCGACACGACCAACGGCCAGACGACGCTCGTTTCGCAGGGGCCGCAGTCGTGCGTTCCCGCGTGCGCCGACGCGACCTTCCTCGGCGCGACGCCGGATGGGACGACGGTCTTCTTCGCGACGGGCGAACGGCTGAGCGCGGAAGACGAAGACAGCGCCCCCGACATATATGCGCGAGAGCTGCCGGAAGGCTCGCCGCCGTCCACGGTGCTCGTGTCCCCCGGGGGTGCGGGCCCGGTGACCTTCGACGGAGCCTCGGCCGACGGCACCAAGGTCGTATTCACCTCAACCGACCGGCTCGTCCCCGGTGAAGACGCCGACGCTGAAGCGGATCTCTATGAGCGCGACCTGACCGGCGAAGAAACCCATCTCGTCTCGGTGCCGTCCGGCAGCTGCACGAGTGGCTGTGCGCCGACTTTCGGGGCGATCGCCGCCAACGGCAGTCGCGTCTTCTTCGAAAGCGACGAATCGCTCGGCGGCGACGCGGACGGCGGGGAGCAGGACGTCTTCGAATGGTCGGCGGGCAGCGGCGTGACGCTCGTCTCGACCGGCGGCGAAGGGGAAGCCGGCGCAGGCGCGCACTTCGCCACCTACGCCGGGTACGCGGCGGGCGGGAGCGACGTCTACTTCGACACCGCGGAAAAGCTTTCTAACGAAGACGGGGACGCCGCGACCGACGTCTACGTGCGCTCGGGCCCGACCACGTCGCTGGTCTCGTCCGGCAACGGCGCCTTCGACGCCCACTTCGACCGCGCCACGAGCGACGGCTCGACCGTCCTGTTCGACACCGAAGAGTCGCTGAGCGGCGAAGACGAAGGCGCGAAGAGCGACCTCTACGAGCAGTCGGGAGCGACGACCGCCCTGGTCTCGCCGGGAAGCTCCGAATTCGCCGCCGCCTATGCCGGCGCCTCGAGCGACCTCTCCCGCGTCTTCTACGTCACCTCCCAGCAGGTGGAACCGGCGGACAGCGACGCGGAGCCCGACATCTACGAGTGGGACGGGGGCGCGGCGAGCCGCGTCTCGAGCGGGCCGCTGGGCGGCAACGGCAACCACGTGCCGCACCTCTCCGGCGTCTTCGGAGAAGGCGAATTCGCCTTCTTCGCCACCGACGAACGGCTGACCGAAGGCGACAACTTCCTCGGCGAGCAGGACGTCTACGAGCATTCCCCCGCAGGCACCCTGCTCGTCTCGGCCGCCAACTCGAGCGAACTCGAGCTCGGACCGCCTCCACCAAGGCTGACCGGCACCTCTCCCGCCTCGCCGGGCGAATCAACAGATCCGGCGATCCTCGGGAGCGAGGAAGAACCCGACGCCTCGATCAAGGTCTACACGACCTCCGGCTGCTCGGGCGCGCCCGCGGCGACCGGCACGAGCGCCGAGCTAGCGGCTGGAGAGATCGCCGTCGGCGTGGCCGCGGGCTCGACGACGACCTTCCACGCGACGGCCACCAACGCCAGCGGCGACGCCTCGGAATGCTCGCCGTCCAGCGTCACCTACAAGCAGGAAAGCGCTTCGGCGCCCGAACCCGAACCGGAACCTGAACCCGAATCGGCACCGGAAGGCGGCGGCGAGAGCGGCGGCTCCGGCGGGAGCGGAGAAGGGGGGGGCGGCACCGGCGGCGGATCGGCGAGCCCCGCGCCTGCTCCGGCGCCCGGCTCGACTCCGCCGCCGACCCACGGCGGGATCGCTTACGTGCCCCCGGAGACGCGGATCACCTTCGGCCCGGCGTTCAAGACGCGCGTCCGCCGACCCGTCTTCCGCTTCACCGACGCGACGGGCCAGCCGGGCACGAGCTTCATCTGCAGGATCGACCGCCAAAAGTGGGGGGGCTGCGAATCGCCCGTGCGCCTGAAGCATCTGCGAGCCGGCCGGCACGTCTTCCGCGTCAGGGCGGTGAACGCGGTGGGCGTGTGGGAGGCGCGGCCGACGACGCGTGCGTTCAAGCTGGTCGGACGCGGTGGCGGCCGCAGTCCCAAGCACAAGCGCCACAGCTTGCGGAGCCGGCGGTGAGCCACGTTCGACGCCGGTGCATTGCGCTCCTCCGCGACCCCGAGGCGGGCCTGACGCTGGTCGAGCTGCTCGTCGCCGCGGCGATGGGGGTTGTGCTGATCGGCGTCGCCGGCTCGCTGCTGCTCGCGCCGCTTCGACAGCAGCCGACGCTGGAAGCGAAGTCGGCGGACATCCAGAAGGCGCGCTGGGTGCTCGAGCGGATGACGCGGGAAATCCGCAACGGCATCTCGGTCGACGAATCGAGCGATTCCTCGGTCTCCTTCGAAGCCTACGTCCGACAGGCGGCCTGCGGCGGTTCGGAAGCGCTTGCCGCCGAAGCGCCGCCGATCAGATGCGAGCTGACCTACAGCTGCGCCGGCGAAGCGTGCACTCGGATCGAGGCCGAACCGGGCATCTTCACGGGCACGCCGACGACGATCTTCACCGGGCTCAGCAACAGCGGCAGCGTCTTCAGCTACATGCCGGAAGAATCGGCCGAACCGACCTACATCAAGGTCACGCTAGAACTGCCAAGCCCGAGCGGCTCGGGGGCGTTGACCGCCTCCGACGGGGCGAGCCTGCGCAACGCGACGCTGGAAAACTGAGATGGCGCGGCTCGCGAAAGACCAGTCCGGGATCACGCTCGTCGAGGTCGTCGTCGCAGCCTTCGTGCTTACGCTCGGCTCGCTCGCAGTCTTCGGCGTCCTGGCTGCGGCGACGATCAACACGCAACGGGCGCAGGGAACGCAGGTAGCCACCGATCGGGCGCAGCAGGAGATGGAGGCGCTGCGCAGCCTTTCGAAGGAAGAACTGGCGCTGACGGAATCCCCTAAACCCTCCAGCGATCCGCTCAACCCCGACTACCGTGTCAACGTCAACAACCACACCTTCGCGATCGAACGCGGCACCGTTCCGAGCGGCTACGAAAAGCTCGTCGTCGAGGGGGGCCCTCTCCATGGAGGCGGCGCGATCAGCGGCGGCAACGTAAACCCCGGCCCGGAACCGTTCACCAGCGGCGAAGTGAGCGGCGAGATCTATCGCTACATCGTCTGGCGAAACGACCCGAACTGCTCGGAAGAAAGCTGCCCCGGCACCCAGGACTACAAGCAGATCATCGTCGCGGTCAAGCTGGACCAGAAGGACAACGAAGCGAGCGAGCGCGGCTACGTCGAAGTCCAGTCCGACTTCATCGATCCGACCAAGACCGGACAGGACAACCCTGTCCCTGGTGCCGAAGGCGTGGCCACCGCGCAGCAGTTCTTCCTCTCCGACACTCCCTGCTCGGCGAGCGGCGAAACGGCGCGCGTGGAAATCGCCGGCGACCACGCGCTGCATAACACGCTCGGGACCTGCGCCAGCGGGCTGCAGGCCGGCTCGACCGTCGGCGCGCCCGACGCGCTGCTGCGGACCCCGCCGCCCGATCCGGCGCCGCAAGACCCCGAAGTGCCGACCGTCTACGACTACTCGGACGACTACACGCCGGCG
This sequence comes from Solirubrobacterales bacterium, assembly GCA_035712345.1. Lineage (GTDB taxonomy): Bacteria > Actinomycetota > Thermoleophilia > Solirubrobacterales > 70-9 > VRUE01. The sequence goes on from DASTAY010000024.1 coordinate 23,311, forward strand.
CCGAGCGCCGAAACCGCCAAGGGGATCCAGATCCGCCGTGACGCGACGAGCACCTGCCACTACGACCCGACGGGAGCGACGTCCGAACAGGAGTGGGAGGTGCATCGCTGGGTCAGCGATCGCATGGCGAGCGAATTCGTGATGAGCAACGGCGAAGGCATCGGCAGCGCGACCCTGGACTTCTTCACGAGGGCGCTCAACGACAAACAGTACACCGGCAAACTGTGCATTTTCCTGTTCGACCGCCACGAAGAAGGGTCGCCGCCGGTCGCAACCGACAGCTGGAACGGGAAAGCCGAAATCCCATACTGGGAATACGTGTCCACGCAGGGAAACGGCTTCTGGTGGACGAACGAGTGGGAAGAGGTGCGCGACACGATGGAATTCAGCGGGCCGGTCACGATCCCCCCGGGGGATCGGCTCGGCGTGGCGCTGAGCGTCGAGCGCTCGGGGACCGGGGGGGAAAATGCCCTCGACATCCTCTACGACCACCCCGACTACCGGAGCAGGCTCGAGGTCCCGACCACCACTCCGCTCGAAGGCGGCTAGCCCGTGGCGCCCGCCGCGATGCTCGCCTTCCTCGGAGGGCTGACGGTCGGCAGCTTCGTCACCGTGGTCGCGCACCGTGTGCCGCGGGGGGAGTCGATAGTGGGCCCGCGCTCGTGCTGCCCGCACTGCGGGCGGCAGATCGCCGCCTACGACAACGTGCCGGTCGCTTCCTGGCTGATGCTGCGGGGGTGGGCGCGCTGCTGCGGCGAGCCGATCTCGCCACGCTATCCGCTGACCGAGCTGACGTTGGGCGCGCTCTATGCCGCCGCGGTGCTGGTTCTCTGGGACGAGCCCTGGGAAGTCGCGTTGGGGCTGGTCTTCGTCACCGTGCTGACGGCGATCACGCTGACCGACATCGAGCGCCGAATCATCCCGAACAAGATCCTGCTCGTCGGTGCCGTCGCCGGCGCGGCGATCGCCGCCGTCGGCGACCCGGGCAGCCTGCCCGAGCGTGCGATCGCCGCCGCCGCGGCGGGCGGCGTGCTCTTCGCCGCCGCGCTGGCCTATCCGCGCGGGATGGGGCTCGGCGACGTCAAGCTCGCTGCGACGATGGGCCTGTTCCTCGGCCGCAACGTGGCGCCGGCGGTCCTCGTCGCCTTGCTGGCCGGCTCGCTCGTCGGACTGGCGATGATCGCCCGGGAAGGCGTCGCGGCGCGCAAGCGGGCGATCCCCTTCGGCCCCTTCCTCGCCCTCGGGGGCGTGGTCGGCCTGCTCTACGGGGACGAGCTGGTCAGCTGGTATCTCGGCACGTTCTAGATCGAACGTCCAAGTCGTCATAGAAATGAGTAGTTGCAGGGCGAAAGGTTTGCGGCCTTTCTGCCGATTCAGGGAGGGCGGGTGCATAACGGCGCCATCTATTCCCGCCCCCCATGCGACTCAGCGGAATCACCAAGCAGAAGATCGACAGCGTCGTCGGGCTCGACATCGAGGCCGGCAGCCTCGCCGCGACGGAGGTGCGCCACAACGGCGGCGCGGAGCTGAAGGGGACGGCGGTCGCGCCGCTGCCGCCCGGCGCCTTCCACGAGGGGGAGGTGCTCGACGCAGACCGCCTCGCCGCGGCGCTGAAGGAGCTGTTCGCCGAGCACAAGCTCGGCAAGCACGTGAGGCTCGGCGTCGGCAACCAGCGGGTCGTCGTGCGGACCGTGCGCCTGCCGGCGATCGAGGACCCCAAGGAAATGGAGGCGGCGGTCCGCTTCCAGGCGCAGGAGCAGGTGCCGATGCCGCTCGACCAGGCGGTGCTCGAGCATCAGGTGGTCGGCGGAGTGCCGGCAGAGGAGGGGCAGGCGCCGCAGGTCGACGTGATCGTCGTCGCCGCGCGTCGCGACATGATCTCCAGCCTGGTCGAGCCGGTGCGCCGCGCCGGGCTGGAGCCGCTCGGGGTCGATCTCTCGGCTTTCGGGATGATTCGTGCGCTGGCCGGGCTCGGCGAGACGGCGGTCGCCGGAGAGGCCGAGCCGGTCGAGCGGCCCCCGTCCGCGGTCCTCTACTGCAACGTCGGCGACGTCACCAACCTTGCCGTGGCCCGCGGCCGTTCGTGCCTCTTTACCCGCATCTCCAGCGTCGGTTTCGAGGCGATTCGCGAAGGCCTCGCCGGCTCGCTCGGCCTGACCCCCGAGCACGCGACGCAGTGGATCGACCACGTGGGGCTCGAGCGTCCGGCCGAGGAGGTCGAGGGTGACGCGGAGACGGTCGGCGCGGTGCGGCGGGCGCTCGAGGACGGCCTCGGCACGCTGCTCGACGAGCTGCGCCTCTCGCTCGACTACTACGGGGCGCAGGAGGCGGCGCTGCCGGTCGAGCGGATCGTGCTCTGCGGACCGGCGACCGCGGTGCCGGGGCTGGCGTCGCGGATGGAGGCCGGGCTCGGCCTGCCGATCTCCGCGCCCCTGCCGTCGGCGCTCGAAGGCTTCGACGAAGAGCGGGCGGCCCGCCTGACCCTCTCCTACGGACTCGCCCTGGAGCAGTAGCCCGATGCGTCCGATCAACCTGATCCCAGCCGAGGATCGGCGCGGCGACCAGGCGCCGCTGCGCCGGGGCCCCCTGGCCTACCTGTTGCTGGGCGCCCTGGTGCTGGCGCTGGGGGGCGTCGTCTCGCTCGTCCTCGTCGGCAACCAGGTCTCCGAACGCGAAGACGAGCTGGCGAAGCTGAAGGGCGAAGACGCGGCGATTGCCGCAAAGGCCGCGAAGCTCGCCTCCTATACCGAGTTCCAGAGCCTCAGCGAAGCGCGCGTGCAGACCGTGCAGAGCCTCGCCGACAGCCGTTTCGACTGGGAGCGGGTTCTGCGCGAACTGGCGCTGGTCCTGCCGTCTGACGTCGCCCTGAAAGGCCTCAGCGCCAGCGCCGGCGGCGAAGGCGGGGGCGAAGAAGGAGGCGGCGGGGCCGGCGGCCTGAGCGGGTCGATCGCTGGGCCGTCGCTGGAACTCGACGGCTGCGCCCATGGCCAGGAAGGGGTCGCGGCGTTCGTGCTCGCGCTCAAGGACATCGACGGGGTGACCCGCGTCGGCCTGCAGTCCTCGACGGTGGAAGGCGGAGGCGAAGGCGGCGAATCCGCCGGCGGCGAAGACGAATGCGGCGGCGGCGGGGCGAGCTTTGCGCTTGTCGTCGCCTTCGACGCGGCGCCGGTGCCGGCCCCCGAAGGCGAAGTTGCAGCGGCGTCCGAAAGCGCGCCCGAAGCAACGCAGTCCGCGTCCACGAGCAGCTCGGAAAGCGCCACCGAATCGGGCGGCGAAACGGAAGGGGGCTGAGATGGCGATGCTGAAGGATTCGAAGAACCTGGCGATCGCCGTCGCGGTCGTCATCGCCGCGCTGGCACTCCTCTTCTGGACGCAGCTGCTGAGCCCGAAGCGCGAAGAAGCGACGAAGCTGGCGAGCCAGATCGAAACGGTGGAAGCCTCGCTGGCCTCGCACCGGGCGGAAGTGGAGGAAGCCGAAGCGGCACGCCGCCGCTTCCCGGCCGAGTACGAGCGGCTGGTCGTGTTGGGCAAGGCTGTTCCGGGCGGCGACGAAACCGCATCGTTGCTCGTGCAGCTCAACGGGCTCGCGCACCGGGCGGACGTGAAGTTCAGCGACCTGGAGCTCAACTCGGAAGGCGGCGGCGGTTCCGGCGAAGAAGCCTCGGCGCCGCTCCCAAGCCCCGGCGGCCAACCGGTCTCGGCGACCGAGGTGGCGGCCTCGCTGCTGCCGCTGGGCGCCTCGATCGGGCCGGCCGGTCTCGCGGTGATGCCCTACACGCTCAGCTTCGAAGGCGACTTCTTCCAGGTCGCAGACTTCATCGAACAGCTCGACAAGATGGTCAAGACGGAGAACGAAAAGGTCCTCGTGGACGGCCGGCTGATCACCGTCGACGGCTTCTCGCTGTCCCCGGAAGGCGAAGGCGAAGGCGCCGCTTCCTCCTCCAGCTCACCGTCGCTGACGGCGAACTTCGAAGTCACCGCGTACCTGACCCCTCCGGGACAGGGCGACACCGGCGGGGCGACGCCGGCCGGGCCGGCCGAAGCGACTGCGACGCCCGCGTCCGTGACCACCGGAGGCGCGCCATGAGGTTGGGAGGGCCGGAGCTGAAGATGCCGGATCTGAGCGGCCTGCGGTCGAAGCTGCCGAGCCTGTCTGGGAGGAGCGGCGCAGGGCCGAAGACGCCGGATTTCCTCGCTGACGTCTACTACGACCTGCGCGATCGCCGGCTGCTGCCATTGGTGGTCCTGGTCGTGGTGGCGATCGTTGCGACGCCGTTGCTGCTCGGCCAGAAGTCGGAACCCTTGGTGTCGCCAGGCGCCGAAGGGGCGATCTCGGCGCTGCAGGAAACGGGCGCCCCGACGTCGGCGCTGACGGTGGTCGAGGCGACGCCGGGCCTGCGCGAATACAAGAAGCGGCTGAAGGGCCGCACCCCGACCGACCCTTTCCGCTCTCTCGGCGGCGGGTCGGAAAGCCATGGCGGGGGCGCTTCCACGGCATCCGGGTCGACGTCCTCCGCGACCTCCGCTTCGACCACGACCTCCACTTCGACGACCACCGAAACGTCGAGCTCGAACTCACCCGCACATAGCCAGGCGTCGCCCTCTCCAGTGCCGCCGTCCTCAACGGAAGGCTCGGGCGGGGGCGGCGAAAGCGTTCATTCCGGCGGCGCGAAGCCTGGCGGTGGAAGCGGTGGCGGCGGGGGCAAGTCGCACGCCGTCCTCTACACCTTTGTCGTCGACCTGCAGATCGTCCACACCACCGGCAGCGAGACCAAAGGGGACAAGAAGACGAGCGAGCCCGAAGCCCGCAAGGAAGTCCTGCCGACCACCGTCCTGCCCGGCGAGAAGAAGCAGGTCGTGACCTACATGGGGCTTAGCCCGAAGACCCGCAAGCCGCTGTTCCTCGTCTCCACCGACGTTACCGGCGTGTTCGGCGAAGGCAAGTGCGTAGCCGGTACCGACAAGTGCCAGCTGATCGAACTCGAACCGGGGTTCCCGGAGACGTTCGAATACGGCGAAGATGGCGAGCGCTACAAGCTCAAGGTCACCGACGTCGAGTTCGTCGTCACCGGCCACGTCTGACGCGGTGGCGACCCTGCTTGAAAGGAACTTGTAGATGACTGAGAGATTTGCGAACAATGCGACCACGACTCTCGCGGCCGAACTCGCCAAAGGCGCGACGAAATTGACCGTTGCCAGCCCGGCGCGATTCCCGAACGAAGGCGACTTCCGCATCCTCGTCGGCTCCGAGTTAATGATGGTCACCGCGGTCAGCGGGACCGAATTCACGGTTGAACGCGCCATCGAGGGAAGCGCAGAAGCGGCCCATGCGGCGGGGGTCGAAATCGAAAATATTGTCACCGCGGGACTGCTGAGTTCGGTGGTAACCGACAGTGCCACCGAGCCGAGGGGCATCAACTCCATGGGCGTCTCGACGCTCGACCTCCTGGGCTACAGCGGGACCGAGTGGGTGCCGGCCGATCAGGCCCAGATCGCGGTCACCGAAAACCCTTTCGATTCGACCCTTTACATCGCAGGCAGTGAACGCGTCGCGCCCACGATCCAAAGCCAGGGAATCTACATTCAACACCGCGTAAAGGGGAATCTAGGGGCGATCCCTCATGGTGCCGTCATTTCGGAGCTGCGCGTCAAGGAAGGCAGCAACTCCGGCGTGGGGTCAAGCGCCGCAGAGAACTCTCTGGTCATCAGCGGCGGGGCGAATTCGATCTCGCACCTGTACGGAGTGCTGGCCAACTTCAAAACCGAAAACTCGCCCACCGGGACGGTCGAAGACCTGCGCCTCATCAACGTGCAGGAAGCCACCGATGCTGGTCACAACCTGGCCGTCTCGACCTGCTACGGGCTTTACATCGGGGCGCAGAACATCGGTGCAACCAACTATTCGCTTTACATCACGGGCGGCAACTCGGTTCTCGGAGGCGTCCTTGTCCCTGCAAGTAAGACGGCGCAGGCGTTGACGATCAAGGGTGTGGCAGAACAATCCGGAAATCTCCTCGCCATTCAGACGGCCACGAGCGAAACGCTCTTTGAAATAACCGCCGCCGGCTCCGTGCGCATAGGTCAGGGTCTCTCAACCAGCGCCAAAAATGGTTTTCTCTATTTGCCGACCTCGAATGGTGCGCCAACCGGCGAACCGACCTCCAAGACGGGCACGGTGGCCTGCGAGTACGACCGCGCCAACGACAAACTCTACGTCTACAACGGCGGCTGGAAATCGGTGGCGCTGGCATGATCTGGTCGCAAGATCACACACGACTGCCCGTCGCGGTCGCTTCTGTGGTGGAAGGTCTCGATCGTCAGGCCCGCGTCAGCGACCAGCATTTCGAAGAAAGCTCGGTCGTATCGGACGCAGTGGAGCGGCCCGGACCAATCCCCCACCGGCGTGTAGTCAGCGGGGTTGACCACCATCTCCGGGACGCCGCTCTCCAAGAACGCCGTCAGGAAGCCCCGACCCTCGGGCGAGAGGAGACGCCTGAACTCACGGAGGTAGGCACGAACGTCGTCGGTCTCCATGTGCGAGAAGACGCTAAAGAGGTAGATCACATCGACGCTCTGGCCGGGAAGATCGAACCGGAAGTGCTCATTGATGGCTGCCCCGCTCGGGTTGTATCGAGCATTGGCGAGATCGAGATGCACGAAAGCATCGGCGTCGATGTGCTTCTGGCACCAGCGGATCCGGGCGCGGTCGACATCGATCCCCGTGTAGTTGGACAGGGTGCCGTAGCGACGCTTCAGACCGATGGCGAGCCGTCCGACGCCGCAGCCGATATCCAAGAGGCGGGAATCTGCACGGAGCCCTGCACCGTCTTCGAGCCTGTCGATCTCCTGCTCGGCCGAGGCGAGGAAATCGATGTCGTCGCTGAAGTTGTGGCCACCGAGCCTTATCCAGGTTGGCGGCAGCTTCGTGCCTTCGACTTCGACGGGACGTGCATTGGCGATGCGGAACTCGCGCACCCCGTTCGTAAGCCCCAGAGTCATTTCGAAGGAGCACTTTAAATGAGTCAGTCGAAGGTCCGTCTGCTCGGAGCCGTCGTGAATCTCGCCCTAGCCGTGGATCGCGGCGACGGCGGCGACCTGGAGCCGCTACAGACCGACCCTATCCAGCTCTCCCCGCAGGCATTCCGCGAGTTCACCTCTGGGCGGCTGGATGCGGAGATAGAGGCGCTGGAGGCACGGATCGCGCCCAAGCCCGACGAGTCTTCTGCTTCGCGTGAAAAGCGGAAGACCTGATGTCGACCAGCCTGATCGGAGCGCCGGGGTCCCGACCGGGGAATATCGTCCCGGCGCTTGGGGCGAGCCGAGCGGACTTGAAACCGGCCGTCACGGCTGCGCCTGCCCACGCGCCTACTACCCGGTGTTCCGGAAACTGAAGGCTGAGTCGGGTTGCGTCTTCAACAGCATCGACCGCTCGGATGCCGCCGCCACAGTGCTACACCGCCACGGGCACCACACCCAGCGAGAGGTGATCCGTTTCCACGCTGAGGGGGTTCCCGGTTATGGCCCAGCCAACCCGGCGGACGAATCCACGCACTGCCGTCGCAACGATGGAGTGGCCTATCCGCACAAGGCCCGGCTCCGGGTATGGCAGGTCGGCTTCGATGTCGACGACGACCAAGTCGACGACGTGAAGCGCGCCGCGGCCGGGCTCGGCTGGCATGTGTGCCAGCCCTACCACTCTGGCTCGGAGTTCCACCACCTCAACTTCGCCCGCCGCCCTGCCCGCTGGAGGCCGCTCTTCCATGTGGTCTTCCACCGGTGGCCCAACCGAAATCGCCCAAAACTTCAGCAAATGAAGCATTGGCGCTAAACTCGCTTTAGCGAGCCGATCGAAGTCAAGCCCTGGCTCGCTTCCGATGTGTCGATATGAGTGCTGAGAGCAACTCCCGCTGTCCTGTCTGCCGTACCGCCGACGTCGTCTGCGGTAAGTGGACGCTCCTGGTCATCCGCGATTTGGCAGACGGCTGCAGCCGCTTCTGCGAGCTGGAGCGCTCGCTGGAGGGGATCAGCCCGCGCACGCTGTCCTTGCGCCTGCGGGCGCTGGAAGAAGAGGGTATCGTCGTCCGCAACACCTTCCCCGAGGTGCCGCCGCGGGTCGAGTACGAGCTGACCGAGAAGGGCCAGGCGCTCGTGCCGCTGATCGAGGACATGCGCCGCTACGGCGCCCGCTGGCTGCTCGAAGAAGAGCCGGCGCCGGTCCCGGCATAGCCGGCCGTAGCTCAAAGGTCGCGGTCGATGCCGGGGGGTGCGGTCGGTTTCGGATTTGGGTCAGTCAGCGTGGATCTCGCGACGGATATAGGCCGCAAGGAGGGGGTCGGCCAGTTCCCACGACCCGGGCCCTCCCGGCCTGACGACGATCGATGCGCCGGCCAGCGCGTTCAGCGCTCGGTTGGCAGCCTTCTTCTCCAGGCGCTCGTATGGCGACCGCTGGTGGGCTAGGCGCACGGAGACTTCGAGTGCCACATTGCCCATCGCCCGGACACGATCCATCAGATCCGCATGGCGGCCCGCGTCGGCTGCGAGCGCCCCCCGGTATCCGCGCTCGGCGAGCGTTCCGTCGACATGGCGGGTGCCCTCCTCGACCGAGGCATGGTGTGCCTGCTGGGCGATCAGCATCGTCGCCCGCGGGTGGCCCTCACCCGCCGCGACGATCAACTCCAAGGCCTCCTCGTCGATTCTGCACTCGTCCTCTTCGAAGCGCTCCCGCAGGCCCCGGTGCCACTCCTCCTCGCTGATCGGCGAGAGCTCATGGAAGCCGCCGAACTGGTAGAGCGCACGGCGCTCGTTGCTGAACATGTCGCGCATCAAGTGCTCGACGCTTCCGGCGAACAGGCAGGTGACGCGAGGCGAGTCGTGCAGTGCCTCGCGCAGCCGCTGGGTGACCTGCTCGGGGTCGCCGTAGGCACCACTGGTCAGCTGCTGGAGCTCGTCGATGAAAAGGATCAGGTGCCGGTCGTCGCGCTCGGCGATTCGTTGGGGCAGCTCGAGGGCGAGACTCAATTCCTGTAGCGGGTCACGATGCTTCCGAGTCGGCTCGAACGCGATCTCCACGGCGTCTCCGAGCTCGGACTTCACTCGTAGGACCGTAGTCAGCGAACGTCCAGTCAAGGCGCGGGACGGGAGTCCGCGCACCCGCTCGACCAGACGCCTGAGCGCCGAGCGGTTGGAGAGCGTTTCCTGGGCGAGCGCCTCGGCCAGCGAGGCAGCGTTCGTATCCCTGAACAGGCTGACGCTCACCGAGTAGTGGCCCCGCCGGCGAAGCGCCGCGACGGTTGCTTCGCAGACCGTGCTCTTGCCGGTCCGGCGTGGGGCGGCGAGGACCTGATGCAATCCGTCCGCAAGTTGGGACGTGAGGTCTTCCAGATCGCTCTGGCGCCCGATCAGCTTGGCCGGGGGGCGTATCGGCTCCTCGGAGGGGAAGAGGTCTCGTGATCGTGCTCGGGGCATGTTGGCAATTATGCCAACTCTGGTTGGCGGATTTGCCAACCAGCAAGGCTGACCCTGCCCTGACGTCCTGCTGGGTCGGGAAGCAGAGTCCCTGCAAGGCATCGTGCAGGCGCAGGAGCGCCAGGCACGGGGGGGAAGGTCGGGACGTGCGCGATCCCCTGCTCAACGAGGCGTTGCGGCGGCTTGCCGCCGAGGCGGCCACCCGCTTCACCACGCTGGTCGCCGGCGGGGACCAGATTCCCTTCGACGTAGCCGAGTCCGCCGGTCCCGACGAGGCCTTCTTCCACAGCTACGTCCCGCTGACGGCGCGCTTCGTGCGCGAGCGCGAGAGCGAGCTGCGCACGCTGCCGGCCTTCGAGCCGGCGCGCGAAGCGGTCGCGATGGCCGGTGTCGCCGCGCCCTACCTCGAACAGCGCGGCGAGAGCGTCCCCGCCGACCCCGGCGAGCGGGCCGCGCGCCTGCTGACGATCTTCCTCGCCGGGCTCTGGGACGGCTGCAGCGAGTTCTCGCTCGACCGCGAGCGGCTCGAGGAGGCGCTTGCGGTGCTCGACGCCGAGGCCGCCGACGTCGACGAGGCGGAGATCGTCGTCGTACCCATCGTCGGCCTGCAGATGCCCGCCGCTCGTCTACCGCTCCCGCACGGCATGCAGCTCGTCCGCGCCGACAGCTTCGAGGCGCCGATCGAGGCGATGCGCAGCGAGGGCATGGGCCGCGCCGCCTGGGAGCCGCAGTTCCTGGCGATCGCCGAGCAGGGCGAGGACGCCGACAGCGCCGCGGCGGCGCTGGGCCAGCTCAGCGACCTGATCAGCGTCATGCGTCTATATAAGGGCGGCGGCGTCGGGCTCGGCCCGCATGCCTTCGTGCCCACCGGCGAGGGCCGCTGGCGTCGCATCGCCACCGGCGCGCCCGCCCCCCGCGACGGCGGCTACCGACTTGGCAAGAAGGAGGCCGCAGAGCTGCTCGAGCTGGCCGAGGCGCTGGAGGCGCGCCCCGACCCAGCCGGCCCGCTGGCCTGGGCGGTACGTCGCTTCGAGCTCGGCTGCGAGCGCCCCTCGGCGCTGGAGGGCCTGAGCGACCATCTCCTGGCGCTGCGCTCGGTGCTCGACGGGCAGGGCCCGGTGGGCGCCTCGCTGCCGATGCGCGCCGCGGCGCTGATCGCCGACGGCTCGACCGACCGACTCGCCGCCCGCGAGCGGGTCGAAGCCGCGATGGAGCTGGAGCGCGCGCAGATGTCCGGCGCGCCGAGCGATGCCTCCGCGGGCCTCGCCGGCTGGATCGAGGAGAGCGTCCGCCGCATCCTGCGCGACGCCGCCCTCGGCGAGCTCGGCGCCGACCTCAACGAGGCCGCCGACGAGACCCTGATCGCAACCGGCCTCGACACCGGCGACGCGTCGATCGCCGTCGCCGAAGAGGTCGAGCCGTTTCGGCCCGCGGGTCCTGTCGCGGCAGGGGACCCACCGTCCCCTGCGGTCGCTAAAGCGTCCTCGGGGACGGTCCCCCCTACCGCACCACCCGCGGGAGAAGCGTCTGCTGGTGAAGCTGAAAGCTACGAGGAGGAGGAGTACGACATGGACCAGGAGACCCGAATCCTCGAGCCGGTCCCGGCCGAGGACGAGATTCGCATCGTCGCCCGCGACTGGATGGACGAGGTCGAGGTCGAGGAGAGCACGCTGGACTTCCCCGCGATCGCGCGCGACCTCGAACACCGCGAGCGCATCGACACGCCGCGCGTCCGCCACCTCTTCCCGGTCCCCGAGGACGCGGACTGGGAGGTCCGCGAGCTCAACTACGACCACTACCGTCACGCCGGCTGACCGGCGCATCTCCGCGTCATCGGTCGCTTGCGTGCAGAGCACGCCACGCTCCCTGCTTCCTTGATCTGCTTGGTCAGTCGGCGTGACGGCCGGCTGCGATGGCGATTCTCTCCTCGCTCGAGGCGAACAGGTAGCGGTTGATCTCGGCGAGGCCGCCGAGGTCGTGCACGTCCTCGTCCAGGTAGGGGACGCGGATCACGCCGCGGGTGCGCAGCTCGCGCGCCAGGTGCTCGATGTTGCGGGCGTCGCGCTCGGCCAGCGCCTGGTAGTCGGCGAAGTTCTCGCAGACGCGACGCGCCAGGTCCTCGTCGCCCAGCCTCGCGGCCAGGGCCGACTCCAGGTCCGCCGGGTCGTCGTCGCCGCGCAGACGCTCGGCCGGATAGTGGACCTTGTTGACGATCACGCCGCCGAAGGGCAGCTTGGCCTCGACCAGCTTGCGGTGGAAGTAGACGGCCTCGTCGATCGGCTCGCCCTGCGGGCCGCAGACGACGAGGAAGCAGGTGTGGGGATCGGCGAGCAGGCTGTTGACGCGCTTGGCGCGGGCCTGGAAGCCGTCGACCATGCCGTTGAAGGCGTTGAAGAACTCGGCCAGGTCGGCCAGCAGGTCGAAGCCGACGATCCGCTTGAAGACCGAGAGGGCGACCGAGGCGCCGCGCCCGGCGACCTTCGCCGCCAGCCCGGTCGGCTTCATGAAGACGCGCAGCGAACGCCCCTCGATGAACTGGGTGAGGCGTTTGGGCGCGTCGAGGAAGTCGAGCGCGTTGCGGGTCGGCGGCGTGTCGAGGACGAGCAGGTCGAAGCGCCCGCTGGTGTGCAGCTCGAACAGCTTCTCCATCGCCATGTACTCCTGCGAGCCGGCCAGCGCGCTGGAGATCTGCTGGTAGATGCGGTTGTTCAGCACCCGGTCGCGGGACTCCTCGTCGGGCGCCTGGCGGGCGACGAGCTCGTCGAAGGTCGCCTTGGCGTCGAGCATCATCGCCCAGAGCTCGCCCTTCATCTCGATCCCGTGCTGCTCGAACAGAGCCGGGTCGACCCGGCTCGCCTCGTTGCCGAGCTCGCGCAGGCCGAGCGAGTCGGCGAGCCGCTTGGCGGGGTCGATCGTCAGCACGCAGACGCGCAGCCCGCGCGCCGCCATGCCGGCGGCGATCGCCGCCGAGGTCGTCGTCTTGCCGACGCCGCCCGAGCCCGCGCAGATGCAGATGTCCTTGCCGTCGAGGATCTCGTCGATCGCGGGCATCAGCGCCTCACCCGAGCCTCTTCGCCAGCCGCTGCGCCGCCTCGACGCCCAGCTCGGGCTCGAAGAGGAAGGGCAGGGTCTTGACCGGCGCCTCGACCCGGCGCCGCAGGCGGGCGAGCTGGGCGCGCTGGGAGCGGGCGCGGTCGTGCTCGGAGGAGGCGGCCCGGGCGGCGGCGCGCAGCGAGCCGTTCTCGCCGCCGGCCAGCTCGGCGAGCCGCTCGGCCTCCTCTTTGGAGAAGCGCTCCGGATAGAGCCCGTTGAGGTAGACGCGGTCGACGGCGACGCCGACCTCCGCGCGCAGCTCGTGCTCCAGCGCCGCCGACTCGTTGACCGGCATCTCCTCCGGCAGCGAGACGATCGCGGTGCCGGTGTGCTCCTGATCGGTGATCAGCCGGTCGAGCTGCTGCGCCTGGGAGTGGATCGGCCCGACGCGGGCGATCGCGGCGAAGGTGCGCGGCGTCTGCAGGAAGCCGATCCCGTGCCCGGTGGCGGGCGCGTCGACGATGACGAGGTCGTACTTGCGCCCGCTCTTCACCTTGCGGTCGAGCTGCGCCAGCTCCCAGATCTTGCCGATCGTGACCAGCTCCTTGAGGCCGGGGGTGGCGGCGGCGAGGTAGGAGAAGATGCGGCTGCGGAAGAGCAGGTCGCGCATCGCCCGCACCTTCAGCTGCAGCAGCACGTACTCGCGCATCGACTCGTCGGGGTCGATCGAGATCGACCAGAGGTTCTCGCTCATCTGCACCTCGTGGAAGCCGACCTCGGTGTGCTCGAAGATCCGCGAGGCGTTCTCCTGCGAGGCGACCTCGCAGACGATCGTGCGCTTGCCTTCCTCGGCGGCGCGCAGCCCGAGCGCGACCGCGACCGTGGTCTTGCCGACTCCGCCCTTGCCGGTCACGAAGACCAGTCGCTTGTCGAGAATGTCGGGGATTGGGGTGATTCCTAGCAATTTCGGGACGCGGCAGGAAAAGCGGGCACCCCTGCGAATACCCGCGCAATGGGATTCCTCAGCCGCAAGAACAAGACCGTGAAGTCGCCCGAGCCGCCTGTGGACGAGCAGCACCCGATTATCGAGGAGTTGCGCGAGATGGAGGACGCTGTGCCTGAGCGGTCTCGGCCCGCGGGTCCTGTCGCGGCAGGGGACCCACCTCCCCCTGCGGTCGCTAAAGCGTCCTCGGGGGAGGTCCCCCCTACCGCGCCACCCGCGGGAGAGGCGTCGGCGGAGTACGTCCCCCTCGAGACCGAAGCTGGAGAGGCACCGGAGTCGGCCATTGAGGCGAGCGCCTCGGCCGATGTGGCTGTCAAAGCTGAAAAAGATGAGGCGGATGAGCCGGAGCGGTTCATGCCGCGTGACCTGTTGGCGCCCAGTCGGCATGAAGCGGTGGTGGAAGAGCCCGTGGCGGAGGTGCCCACTTCGCAGCCTGAGGTGATCGCTTTTGCGAACCAGAAGGGCGGGGTCGCCAAGACGACCACGACTCTGAACCTCGCTGTGGCCTTTGCCGAGTCGGGGCACCGGGTGCTCTGCGTCGACCTCGACCCGCAGGGGAACCTGACGATGAGCCAGGGGATCGATCCGGACAAGGTCGAAAAGAGCCTCTACGACGTGCTCGTCAACGACATGCCGATCTCGGAGATCATCCAGCACCGTGAGATCGACATCGCCGTCTCCTCGATCGACCTGGCCGGCGCCGAGATCGCGATGAGCACCAAGATCGGCCGCGAGCGCTCGCTCGAGAAGGCGCTCAAGGAGGTCGCCGGCGACTACGACTTCGTCTGCATCGACACGCCGCCCAGCCTCGGGCTGCTGACGATCAACGCGCTGACCGCGGCGAACAAGGTGATCGTCCCGGTCCAGTGCGAGTATCTCTCGATGCGTGGCCTCGTCCAGCTGCAGAACACGCTGAAGATGATCCAGGAGAACCTCAACCCGGACGTTCGGATCGAGGGAATCCTGCCGACCATGCTCGACACGCGCACGGTCCACGCCAAGGAGGCGATCGAGATCCTCGAAGAGAACTTCGGCGACCTGGTCTTCCGCTCCCGCATCCGCAAGGCGATCAAATTCGCCGAGGCTCCGGTCAAAGGAGCCAGTGTGCTCAAGTACGATCCGGAGGGCAACGCCGCGGGTTACTATCGAGACTTGGCTAAGGAGGTCTTGGCAGATGAGCCGGCGTAAGCGGGCGAGCATGCGAGAAGGGCCTCTTTCCGAGCTGTTTCGCTCGACGTCGGACGACGCACCGGCCGATCCGCCTGAGGCATCGGACTCGCACCCCGCGGGTCCTGTCGGCGAAGGGGACCCACCGTCTCCTGCGGTAGCTAAAGCTTCCTCGGAGACGGTCCCCCCTACGCCGCCACCCGCGGGAGAGGAGTCTGGCTCTGGCCCTGGGTCGGCCGACTCGACTCTCGATGAGGAGCGGGACAGGGCGTCCGCGAGAGGAGCTGAAGGGCCCGAGTCTTCAAGTGAGTCTGCGCCTGAAAGGCTCAAGAGGGTCTTTTCGGAGGAGCCGCAGGTTCGGCATGAACCGCCCAGTGAGACGCCGCGGTATGGGCGGGAGGAACCTGAGTATGAGCCGCCGGGCTCGGGGGAGCCGCACAAGCCGGTGATCCGGGTCGTCGGCGTCGGGGGCGCCGGGGTGAACGCGGTCAACCGGATGGTCGACGCGAACGTGCCCGGGGTCGAGTTCATGGCCGTCAACACCGATCTTCAGTCGCTGCAGCTCTGCGTCGCCGACGTCACCGTGCACATCGGCGACGAGCAGACGCGCGGCCTCGGCGCCGGCGCCGACCCCGAGGTCGGCCACCGCTCCGCCTTCGAGGAGCAGGACAAAATCAAGCGCCTGCTCAAGGGGTCAGACATGGTCTTCGTCGCCGCCGGGGCCGGCGGTGGCACCGGCAGCGGCGCCGCCCCGGTCGTCGCCCGCCTCGCCCGCGAGGTCGGCGCGCTCACCGTCGGCATCGTCACCAAGCCGTTCAGCTTCGAGGGCTCGCGCCGCGGGACCCAGGCGATGAAGGGCATCGAAGAGCTCGCGGCCGCGGTCGACACGCTGATCGTCGTCCCCAACGACCGCCTGCTCGAAGTGCTCGACCAGCAGACCTCGATGGTCGAGGCCTTCCAGGTCGCCGACGACGTGCTGCGCCAGGGCGTCCAGGGTATCTCCGACCTCGTCACCCTGCCGGCGCTGATCAACCTCGACTTCGCCGACGTGCGCACGATCATGTCCGATGCCGGCCGCGCGCTGCTCGGGATCGGCATGGGCCACGGCGAGAACCGTGGCGTGCTGGCGGCGGAGAAAGCGATCTCCTCGCCGCTGCTGGAGACCTCTATGGAGGGCGCGCGGGCGATCCTGCTCTCGATCACCGGCGGTCCCGACCTCTCGCTGGTCGAAGTCAGCGAGGCGGCGAAGCTGGTCGGCGAGGCGGCCCATCCCGACGCCAACATCATCTTCGGCGCCAACATCGACGAGGAGCTGGGCGACCAGATCTGGGTCACCGTCGTCGCCACCCGCTTCGACGGGCAGCCGGTGCCGCGCCGCGCCGCCGAGCCGACGATCCGCCGCACCAAGGACAGCGGCCGGGGCCGCGCGCCGCGCAACGAGAAAGCCGGCGAGCTGAGCTCGCTGGACGTGCCCGAGTTCCTTCCCGGCTAGGGCGCTTCTCTCCGTGGCGGGCGTCGTCGCGGCGGGGCACCCCCTCACCGCCGAGGCGGGGGCCGACGTTCTGCGCGAAGGCGGCAATGCGGTCGACGCCGCCGCGGCCGCGGTGCTCGCCTCCTTCGCGGTGGAGAGCCCCCTGACCGGTTTCGGCGCCGGTGGCTTCATGATGGTCGGCCGGGGCGAGGAGACGGTGCTGATCGACTTCTTCGTCGCCGCGCCGGGCAAGGACGGCGCCGAGCGTGGGGCGGAGCTGGCGGCGGTGCCGGTGCACTTCGACGAGGAGACCGTGCAGACGTTCTACGTCGGCCCCGCTTCGTGCGGCGTGCCGGGGACGGCGGCGGGGCTGGAGCTGGCGCTGCGGCGCTTCGGCACGATGGCGCCCGGCGACCTGATCGGCGCCGGGGTGCGGCTCGCCCGCGAGGGCGCCCCGGTCAACGCCGAGCAGGCCTACATCCTCGAGATCCTCTGGCCGATCCACGAGCGCCTGACGGAGTCGCGCGAGCTCTACGCGCCCGGCGGGCGGCCGCTGGGCGAGGGGGACCTGCTGCGCTTCCCGGCCCTGGCCGACGCGCTGGAGCGCTTCGGCGCCGAGGGCGCGGAGCCGTTCTACCGCGGCGAGGTGGCGGCGGCGCTGAGTAGCTACGTGCGCGAGCGCGGCGGCACGCTCGGGCCGACGGACCTGGCGGAGTACGAGGCGATCGAGCGGCAGCCGATCCACGCGCCGTTCCGCGGCGCCGAGGTCTTCACCAACCCGCCGCCGTCCTCGGGCGGGATCCTGATCGCCTACTCGCTCGGCCTGCTCGAGCGGATCGGCGAGCGCAGCGGGCCCGAGCAGCTCGTTGCGGCGATCGACGCCGCCAACCACGCGCGCGACGAGGAGTTCGCCGAAGCGCTCTACGGCGAGGAGCTGGCGCGGACGCTGCTCGACCCGCAGCGCCTCGACCTGCGCGCCGGCGACCTGCTCGGCTCGACCACCCACATCGCCGTCCTCGACGCCGACGGGATGTGCGCCAGCGTCACCTGCTCGAACGGCTCGGGCTCGGGCGTGCTCGTCCCCGGCACCGGGGTGATCCTCAACAACATGCTCGGCGAGGAGGACCTCAACCCGCTCGGCTTCCACGCGATCGCGCCGGGGCGGCGGGTGCCCTCGATGATGGCGCCGACGGTGGTGCGTCGCGACGGCGAGATCGAGCTCGGCCTCGGCAGCGCCGGCTCCAACCGGATCCGCTCGGCGATCGTGCAGACCGTGGTGCGGGCGCTCGAGCAGGGGATGAGCGCGGGCGAGGCGGTGCGGGCGCCGCGCCTGCACATCGAGCAGGGAATCGTCCAGGCCGAGCCGGGGATCGACGAGGGGGCGCTGGCGCGGATCGAGGCGCGCGGCATCCCGGTCCTGCGCCGCCCGCGGATCAACCTCTTCTTCGGCGGCGTGCAGGCCGTCGCCCGCGATTCGTCCAGCGGCGCGCTCAGCGGCGGCGGCGATCCGCGCCGCGGCGGTAGCGTGGCGGTCGCATGACGATCGATTTCGAGGTTGAGGGGCTGCTCGACGGCACCGAGGGCGCGGCGCGCGAGGCGCGGCGCGAGCTGCTCGTGCGCCTGGCCGGCGAAGGGGTGCCGCTGGAGGAGCTGCGCGAGGCCGTCAAGGGGGGGAGGTTGGCGCTGCTGCCGGTCGAGCGGGCGATCGCCGGCGACGGCGCCCGTTACACGCCGCGCGAGGTCGCCGAGAAGGTCGGCCTCGACCTGGCGATCCTGCAACGCACCAGCGCAGCCTTCGGGGTTCCCTACCCGGACCCCGACGAGCGCTCTGTCACCGAGGCCGACCTGGAGGCGGCGCAGCGGATCAAGGCCTTCTACGACGCCGGCCTGCCGGAGGAGGGGATGATGCAGGTGGCGCGCACGGTCGGCATGGCGACGGCGCGGATCGCCGAGGCCAACCGCGACCTGGTGACGAAAGCGCTGATGCAGCCGGGGGACACCGAGCGCGACCTCGCCCTGCGCTTCGCCGCCGCCGCCGAGCACATGCTGCCGCTGTTCGAGCCGACGCTCTCCTACGCTTTCCGTGCCCACATGCTCGAGCAGATCCGCCGCGACGTGATCGGCGCCGCCGACCTCGCCGCGGGGGAGCTCGCCGGCGCCCCGGAGATCGCCGTCTGCTTCGCAGACCTGGTCGGCTTCACCAAGCTCGGCGAGCAGGTCGAGACCGAAGAGCTCGGCCTGATCGCCGGCCGCCTCGACGAGCTGGCCACCGCCGTGGCCGAACCGCCGGTGCGGCTGGTGAAGCTGATCGGCGACGCGGCGATGCTCGTCTCCACCGATACCGCGGCGATGGTCGAGGCGGCGCTGCGCATGGTCGAGGCCGCCGACGAGGAAGGCGACGACTTTCCCCGCCTGCGCGCCGGAATCGCGCACGGCTCGGTCCACGTGCAGGCGGGCGACTACTACGGCCGCCCCGTCAACCTCGCCAGCCGCCTCACCGGCATCGCCAAACCCGGCAGCGTCCTGCTCGACGCCGCCGCCAAGGAGGCTGCCGGCGACTCCTTCGCCTACTCGCGCGCCGGCGAGAAACGGCTCAAGGGCTTCGACTCGCGCACCAAGCTCTACCGCGCCCGCCGCCAGCCCCCCAAATAGCGTCAACCGCGCGGCAGCTGCGGGTCCTCGCCGTCGATCTCCTCGGCGGTGCCGTCGTAGTCGTACGGGCGGTTCGCGGGGCCGGGGCCGTAGCGGGGCGTCGAGGCGCCGCGAACGCCGCCCAGGCCGACCACGAGGAAGCGGCGGGCGGCGTAGGCCTGCAGCAGGCGGCGGGCGATCGCCCTCGTCGGTGGGAAGAGCAGCAGCAGGCCGAAGGCGTCGGTGATGAAGCCGGGGACCAGCAGCATCACGCCTCCCACCGTGATCATCAGGCCGTCGGCGACCTCCCGGCCGGGGAAGCGGCGCTCCCCCAGCGCCAGGTTGAAGCGCTGCCAGGCGCCGCGTCCCTGGTGGCGCAGGAGGGTCGCGCCCAGGACCGACATCCCGAGGAGCAGGGCCACGGTCGGCCAGACGCCGATCAGGCCGCCGACCTTGACGATCACGTACAGCTCGAGGATCGGGACGGCGATGAGCAGGCCGATGAGCGGAAGCACTCTCCCAGCCTAGACGTCGGCCGCGTCCCCTCGCGCCTGGCGAGCAGCGCGACCCCGGCCCAGCGGCCGATCTCAGACGGCCGCAGCGGCTGCTGCGGCCTCCTCCAGCTCGGCCAGCGACTCGTCGATCCCGGCGGCGATGGTCTCGACGTCCTCCATCGAGTCGTAATCGGCGAGCAGGCCGAAGCAGACGCGACCGTTGTAGCTCATGATCGCCACCGCCAGCGCGTGGTTCTGGGGCAGGAAGGCGACGGGGAAGATCTCCTCCAGCTGGCGGCCGAGCACGTACAGCGGCATCTGCGGCCCCGGCACGTTGGTGACGATCAGGTTGAAGAGCCGGGTCGAGAAGTTGATCCGCGCCGCCTGCGCCAGCAGGGTCGGCGGGGCGAAGTCGTTGAAGCGCGAGATCACTTCCGCGCCGAGCGCTTGCTTGGAGCGCTTCAGCCCCTCCATCTGCTCGCTCACGACGCGCAGGCGTCGCGCCGGGTCCTCGACGTATACCGGCAGCGGGCCGCGCATCGCCGCCAGTTTGTTGCCGAGCTCGCCGCGCTCGTCGGGCGTGCGGATCGAGACCGGGACGAGCGCGCGCAGCTCCAGGCCCTCGGTGCGGATGCCGCGCGAGTGGAGCCATCTGCGCAGCGCACCCGTGACGACGGCGAGGACGACGTCGTTGACCGTTCCGCCCAGGCTGTCCTTGATCCGTTTGAAGGTCGCCAGCTCCGAGCGGGCCCAGGTGAAGCGTCGGTGCGGTCCGATCTCGCGGTTGAGCGGCACGTCGGGCGCCGGATCGGCGAACGCGCCGGCGACCTCGCTCACCCCCTCCAGCGCCTCGACAGCGCGCCGCGCCGTCGCCTCCGGGTGGCGCACGGCCTCCAGCGCCCGCTCGGCCAGCTTCAGCGGCGCCACCGCGAGATCGGTCGCGCCGCGGGCGATCAGGTCGGTGGTGCTCGGCGCCGCCTGAGGTTGCCAGCCGTCCTCCACCGTGACGGGCCCGGGGATCGGCTCGAGGTCGAAGAGCACGGTGCCGATGTCGACCCCGGCGATGCCGTCGACCGCGGCGTGGTGGGTCTTGGTCAGCAGCGCGAAGCGGTCGCGCTCGAGGCCCTGGACCAGCCACATCTCCCAGAGCGGCTTGGAGCGGTCGAGCTGCTGCGAGAAGACGCGCGCGGCGAGTCGCTTCAGCTGCTCCTCACCGCCCGGGTCGGGCAGCGCGGTATGGCGGATGTGGTAGGTGAGGTTGAAGTTGACGTCGTCGGCCCAGAGCGGTCTGCCGGCCTCCAGCGGGGGGACCACCAGCCGCTGGCGGAAGCGCGGCACCTGGTCGAGCTTGCTGCGCACGTGCTCGACGAGGTCGACGTAGCGCGGCGGCGGCCCCTCGAAGATCAGGATGCCGCCGATGTGCATGTGACTCGCAGACGTCTCGTTGGTCAGGAACGAGGCATCGGTCGAGCTGAGTCGCTCCAGGTGGTCTCCGGCGGTCGGCATGGGCTGCAAGGCTAGCTCCCCGATACCCTGAGGGGTATGCCTGCAAGCAAAACGGCGACGCCCAAGCGCGTCCTGCTCGCCGCCCCCCGTGGCTACTGCGCCGGCGTCGACCGCGCGGTCCAGACCGTGGAGCGTGCGCTCGAGCACCACGGCGCCCCGGTCTACGTGCGCAAGGAGATCGTCCACAACAAGCACGTGGTCGAGGAGCTCTCCAAGCGCGGCGCGATCTTCGTCGACCAGGAGACCGAGGTGCCGGAGGGGGAGATGGTCGTCTTCTCCGCCCACGGCGTCGCCCCGGCCGTTCACGAGAACGCGGCTGCCCGCAACCTGCGCACGATCGACGCCACCTGCCCGCTGGTCACCAAGGTCCACGTCGAGGCGCGCCGTTTCGCCGCCGACGGCTACACGATCGTGATGATCGGCCACGAGGGCCACGAGGAGGTCGAAGGGACCACCGGCGAGGCGCCCGAGAGCATCATCCTCGTGCAGACCGCCGCCGAGGTCGAGGACCTCGAGGTGCCGGACCCCGAGCGCGTCGCCTTCATCACCCAGACGACCCTCTCGGTCGACGAGACGACCGAGATCATCGCCGCGCTGCGGGCCAGGTTCCCGGCGATAGTCAACCCCAAGTCCGACGACATCTGTTACGCGACCACCAACCGCCAGATCGCCGTCAAGCAGCTGGCCCGCGAGTGCGACCTGGTGCTGGTGATCGGCTCGACCAACTCGTCGAACTCCAACCGCCTGGTCGAGGTGGCGCGCGAACACGGCGCCGCCTCGCACCTGATCGATTTTCACCACCAGGTGCGCGAGGAGTGGCTGGAGGGCGTCGAGACGGTCGGCGTCACCTCCGGCGCCAGCGCCCCCGAGGAGCTGGTCGAAAACCTCGTCGCCCTCTTCCGTGAGCGCGGCGTCGAGGACGTCTCCGAGCTGCGCACCGTCGACGAGGACGTGCGCTTCATGCTGCCCAAGGAGATTCGCGAAGCGACTGCCGCAAGCGCCTAACCCCGCGGGTCCTGTCGCGGCGGCATCTCCCCCATGTGCTCGGACTCGCCTTGCGAGTCCTCCGCTATGGGGGACCCCCGCCGCCACGCCACCCGCGGCAGACGCGTTTACGGCAGGCCGGCGGCGAAGCTGATCGACCAGATCCGCAGGCCGGGGGAGGGGCGCACGGTTAGGTCGTGGGACTCGTGGCGGGGGTGCTCGGCGAGCGGGTGGAGGGACGGGCCGTCGACTGCGATCGGGTCGAGGGCGTGGCCGTCCAGCGTCACGGCGAGCTCGCCGGCGCCGTCGAGAGTCGCGTAGGCGCCCCCGGCCGAGTACGGGACCCGCAGCTCCTCGCCCTCCCAGGGCTGCTCCCAGGAGCCGCCGGGGAAGAGCTCGGGAGTGGGGGGCATGACCTTCGCCCCGGGCGCGTCGCTCGCCCGCAGCGGCGCCATCGGCTCCGGCAGCCCCCGCAGGGCGTCCTGCTCGCGCAGCTCCGCCTGGATCGCTTCCTCGGTGGCGCGGTATTCGCCCTCGCCGAAGTGGAACCAGGCGAGCGCGCCGCCGAGCTTCCAGAGGAAGAGGCTGGGCCAGCCCTCGCAGCCGTAGGCGTGCCAGAGACGGCGGTCGGAGTCGATCGCCACCGGAAACTCGACCCCGAGCCGCTCGAGCCCCGCGGCGACCGGGCCGACCTCGGCCCCGAACGTGAAGCGCGGCGCCTGCACGCCGAGGGTCCTCAGCCCCTTCTCCCCGTAGCGCCGCGCCCACTCGCAGACGTAGGGAAGCGTGCGCACGCTGTTGAGCTGGGCGAAGTCGAAGAAGTGGACGAGGACCGGCCCGCCCGCCGTCGCCACCGGCATCGAGCGAGGCGGCTCGCCGACCCACTCGATCCCCTCCGGCAGGTCGGGGGCCGCGATGTTCTCTCGTTCAGGGCGCATTTAGGTTGCGGGAAGTTATCTGCGCTAGCTTCCCGGGGCGATGGTCGAGTTCCTCATCGCGGCTGTTCCCCTGCTGCTTCTGCTCGGCTCGCTGCTGCTCGGGCGTTATCCGGGCTGCGAGACGGCGGTGCGGCTGGCCGAGAGGATCGCCGCCCGGGCCCGGTCGAAAGCCACAGTCGCGCGGAACTGGCGCCGTCCCAGGCTCCCCGGCCTGCACACTCCGCACGGCGGTCTGCTGATCGCCTTCGGCCTCGCTCAGCGCCCGCCTCCCCGCGCCATCTAGCGCAGCGCAGCGGATCTGGTGCGGCGGTCGTGTGGCTGCCGCCAATCTGGGCGCGGTCGGACGGCCGTGCCCGTGAGCGAAGGAGGCGGAAATGAACTCGAATACCGTGAAAGCGGTCGTCGGCCTTGGGATCGTGGTCGTCGCTGTCGTGCTGTTGATCGTCCTCAGCGGTGGCAACAGCGACAGCAGCAGCGAACCGACCAAGGGCGTGACGACGATCACGATCAAGCACGGCAAACCGGTCGGCGGCATCGCCCAGCTGACCTACAACAAGGGCGAAGAGGTGCGCTTCAAGGTGGACTCCGACGTCAGCGACGAGGTCCACATGCACGGCTACGACATCATGAAGGACGTCAAGGCGGGCGGCTCGGTCAGCTTCCACTTCCCGGCGACGATCGAAGGCGTCTTCGAGGCCGAGCTCGAGGGGCGCAAAGAACAGATCCTCGAACTGACGGTCAACCCGTGAGCTCGCTGCTGCCGGTCGCGCACGCGCTGGTCGCGCGCAAAGACCTGCCGGTCCCGGCGTGGCTCTTCGCCTGGGGGGCGTCGATCGTCCTGATCGTCTCCTTCTTCGCGCTCTCGGTCGGCTGGCGGACGCCCCGCTTCGAGAAGGATCGCTGGCGCCCGCTCGACGCGCGGCTCTCGCGGGCCCTGCTCGCGTTACCGGCGCAGATCGCCTACGGCCTGGTGGGGGTCCTCCTGCTCGGCGTGGCGATCTACGCCGGGCTGCGCGGCACGGAAGCGCCCGACCGCAACTTCGCCCTCACCTTCCTCTTCGTCACGACCTGGCTCGGCTTCCCGCTCTTCAGCGTCTTCCTCGGCGACGTCTTCAGGCCGTTCAACCCGTGGCGGGCGGTCGGGCGGGCGGCGGGGGGAGCGTTCACGACGATCGCCGGCCAGCGCCCCGTGCATCTGCGCTACCCGGAGCGCCTCGGTCGCTGGCCGGCGGCGATCGGGCTGCTGGCCGTCGTCTGGCTGGAGGTCGTCTACGGAGCCAATGGCGGGGTCGCCGTCGGCCTCGACCCGCATGCCGCCGCGGTTGCCGCCGTCATCTACACGATCTACACGATGGCGATGATGGCGCTCTTCGGAGTCGAGGAATGGTGTCGGACGGGGGAGGTCTTCTCGGTCTACTTCGGTATGTTCGGCCGGCTCGGCTGCTTCGGCACCGAGGAGGGCCGGCTCGGCGTCCGGCGTCCCTTCGCCGCAGCCACCACCTGGGCGGCCGTTCCCGGCTCGGCCGCCGTGGTGATCGCCTCGATCGCGAGCACCAGCTTCGACGGCGCTCAGGAGGGGGCGTTCAAAAGCGCCCTCCAAAGCACTTTCAACCATCTGGTCGACGCCGGCTTCGGCGCGACCGCGGCGCTGCGCACCACCGACACGATCTTCATGCTGCTCACCTTCGCCGGGGTCGGCCTGGTCTACCTGATCGGCGTGCGCGGGATGGCGGGCGTGCCGGGTGCGCCCTCGCTCCGGAAGCTGCGCACCGGCTTCGCCCACACGCTGATCCCGATCGCATTCGCCTACCTGGTCGCCCACTACTTCAGCCTGTTCGTCTTCCAGGAGCAGGCCCAGTTCACCTATCTGCTCTCGGACCCGCTGGGGACGGGAACCACCGACCTCTTCGGCACGGCCTCCTCCGGGATCGACTTCCGGGTGCTCAGCTCGAACGCGATCTGGTACGTCCAGGTCGGCGCCCTCGTGATCGGCCACGTGATCGGCCTGACCCTGGCCCACGACCGCGCCACCGCCTACTGGGGCGATTACCGCCAGGCGACCCGCTCGCAGTACTGGATGCTGGCGGTGATGGTCGCCTTCACCTGCTTCGGCCTCTACCTGCTCTCGGTCGCGAACTCATGAGCAGGGGGTGTGGAAAGCCGCGGCCGCCGCTCGGTTTTCTACCGATGTCACCGGGTAGCTCCAATGGTTGACTGGGATCAGAGATTGCGAATCCTTTCTCTTTCTCCCTCTCCCTCCCACAAATAGATAGGCAAGCAGTGCCCGGGGCCACTGGAAAACTTCAGCCACTCCGGTGGTCCCGGGGTCTGGTTGTGGCGAGGGCGCGCTAGAGGATCTCGGCGAGTCGCTGCTCGAGCGCGGCGGAGATCTCCTCGCGCACCGGGCCCGCGGCCAGGCGCTCGACCAGGGCCTCGAGGAAGCCCTCGACGATCAGCTGCTTGGCGGCCGCCGGATCTAGCCCGCGCGAGGTCAGGTAGAAGAGCTGGTCCTGGTCCATCTGGGCGATCGCCGCGGCGTGGGTGCAACGCACGTCGTCGGCTTCGATCTCCAGGCCGGGGATCGCGTCCGCATGCGCCTCCGGCGAGAGCAGCAGGTTGCGGCTCTCCTGAAAGGCATCGGTCTGCTGGGCGCCCGGGTCGACGCGGATCATGCCGCGCCAGACCGCCGTCGCCCCGGCCGCGAGCACGCCGCGGAAGGCGAGGTCGGAGAAGGTGTTGGGGGCGGAGTGCTCCTGGGTCGTGTCGTAGTCGAGGTGCTGGCCGGGCCCGCCGGCGTAGCCGCCGGTCACCCGCGCCTGCGATCCCGGTCCCGCGAGGTTGGTCTCCATCCGCACCTTGCCACGGGCCGAGCCGAAGCCCAGTGCGGTCCAGTCGAGCCGGCCGTCGCGCTCCACCTGGGCGCGCTGGCTGGAGAAGATCCAGGCTCGCTCGGAGATGTCCTGGGTGGAGACGTAGCGCAGCGTCGCCGCCTGGCCGACGTGCAGCTCGACCACCGAGTTGAGCAGGGCGTCGGTCTCGTCGCCGGCCGAGCCGGCGTGCTCCCAGACCTCCGCCTCGGCGCCGTCCTCGAGCACGATCAGGGTGCGCCAGTAGGCGACCGCGCCCTCCTCGTCCAGCGGCAGCTCGACTTTGATCGGCTCGGCGAGCTTCACCCCGGCGGGGACGTGGATCAGCACGCCGTCGCGCCAGTTCGCCTCGTTGCGCGCGACGAACGGGTCGTCGCCTGGCACGAGCGCGCCCAGCCGTCCCTCGACCAGCTCCGGGCGGGAGTCGGTGGCCTCGGCCAGCGGCAGCACGGTCGCCCCATCGGCGGAGCCGAGCGAGGCGTCGACGGAGCCGGCCTGGTAGGCGTCGAGGTCGAGGCTGGAGAGGTCGGTGAATTCCCACCCCTTCGCCTTCTGATCGGGAAGGGGTGGGAGGGTGGCCAGCTCAGCCAATCGAGCCCTCCATCTGCAGCTCGATCAGGCGGTTCAGCTCGACCGCGTACTCCATCGGCAGCTCCTTGGTGACCGGCTCGATGAAGCCGTTGACGATCATCTTCGAGGCCTCCTCCTCGTCGAGCCCGTGGCTCTGCAGGTAGAAGATCTGCTCGTCGCCGATCTTGGAGACGGTCGCCTCATGGCCGACGTCGGCGTCGTTCTCGCCGATGCGGATCGTCGGATAGGTGTCCGAGCGCGAGTCCTCGTCGAGCAGGAGCGCGTCGCAGACGACCTTGGAGCGCGATTCGCTCGCCCCGTCGGCGACCTCGAGCAGGCCGCGGTAGGTGCTGCGCCCGCCGTCCTTGGAGATCGACTTGGAGAAGATCGAGGAGGAGGTCTTCGGTGCGGCGTGGATGATCTTGCCGCCGGCGTCCTGGTGCTGGCCCTCGCCGGCGAAGGCGATCGAGAGGATCTCGCCGTGGGCTTCGCGCCCGAGCAGGTAGATCGACGGGTACTTCATCGTCAGCTTCGAGCCGAGGTTGCAGTCGACCCACTCCATCGTCGCCTTCTCCTCGGCGATCGCCCGCTTGGTGACCAGGTTGTAGACGTTCTGCGACCAGTTCTGCACCGTCGTGTAGCGCACCCGCGAGCTCGGTTTGGCGACGATCTCGACCACCGCGGAGTGCAGCGAGTCGGTCGAGTAGACCGGCGCCGTGCAGCCCTCGATGTAGTGGACGTCGGAACCCTCCTCGGCGATGATCAGCGTGCGCTCGAACTGGCCCATGTTCTCGGTGTTGATCCGGAAGTAGGCCTGCAGCGGCATCTCGACCTCGACCCCGGCGGGCACGTAGACGAAGGAGCCGCCCGACCAGACGGCCGAGTTGAGCGCCGCCAGTTTGTTGTCGTTGGGCGGGATCACGGTCGCCCAGTACTCGCGCACGAGGTCCTCGTGCTCGCGCAGCGCCGTGTCCATGTCGGTGAAGATCACGCCCTGGGCCTCGAGCTTCTCGTTGACCTGGTGGTAGACGACCTCGGACTCGTACTGGGCGCCGACGCCGGCGAGGAATTTGCGCTCCGCCTCGGGGATGCCGAGCCGGTCGAAGGTGTTTTTGATGTCGTCCGGGACCTCGCTCCAGTCGCGGCTGTTCTTGTCGGAGGCGCGGACGAAGTAGTGGATGTCTTCGAAGTCGATCTGGCCGAGGTTGCCGCCCCAGGTCGGGGTCGGCCGGTTTTCGAAGTGCTCCAGCGCCTTGAGGCGGAAGTCGCGCATCCACTGGGGCTCGTCCTTGTACTCGGAGATCGACTCGACCACCTCGCGGCTGAGCCCCTTGGGGGCTTTGTAGGCGTAGCCGGTCTCGGGGTCGTGGAAGCCGAACTTCTCCTTGTAGTCGGCGTTGATGCCGGCCAGCTCTCTTTTCTCTGCGACTGCCTCGGGCGTTGCCATGTTCGATCAGACCTCCAGGACGATGGTGTCGTCGACGACGGTTGCCGCGAACGTCCTCACCGGAGCATAGGCGGGGAGCGTCTTCGGCCTGCCGCTGGTCAGGTCGAAGAGCGAGCCGTGGCGGGGGCACTCGACCGTGCAGGCGGCGGCGTCGAACTCGCCCTCGGCGAGCGGCCCGTCGTCGTGGGAGCAGCGATCCTCGATCGCGTAGAGCGTCCCGTCGCAGTTGAAGACCCCGATCTTGATCCCGTCGTGCTCGACCAGGCGCATAGCGCCGGGCTCGAGCTCGGCGAGCGGGCAGACGGGTATCTGGGTTCCGGCGGTGTCGGGCATCAGGGGCGTAGCCTTTGCCTTGCTTAGTGCGGGTTGAGACTTAATCCTACTTCTACAGTCGGATTTTAGAGGAAGGCGACGATGAGCGAGAGAACCAGTTACGCCCCCGGCACTCCCTGTTGGGTCGACCTCGGCACGCCCGACATCGAGAAGGCGGTCGACTTCTA
The DNA here is from genome assembly GCA_035712345.1 of Solirubrobacterales bacterium. GTDB lineage: Bacteria > Actinomycetota > Thermoleophilia > Solirubrobacterales > 70-9 > VRUE01. Next base: position 51,387 of record DASTAY010000024.1, read on the forward strand.
CAGCGGCCTCTTCGGCTGGGAGGCGCCGGAGGGCGAGAACGCGGAGCAGACGGGCGGCTATCGCCAGGCGATGCTGGGCGGCAAGCCGGTCGCGGGGATGATGCCGTTGATGCAGGAGGGTCAGCCGCCCGCCTGGAGCTCCTATGTCTCGGTCGAGGATGCGGATGCGACGGTGGCGAAGGCGAAGCAGGCGGGCGCCGCCGTGCTCGCCGAGCCGATGGACGTCATGGACCTCGGCCGGATGGCGGTCTTCGCCGACCCCACGGGGGCGGTCATCGGGATCTGGCAGCCGGGCGCCTTCGTCGGCGCCGAAGTCGTCAAAGAGTCGGGCGCGGTTGTCTGGAACGAGCTCAACACCCGCGATCCCGAGGCCGCCAGGTCCTTGTACGGCGCGGTCTTCGACTGGAGCTTCGAGGAGCGGGAGTTCGAGACCGGCGCCTACACCAGCATCGAATCCGGGGGAGACTCGGTCGGCGGCATGATCGACATCACCGGCCGCGCCCCCGACGAGGTTCCGGCCCACTGGCTCGTCTACTTCGCAGTCGACGACGTCGACGCCGCGGTCGCCAGGGCGACGGATGCGGCCGGCGCGGTCGCCTTGGAGCCGTTCGACATCGCCGAAGTCGGTCGCATCGCGATCGTCAAAGACCCCTTCGAGGCGGTCTTCGCCGTGATGGCCCCCGACCCGAACATGTAGGCAGCATCTGGTGTGTCCGGGCGCGTTGGTCGGGCATATCCCGACAAACGCGCCCGGGGCTAGGCAGTGCCGAGGTCCGCGGCCGCTTCGCTCGGGTCGCCGGCCTCGCCCTCGTCCTCCCATTCGGCCGGCTTGCCCAGGCTGGCGCTCTTGACCACCTTGAGGCCCAGCATCGCGCACTTCATCCGCGTCGCCGAGATCTCGATCCCGAGCAGGTCGAGCACCTCCTCCTTCGGCAGGGCGAGGAGCTCCTCGCGCGACTTCCCGACCAGCTCGTCGGTCAGCAGCGACGTCGCCGCGGTCGAGATCGCGCAGCCCTGCCCCTCGAAGGCCACCTCGGCCACCCTGCCCTCCTCGTCGAGGCGGATCGTCACGTGCTGCTCGTCGCCGCAGAACGGGTTGGTGTCCTCGAACTCGAGGTCGGGGCTCTCGATGCGGCCGAAGTTGTGCGGCCGCTTGTAGTGATCGAGGATCTGCTCCCTGTAGAGCTGGTCTTCCATCAGAGGCCGAAGACCTTGCGGGCGTCGTGGAGACCCTCGACCAGGCGGTCGATCTCCTCCGTGGTCGTGTAGACGCCGAAGCTGGCGCGGGCGGTGGCGGCGATGCCGAGCCGGTCCATCAGCGGCTGGGCGCAGTGGTGACCGGCGCGGACGGCGACGCCGTGGCGGTCGAGGATCTCGGAGACGTCGTGGGCGTGGACTCCCTCGAGCTCGAAGGAGACCGGGCCGAGCCGCTCGGGCCCGCGCGGCGGGCCGAAGACGCGCAGTCCCGGCACCTCTGTGAGGCGCTCCAGCGCGTAGTCGGCGATCTCGCGCTCGTGGTCGCGCACCGCCTCCATGCCGAGGCCGTCGAGCCAGCGCAGCGCCGAGGCCATGCCGATCGCCTGGGCGATCGCCGGCGTCCCCGCCTCGAAACGCGCCGGCGCGTCGGCGTAGGTCGTCCCCTCCTTCGTCACCTTGCGGATCATCGAGCCGCCGCCGAGGAAGGGCGGGGTCTCGCGCAGCAGGTCGAGCCTGGCCCAGAGCGCGCCGATCCCGGTCGGCGCGTAGAGCTTGTGCCCGGTCAGGGCGTAGAAGTCGACGCCCAGCTCGGCCACGTCGAGCGGCAGCTTCGGCGCCGCCTGGGCGCCGTCGGCGAGCACCAGAGCTCCCGCGTCGTGCGCGAGGCGGGCAATCTCCACGATCGGGTTCTCGCTGCCGAGCACGTTGGAGACGTGGGCGACGGCGACCAGCTTCGGGCCGCGCTCCAGCAGCACGGCGTAGGCATCCATGTCGAGCTGCCCGTCCTCGCCGACGGGCACCCAGTCGATCTCGGCCCCGACCCGCTCGGCGAGCTGTTGCCAGGGAACGACGTTCGAGTGGTGCTCCATCTCGGTGAGCACGATGCGGTCGCCGGCGCCGACGTTGGCGTCGCCCCATGCCCGCGCGACCAGGTTGATCGCCTCGGTCGCGTTGCGGACGAAGATCACCTCGCGGCGGTCGTCGGCGCCGAGGTGGTCGGCCACGGTCGCCCGCGCCCCCTCGTAGGCCGCCGTGGCCTCGGCCGAGAGCGTGTGCGAGCCGCGGTGGACGTTGGAGTGGTGCGCCCGCTCGTAGCGGTCGACTGCCTGGATCGAGGCGAGCACCCGCTGCGAGCTGGCACCGCTGTCGAGGTAGGCCACCGGTCGGCCGTGGACCTCGCGCTCCAGCGCGGGGAAGGCTGCGCGGACCTTCTCGATCGGGAAGGGCTTGGTCGCCACCGTCATTCGATTGCGCCCCTCATAAATGCTTCGCCCGGCCTCCGGTCGCACACCATCAGAATTAGACGCTCCCTCCGGCCGGGCTCGCAGCCGCCTGTACCTCCTCGCGGATCCAGCCGTAGCCCTTCTCCTCGAGCACGCCGACGAGCTCCGGCCCGCCCTCCTTGACGATCCGCCCCTCGAACATCACGTGGACCGAGTCGGGCTTGACCATGTGCAGGATGCGCTGGTAGTGGGTGATGATCAGCACGCCCATGTCCGGGCCGGCGAAGGTGTTTACGCCCTCGGCGACCACCCGCAGGGCGTCGATGTCGAGGCCGGAGTCGGTCTCGTCGAGCACCGCGATCTCCGGCCGCAGCAGCGCCAGCTGCAGCAGCTCCATGCGCTTCTTCTCGCCGCCGGAGAAGCCGTCGTTGAGGTAGCGGCTGGAGAAGTCCTTGGGGATGTTCGCCAGCTCCATCGCCTCCTGGGCGACCTTGGCGAACTCTTTGATCTTGATCTCGCCTTCGCCCCGCGCCTCGCGGCGGGCGTTGAGGATCATCCGCAGGTACTTGCTGACCGAGACGCCGGGGATGGCGACGGGGTACTGGAAGGCCATGAACAGGCCGGCGCGGGAACGCTCGTCGGGATCGGCCTCGGTCATGTCCTCTCCCTTGAAGACGATCGAGCCCTCGGTCACCTCGAGCGCCGGGTGCCCCATGATCGCGTTGGCGAGGGTCGACTTGCCGGACCCGTTCGGCCCCATCAGCGCATGGACCTTGCCCTTCTCGACGTCGAGGTCGAGGCCGCGGAGGATCTGCTTGTCCTCGACGCTCACGTGCAGGTTGCGTATCTCCAGCTCAGCCAATTTCGCTCCGTTTCTCGGTGACTCTGTCGATGGTGACTCTGTTGGTTGGGACTCTGTTGGGTGGTCCGGGCTAGGCGACGCTGCCGACCGGCGCCTTCTCGGCGCCGCTCGCGACGCCGCCGGAGAACTCGACCAGCTCGGCCAGGGTCGTCCCCGCCAACGCCTTGGTGACGCCGCCCTGGACCCGGGTCCAGAGCAGCTTCGTCGCGCAGGCGCGATCGCCGTCGCTCTCATGCGAGCACAGGACCTTTCCCTCGGGAGTCTCGTGGAAGCACTCCATCGGCGCGATCTGGCCTTCCAGCGCCTCGACCACCTGGTCGAGCGTGATCGCCTCGGCCGGCTGCGCCAGCCGGTAACCGCCGTGGGCGCCGCGGGTCGAGGTGACCAGCTCGGCGTTGCGCAGCTTCGCGACCAGGTGCTCCAGATAGGAGAGCGGCAGGCGCTCCGCTTCGGCGACGGCGCTGAGCGAGACTGGGGCGGACCCCGGCTGGCGGCCGAGCTCGACCATCAGGCGGACTCCGTACTCGGCTTTCGTCGAGAACAGCATGAGTCAAATCCTACTGAAGAGGTCGGTTATGCGGATGGCGCGGGGTTCGGCCGGCTAGGCGGACGCAGCTTCGGTCGCCTCGCGCTCGCGGGCTTCGGCCCTGCCGAGCTCGACATGGGCGCGGCTATCGCGGTTGCGGATCAGCACCAGGGTGAGGACGAGGCCGAGCGCAGCGAACGCGGCGCCGCCGAGGAAGGCCGCCTGGAAGCCCTCGGTGAGGGCGTGGGGGAGGTTCGACCCGCTTGCCAGCAGGTTTTCCGTGTGTGAGGTGGCGATGGTCGAGAGCACCGCCAGGCCGAGTGCGCCGCCGACCTGCTGCGAGGTGTTGATCAAGCCGCTCGCCAGCCCGGCCTCGCTCTCCTCGACTCCGGAGACCGCGGCGATCGTCGTCGTCACGAAGGCGAAGCCGAGCCCGGCGGCGGCCAGCAGCGACGGTCCGAGGATGTCGGTGGAGAAGCCGCCGCCGACCGAGACGCGGCTGAACCAGAGCAGGCCGGCGACGATGAAGAGCAGGCCGGCGGCGAGCACCGGCTTGTAGCCGAGCTTGGTCACCAGCTGCGAGGCGATCCCGGCCGAGGCCATGATCGTCAGCGCCAGCGGCAGGTAGGAGAGCCCGGCGTGGATCGGGCTGTAGCCGAGCACCTGCTGCATATATAGGGAGATGAAGAAGAACATCGAGAAGAGCGAGGCGCCGACGAGGACGCCGACGACGTTGGCGCCGGTCAGCGTGCGCAGGCGGAAGATCGAGAAGGGGACGAGCGGCTTGGCCGTGCGCAGCTCGACCGCGACGAAGATCGCCAAGAGGATGAGCGAGAGCGCGATCAGGCCGAGCGTCTTGGTCGAGCCCCAGCCCGCGCTCGTCGCGTCGATCACCGCGTAGACGAGGATCGAGAGCGCCGCCGTTACCGTCACCGCACCGGCGACGTCGAAGGCGCGGGTCGCGTGCTCGGCGCGGCTTTCGGCGATCAGCCTGGGGGAGAGGGCGAAGGCGACGAGGCTGACCGGGACGTTGACCCAGAGCACCCACTCCCAGCCGAGCCCTTCGGTGAGCACGCCGCCCAGCAGCACGCCGGCGGCACCCCCGGAGCCCGCGACCGCGCCCCAGACCCCCAGCGCCCTGTTGCGCTCGGCGCCATCGCTGAAGGTGGTGGTGACGATCGAGAGCGCCGCGGGGGAGATGATCGCGGCGCCCAGGCCCTGGGCGGCCCGTGCGGCGATCAGCTGTCCCTCGGTCGAGGCGAAGCCCGCCGCGAGCGAGGCGACCGCGACCAGCAGCAGCCCGGCCATGAAGACGCGCCGCCGGCCGAGCAGGTCGGCGGTGCGCCCGCCGAGCAGGAGGAAGCCGCCGAAGGCGAGCACGTAGGCGTTCACCACCCAGGGCAGGTTCTCCTGGGAGAAGTCGAGCGCCCTGCCGATCGAGGGCAGGGCGACGTTGACGATCGAGGCGTCCAGCACGACGACGAACTGGGCCGAGCAGAGCAGGATCAGCGCCAGCCAACGCTTTTCGCGGAATTCCTGACCGGTAGTCATGGACGAGGTCCTCCAGTCAAGCAGACCGGCACGGTCGCCTCAGGGTTCGATCAAGCCGCGGCGGATCGCGTAGCGGACGAGCTCGACTCGGTCGCGCATCCCCAGCTTGCGCATCGCGTTCGCCCGGTGGTTCTCGACGGTCTTCTCGGAGACGTGGAGGATCGCGGCGATCTCCTTGGTCGTGTGCGCCTCGGCGACGAGCTTGACGATCTCCTCCTCGCGCGGGGTCAGCTCGCCGCTCGCGGCCGGCGCCGGGAAGGGCTCGCCGCGCTCGATCGCGCGGATCGCGGCGAGCAGGTCGGTATCGGCCTGCGTCTTCACCACATAGCCGGCCGCCCCGGCCTCGAGCGCCTCGGCCACGTAGCGCTGGTCGTCGTGCATCGAGAGGATCAGTACGGCGGTCTCGGGCGACTGCGCCCTGATCTCACGCGTCGCCTGCAGGCCGGTCAGCTTCGGCATCTTCAGGTCGAGCACCGCCAGGTCGGGCCGCTCGCGCACAGCGATGTCGCGCGCCTCGGCCCCGTCGGAAGCCTCCGCGATCACCTCGATGTCGGGCTGGCGCTCGAGCAGCAGCCGCAACCCCGAGCGGACGATGCCGTGGTCGTCAGCGATCAAGATCCTCATCAGACGCGCAGTCTCTCAGCGGATGGCATCGAGCGCGCAGGGGGAGAGATTGGCGGGTGTGGCGACTTACCCCCATCGAATGGAGGGGAAAGTCGCCACACCCGACCTGTTCAGACCCGACCTGGCTCTCGCCGAGATCGCGAAGCGCCAACATGGCGTCATCTCGGCCGCGCAGTTGCACGGCCTGGGAATCGACGAACGGGGAATCCATGCTCGGGCCGCCGCCGGGCGATTGCACCGGGTCCATCGAGGCGTATACGCGGTGGGTCACGCGGCGCTTTCGCTCCAGGGTCGGTGCATGGCCGCCGTGCTCGCGGTGGGGCGTGGCTCCATGCGAGTGGGTGACCCGCTGCTCGACTACTGGGGTGCGGCGGTAAGCCATCGCGGCGCCGCGATGCTCTGGGAACTGTTGCCGGGCACGCTGGGAACCGTCGACGTCATCGTGTCGGGCAACGGGGGCAGGGCTCGTCGCGCCGGCATTCGTGTTCATCGCTCACGTTCGCTTGCCCGCCGCGACGTGGTCGCCCGCCAGGGGGTGCCGCTCACCAGCTCCGCTCGAACGGTGGAGGATCTGCGTCGTGCAGTCGCCGCGGGATGGCCCGGTGCGCTTACGCCGCGCGAGTTGCGCAAGGCGATCAGGCAGGCGAACGTGCTCGGACTGCCAGTGGACGAGGAGAGCCGCCGGGACCGCACACGCGGCGACCTGGAGGAGGGCTTTCTTCGGCTGTGCCGCCGCCATCGGCTGCCGCTGCCGGAGGTGAACGTTCGCGTCGGCGCGTATCTCGTCGACTTCATGTGGCGCGAGCGGCGGCTGGTCGTGGAAACCGACCACTACACCCATCACCGAGGACGAGCAGCCTTCCAGGACGACAGGACCCGGGGTCTCGAGTTGAAGCGCCTTGGCTACGAGGTCCTGCCGCTGTCCGAAAGGCAGATCGACGAGGAAGCGCGCCGGGTCGCGGAGACCCTTGCGACTATCCTGGCCGGCGCTCCGGGCCTGTCGTTCCTCGGCGGGAATCCCAGAAGGCGCTAGTTCGGGACCGAGAGGCGCACGGTGGTGCCGTGGCCGGGGCGTGACTCGATCGTCAGCTCGGCCCCGATCAGGAGCGCCCGCTCGCGCATGCCGCCGATGCCGAGGCCCTGCTCGGATTGCTCGAAGGCGAAGCCCCGGCCGTCGTCGGCCACCTCGAGCTCGACGGCCGAGCCGGGGCGGCGCAGGGTGACGGCGATCCTCTGGGCCTCGCTGTGGCGAGTGGCGTTGCTGAGCGCCTCTTGGGCGACTCGGTAGAGGACGAGCTGCACGTCGTCGTCGAGGTCGGAGAAATCGCCCTCGGCGGCCAGCTCGGCGGCGAACCCAGAGCGCTTCACCTGCTCGACCTGGCCCGCGATCGCGGCGATGAGGCCGAGGTCGTCAAGCGCGGTGGGCCGCAGCTGGCGTGCGAGCGAGAGCAGCTCCTGCATCGCCTGGTTGGCGAGCGCGCGCGTCTCGGCGATCTCCGGCTCGAGCTCGGGCGGCGCCGCTTCGCGCACCGCCTCCAGTCGCAGCAAGAGGCCGGTCAGCGACTGGTTGACCTCGTCGTGCAGGTCACGGGCGACCCGGGCGCGCTCCTCCTCCTGGGCGCGCAGCGCGGCGCTGCCGGCGCGGCGCCGCTCGGCTTCCAGACGGCGCAGCATGCGCAGGAAGGCGAGCTCGATCCGCTCGACCTCCTCGGTCTCGCCGACGCCGTCGATCGATGGCGGCAGGGCGGAGGCGGGTCGGTTGAGGTCGACCTTCTCCATGTCCTCGATCAGTTGCTCCAGCGGCGCCAGGCGGCGCCGTTGCCGCAGCAGCGCCGCGGCCAGGAGAACAACTGCGACAGCGAGGATCGCGACCGCCGCCAGCGTCATTCGATGTCTCCGAATCTCACGCTTGCGACTTTATGCGGGCTATGGCACGTACAAGGTCCCACACGACGAAATAGGGGGTGGCACCTATAGGTGGATCGCGGCCGCGCCGCAATACTTCGCAGGCGGCCCAACCCACGATCAGGAGCGAGATGCGATGACCACCACCAAGCAGTCCACCTTCGGCGCCACGCTGCGGACGACGATCCTGCTGGCGTCCCTCTCAGGCCTGCTGGTCGTCATCGGCGCGCTGATCGGCGGCGCACAGACGGCCGGCCTGTTCCTCCTCATCGCCCTTGCGATCAACTTCTTCTCCTATTTCTTCAGCGACAAGATGGCGCTGGCGATGGCGCGGGCCAAGCCGATCGAGGAGTCCGAAAACCCGCGCCTCTACCAGATCGTGCGCGAACTGACGACGCGCGCCGGACTGCCGATGCCGCGCCTCTACATGATCCCCCAGCAGCAGCCGAATGCCTTCGCCACCGGCCGCAACCCCAAGCACGCCGCGGTCGCGGTCACCGAAGGGATCACCAAGCTGCTCTCCGAGGACGAGCTGCGCGGCGTCCTCTCCCACGAGCTCGCCCACGTCCAGCACCGCGACATCCTGATCCAGTCGGTCGCCTCGGCGATCGGCGCCGCGATCACCTACCTCGCCTACATGCTGATGTGGTTCGGCAACGACGACGACTCGCCGCTCAGCCTCGTCGCCTCCCTGGCGCTCGTCCTGTTGGCGCCGATCGCCGCGACGATCATCCAACTCTCGATCTCGCGCCAGCGTGAGTACGCGGCCGACGCCGGCGGCGCCCAGATCTGCGGCAACCCGGAGTCGCTGGCCAGCGCCCTGCTGCGCCTCGAGCAGGGCGCCGAAGCGATGCCGATGCAGGTCAACCAGGCGGCCGAGCCGCTCTACATCGTCCGGCCCTTCAAGGGCAAGGGCCTCGCCGGCCTCTTCTCGACCCACCCCCCGATCGAGGAGCGGGTCAGGCGCCTGCGACAGATGCGCCCCAGCCTCGGCTGAGCAAAGCGGGACACCGGCGTAGAGGTTTGCGCCGCATGGCGAACCAAATCTCTACGGCGTGAAGAAGGATTCCCGTTGGCGCGGCTCCGTTGACCGGGCGGTATTTAAGAACTACCCTGTACGTGTAACGGGATAGACCGTTCGCGAGAGATGGCCAAGGCACGCGCCAGCACCAAACCCGCAGCTCCCAAGCGGCTTCCGCGCGGCCGGCATGCGCTCTCGCCTGATGAGGTGCTCCGCGACCAGCGGGAGCGACTGATCGATGCCGTGCCGGGGGTAGTCGCCGAGCGTGGCTACGAAGCCATGTCGGTCGCCGACATCGTCAAGGCGGCGGCCGTATCCCGCAACGCCTTCTACAAGAACTTCAGCGACAAGCAGGATTGCTTCGCGACTGCCCACGACGCTGGTCACGACCGGCTCTTCGAGGTCCTCTCCGGGTCCTGCGACGCCGGGGCGACGATCGAGGAGAGGGTGGAGGCCTCGCTGGCCGCCGGCCTCCATGCGATGGCGGCGGACCCCGATATGGCGCGCCTGCTCTTCGTCGAGGCGCCCTCCGCAGGCGAGGAGCTTGCGCTCGCCTATCACGAATGGTTGCAGCGTTACGGCACCCTGTTGCGCGCCGCCGCCCCCGAACTGCCGTCCCAGGCGATCCCTCCACCTGAGGTCGAGGGTGTGATCGTCGGCGGCATCGCCTCCCGCGTCGCCAGCGAGGTCCTCCACGGTCGCGCGGCGAAGCTCCCCGACCTCACCGCCCCCTTGGTCGAGTACCTGCTTGCCTTCTACCGCCTCGGCGACACCGGCCCCAAAGAGGGCAGGCTCGTCGCCTTCGAACGCGACCAGCCACCGGCGAAGACTCACGCCGACGCACAGCGCCGCCGCGCCAGCGCTTAGGAACGGCCTTCCGTCGAATCCGCCCGTTCCCAAGGGCGAACGCTCGCCTATCTGGGAACTCTCCGGGTTTCGCTAGAACCTTTCCTTGCCAAAACCGCTGCAAATGACGGTCGTAATCAGAAATACCATGTGCGTATCTTGACAACGACGTACGGGTGTGTTTGCATGCGGCCACGTCTTCACTTAGGAACGAAGACGGTATAGCCAACGAAGTACCCAGGCAGGGAACAGGGAAATCGAGCGCCGAGGCAGCTAAAGGGAAGCGGCCGACAGCGGGGCTCACGGGACAAGGAGAGGCATCGAGTGAGACGTCCTATGTCAACTCTCAGAGGGTTGAAAGCGACAAAGACCGCCGTCCAGAGCGGGGTCGTAGGGCAGGCTGGTGTCATAGGGAGCTCTGTTGACCCAGCAGCGTCACACCCTGGCGCGTCCGAGCCCGCGAATCGCATCGGAATGGCGGGGGCACTCACTCGGCGACAGGCCGAGCTTTCTCTAGCCAGCCCTCAGGACAGGACCTCCATTCGGTCGGCCATGACCTATCGAACTCAGAAGACCGGCAGGGAGAATCACCAATGAGGCACCACGCAAAAGCATCTGCCGTAGTAAGGCCGCTCCAGGGACAGGCCATCGGTTTCCGCGGCGCACTCGCCGTCGCGGCCTGCCTCCTGCTGGTCGGGGTTCTTGCTGCTCCGGCTGCAGCCTTGCCCAGTCATCCCTTCCTCGAAACTTTCGGGAGCGCCAACCAGCCGAGCTTCTCCAGCCCCGCGGGTCTCGCCGTCGACCAGTCCACCGGCGACGTCTACGTAATCGACATCGACGCTCAGACGCTTTCGCGCTACGACGAGGAAGGCAACCCGGTCGAATTCTCCGGGCTGGGGACCAACGTCATAGATGGAAAGAATGGCGCGGATGTCACCCCCCAGGGGAAGATCCTCGGCAGCTTCGGAGCGCCGAACGAAGTCGAGGTTGCAATCGATGAATCTGGAGGATCCACTGATGGCAACATCTATGTCACCGATACCACCAGCTCCGTAATCGACATCTTTTCTTCCACCGGTAGTTACCTCGGACAGCTGAGTGAATCCAGCGAAGGCTCGTTCGGCGAATCCTGTGGAGTAGCTGTCGACTCGGCGGGCGCTGTCTACACCGGCGACTACAACGGCAAGATCCACAAGTTCGTTCCCTCGGGCAGCTTCCCGGTCAATGCCGACAACGCCGCCAACTTCACCTATTCGGAAGCCTGCCAGTTGGCGGCCGGCGCCGGATCCACCGCGGGCTCCATCTTCGTCACCTCCTACGGCGGGCAGCTGGGCAAGCTGGACAGCTCAACCGGTGCTCTCGAGTACACGCTGGAAAGCGGCGTCACCACCGCGGCCGTCGATCCGGCCAGCGGCCACGTTTACGCCCTCGTGGGCTCCTCGTTAAAGGAGTTCGACGCCTCCGGGTCTTCGGGCGCCAGCACACTCTCGGTCACCTCGCTCAGCGGCTCGGGCAACGGCGTCGCCACGCGGGGCGCGACCGAAGAGGTCTACGTCTCTGGCGCCTCCAACGTGCAGGTCTACGGCCCGCTGCCGCCCCCGGTGCCGAAACTCGAAGGGGAGTGGGCCTCAGACGTCGTCTCCAGTGAAGCGAAGCTGAACGCCGCGATCAACCCGCAGAGCTCTGCGACCACCTACCACTTCGAATGGGGGCCGAGCGCCGCATACGGGAACGAAACGCCGGAGCTCGCGGTCGGCTCCGACAGTTCCGTCCACCACGTCGTCCGGCTGCTGAGTGGCCTCACCGAGGGCACCACCTATCATTACCGGGTCGTCGCGGTCAACTCCGTCGGCACCACCGTCGGAGCCGACCGCACCTTCACCACCTACGCCCCGACGCCCCAGGACACGAGCTGCCCCAATCAGGCCTACCGCACGGGCGCGGGGGCCGAGCTGCCCGACTGCCGGGCCTATGAGATGGTCAGCCCGGTCGACAAGAACGGCGGCGACATCACCTGGCTGTTCGGAGGCGGCTTCTCGTCCGACGCCGGCTACAGCCAGAGCTCGCTGAACGGCGAGAAGGTCACCTACTCCTCGGGCACCGCCTTCGGCGACGCGCTCAGCCACCCCTTTACCAGCCAGTACATCGCAACCCGTCACGCGGGCGTGGGCTGGAGCACGCACGCGATCAACCCGCCCGAACGCGGCGGTCAGGTGCTCGCCCCCGGCTTCATCGACCGCGAGTACAAAGTCTTCTCGCCCGATCTCTCCTACGGCTGGCTGGCGCCCGAGAGTGGCCTGGCGCTGGCGCCTGGGGCGGCGGAAGGCTACGTCAACCTCTACCGGCGCGACAACCTCACCGATAGCTACCGGACGCTGACGATCGGTGCGCGGGAAGCCGATCCAAGCAGCGGTTACGAAATCGGGTTCGAGGGCGCCTCGGCCGATGGGACGCACGCGATCTTCGTCGCCCCTGACAGCCTCACCCCCGACGCGCCGCCGCCGGGCAATGAGACGAACCTCTACGAGTGGGTGGACGGCAGCCTGCGCCTGGTCAGCATCCTGCCGGGTGGGGAACCGGTGACGGGCGCGTCCTCCTCGGCCGGGAACGTCGCCGGCGCTGGTACGGCCCCCCTCCCGGGTCGGGCAGTGAACCTCCAGCACGCGATCTCCGACGACGGTTCGCGAATCTTCTGGACCAGGCAAGACGGCACCGGAATGGTGGGCCAGCTCTATGCCCGCATCGACGGTACGCGGACGATCCCCGTCTCCGAATCGGTGTCGAGCGGAGACGCGGCCTTCTGGACCGCGAGCGCCGACGGCTCAAAGGTCATCTTCACGACGAACCTGACGGATTCCGCCCAAGGCTCCGGCGAACTCTACGAATTCGACGTCGACGACGAAACCCCGACGCTGATCGCCCACAGCGGGCTGGGGGTGGTGGGGGCGAGCGAAGACGCCTCGAGGATCTACTTCGTCTCCGACGAAGCGCTCGCCCCCGGCGCGACGGCGGGGGAACCGAACCTCTATCTGCGCCACGGGGGCGCGGAGACCTTCATCGCCACGCTGGCGCCGGGGGAGGTGGCTCGCCCCGGTCACCCCGAATCCCCCGCCGGCCTGGCGAGCGCCGACCCGAGCGCGCACAACTCCCGCGTCACCCCCGACGGCCGGCAGGTGCTCTTCATGTCCAAAGCCCCGCTTACCGGCTATGACAACGTCGACGCCGGCAGTGGCAGGGCCGCCAGCGAGGTCTTCCGCTACGACGCCGGCAGCGGCCGCCTCAGCTGCGTCTCCTGCAAGCCCAGCGGCGCCCGGCCGGTGGACTCGCGGGGGATCCCGAAGCGCAAGCTCGAATCGTTCTTCGAAACCGAAGCCGCCGCCTGGATACCGCGCTGGGAGTCGAGCCTCTACGGGACCCGCCCGATCAGCGACGACGGCAGCCGCGTCTTCTTCAACTCCTTCGACGCGTTGGTGCCCCAGGACACCAACGGAGCCCAGGACGTCTATGAGTGGGAGGCGCCGGGCGCCGGCAGCTGCAGCGAATCCTCCCCCGCATACAGCGCCCAGGACGAAGGCTGCCTGTATCTGATCTCCAGCGGCCAGAGCCCCGAAGACTCCGAATTCACCGACGCGAGTCAGAGTGGCGCCGATGTGTTCTTTCGCACCTCGAGCAGCCTGGTTCCCCAGGACCCCGGCCAGATCGACCTCTACGACGCCCGCGCGGGCGGCGGCCTGCCGACCCCGCCCGCCCCCGCGGCCGCCTGCCAGGGGGACACCTGCCAGTCCCCGCCCGAAGCCCCGCGCCAGCCCTCCCCGGCGAGCGCGGTCTTCCACGGCGCCGGCACCCCGGCGCCGGCGCTCAACTGCGGCGCCCAGGCGCGGAGGGCGTTGCGGTTGGCCCACCGCGCCACGCGGCTGCGCCACAGCGCCCGGCGGGTCCGCTCGAACAGGCGCTCCCAGGCCCTACGCCGCCGCTCCGCGCGCCTGGCGAAGCGGGCGAAGGGGATCGGCAAGCGGGCGCGCCGCTGTAGGCGCGCCGAGCGGAGGGCGCGGCGATGACGGCCGGCGCACACAGAACCGCGACCGCGACCACTTCCGCCGGCAAGGAGACAGCACAGATGAACGCACCCCACAAGCCCCCGCACAGTCGCAGGCTCGGCCTGCTGGCCGCGCTCACGCTCTCGATCGCGCTGCTCGGCGCGGCCCTGGCGGCGGCGCCGGCCATGGCGGCGTTCGGCCTGGAAAGCTTCGACGTCAGCTTCGCCAACCGGGACGGCTCCCCGGCCACGCAGGCGGGTTCGCATCCCTATGAGATGACGACCTCCTTCGAACTGAACCACAGCGGCGCCCCGGCCGCCTTCGACGTCGTCCTCGACGGGGAGATCAAGGACCTAGCGATCTCCCAGGCGGCGGGATTCATCGGCGACCCCGGCGCGACGCCGAAATGCCCGACCGCCGACTTCGCCACGCAGTCCCAGACCGTGGGCGCGCAAGCCATATTCGTGCCCAACTGCCACAGCGACACCGCGGTAGGGCTCACCTCAGTGCGGCTCAGCGCCCCCCCCGGTGGCTTCGTCGCCTACGTCCCCTCCGCCGTATACAACCTGCAGACCGCCCCCGGCGTCGTCGCCCGGCTCGGCTTCTGGGTGCTCGGCGTGCCGGTCGTGGTCGACGTCGGGGTGGAAGAAACGGCGCCCTTCAGGATCAGGCCGGTGGTAAGCAACACCTCCCAGGCGCTCGAGGTGCTGGGCGCCCGGCTGACCCTCTGGGGATACCCGGGCGACTCCAGCCACGACTCCCTGCGCGGCGACTGCCTGGCCATCATCCCCACGGTCGAATTGGAATTCTCCTCCCGCGGTGGCGAATGCTCGGTCGAAGGGCAGAACGGGCCCTTCCTGACCGTGCCCGGCAGCTGCACCGGCCCGGCGCTGACCAGCTATGAAACCGACTCCTGGCAGAACCCCGGCGTCTTCGTCAAGGGTGGCGCGCTCACCCACGACTTCGCCGAACCGCCGGCCCCGCAGGGCTTCACCGGCTGCGGACGCCTCGCCTTCATCCCGGAAGTCGAATCGAAGCCGAGCGCCGACACCGCGGAGACCGGCACCGGCCTCGACTTCAGCGTGGACTTCGACCAAGGGGGGCTGACCAGCCCGGCCGGCCTCGCGCAGTCTGAGGCAAAGAAAGCCGAAGTCACCCTTCCCGAAGGGGTGACGATCAACCCCTCAATCGGCGAAGGCCTGGGCGTGTGCACGCCGGCCGAGTACGCGAGCGAATCGCTCAGCGCCGCGTCTGGCGAAGGCTGCCCGGACTCCTCGAAGATCGGCAGCCTGCACATCGACACGCCGGTCGTCGACGAAGGGATCGACGGTTCGGTCTACCTGGCCGAGGAGGACAACCCCGAGACGACCGAAGCGGGGGCGGAGAACCCCTTCGACAGCCTGATCGCGCTGTACTTGGTGCTCAGGAACCCGAATCTGGGGGTCCTCATCAAGTTGCCGCTGAAGGTCGAACCGGATCCCAAGACCGGCCGCTTGGTCGCAAGCCTGGAAAACATCCCCCAACTCCCCTTCGACCACTTCAACTTCCACTTCAAGGAAGGGGTACGGGCAGCGCTTGTGACGCCGCCAACCTGTGGTGGCTTCACCACCGAAGCGAAGTTCTGGCCGTGGTCGGATCCGACCAACCCGAGGACCGTCACCTCGAGCTTCGAAATCACCAAGGGAGTGGGCGGCGGCCCCTGCCCGCCGAACGGCATCCCGCCCTTCGATCCGCACTTCCAAGCGGGAGCGATCAACAACAACGCCGGCTCCTTCAGCCCCTTCGACATGCGGATCACCCGCGAAGACGGCGAACAGGACATGACCAAGTTCTCGGCTGTCCTGCCCCCGGGCGAGCTCGGCTCCCTGGCCGGGGTCTCCAAATGCCCC
>DASTAY010000025.1:0-86139 GCA_035712345.1 Solirubrobacterales bacterium
GCACCCGGGCCTGAAAGCCGTCTACAGCCCCCGCAAGGGCGACGCCAACATCAAAGGCCTCGTCGTCAGACTGCCCCGTTCGGCATTCCTCGACCAGGCCCACATCAAGACGATCTGCACCAGGGTCCAGTTCGCAGCCGGCGGAGGAAACGGCGAACAGTGCCCGGCGGCCTCCAGGTACGGCTTCGTCAAGGCCTGGACGCCGCTCTTGGACGAACCGCTGGAAGGCCCTGTCTTCCTCAGATCCTCAAACCACAAGCTGCCCGACCTGCTCTTTGCCCTGCACGGCCTGGTCGACATCGAAGTCGATGTGAGGATCGACTCCTCACACGGCGGCATCAGGGCGACGCTCGAAGACGCACCGGACGCCACCCTCTCCAAGGTCGTCTTGCACATGCAGGGCGCCAAGAAGGGCCTGATCATCAACTCCAAGAACCTCTGCGGATCGAAGAACAGGGCCAACGTGCTCGCCACCGGGCACAACGGCAAGCAGAGCTCCTCCAAGCCGGTGATGAGGGCCGCCGGCTGTGGGGGGAAGCGGAAGCACGAGCGGCATCGGCACTAGACCTGAACATCGCCGTCCCCGCCTCGCCGAATTCGGCGAGGCGGGGGCACAAACAGCGAGTTCTCTAGAATCGAATCCGTGAGGAGAGTTTCGAAGACCCTGGCAGGGGCTCTCGTCGTCTTCCTGCTCGCCTTGGGCCTGGCGGCCTGTGGCGGTGGGAGCGACAGCGGCTCCAGCCCCTCGACTGAAGCGACCGCTCCGACCGGGAGCGGAAGCAGCACCGCGGAATCGCCGACCTCCCAAGGGAGAGAAGGCAAGTCGGAAGGGGAGGGGACCGGCGAAGAACCGGCCTCGCGAAAGAGCGAAGCCTCCGAATTCACGCCTAAGTCGCACAACGATTCCGGCGGTGGCTCGACGCAGTACAAGGTCAAGGGCGGCGACAACAGCGTGCAGGAATTCGGCGAAGAGGCCGAACCGAAGGAATTCGACGCCGCCGCCGCCGCCCTGCACGATTTCCTCGACGCCCGCGCCGAAGGCAACTGGGCGGCGGCTTGCGACTATATGTCGAAGGCCGTCACCGAATCGTTCGAAAAACTCGCCGCTCAGGCGAAGCAGATCGAAGACAAGAGCTGTGCGGGGATCCTCGAAAAACTGACGAACCCGGCCGCCAAGAGCGAGATGAAGGCGGAAGCGGAAAAGGCGAACGTCGGCTCGCTGCGGACCGAAGGGGACCGCTCCTTCGTCATCTACACCGGCATCAAGGGCACCGTCCTCGCGATGCCGATGGCGAACGAAGGCGGCGAATGGAAGGTCGCCAGCCTCGCCGGCACCCCGCTCTCCTGAGCGCGACGACGAGTCGGGCGAGGAAGCCGACGCCCGGACTTGAACCGGGGACCCCTTCATTACGAATGAAGTGCTCTACCAACTGAGCTACGCCGGCGCTCCATCTCATTCTAGGTGGCGCAGTTCCGTCGCGCGGAGTCTCGATGATGTGCTCATGTCGAGGGCGAGGATCGCGCAGCGGCGGGAGGAGAACGAGGTCGGCTTCTCGCGCATCGTCGCCTTCAGCGACGGGGTGTTCGCGATCGCGATCACGCTGCTGGTGCTCAACCTCGGCGTGCCCCCGCATACCTCGGCGGGCGATCTCGACAACGTCCTCTGGGATCAGCGCCAGGACATTCTCGCCTACGCGCTCAGCTTCGCGATCATCGGCCGCTTCTGGATCGTTCACCATCGCTTCTTCAGCAGCGTCGTCGGCTTCGACTCGCGACTGCTTGGGCTCAACCTCTTCTACCTGGGTTGGATCGCCTTCTTCCCCTTCAGCGCCCAGGTCTTCGGCGACCATGCCGGCGATTCGGCGGCGATCGTCCTCTACGCGATCAACCTGGCCGGCATCACGCTCGTCGGCATGTTGATGATGACGCCCGCCCGCCGCGCGGGGTTGTCGCAGATGTCCGTCGAGGAGGCCCAGGCCGGCCGTCGACGCGCCCTCACGATCGCAGCCGTCTTTCTCGTCTCCATCCCGATAGCCGTCGCCGCGCCTCGCTTCGCGCCGCTCCTCTGG
This sequence comes from Solirubrobacterales bacterium, assembly GCA_035712345.1. Taxonomy (GTDB): domain Bacteria; phylum Actinomycetota; class Thermoleophilia; order Solirubrobacterales; family 70-9; genus VRUE01. The sequence continues at coordinate 2,070 of DASTAY010000025.1, forward strand.
CTCGCCCTCTTCGTCGATTCGATCGGCCGCCGCGTCGGAAAGCGGCACGCCTCGGCCCCTTGACCTGGCCGTCGCCTTACTTGCGGCCGGCCTTCGTCTCTCCCTCGCCGCGTGGGCTCGCGGTCGGCAGGTGGCCGCAGACGGGACAGTCCGGCTCCGGCACGACGGGCTCGCGTTCGACCTCCATCGTGCGCAGGTCGTAGATGTGGCCCACCCCCTGAGTGGACGGCTCGGCCAGCCCGGTCAGGTGGTGCATGACGTCGAGGCCCACCTGGCCGCCGATCAGCCCGCAGGCGGGGCCGAGCGTCGCTGCCGGCGACGGTTTGGCGCGGCGCTGCTCGATCGCCACGTCGAACATCGGGTAGCTGCGCCTGTAGGCCGCCACCTGGCAGGCGAAGCAGCCGGTGACCCCCGGCACGTACAGCGGGCCCACCCGCGCGATCGGCGGGAAGTGGCTCATCGTGATGTAGGGGATCTCAGCCGCGAAGCAGGCGCCGTTGCACCACTGCTCGATTTCATGCGCAGGCCAGTCGGCGGCGTCGATGACCAGGTCGTAGCCTCCGATCAGCGCCGCGATCGTCGCTTCTCCGTCGACTTTCTCGGGGACCGTCTCGAGCCTCATCCGCGAGTTGAAGGCCCCCAGCCGCTCCGCTGCGACCTCCACCTTCGGCCGGCCGATATCGGCCTCGGTGTAGAGGACCTGACGGTTGAGGTTGCTCTCCTCGACCAGATCGCCGTCGACCAGCAGCATCTCGCCGACGCCGCAGCAGGCCAGCGAGAGCGCCGACCAGCCACCGAGGCCACCCACGCCGAGGACGACGATACGGGCGCTTTCCAGGCGCGCCTGGCATTGCGAGGGGGGCGGACCGTTGGTGATGTCGGCGAAGTAGCGGATCTGTCGATCGAACCGCTGCAAGGTCGCGGTTGGGATCAGGTCGTCGTCTGCCGCGTCCTCGACCAGGCCCAGCTCCTCCAGCTGAGCCAGCAGGCCGCTCACGTCTTCCTCGCCGAAGCGCTCCTCGAGCTCCGCTCGCTCGCGGCGGCCGTCGAGCGCGGCGAGCAGCTCCCGGCCTTCCGCATCGGGGTTCTCGATCTGGACATCGGCCCCCGCGCTGGGCCGCATCAGATAGAGGTCGCCGTTGGGCGCTTCCATCTGCTCCGTGGTGCGCTTGATCCTCGGTCTTGTCATCGAGCTGCCCTTCCGTCGAATTTCCGAAGCCAGGCCGGCTACTAGCGCATACAGACCGACTGATTGATTTAATGAGTTTCAGTAATAGCTCCTAGCCAAGAGAGATCCGCAACCGGTACTAGGCTGGTGCAACTTCGGAAAGACACGCAACGGCAACCGGACGGAGGAGACGATGGCGAGCTTTGACGAGAAGAAACTCAAACAGGTCATCGACCCGACACTCGCGAAAACGTTCACGCACCCGTTGCGGGGGCACATCTGGGTGACACTTTTCGAACGCGGGGTCGTGAGTCCGACCGAAATAGCCAACGAACTGGATATCGAGGTCACCGAAGTCAGCTACCACTTCCGCAAGCTTCATCGGAAAAAGCTGATCAGGCTGGCGCACACGGCTCCGCGCCGCGGGTTCGACGAGCATTTCTATGAACCGATCGCGCCGGCCTTTCAGATCGACGACGACGACTGGATGAAGCTGCCGGTGGGGATCCGCACCGGCTTCAGCGGCGAAATGCTGCAGCAGATCACCCGCACCTTCATCGAAGCGCTCGAGGCCGGCTCGTTCGATTCTCGCAATCGGCACCTGACCCGCACCTGGCTGACGTTGGACGAGCGAGGATGGAAAGAGCTGATGCGCCTTCTCCTCGGGACCCTGGATCGGATTCAGGCGATTCAAGAGCGCTCCCTGGAGCGCTCCAGGGAGCCGTCGAATGCGCTGATCTCCGTCGAGGTCGTGATCGCGGCATTCGAGACGGTCGCCAGCATCGCGCGGCAGGAAGCGGGCGAGACCGAGGGCCTCTAGCTCTCTTCGCTCATCGCCCGGGCGCGCGCAAACGTCTTGTCGAGCATCGGCTCGGTGAGCCTGCCGGTGAAGGTGTTCTGCTGGCTGGGGTGGTAGCAGCCGAGCAGCGCCCAATCGCCGACCGTGGCCTCGGCCCCGTGGCCGAAGCGCGGCCTCGGGCTCGGCGTCGCCTGCCCCAGCGCACGCAGGGCACGCAGCGCTCCGTCCCAGGCAAAGCCTCCGAGGGCGAGGATCGTCCGGCAGCGTTCGAGCAACGCCAGCTCGCGCTCGAGGTAAGGCAGGCAGTTGTCTCGCTCGCCGGGGGATGGGCGGTTGGCCGGCGGGGCGCAGCGAACGACCGCGGTGACGTAGGCGTCGCGCAGTCTCAGGCCGTCGCCGCGGCGAGTGGAGTCGGGCTGGTTGGCGTATCCGGCGCGGTGAAGCGCCGCGTAGAGCCAGTCTCCGGAGCGGTCGCCGGTGAACATCCGGCCCGTGCGGTTGGCGCCATGGGCGGCCGGTGCGAGGCCGACGATCGCCAGGCGCGCGTGCGGATCGCCAAAGCCCGCAGCCGGTCGCGCCCAGTACTCGCCCCCCTGGAAGCGGCGCGGTGGGTCTGCGGCCGCGGCCTCTCTCCACTCGACCAGGCGGGGGCAGTGGCGGCAGGCATGGACTTCGTCTTCGAGCTGGGCGAGGTTGGCCGCAGGAACGATCGTGCGCTTTGGCTCCGCAGTCATCGAGTCGAACTGAATCACGCGGCGCCCCGCCGCTGCCCGGCGAGGCGCCTGAAGCTAGGTGCTCTGCCTGAGCGCTTAGCCGAACTTATGGACCGAGACCATCGGCACGGTTGCCTCCGATGCGGCGATCTTCATCTATTTCACCCCCTCCGCGAACCCGCTTCTTTCGTTCTCTCCCTGCGCTCTCTCGAGCGCCTGCGGCCGACCGGAAGAATGCTAGAAAAAGTTCCACTATTTCGCACATAGGAAGCAAATAGTCTGAATATGGGCTGGAAAACCGCCTTTGTGGTCAATACGATGGAGTGGTTAGGCCCCTAGCAACGAATCGGAGGAGTCGCTTTGCCCGCAAAGAGCAAAACCGCAAAAGGCAGCAAAAAAGGAAAAGGACGCGCCAAGAGCAATCGAGGTGTGAACCAGGCGCTGGTCAAATCGCTGGCGCATGAACTTCGCGCCGAGATCCTGGCGATCCTCAACGAACGGATGGCAAGCCCCAACGAACTGGCCAAGGAGCTCGGTGAAGGGCTGAGCCAGGTCAGCTACCACGTCAAAGTCCTCAAGGACTACGAAGTCATCAGGTTGGTCAAAACCGAGCCGCGCCGTGGCGCCGTGGAGCATTACTACCGCGCGACCTCTCGCGCCTACCTGACCGATCGCGATTGGCATGAGCTGCCTGAGTCGGTTCGGGTCGGCATGAGCGCCGACCTGTTCCAGGCGGTGGTCGACGATGCGGTTGCCGCGATGGAGGGGGAGACCTTCGACGATCGCGAGGACCGCCACCTCAGCTGGACGCCCCTGATGCTCGACGAGCAGGCATGGGCCTCCATGCAGAAGCTCCTCGACGACACGCTCAAGCAGATTCTGAAGCTGAACGCCGAAGCCGGCAAACGCCTGGCCAAATCTAAAGGAGAGGCGATCTCCGCCTCAGTGGCGATGCTCGGCTACGAGGTTCCGGACACGGCGGCGAAGAAGCTGCCAAAGCGCAAAGCCAAAGCCTCGTCCAAAAAAGGCAAGGCCAAAGCGAAGAGGAAGTAATCACTCGCCCGAGCCCCGGCGATTCACAGCCCATAGGCTCCGGCCGTGGGCCTCGATCCGTCAGCAGATGGCTTTGGGGGGCGGCGCGGCGGCAGCCGCGCCGCCCCCCTCTTGACGATGGCGCTCGTCGCGGTGCTGTTGGTCGCGGCGGGTTGTGGAGGCAGCGGGCACGGCGCTGAGACGGACCCCGAAAAGGGCTCCGACGCGGCGATCCTCAACTCGGCGCTGGGCCGCGAGCTGACCCTCGTCGACGTCTACGAGCGTGGGCGAGGCCGCCTGCGCGGGCGCGACCGCGCCCTCGACCGCCGGCTCGTCGCGGAGGAGCAGGAATACGTCGACGCGGTCACCAAGGCGATCCGCGGCCTCGGCGGCGAGACCGAAGCCGAAGCCGAGGAAATCGAACCCGGCGCGGTGAAGAGCAGGGCCGCCCTGTGGGCTCTCGCCTACGAACTGGAGGCCTCGGCCCGCGAATTCTACGTCGACAAGGCCGCCCAGCTCTACACGGCGGCGCCGCGTACGCTCGACGCCTGGCTCGCCGCCGGCCACGGCGAACACCTTGCCTTGCTGCCCCCCGGTGCGGGATGATCCCCGCGTGACCGGACCGCTGTACGCCATCGGCCGCTTCTGCTCGCGCCACCATTACCCGACGATCGCCGTCTGGCTGATCGCCGCGGTCGTGCTCGTGATCGTCGGCCAGGCGTCCGGCGACAAGACCAACGACAACCTCACCCTGCCCGGCACCGGCTCGACCAGGGCCACCGAACTGCTCGAAGACAATCTGCCCGAACAGGCCTACGGCAGCAACCCGCTCGCCTTCGAATCGAAGGCCGGCCCGCTGACCGAACCGAGGTACGCGAAGGCGATCGAAGAATCGATCAAGCGCCTGACCGCGCTGCACTACGTCAACTCGGCGATCAGCCCGCTGAGCAAGGAGGGCATCGAACGCGGCCTGCTGAGCAAGGACCAGACGGTCGCCTATAGCCCCGTGATCCTCGGGGTCGGCCCGGGCGAACTGACCGAAGAGCAGGCCCAGGCGGTGCTGAACGCCGCCGACCCGGCCGAGAAGGCCGGCCTCGAGACCTCCGTCGGCGCCTACGTCGGCCAGCAGCTCTCCAAGCCCGACACCGGGATCAGCGACGCGATCGGGATCGCCGCCGCGATCGTCATCCTGCTCTTCGCCTTCGGCACGGCGACGGCGATGGTGATGCCGATCGGCTCGGCGATCGTCGGCCTGGCGATCTCGCTCTCGATCATCCGCCTGCTCGAGAACGCGATCGAAGTGCCGAGCGTGGCCGCGACCCTGGCGACGATGATCGGCCTCGGGGTCGGGATCGACTACGCGCTGTTCATCGTCACCCGCCACAAACTGCAGCTCGCCGAAGGGATGGACCTGCGCGAGTCGGTCGCCCGCGCCACCGCGACCGCGGGGGGCGCCGTCGTCTTCGCCGGCTTCACCGTCGTGATCGCGCTCTGCTCCCTCTCCTTCGCCGGCATCCCCCTGGTCAGCACGCTCGGTTTCACCGCCGCGATCGCCGTCGTCGTCGCCGTCTGCGCCGCCTCGACCCTGCTGCCGGCGATGCTGGGCGCGCTCGGCCCCCACATCGACTCGATGCGGGTGCCCGGGACTAACGCCGACCCAAACGACAACGAGCCGCATGGCTGGCGCAAATGGGCGCGCGGGGTCGCCCGCCGGCCCTGGCGCTCGGCGCTGGCGGCGTTGGTTGTGCTCGTCGTCCTGGCGTTGCCGATCTTCCAGCTCGAGCTTGGCCAGAACGACCTCAGCGCCCTGCCCAAGTCGACCACCGCCCGCCAGAACTACGACTCGCTGACCAAGGGCTTCGGCCCCGGCGTCAATGGGCCGCTGTTGATCACCGGGGAATTCAAGACGGCGCAGGAAGCCAAAAAGGTCCTCCCCGTCCTGGAGAAGCAGGTGGGCGCGGCGACCGATGTGGCCGCCGTCTCGGAACCGACCCTCGACAAGACGGGCACGGTGGCGGTCTTCACCGTGATCTCCAGCTCCGCGCCCTGGGCCGACGAGACCGTCAGCCTGGTCGAAGGGCTGCGCGACACGACGATCCCCGCGGCGCTGCACGGCACCGGCGCCGCCGCCTACGTCGGCGGCCAGACCGCCGGCTACATCGACCTCGCCACCCAGATCTCCGACAAGCTGCCGCTGATGATCGCGATCGTCGTCGGGCTCAGCTTCATCGTCCTCCTGCTCGCCTTCCGCTCGTTGCTGGTCCCGGTCAAGGCGGCGGCGATGAATTTGCTCTCGGTTGCCGCTGCCTATGGCGTGGTGACGGCGGTCTTCCAGCTCGGCTGGGGCTCCTCGCTGATCGGCCTCGACCACTCGATCCCGATCGTCAGCTTCGTGCCGCTGTTGATGTTCGCGATCCTCTTCGGCCTCTCGATGGATTACGAGGTCTTCCTGCTGACGCAGATGCGCGAGCACTACCGCCAGAACGAAGACGAGAAGGAGGCGGTGATCGAAGGGCTGGCCAACACCGGCCGGGTGATCACCTCGGCGGCGGCGATCATGGTCTGCGTCTTCACCAGCTTCGTGCTCAACGGCAACCCGATCGTCAAGGAGTTCGGCGTCGGGCTGGCGGTGGCGATCGCGATCGACTCAACCCTGGTCCGCTGCCTGCTGGTCCCCGCGGTGATGGTCCTGCTCGGCCGCTGGGCCTGGTGGATGCCTCGCTGGCTCGGCCGGGTCGTGCCCCACATCAGCATCGAGGGCGAGGACTACTTCGCCGAGCGCGACGCCGCCCTCGCCGCCGAGGGGCCGATCAGCGGTTCCGGGGACGACCTCTAGGCCGTCGGCCTCATGTTCCCGCTCAACCTCGCCAACACGCTGACCCTGCTGCGGATCCTCGCTGTGCCCGTGGTGGTCGTGGCGCTGCTGGGGGAGACGCCGAACGGGGACGCGCTGGCGGCCGCCGTCTTCGCGCTCGCGGCCGCGACCGACGGGCTCGACGGCTACTTCGCCCGCTCGCGCGACGCGGTCACCACCTTCGGCAAGCTGATGGACCCGCTCGCCGACAAGCTCCTGATCACCGCGGCGCTGATCTCCCTGGTCTCCCTCGACCGCCTGCAGGCCTGGGTCGCGATGGTGATCATCGCCCGCGAGATCGCCGTCACCGGCCTGCGCGCGATCGCCGCCGAGCGCGGCGTCGTCATCGCCGCGAGCTGGATGGGCAAGCTGAAGACGGTGCTGCAGATCGCCGCCGTGATCGCGCTGATCGCGGCCGACCCGTCACCGGCCTGGGTCGACGTCCTCGTCTACCTGGCGGTCGCCGCGACGGTGATCAGCGGCGCCGACTACTTCTTCGGGCTGCGCAAGCGCCTCAACTCGAAGGAGCCTCGAGCCACTCGCGCATAGTCGTGTGTCGGCGCTGGTGCTCGCCGCTGTCGAGCTCGGCGCGCAGGTCGTCGAGCCTGCCGTAGCGCTCGGCGACGACGTTGTGGCGATGGATCGTCTCGAGGTTCTCCTGGCGCGCCATGACAAAGGCCTCGCCGGGCAGGTCGGGGTAGTCGGCGGTGACGCGGCGCACCATCTCACGCACGCAGTCCTCGACGAAGCGCGGCTGCGAGTGGGCCTTGGCGACGACGGCGAGCTCGTCGGGCCGCTTCATCAGCTCGTAGATCTCCGAGCTCATCGACTGCTCGACTATATGGACCATCTCCGGCGCGTCGATCCAGGCGGGGCCGCCCTCGGGGCAGCCGATGTGCAGCGTGCCGATGCCCCGCTGGTTGTGGGTAGCGATCGGCACTGCCTCGATCGCCGCCTCGATCTGCTCGGCGTCGAAGCCCTGCTCGGCGAGTCGTTCGCGGGCCAGCCCGCCGACCATCTCCTGCGCGCAGGGGCAGGCGGTCATGCCCTGGGCCTGCACTCCCGTCAGCGTCCGGGTGCCGCGCGGCGAGTCGACGGCGGTGCCGAAGAGGACGTAGATCTCCTGGGTGCGCTGGCCGCTGGCCGGCGTGGTGACGGTCTCCGGATAGCGCGCGGTGACCGAGACCTCGGCCCGCAGCCCACCTTGGCGCTCGCGCACGCGCTGGGCGATGTGGGCGGCGAGCACCTCGGCGCGGAAGGCCTCGCCGAGGACGACCTCGTCGATCGCCTCGCCGACGATTTCCTCGAAGCGCGACATGTGGACTCCCGCCTGGCGCGGGTTGAGGTCGACGAAGCACTCGAAGTCGGCGCTGTAGAGGTTCTCCTGGCCGTCGGCCTTGACCCTGATCACCTTCTCCACGCCGGTCACGCCCACGCGGGAGAGGCTGACCTGAGTGGTCGGCGTCCCGGACTGCACGTCGGGCGCGACGGCGGAAAGTGGGGTGGGAGAGCGGGTTGCCATCGGCCCACGAAGCCTAGGCGATGAGAGGCGTCGGGGCCTTCGAAGTTACCTATACTTCCGAGGGTCGGAGCGATGGGGCCGGCCCCCGGGAGGGGAACAGGGTTGCAGTGGAGGCAGTGATATCGAGCCGTTGGAGACGGTCCCCCAGGGGCTGAATCAGGATTCGAGCGAGCAGCCGGTGGGGCCGCAGGAGCTCCAGGCTCTGGTCGCGCTCGGCCGCGAGCGCGGTTTTCTCACCTTCGAGCAGATCGCCTCCACACTCGAGGAGGTCGAGGTGACCAAGGAGCAGGTCGCCGGCCTGCACGCGCACCTGGTCGAGAACGGCGTCGAAGTGATCGCCGAGGACGGTGTCAGCGCTTACAAAGAGCAGCGCGCCGAGGCGGCGAACGGAGCGGGGCGCAAGCAGGAGCTGGACCTGACGATCGAACCGAGCCTCGACTCGCTTCGCCTCTACCTGCGCTCGATCGGGCGCGTGGATTTGCTCACGGCGGCCCAGGAGGTGGAACTGGCGAAGCGGATCGAGCGCGGCGACATGATCGCCAAGCGGCAGATGGTCGAGGCCAACCTGCGCCTGGTCGTCTCGATCGCGAAAGGCTATCTGGGCCGTGGCCTGAGCTTCCTCGACCTGATCCAAGAGGGCTCGCTGGGGTTGATCCGGGCGGTGGAGAAGTTCGACTACCGCCGCGGCTACAAGTTCTCCACCTATGCCACCTGGTGGATCCGCCAAGCGGTGACGCGGGCGATCGCCGACAAGGCGCGGACGATCCGCATCCCCGTCCACATGGTCGAGAAGCTCAACCGCGTCGCCCACGTCGAGCGCCAGCTGGTGCAGAGATTGGGTCGCGAGCCCGAGCCGGCCGAGATCGCCGACGAGCTGCGCTGGCCGCTGGGGGAAGTGCGTGAGATCCTCCGCGTCGCCCAGCTGCCGGTCTCGCTGGAGAAACCGGTCGGCGACGAGGATGATTCCGAGCTGGGCGATTTCGTCGCCGACGACACCGTCGCAGAGCCCTTCGAAGAGGCGAGCGAACACCTCCAGAAGGAGGGGGTGCGCAAAGCGCTCTCCGCCCTGCCGGATCGCGAGCGCCAGGTGATCGAGCTGCGCTACGGGTTGACCGGGATGGAGCCGCTCACCCTGGAGGAGGTCGGCAACACCTTCGGCGTCACCCGCGAGCGCATCCGCCAGATCGAGAACAACACGCTGAAGAAACTGCAGCACCTGCCAGAGGCCCAGATGCTCCGCGAAGCAAGCTGACCTCGTCAGTGCGAGATACTGCCGCCGATGCCCTCCGGTGACAAGTTCTACTCGCGCATGTCGCAGATGATGGGAGCGAACGGGCTGCGCTGGGCGGGCAAGCTCAACGTCCCGCTCTACCGCATGTCCGGCGGGCGGCTGATGGGAAAGGTCAACGAGGCGCCCGTGCTGTTGCTGACGACCACCGGGCGCAAATCGGGCCAGAAGCGCACCGCGCCCGTCGTCTATCTGGCCGACGGCGAGAACCTCGTCGTGATCGGCTCCAACGCGGGCCACAGCCGCGCGCCGGCCTGGTCGCTCAACCTCAAAGCCGATCCCGACGCCGAGGTCGAGGTCGGGCGCGAGCGGCGGGCGGTGCGGGCGCGCGTCGCCGACGGCGAGGAGCGCGCCGAGCTCTGGCGCAGGCACAACGTCCAGTACTCCGGCTTCGACGAATACGAGGCGCGGACCGACCGCGACATCGCCCTCTTCGTCCTGGAGCCCCGCTAGTCGTCCCACTCCGGGCACCTTTTTGGGTGCCATGCACCTCGAAGGCGCCCGGGGTAGCCTTGTGCTATGCACCCGTTTAGGCGTGCCGCCGAGAACAAGGACCTCGAGGCCGCAAAGGCGACCCTGCGCGAGGACGTCGTCCTGCACAGCCCGATCCTCTTCCGCGGCTTCGAGGGCCGCGAGATCGTGGTCGGGGTGCTGACCCACGTCGCCGCCACGCTGGAGGACTTCCGCTACACCGACGAGCTTGCCGACGAGAGCACCGTCGTCTTGCGTTTCAAGGCTCGGGTCGGGGACCGTGAGCTGGAGGGCATCGACTTCCTCGAGCTCGACGAGCGGGGCCTGGTGCGCGAGCTGACCGTCTTCATGCGCCCGATGTCGGCGCTGACGGCGTTCAACGAGCGGATGGCCGCCCGCCTCGGCGTCGAGGCCGGATAAACTCGGCGCTCCGTCCCGGGGGAGTGCCCGAGTGGTTAAAGGGGACTGGCTGTAAACCAGTTGGCTATGCCTACACAGGTTCGAATCCTGTCTCCCCCATATGAGTGACAGCCTCGACGGCCGGGTCTACGCCATCGCCGGGATCGGCGGAGGGCTCGGGCCGGTGGTCGCCGAGCGACTGGGGTCTGCGGGAGCGATCGTCGCCGGCGCCGAGCGCGACCAGGCCCACGTGGATGCGCTGGGAGAGGAACTGGGCCTGCCGACCGAGCGCTGGGACGGCCGGGCGGTCGACCTGCTCGACGAGGACGCCGCGCGGGGATGGTGCGCGACGCTGCGTGAGCGCTTCGGTCGGGTCGACGGCCTGCTGCACCTCGTCGGTGGCTGGCGCGGCGGCCAGCCTCTGCACGAGGCGCCGCTCGCCGACTGGGACCTCCTGCACGAATTGTTGATCCGCACCGTGCAGCACACCAGCCGCGCCTTCCACGAGGCGCTGCTCGCCTCGCCGCACGGTCGCTTCGTCCTCGTCTCCGCCAAGCAGGCGCAGGCGCCGTCCAATTTGAATGCCGCATACGCGGCGGCCAAGGCCGCAGCCGAGGCCTGGACCGTCGCTCTCGCCGACGGCTTCCATGGCACCGAGGCGACGGCGAACATCGTCGTCGTCGACGCGATCCTCACCGCGCGCATGCGAGCCGAGGGCCCCGACGGAGATTTCTCCGCCTTCACCCCGGCCGAGCACATCGCCGCCGCAATCGCCTTTCTCTGCTCGGACGCAGCTCAGGAGACGAACGGTCAGCGTCTGACGCTCGCCTCCTGACCCCCGCGCGGCCGCATACCATTCGCAACATGCCTCGCAAGGGCTCAGAGAGCTCCCCACCCGGCGAGGGCGAGATGACGATCCGCCAGCTGGCCGAGCGCACGGGGATGACCGTGCGCAACATCCGCGCCCATCAGACGCGCGGCCTGTTGCCGGCGCCGATCGTCCGCGGCCGCACCGGCTACTACGGGGAGGAGCACGTGGCTCGGATCGAGCTGACCCGCGAGATGCAGGCCGACGGGCTCAACCTCGAGGCGATCCGCCGCGTGCTCGACAGCGGCGACGGCTCCGCCTCGGCGATGTTCGACTTCACCCGCGCCCTGCGCACCCCCTTCGAAGACGAGGCGCCGGAGATCGTCGAAGCCGAGGAGCTGACCGAGATCTGGGGCGAGACGGCCGATATGAAGCTGCAGTCCCGGGCCGAAAAGCTCGGCATCTTCCGCGCCCTGCCAGACGGGCGGATCGAGGTGATCAGCCCGCAGCTGCTGCGAGCCGCGGTCGAGCTGTCCGAGCTCGGTGTCGGCGCCGAGGGCGCGCTGATGACCGCCGAGAAGCTGCGCCGCCACGCCGACGGCGTCGCCCGGGCCTTCGTCGACCTCTTCGTCAAGGAGGTCTGGCAGCCGTTCGACCGGGCGGGGCGGCCGGAGAGCGACTGGCCGCGGATGAGCGAGGCGCTGGAACGCATGCGCCCGCTCGCGGCCAGTGCCCTCTTGGCCACCTTTCAGATCGCGATGGGGGAGGCGGTCGAGAAGGAGAGCGAGCGCACGCTGCGACTCGCCGCCCGCCCCGGGAAACGCTCCGGCAAGCGCCGGAAAAAGCGCTGAGCGAGCTAGGCGAGAGCCGCGTCGTCGAGCTCGTCGCCGGCGGCGGTGCGGCCGGCGTAGGCGAGGACGGCGAAATACATCAACGAGGGAAGGAGCTCATCGAGCTCCTCGGTTTCGTTTTTCTGCAGGCGCGAGTAGAGCACCGCTTCGATTCCACCCACGACCCCCGCGGCGGCGATCGCCGACGGAGGTTCGTCGAGATCCTCCCTGACCAAAGCGTCGATACAGCCCGCGAGGCGGTCGAGCATCTCGTCGCGCCGTCGCAGCCCGGCGGGGCTGGATGCGCGCGCCTCGACGATCACCGTGCGCGCCTCGAGTGGTTCCTCTGCGACGAAGCGCAACAGCTCGGCGAGGCCGCTGCGGATCCGGTCCCTCCAGCTCGGCCCGGCAGCCGCGACCGCGGCTTCGATGCGCTCGCTCATCCGCGCGGCCGAGGCGTCGAAGGCGGCGAGGAAGCAGGCTTCCTTGTCCTCGAACTGTTCGTAGAACGTCGGCCGCGAGATCCCGGCTCGGCTGAGCACGTCCTGGACGGTGAGCGTGTTGTAGCCGGTTTCGGTGACCGCATCGACCATCGCCGCGAGCAGCCGCTCGCGCTGGACCGCCTTGACCAGTTCCGAAGGCAGCGTCCTGACCCCCGCCGGGAAGCGACCGTCGGCTCGCGTCAGCAGCGCCACCGCCTCGTTCAGTTCCGAGTCCGACCAACGGTCCCCGACCGCGTTGGCCAGCTTCTCCCTGCTCAGCATTATCCTCTCCGGCGTCCGCTCTGACATAGGAACCTTCGCGTTTCTTTTAGAAAATGTGCAGGCCTTCGAAGGGTACCACAAAAGTTGTCGGTCTGCATTGGAATTTCCGCCGTCACGGGTATCCTTGGCCCATGCCGCCGAGAGGCAAAGGGGGAACCCAGGAGAGGCAGACGCCGAAACGGTCGACTGCGCCGGTTCGCCCCGCCCTGCCGCGTGAGTTCATCGCGCTCCACAAGCAGCGCCGGATCATGGACGCGCTCGCCGAGCTGACAGCCGAACAGGGCTACGAGGCGACGAAGATATCCGACATCGTCCGCAGGGCCGGGGTCGCGCGGAAAACGCTCTACGACAACTTCGAGGGCAAGGAGGAGGTCTTCCTCGCCGCCTTCGACGGGGCCCGGGACGAGGTCCTGCGCCGGGTCGAAGAAGGCGGCGCCGACGCCGACGGGGGATGGCAGGAGCGGATCGAGGGCGGTCTCGCGGCTTTCCTCGGCTTCGTCGCCGAGCAGCCCACGGTCGCCCGCATGTGCATGATCGAGGCGCTCTCCGCGACACCGGAGACGACCAAGCGCTACGAGGACGCTCTCGACAGCTTCGTCGAGCTGACCCGGCGGGCGTTGCCACGCGACGAGCGCCTGCCGGACACGATCGCGGAGACGCTCGTCGGCGGCGTCGCCTGGATCGTCTACCAGCAGATCCGCCGCGGCGAGGCCGAGCGGGCCGAGGACCTGCTGCCCGAATTGACCGAGTTCATGATGGCGCCGTACCTCGCCTCCGCCTGAGCCCCACCGCACCGGCGGACGGGAAGCGCTTAGCGTTGGCAGACTTTAGTACTGCATGACTTCACTGCCACGGGGGCGTCACGGCCTCTCACGCGAGTTCATCGCCGACCATCAGCGAGCGCGGTTGTTCGCGGCGATCGGCGCCGTGATCGAGCGTGGCGGCTACGAGAGCGCGACGGTCTCCGCGGTCGCCGCCGAGGCGGGCGTCTCGAAGAGCGATTTCTACGCCCAGTTCGCGAGCAAGGACGATTGCTTCCTCGCGGCTTACGACGCGGGGGTGGAGCGCCTGCGCGCCAAGGTCCTGGTCGCCTGCGGAGACGCGGAAACCTGGGGCGATGGGATCTGCGCGGGCCTGTCCGCGGCGCTGACCGGCTTCGCCGGCGAGCCCGCGCAGGCGAACCTGCTGCTGGTCGAGGGGTTGCGGGCCGGCCCCGCGATCTACGGGCGGTTTCAGGCCGCGGTGGAGAGTTTCGTCCCTCTCCTGCGCGACAGCGGCCGGGGTCGCGCTGGCGCCGCCGGGTGGCCTGAAGCGACCGACGAGGTCGTCGTGGGTGGCCTCGCCTCCCTGCTCAGCCGCCTTGTCTTGGCCGGCGAAGCCGCTCGCCTCGATCGATTCTTCCCGGAACTTGCCGAATTTGCGCTGTCCCCCTATCTGGGCGTCGCCGAGGCGCGCCGCATAATCTCCTCCAGATGACGGGTGAGACGAGCGCAGCCGCAGGGGCCGCGGCGACGGAGCCGCCCCCCGGCACGGCGACCGAGGGCGTCCTGCCCTCTCAGGCCCTCGGCGAGGCGATCGAGGCCGAGTGGATCAGCTCCGGCGACTACCGCATCCGCCCCGAGGCGATCCAGCCGGCCAGCATCGACCTGCGGCTCGGCGACTTCGCCTGGGCGCTGCGCTGCAGCTTCCTGCCCGACGTCGACTCGACCGTCGAGGAGAAGATCGAGGGCCTCGCCTTCCAGAAGATCGACCTGCGCGACGGCGCGGTGCTCGAGCGCGACCGCCCGTACCTGGTGCCTCTGCTGGAGGAGCTGGCGCTGCCCGACGACGTCCGCGCCAAGGCGAACCCGAAGAGCTCCACCGGCCGCCTCGACGTCTTCACCCGGGTGCTCACCGACCGCCACCACCGCTTCGACGAGATCCGCCCCGGCTACCACGGTCGCCTCTACCTGGAGGTGGTGCCACGCTCCTTCGCGATCCAGGTGCGCAGCGGGCTCTCGCTCAACCAGCTGCGCCTGGCGCGCGGCGACGTGCGCCTCGCCGACGCCGAGATCCGCGCCCTGCAGGACGAGTTTCCGCTCCTATACCTCGATTCGCACGCCCTGCGCGAGTCCGAGCTGGCTCTCGCCGAGGGGCTCTTCCTCAGCGTCGACCTCTCCGGGCCGAGCGACCGCATCGCCGGCTACAGGGCGAAGAAGAACAGCCTGCCGATCGATCTCTCGCGGATCCGCGCCTACCGCTGGACCGACTACTGGGATCCCGTCTACCCCGAGCCCGGCGGGCGGATCGTGCTCGAGCCGGAGATCTTCTACCTGCTGCTCTCCGCCGAGGGTGTCTGCATCCCGCCCCAGATCGCCGCCGAGATGATGGCCTACGACCCGACCGCCGGCGAGCTGCGCACCCACTACGCCGGCTTCTTCGACCCCGGCTTCGGCTATGACCCGGCGGGTGGTCGCCACGGCAGCCGCGCCGCGCTCGAGGTGCGGGCGCGCGACGTCTCCTTCATGGTCGAGCACCGCCAGCCCGTCTGCAAGCTGGCCCTGGAGCGCACCAGCGCGCCGGCCGAGCGTCTCTATGGCGAGGACCTGGGCTCCAACTACCAGGGCCAGGTGACGATGCTCAGCAAGCACTTCGAGGAGCAGGCGGCGGGCTGAGCTCGCGCAGGCGCTCGCGCACGCGGCGGCGCCGGGCGACCAGCTCCTCCTCGAGTGCGGCGATCTCGTCGCGGCGACGGCGGACCAGGGAGAGCTGGCGAGTGATGTGGCCGAGCGACTCGTCGAGTATCTGCCGCCGCCGCACCGGGTCCTCGACGCCGCTGTCCCACTCGCGGCGAAGGGCAGCGCGGGCGTCCTCGGCTTCGGTCAGCGTCTTCAGCTCTTCCAGGGAGAGACCGAGCAGGTCCTTGAGGCGGAGCAGCTCGGTCAGTCGCTCGACGTCCCCCTCGGCGTAGAGGCGGTGGGATCCCGGCTCGCGTCCGGAGGCGGCGGGCAGCAAGCCGATCTCCTCGTAGTAGCGGATCGTCCGTGGGGTGGTTCCGGTCAGGCCGGCAACTTCACCGATGCGCAGCTCCTTGTCCTCGTTGGAGCCGCTCATGGGATCGCCCGAACCTCCTCTGCGATTGCCTCCTCGATCGCATCGGTTGGCGGACAAGGGGCCTCTTCGGGCGCCGGGTCGTGCTTGGGCCGTAGCAGCGAGACAGCGGCGCCGAGGACTGAGGTCGCCGCGAGCACCCACAGAGCCGTGTGCATGTTGTGGATGAAGGGGTCGAGCTGGGCGCTGGTGAGCCCGGCGGCGAGCCCGGAGAAGATCTTGAAGAGGACCGGTTTCGGCACCGCCGCCGTGACGATCGCCAGCACGAAGGCGATCGAGATCACCGCACCGGTGTTCTGCAGCATCGTGCGGGCGCCCGCGGCGATGCCGCGGCGCTCGACCGGGACGGTCCCCATCATCGCCGCCGTGTTGGGCGAGTTGAACATGCCCGAGCCGACCCCGACCAGAGCCAGCCAGAGGGTGCTCTGCCAGTAGGGGCTGGCGGCCTGCAGGGTCGTCATCCCTGCCAGCGCCGCCGCGCTGACCAGCATCCCCAGCGCCGCCAGCATGCGCGAGCCGTGCCGGTCGGCCCAGATCCCGGCTATCGGCGAGGCGACGAGCATGCCCAGCGCCATCGGCGCCAGCTTGATCCCGGCGGTGATCGGGTCGTTGCCCTGTGCGCCCTGGAAGTAGAAGACGAAGACGAAGAGCAGGGCGAAGCGCGAGAGGCCGTTGATGAAGGCGGCGCCGGTCGCGGCGGCGAACATCCTGTTGGCGAAGATCGAGAGGTCGAGCATCGGCGCGCGGCCGCGGTGCTCGATCAGGACGAACAGCGGCAGCAGGATGGCGGCTGCGACCAGGCTGCCGATCACGAGGCTGTCGTCCCAGCCGGAGATGCCGCCGCGCGAGATCCCGTAGACGAGCCCGGTGAGGCCGAGGACGAAGGTGACCGTGCCCGGCAGGTCGAAGCCGCGCACGGTGTCGCGGCTGGAGAGCTCGCGCAGGACGAGCGCTCCCCAACCCGCCCCGAGGAGGGCGAGCGGCACGTTGAACCAGAAGACCCAGTGCCAGGAGATCGCCACCAGGGCGCCGCCGAGCACCGGCCCGAGCACGAGGCCGACGGCGGCGACCATCGTGTTCGTCCCCATCGCCAGGCCGAGCTCCTCCTTGGGGAAGGCGTCGGTGACCAGGGCGGGGCCGTTAGCGAAGATGAAGGCGCCGCCGACGCCCTGGACGATGCGCCAGAGGATCAGCTGGGTGCCGTCGGCTGAGAAGCCGGCGCCGAGCGAGGCGGCGCCGAAGAGGAGAAAGCCGGCGACGAAGGCGGTCTTGCGGCCGAAGAGGTCGGAAAGGCGGCCGGCGGTGAGGACCAGCACGGTCGAGGCGATCATGTAGGCGAGGATCACCCAGACCAGTTCGAGCAGGCTCGTGCCGAGCGCCCGCTCGAGATCCGGCAGGGCGATCACCAACGTGCCCGAGTTGGTGGCGACGAGCAGCATCCCGAGGCTGGTGCAGGAGAGCGCCCACCACTTGTAGTGCTCGTGGTCGGCGGAGACCCCCAGGCGTCCGGAGAATCTCTTTCTTACGTTCACGTCAAATACCTTAGCAAGCGCCGTAGAGGTTTGGACCGGATAGCGGGCCAAAGCTCTACGGCGCTCGGGCGAGGCTAGGATTCGGTCGATGGTGGAGCGGGCCTGGAGCGTCTACCTGGCGGGGGAGATCCACTCCGACTGGCGTGAGCGGATCGAAGCAGGGGTGCGCGACGCCGGCTTGCCGGTCTCCTTCTCGGCCCCGGTGACCGACCACGCGGCGTCCGACGACGCGGGGACCGGCACGCTGGGGGAGGAGAGCGAGCCCTTCTGGCGCGACCACATGGGGGCCGGCGTCAACGCGATCCGCACGCAGACGCTGATCCGCGAAGCCGACGTGGTCGTCGTCCGCTTCGGCGACAAGTACCGCCAGTGGAACGCCGCTTTCGACGCCGGCTACGCCGCCGCCCTCGGCAAGCCCTACGTCACCCTGCACGACGCCGACCTCGACCACGCGCTCAAGGAGGTCGATCGTGCCGCCCAGGGGACGGCACGAACGCCCGAGCAGGTCGTCGCCGTGCTGCGCTACGCGATCACGGGCGAGCTGTCCCGCTAGCGGCCGGGTTGCCGCAGACGATCGACCGCAACCCTGATCCCGGCGACCTGCACGTCGCCGCCGTTTGCGAACATATGTTCGTATGCGCTGGGACGAGCAGCGAGTCGAGAACGACATGCGGTTGCCGGGGGTCGGCGACGGGACGGTCGTGCGGACGTTCGACGCGCCGGAGGCGATGGGGATCAACTTCCACGAGGTGCGGGCCCGCTCGGCCCTGAACCACGTGCCCGGCGGGCGCTATGGGTTCAACTACACCGTCAATCCGTTCAGAGGCTGCAGCCATGCCTGCGCCTACTGCTTCGCTCGAAGAACTCATACCTTTTTGGACTTCGACGCGGGGCGGGATTTCGAGCGGGAGATCGTGGTCAAGGTCAACGTGCCGGAGCTGCTGCGGGCGGAGCTGGCGCGGCCCACCTGGAAGCGCGACCTGGTCGCGCTGGGCACGAACACCGACCCCTACCAGTGGGTCGAGAGCCGCTACCGCTTCATGCCTGCAATCCTCGCCGCTCTGGAGGAGGCCGAGACCCCCGTCTCGGTGCTGACCAAGTCGCCCCTGCTGCTGCGCGACATCGAGATCTACGAGCGCATGGCGAAGCGCCTGCCGGTCTCGGTCAACCTCTCGGTCCCGACCCTCGACGAGGACGCCTGGCGCTCCACCGAGCCCCATACCCCGAGCCCCTCCGCACGCCTGGACGCCGTAGCCGAGCTGCGCTCCCGCGGCATCGACTCCGGCGTCCTCATCGCTCCCCTGATGCCCGGCATCAACGACGCCCCCGAGCAGGTCCAACCGATCGTCGACCGCGCAAAGCAGGCTGGCGCGAGCTTCCTGGGCGGCGTCGCCCTGCACCTCCGCGACGAGGTCCGCGACGTCTTCTTCGCCTGGCTGGAGGCAAAACGCCCAGACCTCCTCCCCCGCTACGAGAAGCTCTACGCCAACAAGCGCGCCTATATGTGCCCCGAGCAACGCAAGCAGGTCAGCTCCGTGGTACGTGGGTGGGGGCGTCGGCAGTCCCCTGCCCCGACTCGCGGGCCTTCGGCCCGCTCTGAGTATCCGCCGGTTCAGGGGACTGCCGACGCCCCCAAGCAGGGCGCCCTGTTCTGACCACCGCCTCCTACGCCTCACCCTTCGTCGAGCAGATCGAACGTGCACTCCTTGGGGTCTTTATCGTCGCGAAAGCGCCTGAATCGAGCCCCGTGCCGAATCCGCCCGGAAGCCGCATGGTCGTACCCCACTTCGATCACCAGCTCGGGCCGCAACGCGACCCACTTGAGGTCGCGCCCGCCGATCCAACGGCTCGGCTCGGCCGTTCCGCTGTCACCCGTCTCCAGCGGCGCCAGCATCTTCGGCATCGCCCGTTTGGCCTCCGCGCTGAAGCCCGAGATGTGACCGACCGAGCGCAGCTCGTCGCCGTCGTAGAGGCCGAGGATCAGCGAGCCGACCGTACTCTCCTCTTTGCCGGGTCGCCAGCCCATCACGACGCAGTCGATCTCACGCTCGCGCTTGACCTTCGCCATGCCCCGGCGTTTGCCGGAGGTATAGGGGGCGTCGAGCTGCTTGGCCATCGCGCCCTCGGTCCTTCGCAGCCACTGCTCCGCCTGCTCGGGATCGGGGCTCAGATTCGACAGCTCGACCGCGACTCGCTCGCCCAGCGCCTCCAGCCTGGCTCTGCGCTCGCCGAACGGGGTCTCCAGCAGCGCCTCATCCCCCTCGGCGAGCAGGTCGAAGGCCACGTATCCGGCCGGGATCTCCTTCGAGAGCAAGGCGATCCGCGACTCGGCCGGGTGGATCCGTTCCTGCAGCGCGTCGAATTCGACGTTTCCCTCCGCGTCGCGGATCACCAGCTCGCCGTCGAGCACGTAGCGCCCCGCCGCGAAGCCGAGCTCGGGGAAGTAGCGGGTCAGGTCCTTGCCCCCCCGCGACTGGATATAGGCGTCGTCGCCGTCGACGAAGACGATCGCGCGGAAGCCGTCGAGCTTCTGCTCGTAGGCCCACTCCTCGCCCAGCGGCAGCTCTTTGCGGGTCAGCGCCAGCTGCGGCTTGATCGGCGGCCGGAGGGGAAGGCTCACGCCCTGGAGTCTGCCCTACGGGCGCGGGCCTCGCGCGGGTCGGGCACCGGCACTGCGGCAAGCAGGGCCTTGGTGTAGGGGTCGCCGGGCCGCTCGCAAACCTGGTCGGCCGGCCCCTGCTCGACGATCTTGCCGTCGTGCATCACGGCGATCCGGTCGGAGACGTGGCGGACGACGCCGATGTCGTGCGCGACGAAGACGTAGGTGAGGCCGAACTCGTCCTGCAGCTCCGCCAGCAGGTCGAGGATCTGGGCCCGGATCGATACGTCGAGGGCGGAGACGGGCTCGTCGGCGACGACCAGCTTCGGTTCCAGGGCGAGCGCCCGGGCGATGCCGACCCTCTGGCGCTGGCCGCCGGAGAATTCGTGTGGGAAGCGCTGGTAGTGGGCGGCGGAGAGGCCGACGCGCTCGAGCAGCGCCTGGACGCGACTGCGCAGCTCGGCCCCCGAGACACGCCCCTGCACGCGCAGCGGCTCGCCGACGATCTGACCGATGCGCTTGCGCGGGTTGAGCGAGGCGTAGGGGTCCTGGAAGACCATCTGCATGGCGGCGCGCAACGGTCGCATCTGCCTGCGTGAGAGGCCGGCGATCTCGCGGCCCTCGAAGCGGACCGAGCCTGAGGTCGGCGCCAGCAGCTGCAGCACGGTGCGCGAGAGCGTCGACTTGCCGCTGCCCGACTCGCCGACGAGGCCGAGGGTCTCGCCCCTGGCGACGCTGAAGCTGACGCCGTCGACGGCGCGCACCCTTTCGACCTCGCGGTCGATCAGGAGCCCCCGCTTGACCGGGAAGTGCTTGACCAGGTCGGTCACCTCCAGCAGCGGCGACGCGCCCTTGCTCGCCCGCAGTGGCGGCGCCTGGTCGAGTCGCACGACGGCGCCGAGCAGCTTGCGCGTGTAGGGGTCCTCGGGCGCGTAGAAGACGCGCTCGAGGTCGCCGCGCTCGACGATCCTGCCCTCGTGCATCACCAGGACGCGGTCCGCCAGTTCGGCGACGACGCCGAAGTCGTGGGTGATCAGGATCGTCGCCAGCCCGCGTTCGCGGTTGAGCCGCCGCAGCAGCTCGAGGATCTGCGCCTGGATCGTCACGTCGAGCGCGGTGGTCGGCTCGTCGGCGATCAGCACCTCGGGGTCCAGCGCCAGCGCCATCGCGATCATCGCCCGCTGCCGCATTCCGCCCGAGAACTCGTACGGATAGCGGTCGACCTGCCGCTCCGGATCGGGCAGGCCGACCGAGCCGAGCAGCTCGACGACCCGCTCGCGGGCCTCCGCCTTGTCGACCTGGGGACGGTGCGCCCGGATCGCCTCAGCCAGCTGGGCCCCGATGCGATAGACCGGGTTGAACGACGTCATCGGGTCCTGGAAGACCATCGCGATCCGCTCGCCGCGGACTCCGCGCAGCTCCTTCTCGCCCGCATCGATCAGCTCGCTGTCCCCGAGTCGGATCGAGCCCTCGATGCGCGTGTTGGGCGAGCGGGTCAGGCCGATGATCGTCTGCGCGGTGACGCTCTTGCCCGAGCCCGACTCGCCGACGATCGCCAGCACCTCGCCGGGGGCGAGGTCGAAGGAGACCCCGTCCACCGCCTGTACGACGCCGCCTTCGGTCGCGAAGCCGACCCGCAGGTCGCTGACTTCGAGCAGCCCGCTCATCGCGCTGAGCTCCCCAGCTTGACCCGTGGGTCGAGGTAGGCGTAGGCGACGTCGACGAGGGCGTTGAAGAGGACGATGAAGAAGGCCCCGAAGAGGACCACGGCCATCACCGGCGGCAGGTCCTGGTTGAGCAGCGATTCGAAGGTGAAGAGGCCGATGCCGTTGAGGTTGAAGACCCCTTCGACGACGATCGCGCCGCCGAGCAGGGCGCCGAAGTCGAGGCCGAAGAGGGTGAGGATCGGGACCAGCGAGTTGCGCAGCACGTGCCGCGTCATCACCCGCCTCTCCGCGAGCCCCTTGGCGCGCGCCGTGCGCACGTAGTCCTCGTTCATCGCATCGAGCATGTTCGAGCGCAGCACGCGGCTGTAGATCCCGACGTAGACGATCGCCAGGGTCACCCAGGGCAGGAAGAGGTGTTCGGCCCATTCGAACGGGTTTTCGCTGAACGGCACATAGCTTCCCGAGGGGAACAGTTCGAGCTTGTAGGTGAGGTAGTTGAGAAAGATCGCCGCGAGCCAGAAGACCGGGATCGAGAGACCGGCCACGGCGACGATAGTCAGCGCCCGGTCGAGCAGGCCCCCCGCCCTGACCGCGGAGAGATAGCCGAAGAGGATGCCGAAGAACATCCAGAGCACGGCTGCGCCGATGCAGAGCGAGAAGGTCGCCGGCACCCCTTCGAGGATCCGTTCGTCGACGTTTTCGCGCCCCTGGTAGGAGATCAGGTCGCCGCTGAAGATCTTCTTCATCATCGTCAGGTACTGCTGCGGGAGGGGGTCGTCGAAGCCCCATTCCTCGTCGATGCTGGCGATCAGGGTCGGCGTCGCGTTCTTCCCGGCCATGTTGCGCGCCGGGTCCGAGCTCGGGATCACGTTGAAGATCAGGAAGACGATCACCGAGATCACGAACAGCACGACCACCGCGCCGGCCATGCGCCTGGCGATGAAACGGGCCATCAGACGGCGGTGCCCTCCGACTCGACCAGTCCCGTGCGCGCCTCCAGGCGCACCTTCGATTTGG
This sequence comes from Solirubrobacterales bacterium, assembly GCA_035712345.1. Taxonomy (GTDB): domain Bacteria; phylum Actinomycetota; class Thermoleophilia; order Solirubrobacterales; family 70-9; genus VRUE01. The sequence goes on from DASTAY010000025.1 coordinate 24,623, forward strand.
GGTCGAGCGCGTCGCGCAGGCCGTCCCCGAGGATGTTGATCGAGAGCACGGTCAGCAGGATCATCGTGCCGGGGATCACGGTCAGCAGCGGCGCCGTGCTGATCAGCTCGAAGCCGCTGCCGATCATCGTCCCCCAGGAGGTGTTCGGCGCCTGCACGCCGACCCCGAGGAAGGAGAGCATCGCCTCGAGCAGCATGTTGTTGGCGACGCCGAGCGTGAAGAAGACGATCAAGGTCGAGGCGAGGTTGGGGAGCAGCTCGCCGAGCATCACCCGCAGCGGGCCGGCGCCCTGTGCGATCGACGCCTCGACGAACTCCTGCTCCCGCAGTGAGAGCACCTCGCCGCGGATCGGCCTCGCCATGTAGGGGGTGTAGACGACCGCGATGATCAGGATCGGGATCCAGATCGAGCTGCCGGAGAGGTGCAGCGGACCGATCTGCAGACCGCCGACCGCGAGCGCAAGGCCGAGCGCGATCGCCAGCAGGGTCACCGGGAACGACCAGATCACGTCCAGCCCGCGTGAGATCACGGTGTCGGTCCAGCCGCGGTAGTAGCCCGCCAGCAGCCCCAGCGTCGTCGCCAGCAGGGTGGCGATCAGGGTCGCGAGGAGGCCGATGAAGATCGAGATCCGCCCTCCGTACATCAGCCGCACCATCTCGTCGCGGCCGAGGCGGCCGTCGGCGCCGAGGAAGAACTTGCCCCCGGCGCCGAGCCAGAGCGGCCCGATCGGCTTGCCTTCGCGGTTGACGACTTCGCGTTGCTCGCCGCCGACTTCGACCTTCTCGAGGGTGTGGGTCGCGTTGGGCGTCGTTTCGGCGACATGGTGCGCCCATAGCGGCGCCGCGAGGATGAAGACGACGATCGCGAGGAAGAGGGCGCCGAAGGCGAGCGCAACCCGGTTGCGCCGCAGCCGCCGGTAGGCCAGATACCAGGGGCTGCGGCCCTCCATTACTTGAACTGGAAGCTGGTCAGGTCCTGGCCCATCGTCGGGTTGAAGATCACCTTGTCGAGGTCGATTTCGTCGTCGACGAAGGTCGAGAGGGTGTTTGAGCCGTACGGAACCCAGGGCGCCTGTTCCATGTATTCGCGGTCGAGGGCCGCGTATTCCTTTTCCTGCTGAGGCCCGAGCGTTTCGGTCGAGAGCTTGGCGATCTTCGCGTTCAGGCGCGGATCGTCCATGTGCGCGCCGTTGGTGTTGTAGGTCGGCGCGATGCTTTCGCCCGCCAGCAGCGGCTGGAAGAAGTCATTGGGGTTGGGGTAATCCTGGATCCACGCGACCCAGCCCGTATCGAGATCGGGAGTGGACGCGTTGCCGGTGACCGCGTAGTAGTTGTCGGCGTTGATCGTCTTCAGCTTGGCGTTGAAGCCGAGTTCGTTGAGCACGCCCTGGTAGTACTCGCCCGCTTCGTCGTTGGGGCTTTCGTTGTCGACCCAGACGGTGATGTCTCGGTCCGAGGGATCGGCTTCGGCGAACAGCTTCTTGGCCTTCGCCATGTCGTGCGGGTAGAGGTCGAAGGGTTCGTGCCCGGGCATCCCTTCCGGCAGGATCTGGTGGCTTGCGGAGAGCGCGCCGGCGTAGATCCGTTCGAGGGCAGCGGTATTGACCGCGTAGTTGACCGCCTGACGGACCTTGAGGTCGTCGAAGGGCGGCTTCTGGGTGTTCATCCAGAAGAAGTAGAGGTTGATCGGGTGCTCGACCCGGAACTGGGTCCCTTCGTAGCGGTCCTTGACTTTGTTGTAGAGGTCGGCCGGGATGAGCGTCTGCATCCAGTCGGTCTTGTTCCGTTCGATTTCGTTGACCTGCGTCGCGCCGTTGCGGACGACCGAGAGCTCGATCTTGTCCACGTGCCCGCTGGGCACTTCGGGGATCAGCTTGCCGTTGCTCTTCGCCCATTGCGGGTTGCGGGCGTAGGACCAGCTGCGCCCCGGCTCGGACTTGGTGATCACGTAGGGGCCGGTCGCCGGGGGCGGTTCGGCGGTCAGGTTCTTGGCCGGGGTATCCGGCGGCAAGAGAGCGACGAACAGCATCGCCAGCTCGTTGGTGAAGGTGCCTCGCGGCCGGGTGAGCTCGATCGTGATCCTGCCGGTCTTGTCGTCCGTCTTGATCCCCGAGATGCCGCCGCTCTTGGTCTTGGCGAACTGTTCGGCGCCGACGATGCTTTCGAAGAAGGCCGTTCCGGGGGAGTTGAGCTTGAAGAGACGTTCGACCGTGCTGGTGAAGTCCGACGCCTTGACAGGGGTGCCGTCCGAGTACCTGAGCCCCTTGCGCAGGGTCAGTTCGTAGGTCTTGCCGCCGTTGCTGACCTTGGGCAGGCTCTCGGCCAGCGCCGGGACCACTTCCGCCCCTTCGGCGCCATTTGCGTGCTTGTAGGTCAGCAGCGGCAGGTACGTGTCGTACATCGCCAGCCAGCTTTCCTGGTCGTAGGCGAGCCCGGGATCGAGGTATTCGGGGAAGGATGCGTAGCTGCCGGTCAGCGTGCCGCCTTCCTTGCCGGAGGAGCCGCCGCACGCCGAGAGGCCGATGGCCACTGCCACCAGTCCGAGAACAGCCAGGGCTACGTGCAGCTTCCTCACGTCACGACCTCCTATCTAGACTGGGCAGAGCCTCTGCGGGAATTAACTCCACCATAAGCTCGTCGGCGGCGTCAACGCTCCCTGGACGTTCTTTTCCCTGCTCCAGAGGCCAATTCCTTCCCAGCAGCAGCGCCGAGGCGACGACTATCGCCATCACGCCCGCCCCGGCGACGAGAAAGGTGGCGCGGGGGCTCCAGGTGGAAGCGATCGCGCCGCCGAGCACGTAGCCGAGGCCGGGAGCGGCCGAGGACGCGGATTCCAGGGTTCCCATTACCCGTGCCTGCATGTTCGCCGCCGTCAGCTCCTGGACGGCGCTGACCACCGCGACCCACTGGACGCCGTTGCCGGCGCCGCCCACGACCGAGGCGACACAGGCGATCGCCAGCGTCTGCGCGCCGGCCATGCCGAGATAGCCCGCCCCGATCGCGACGCTGCTGAAGAAGAGCAGCAGCGGCAGCGGCGCCCTGCGCAGGGTGGCGAAGACGACGCTCCCGACGACCATGCCGGCCCCCCAGCTGCCGAGCATCACGCCGTAGCCGGTGTCGCCCGCGCCCAGGGTCTCCTTCGCGTAGATCACCTCGACCGGGATCACGGCCGAGAAGAAGACGATCGCCGCCGATTGCGCCACCAGCAGCCGGCGCAGGAAGAGGTTGCGGCGGATGTAGCCGAGGCCCGCGCGGACGCGCTCGATCAGCCGGGCCTCCGGCTCGGGCTCGGCTTGGGGCAGGGGCTTGGCCGTGAGCAGGATGCAGGCGATCGCATAGAAGGAGATGGCGTTGAGCAGGAGCGCCGATGCCACCCCGAGCGCGGCGAGGACGAGGCCGGCAACGGCCGGCCCGAGGGCGGCGCCGCCGGTGAAGGCGACGTTGAGGATCGCGTTGCCGGCGCGCAGCTCGTCGTGAGGCTCGAGCATCGCGGCCGAGACGGCGCGGGTCAGCGTCCTCGCGGTCAGGGCCAGGGCGCCGTCGATCGTCGCGACGGCGACCACGGCGGCCAGCGAGAAGTGGCCGGCGAGCAGCGCCAGCCCGCCGAAGGCCGCCGCCTCGACGGCGTAGAGGGTCGGCAGGACGAAGCGCGGCGGCGGGCGCTCCGCGCGCGCGACCATCACCGGCGTCAGCAGCGCAGGCAGGAATCCGGTCCCGATGAAGAGCGCCGCGGTGGCCATCGCACTCCCGGTCCGCTCGTAGACGAGCACCGACAGAGCGACGATCCCGAGCCAATCGCCCAACTCGTTGACCGCGTAGGAGATCGCCAGCCGGCGAAAAGCTGGGCGTCGCAGCGGGTCTCTCAGGCCTGGGCTACCCATTATTCGAGTGATGTCCCCACGTGTTTATTGCACAACTTCTTTTGCAGATGCACAACTTTCCGCCAACTTGTGCTACAAACTTGCCAGCAACTAATTCGTCTCGCCGGGACTTGCGCGAGATACCCCGCACGGGCTTCGACGAAAGGAATGGATCTCATGGGCTGGAAGAAGTAGAGAAGACTTCGGAAGTAAAAGCGATATCGAGCAGATATCGTGTGCAGGATCGGAGGGCGCCTATGGCGCCTTTCGCATTTTTCGAGGGCATCCCTCCCGGTCAAAATCGATGCATTCCTGCAAATTGCAAGGTTGTGGCCAGTTGATCTAGGGGGCTTGCCGGTGCCCTGGCGAGCGACTACCGTCGGTTTTGCGGACTTGCGCGCAGCCGCCCGGTCGCAGGGGCTTCCCTGTCCTCGTGGAATTCCAGCCTGGGACGAGCGCGTCGAGCCTCCCCAGCCCGAACATGGAAAACGATCGACCGACACGGCTGAGCCAATGGCTCCTGACCGGCGCCCTGGCCCTCGCCTGCGCGGGGGCGGTCTGGCGCATCCCCAGCGCCGACTGGAACCTGCCCCTCTTCGCCATCCTGCTCGGCTTCTCGGTCTTCAGCGACGTCACCGCGATCGAAACCGAATCGCGGCTGAAGATCTCCGGCAGCTTCCTCGCTCTGGTCCTCGCCATGGTTTTCCTCGGCGGCACCCCGGCAGCCTTGATCGGCATCTCGGGAATCCTCGCCGGTTGGCTGTTTCGCTTCCGCGAATCCCCGCACGATCTGCTCGTCAACCTGCTGACCTACATCACCTTCCCGCTCGTCGTCGGCGTGGCCTTCCGGGAAACGCTCGCGCACTCGCAGATCACTCCCGCCGATCCGGTCTACTACGTCCTCGTCTTCGGCGCCTTCCTCGCGGCGCTCGCGATCAACTTCTCGATGATCGCGCTCGACGCCTGCTACCTGGAGCGCAGCTCCTTCGTCGAGAAGGTGCGCAAGGTGATGTTCCCGCTGCTCCCCTCCGAGCTCGCGGCGGCGTTGATGGCGGTCGGCGTCGCCTTCATCTACATCCAGATCGGGCTCGCCGGGGTCGCCCTGTTCGGCATCGTGCTGATCACCTTCCAGTACCTGCTGGGCGCCCTGATCAAGTCCCAGGAACGCGCCCGCGAGCTCGGGGTGCGGACCAAGCAGCTGGCCAGCTTCCAGGTGGGGATGTTGAGCGCGTTGCTGCGCACGCTCGACCTGCGGGACCAGATGACGGCCCGCCACAGCGCGGCCGTCGCCCGCTACTCGCGCGCGATCGCCCAGCGTGCGGGCTTCTCGAAGGAGCAGGAGGAGCTGGTCCACATCGCCGCCCTGCTGCACGACATCGGCAAGTTCATCCTGCCCGACCGGATCCTCAAGGCCAACGTGCCGCTGACCGACGAAGACTGGATGCTGATCCGCCGCCACCCCCAGCAGGGCGCGCGGGTCGTCTCCTCGCTCGACGGCTACGGCCCGGTCGCCGAGATCATCCTCGCCCACCACGAGCGGATCGACGGCAAAGGCTACCCGCGCGGTCTCGAAGGCGACGACATTCCCGAGCTGGCGCGGATCATCTCCGTCGCCGACACCTACGACGTGATGACCGCGCGCGACTCCTACCGCACGCCGACCTCGAGCTACGAGGCGATCCAGGAGCTGCGACGGGTGTCCGGGAAGCAGCTAGACGCGCGTTTCGTCGAGGTCTTCATCGAGCTGCTCGAGGGCGAGGACGTCTCCTTCCGCCACGGCGAGGAGGCCGATTTCGAGCGTGAGCTGGCGCTGGAAGCGCGGATCGCCGAGACCGCGAGCCCGGGCGCCGCCTCCGGCCGCTTCCAGGTGACCGGCGTCTCAGCGGGCTGAGCGCCGCGTAGATACGGTTCGCGCATGCGCGCGGTCACGTTCCAGGCGCCCGGCGAGGTTCGGGTCGAGGAGAAGCCCGATCCCGAGCTGCAGGCCGCCGACGACGCGCTGGTCAGGGTCGAGGCGAGCGGGATCTGCGGCTCGGACCTGCACATCTACCACGGCCGGGTGCCGGTGGAGCCCGGTTTCACGATCGGGCACGAGTTCGTCGGCACGGTGCTGGCCACGGGTGGCGACGTCGAACGGGTCGCCGTCGGCGATCGCGTGCTCGGCTGCTTCCACACCGCCTGCGCGACCTGCGCCGCCTGCCTGCGCAGCGAGTATCACCGCTGCGAGAAGGGGCAGACCTTCGGCCACGGGTCGAAGTTGGGCGATCTGCAGGGTGCGCAGGCCGAGCTGCTGCTCGTCCCGCGCGCCAACCTCACCCTGCGGCGCGTCCCCGAGGGGATGTCCGACGAGGTCGCGCTCTTCGCCGGCGATGTGATGGGAACCGGCTTCCACGCGGTCGCCCACGCCGGGGTGCGGGCCGGCGACACGGTTGCGGTGCTCGGGCTCGGCCCGGTCGGCCTCTGCGCCGTGCAGGCGGCCGCGGCGGCGGGTGCGACCAGGGTATTCGCGATCGACTCCGTGGCGGCGCGCCTGGAGATGGCGGAGCGCTTCGGCGCCGCGCCGCTGCACCTCGGCGAGGACGACCCGAAGCGGGCCGTGCGCGGCGCGACCGCAGGACGGGGGGTCGACGTCGTCGTCGACGCGGTCGGCGACCCCGGTCCGCTGGCGATGGCGGTCAGCCTCGCCCGCGACGCGGGAACAGTCTCGGGGATCGGCGCCTACGCCGGCAAGGGGGAGGTGCCCCTCGGCCTCGCCTGGCTCAAGGGCCTCACCCTGCGGCTCGGGCTCGCCAACGTGATCGCGCACGTCGACCGCGTCCTCGGTCTGCTCGAGGACGGCAAGCTCGATCCCTCGCCGCTGGTCACGCACCACATGCAGCTCGACCAGGCCTCGGAGGCCTACGAGCTCTACGACAACCGCGAAGCCCTCAAGATCGTCCTCACCCCCTGAGGCGAGTGTCGTGGAGCGAGGCACGCGCCAGAGCGAGGAAGCGCCGTAGAGGTTTGGTTCGCTATGCGAACCAAACCTCTACGGCGCCCGGAGTCGGGCGTCCGTGACGACGCGATTTGTGAAATATGGCGTTTCTCTCTACAGTGGAGAGGTGCGGTCGAGGCGCCGGGGAATCGCGGCAGTCGTCGCCTTGAGCGCTCTGGTCTTTGCCGGAAGCGCTCAGGCGTGCTCCTGCGCGCCGCGCAATCCGGTCGACGCGCTAAGCCGCGCCGACGCCGCGATCGTCGCCCGACTGGTCAAGGTCGTTCCGCGGGGGAGCCTGCGCGCCGACTATCGCTACCGGGTACGCCGTGTCTACCGTGGCGCCCGGATGATCGACCGGGGCGAGACGATCTCGGTCCGCAGCGCGCGCCGCGCCGCGGCCTGTGGGCTGCCGCGCCGGCAGGGGCACGCCGTCGGCCTCTTCCTCGCGCGCGACGAACGCGGCCACTGGACGGCCGGGATCTGCAGCACGATCTCCCCACGGCGACTCTGGCAGGCGGCGCGCCAGGGGTATGACCGGCCCCGCCCGGGTGCCCAGGCAAACTGTGCCAGTTGACTAACACACTAGACCGAGCTACTGTGCTGTTGAGATGGCACAGCAGCAGGCGTCCCGCGAGCCCAACCCGTTCTCGATCGATCCTGCCGACGAGCTCCCCGTCGGCCTGCAGCTGACCTGGCGCCTGCGCGCGCTGATCGCCACCGGCCGTCTCGCCTCCGGCGAGCGGCTGCCGAGCTTTCGCCGCCTCGCCACGTGGGCGGGGGTCAACGTGAACACGGTGCGCGCCGTGTACGCCGGGCTCGAGCACGAGGGGCTGGTGGTCAGCCGCCAGGGTCAGGGCACGTTCGTCGCCGACGAGATCCAAGCCGCCGCCCAACTGGAGGAGATCGCCACCGAGGCCCTGCGCCGCGCCCGCGACGCCGGCCTCAGCCCGCGCGAGCTGGCGATCGTCGCCTCCGCCTGCGCCAACATGCCGGGCGCGCTCGAGGAGCCGAGCGAGGCGGAGCGCCTCGACCTTCCCGATCTCGCCGGTGAGAGCGAGGCGATCGAGGTGCGCCAGGAGCTGCGCCGCCAGATAGCACGCCTCGAGGCCGAGCTCGCCGCCTATCCCGCCGACCTGCCCCGCGACCTGCCGACCGCGCCGCGCCGCGCCAAAGCCCATGTGGCCGGCGTCGAGGAGCTCGAGCAGACGCGCGACACGCTGATCGCCCAGCTCTCGGCGGCCCAGCGCGCCGCCGAGCAGCGGGCGCGCCAGGCGGGGCGCGAACGGGCGCAGGGCGCCAGTCCCCTCGAGCGGGCGATGAGCTGGTGGCGACACAAGCTGTAGCGCGGGCGTTCCAGCCCGCCAAGTCGTTCTTCGAGCAGGTCGGGGAGATGATGATCCTCACCGCGAAGACGCTGGTCGCCGCGGTGAAGCCGCCATACCCCTACGGCGAGGAGCTCGTCGGCCAGTTCCTCTTCGTGCTCAAGCTCTCCTGGTTCCCGATGACGATCTCGACCTTCGCCCTCTGCCTGGGGGCGCCGGGTCTGCAGGCGGCCGGGATCCTCAACCTCTTCGGCGCGCTCGACCGCCTCGGCGGCTTCTTCGTCGTGATCGCGGTCCGCCAGATCGGCCCGATCGTCACCGCGATCGTCGTCGGCGGGGTCGCGGGCACGGCGATCACCGCCGACCTCGGCGCCCGCAAGATCCGCGAGGAGCTCGACGCCCTGCAGGTGCTCGGCGTCGACCCGATCAAGAACCTGGTCGTGCCGCGCTTTCTCGCGTTGATCGTCATCACCGGCCTGCTCGACGTCTTCGCGATCGTCTTCGGGCTCAGCGCCGGGATCGCCGCCGAGTTGATCTACGGCCAGCCGCTGGGCGGCTTCTTCGCCACCCTCTTCACCAACGCGCTGACGACGGACGTTTGGGGCTCGGTGCTGATGTGCTCGCTCTTCGGCGGCATCATCGCCGTCGTCTGCTGCTACAAGGGGATGACCGCCTCCGGCGGCGCCGCCGGGGTCGGTCGGGCGGTCAACCAGGCGGTGGTGATCTCCTTCGTGGGGGTCTTCGCCTTCCTCTACGTGTTCACCGCCGTGCTGCTCGCCAGCAACCCCGAACTGCAGTCGATCCGGTGAGGCGCCCGCGGTGATCGGCTGGCTCGACGTCCCCCGCGGCTGGCTCGACTCCTTCGGCGAGGTCGCCCGCTTCGGCGCGCGCGTCGCCGGCCTTGTCTACTCGGGCCGGGTGGGGCGCTACTTCGGCGAGAGCATCCGCCAGGCGGGGATCCTGATCCTCGGCTCGGCGATCGTCATCTGGGTCTTCGTCTTCATCCTCGGCCTGCAGTGCGGGGTGATCGGCGCCTATTTCGTGCGCTCGCAGGGCGCCCCGTCCTACGCCGGCCTGTTCTCCGCCTACTGCGATCTGCGCGAGGCGCTGCCCTATGCCTTCGGCTACATCCTCTCGGCCAAGGTCGGGACCGGGATCGTCGCCGAGCTCGGTGCGATGCGGATCTCCGACGAGATCGACGCGCTCGAGGTGATGGGAATCCAGCCGGTCACCTTCCTCGCCGCGACCCGCCTGCTCGGCGCCTGGATGGCGCTGCCCTTCATCTACCTGGTCGGCATCGGCGTCATGTACCTCGCCAGCTACCTGGCGGTCGTCGACCAGATCGGCGACGTCTCCTCGGGCGGCTACCTGCTGATCTTCTGGATGTTCCAGGACCCGCTCGACCTGATCTTCAGCCTGACCAAGGGGATGGTGATGGCGACCGCGATCGTGGTCGTCGGCTGCTATTACGGCTACACGGCGTCGGGCGGGCCGGTGGGGGTGGGGACCGCGACCGCGCAGTCGATGGTCGTCAACATCATCCTCGTCCACATCATCGGCATGCTCGGCACCGTCGTCTTCTGGGGGCCGAGCCCGCGCGCGCCGATCGGCGGCTGAGCGCTAGCTGGACGTTTCCGCCTCGGCCTGCGCCCTGGCTGGCTGGCGGTGGCGGCGGAACATCTCCGCGACCCACTTGAAGCCGCGGCGCTCGCGCAACGGCTCGCGGAATTCCTCGAAGCCCTCCGGCATCTGCTGGTCGGCTGGGAGGGGGGCCCCTTCGGGTTCGGCGAGGGGATAGAAGAGGGAGGCGGCGGTGAGGTCGGCGACGCTGAAGGCCTCCCCGACGAGGTAGTCGCCCTCGGTGGAGTCGAGCTCCGCCTCCAGGCGGTCGAGAGCCGCCAGCACCTTGGCGCGGGAGCGGTCGGCCAGCTCGGCGTCCCGGGCCTTGAAGCGCAGGCTGGTGAAGGCGCGGCCGTAGCCCACCGCGGCGGCGCTGAAGCGGGCCAACCGCGGGGGAGACGTGCGCTCGAGGACCGACGCGAAGCTCTGCCTGTCGTTGCTCAGCTCATACCAGACAAGCTGCCGAATCGGCGGGCCCAGCTCCTCGTCGAAGAACTCCTCGAGCGCGAGCGCTCGGCGCCGCTGCGCGATGTCGGCCGGATACAGCGGGGGCTCGGGGAAGCGCTCCTCCAGCGCGGCGATGATCGCCGTCGAGTCGCCGATCCGCCGGCCGTCGATGCTCAGCACCGGGAACGTGTAATGGGCGCCGCGAGTCAGCCAGAGGGCGATGGCCATATGGCTGCCCGGAACGGGGGACAGACGACGGTGCTCGACGCCCTTCCAGGCGAGCGCCCAACGGGCCTTCTCGCTGTAGTGCGAGATCGGGATCTGCCAGAGGGTGGGAATTGCGTCACTCATGGTTTGAAAAGTCCGATTTGTGGCAGCATAGAGGCGATGGCTCCTCTGGGCGATTCCGAGATCGAGGCGAGACTGGCCGAGCATCCTGGTTGGGAGCGCAATGGCTCCACGATCCGCAAGAGCTTCGAGCGTGGCGACTTCGTCGGCTCGGTCAACTTCGTCCGCAGCCTGGTCGAGCCCGCCGAGGAGATGAGCCACCATCCCGACCTGGAGATCTCCTGGGACACGGTGACGGTGTCCCTCTCGACCCACTCCGACGGGGGCGTCACCGCGGCCGACTTCGAGCTGGCGGCGAAGATCGACGCGCTGGCCTGACCCGGCGGTCGCCGCGGAGGCCCGCAGGCGTCGAGGCGCCGTAGAGATTTGCGCCGGATAGCGGTTCAACCCCTACGGCGCCGGGGGGAAACGGTGGATACCGTGGGCAGATGGCCGAGGGGTTGAGGATCGACGCGCGACTGGAGATCCCGATGGGGGAGATCGAGCTGCGCGCCAGCCGCTCCTCGGGGCCGGGCGGGCAGCACGCGAACGTGACCGCCTCACGCGTGGAAGCGATCTTCGACGTACGCGCGTCGGCGGCGCTGGACGACTCGCAGCGGGCGAGGCTGCTGGAGCGGGCCGGGCCGCTCGTCGCGGCGGTCGCCCAAGACGCGCGGAGCCAGGCGCGCAACCGTGAGCTGGCGCTGGAGCGGCTGTCGGCAAAGATCGCGGCGGGCCTGGCGGTGCCGCGTCGGCGGCGGCCGACCAAGCCCAGCCGCGCCGCCCGCCGGCGCCGTCTGGAGCGCAAGCGCCAAGTCGGGGAACGCAAGCGGGCACGCCGGCGGCCGTCGGCGGAAGGCGACTGATTGGCAGACTGAGGGCGATGGCGAAGCGCAGGCAGAGACGGCCGCGTCAGAAGGCTCCGACGGTCGATTACGCCGACGAGGAGGGCAACGTGCTCACCCTGCGGCAGTCGCTCAGCGCGGGCACGATCCGCAAGCTCGGCGAGGGCCCCGCGACGGCTGCGACCTCACAGGAGGACGCCTGGCGCCGCCGGCAGGAGCTGCTCTTCGAGCGCCTCGCGGTGCGTTGGGAGATCGCCGGTCTGCCGCTCGAGGACCAGAAGATGCTGCTCGGTCGCTACCGCATGGCCGACGCGGCGACGCAGGAGTGGGTCCGCCGCACGATCGCCGACCACGTCGACCGGTTCATCCCCGAGCTCTCGCGGTAGAGTCGGACGACCCGACGAAAGGAGCGCCATGCTTGCCGACGCCAACGCCACCAGCGGATTCGCGGTGCCCGATACGGATCAGGCAAAGCGCTTCTACGGCGACACCCTCGGCCTCGAGGTCGCGGTGATGGACGAGGAGAACGGGGTCATGGCGCTGAAGCTCGAGGGCGGGGACGTCCTCGTCTACCGCAAACCGGACTTCCAGCCCGCCAACTACACGATCCTCAACTTCGAGGTCGACGACATCGACTCCGCGGTCGACGGGCTGGCGGAGCGCGGAGTGAGCTTCGAGCGCTACGACGGCTTCGAGCAGGACGAGAAGGGCATCATGCACGGCCCCGGCCCCCACATCGCCTGGTTCAAGGACCCGGCCGGCAACATCCTCTCGGTGCTCCAGCAACCCGGCTAGGCAGATGGGCGCGGCTGGGTTCGAACCAGCGACCTCTCGCGTGTGAGGCGAGCGCTCTCCCACTGAGCTACGCGCCCGGGAGAGTGCGGATATTACGCGGCGCCCAGCGACGGGAGGGGCAAGCCGGTACGCCAGGGTTTGGGCCCAGGGCTCAGGCGACGGCGGGCCTCCGGCCGGGAGCAATGCCGTCCCCGGGCGGCCCGGTTTCGCCCTCCTCCACGGCGCGTCTCTGCAGCGCCAGGCCGACGAAGGGGAAGATCAGGGTCGAGAGCATGGCCGCGCCGACCAGACCCGCGGCGGTGGCGCTGGTCATATGCCCGGCGTCAATCGCGATCGTCGTGATCGCGACGACCAGCGGCAGCTCGGTCGCGGAGAAGAAGGCGAGCGCGGCCCGTTGGCGCGATTGCAGCACGTGGCGGTACAGCAGCATCGCGGGCGCTCCGCGGATCACCAGGAAGAGGACGACGAACAGCGCCAGCTTGAGGATCGCTTCGGCAGAGCCCAGCGCCTGCACGTCGAAGTTCATGCCGCTGGTGACGAAGAAGAAGGGGACGAAGAAGCCGAAGCCGACCGCGGTCAGCTTCGACTCGAAGACCTGCAGCTCGTGGCCTTTCAGGGCCAGGCGGACGATCATGCCCGCGACGAAACCGCCGAGCAGCACGTCGAGGCCGAGCTTCCCCGCCAGCAGGACGAGGCCGAAGATCAGCACCACCGTCACCCGCACTGCAAGCTGGCTGCTCGCCTCGAAGGTGCGTTCCAGGGCGCTCCAGCCGCGCCAGGCGAGGCGGATCGAGACCAACGCAAGGGCCACGGCCAGGGCGATGAATGCGATCAATATTCCCGCCTCGTGCAGCGGTTTCTCGGTCGAGAGGAAGAGGGTGATGAGCAGGATCGGCCCGAACTCGCCGATCCCGCCGGCCGCGAGCAGATAGGTCCCGAAGCGGGTGCGCAACTCGCCGCTGTCGCGCAGGATCGGGATCAGCGTGCCGATCGCCGTCGTCGCCATCGCGGTGCTCGTATAGAGGGCGGAGAGGACCAGGCCGGTCGCCTCGAGCACGGCGCCGAAGACGTGGGCGATGACGATCGAGAGCCCCCAGCCCCAGGCGCCGAGCTTCAGCGGCTCGCCCTTGATCCGCTCGAAGTCGATCTCATAGCCGGCGAAGAAGAAGAGCATGCCGAGACCGAGGTTGGAGAAGAATTCGATGAATTCGTCTTCCGCGGCGATGCTGAGCACGTGGGGGCCGATCAGGATCCCGAGCCCGAGCTCGATCACCACCACCGGCGGGACGAAGCGGCCGGGGACGAAGGCCACGGTCGCCGCCGCCACCGCTGCCGAGAGGACGATGACGAAGAAGGACTCGGTGTCGACGTGGATCAAGGCGGGGATGATCCCACGGGCGTCGCCGGGTAGGATCGAGCGTGGACCGTGCTAGGCGGGGAATCAGCGGTGCCCTATAACCCGCAATCCGCTCTAGCGGGGCCGACTACCGTTCTTAGGGGCTGGCCTTCGGGACCGGTCCGCCGGGGGCGGCGTTGACGGCCGGGTCCTGCGCGACGTGGGCACGTGAATCAGGTCAGGTCCGGAAGGAAGCAGCCTTAAGCGGATGCCGCGGGTGCCGCAGGCGAGCCCGACTCGAGCCAACCGCGACGGACATGCCTGGAGACCACGTTTCGAAGGCGGGTGCACGGTCCATTTCTTCGACCCTGGGCTCCGCCTGCTCGAAGGAGCTCTATGGCCGGCCCGGCGTCGCGTCGATGAAGACCTCGGTCACGTCCGGAACCACCTCGTGCAGGCGCCGGTCGATCTCGCTGGAGAGCCGCTCCACCCGCGCGGCGTCGATGCCGTCCTCCAGATCGACCCGGGCCGCGACGAGCAGGGCCTTGGGCCCGAGGATCATCGTCAGCAGCTCGCGCACCTCGCGCACCTCGGGGTAGGCCTCGATCGCCTCCTCCAGCGCTCGCCGCTCGGCGGGGCGCGCCGCCGAGCCGATCAGCAGGTGCTTCGAGTCGCGTGCCATCCAGAAGGCGACGGAGACCAGGAGGAGGCCGATCAGGATCGAGGCGACCGGGTCCCACAGCTCGACCCCGCTCACCGCCTGGACGGTGATCCCGGCCGCCGCGATCGCGACCCCGATCAGCGCCGCGGTGTCCTCGAAGAGGATCATCTTCACGCTGGGGTCGCGGCTTTCGCGGATATAGGCGAGCAGCCCCATGTCCGCCTCCCGCGCTTCGCCGCGGGTCTGGTGAAGCGCACGCAGCCAGGAGATCCCCTCGATCGCGAACGCCAGGCCGAGGACGACGTAGGCGACGAGGAACCGGCTCTCGCCGCCGGGCGAGACCAGCAGCTCGTAGATTCCCCAGCCGATCGCGAAGATCGCGCCGGCGAGGAACATCCCGATCGCCGCCATGAAGGTCCAGAGGAAGCGTTCCTGGCCGCTGCCGAAGGGCCGCCTGGGCGTCGGCTCGCGCCCGCTGAGGGCGATCGAGATCAACAGGAAGCCCTGGTTCGTCGTGTCGGCGAGCGAGTGGGCCGCCTCGGCGAACATCGCCGCCGAGCCGCTGGCCACGCCGCCGAGTACCTTCGCCACCGCGATCGCCAGGTTGGCGAGCAGCGCGATCGTCGCGGTGCGCCGGCTCTCGTCCGCGTCCCGCGCCGCGCGAAGGCTGCGGCGGCTGCTCTGTTCAGCGACTCTCTCGATGCCCGGCGGGTACCCCGGGCCTCAGTCGATCAAGCGCGCGGACATCTGGCGCACCGCGATCCGCCACATGACGAAGGCGAAGGCGACGAGGCCGGCGAAGCGGACCAGGTCGATCGCCTCGTAGCCGAAGGCGCCGCCGCGCACCAGTTCGACCAGCTGGTGCAGCGGGTTGAGCTGGGCGACGACCTGCACTCCCCGCGGCAGTTCGTCGATCGGGAAGAAGGCGCCGGAGACGAGGAAGAGCGGCGTGACGAAGAGCGCCGTGACGTAGTTGAACTGGTCGATCTTGGCGACGGTCGCCGCCATCGCGACGCCGAAGCCGGCGAAGCCGAGTGCGGTGGCGAGGCAGAAGAGCGGGGTCAGCAGCATGCCCCAGGCGGGGTCGAGCCCGAAGCCGATCGTGACCAGCAGCGGCACGCAGCCGTAGACGCTGGCGCGGACTCCGATCCAGAGCATCTCGGCGCTGACCAGCTCCTCGACGTCGACGGGTGCGGCGAGGATCGCGTCGTAGGTGTTCTGGAAGCGGTGCTTGACGAAGGTGCCGAACATCGCCGGCAGGGCGCTGGAGAAGATCACCGCGGTGGCGACCATGCCCGTGCCGACGTACTGGACGTAGGGCACGCCGTTCACTTCGTCGACCAGGGTGGCGCTGAGGCCGAGGCCGAAGGCGAGCAGGTAGACGATCGGTTCGAGCACGCTGGAGAACGTCGTGCCGCGCCAGTAGGTGCGGAAGTTGGCCAGCTCGCGGCTCATCACGCCGCCGATCGCCGCCGGTTCGAGCCTCCTCATCGCGTGGTTCCTTTCGGATCCATCGCGACCAAAGGGAACCAGGCGATGATTGGAGTGAGGGTCACTCCGCCTCCTCTCCCGTCAGCAGGACGAAGACGTCCTCGAGCGAGGCGGCGCGGCGGACGGCGTCATCGGGCACCGTGCCGTTGCCGGCCCGCTCGGAGCCGACGATCGCGATCGCGGGGCCGGCCGGGCGCACGCGCAGGCCGTCGGCTTCGGCGATCGCCCGCGCTTCGGCCAGCCGATCCGGCGGGGCGTAGATCTCGGCGGTCTCGCGGCCGGCGTGCTCGACGATCAGCTCCGCCGGGCGGCCGCGGCTGATCACCTTCCCCTTCGCCATCACCGCGACTTCGTCGGCCAGCCGCTCGGCCTCCTCGATGTAGTGGGTCGACATCAGGATCGTCACGCCGCGCGAGCGCAGGTCGTCGATCAGCGTCCACAGCTGGGTGCGGATCTGGGGGTCCAGGCCGACGGTCGGCTCGTCGAGCAGGATCAGCTTCGGTTCGTGGACGAGGCCGCGGGCCAGCAGCAGACGGCGGCGCATCCCGCCGGAGAGCTCGTCGACGGCGTCGCGCCGGCGCTCGCGCAGGCGGGCGAGGTCGAGCGCCCGGTCGACCGCCTCGCCGACGTCCGGGACGCGGTAGAGGCGGGCGAAGACGGCGAGGTTGTCTTCGACGGTGACGTCGACGTCGAGGTTGTCGAGCTGCGGCACCACCCCCATCTCCGCGCGGGCGGCCTTGGCGTCGGCGGGCAGCTCGTGGCCGAGCGCGCGCAGTTCGCCGGCATCGGGAAGCGCCTGTCCGGTCAGCAGCCGCATCGTCGTCGACTTGCCGGCGCCGTTGGGGCCGAGCAGCCCGAGGCAGATGCCCTCGGGCACGTCGAGGTCGAGCCCGTCGACGGCCGTGATCGGTCCGAACCTCTTCACCACGCCGCGCAGTTCGATCGCCGCCATGCCCCGATGCTCGCACGGAAGGCTGCGCGGCGCGTTGGACGAGCGTTGGATCAGGGCCCTGCACGTCGAGCCGTCGTGGGCGGAGAGTCAGCAGTGGCGGTAGAGGAGCCAGCTCCGGTTGGCGGCCACGCGACGGAAGCCCGGTGGGACGTTGGAGATGAAGCGGGAGGGGTCGTTGGGGTCGAGGATGAAGTTGTGGATCACGAAGGGGCTCGCCGGCTTGAGGAAGTAGCCGCGGCGGGGCTGGCGCTGCTCGGATGAGCTGACGATGCGCGACGGCCTCACTTCGAGGTCGAAGGCGAGGCGCGGCACCGCGCGGTGGTTGGGGACGGAGATCGGCAGGCAGAGTGGCTCGAAGGCGTCGGATTCGGCGAGGTCGCCGAGGTCGGACTCGATCTGCCCCTGGTTGGTCAGGTCGGTGTCCACCTGCGAGAGCAGGTCGTATTGGTTCGGGATCCAGATGACGAACATCAGCGCGACGAGCGCCGCAAAGGCCTGCCAAGGCCTGCGCCAGGGGTGGCCCCGGTCGAGCAGCCGCCAACCGAGCAGCGCGAGGGCGACAAAGATCGCCAGCACCGCGCCGGCGAGCATCGTGTAGCGGGCGATGATCGCCAGGCCGGCCCCGCCGAGCAGGGCGAAGGCGCCGAGGGCGAGGACGCCGGCGGCGATGCCGATCGCAAGGTTGTGCGGGCTATAGGCCGTAAAAAGTTGCGAGCGGCGTCGGGAGGAGAGGATCGCCGCTGCGATGACGACCCCGCCTAGCGCGCCGACCATTCCCGGCCACTGCATCACTTCGCCGAGCGCGCGGGGGCCGTAGAGGACGAGGTCGACGGGGCCGGTCTTGCGGGCGAGCGTTTCGACGGTTTCCTGCGTGCCGGTGAACGAATACGTCGGGCTGCCGGCGGTTATCCAGTCGAATAGAGCCCACAGGACCGGGGCGGCGAGGGTGAGGAGAACGAGGAGGGTGGGGGATGCGGGGATGCCCCTCGCCCGGACAAAACGCGGTCTAATTAGACCGCGTTTTTGAGTATCCGCCCGTTCGAGAGGCATCCCCGCATCCCCGTCAGCCGCGTCGCCCTCCCCGTCGCGGCGGGGTCCTGCGCACGAGCGAAGGCTGATGCGCCGGTCTCCGCGAAGCTGGCTGAAGTCCAAAAGCAGATAGGCGAGGTAGGCGAAGGAGAAGAGCCAGGCCTCGGGGCGGAGCAGGCCGGCGGGGATCAGGAGGGCGAGGACCGGCCAGCCGGCTCTCGAGCGTCTGGTCTCTATGAGGAGGGCGCCGAGGACGAGGGCGATGTAGGGGAGATCCACGTAGGCGCGCAGGCCGTTGGACAGGTAGGGGGCGCGGGTGAGGACGAAGATCGCGGCCAGGGCGCCGATCGGGCGGTCGAACCAGAGCGAGCCGAGGCGGTAGACGAGGTAGCCGACGAGGCCGAGCGAGAGGTAGGCGATGACCATCGTCACGCCGATCGCCCCGCCGCCCAGCGGCGTCGTCACGACGCCCAGCAGGTCGGCGAGCGGATGCGGGGTGGGGGGCAGGGCGGCGGCATAGTCCGGGCTGACCCCGTGCGCCAGTTCGCGCCCCCAGACGAGCGCGTAGATCGTGTCGTAGTTGGGGAAGCCGAGCGGAAAGACGAGCAGCAGCAGCGCCGCGACGGCGGCGACCCAGGCGGCGGGGATGAGCCAGTTGCGGGCCCGCATCGGCACCGGCGCAACCTACCGGTGTGGGTGGCGCTTTAGTCGCTCTATGCGCGACCGAAGCGCCACGGGCCGCTCTTCGCCCACAGATACACTGGCCGCAGTGCCCTCGCCCAGCGATTCGACCTCCCTCTACCGGCGTCACCGGCCCGGTTCCTTCGACGAAGTGGTCGGCCAGCAGCACGTCGTCCGCACCCTGCGCAACGCGGTCGAGCAGGGCAAGGTCCACCACGCCTATCTCTTCGTCGGCTCACGTGGCACCGGCAAGACCTCGATGGCGAAGATCCTCGCCCGCTCGCTCAACTGCGAGCGCGGCGGGCCGACCGTCACCCCCTGCGGGGAATGCGAGTCCTGCCTGACGATCGCCGCCGGCACCTCGATCGACGTGATCGAGATGGACGCCGCATCCAACCGCTCGGTCGACGACGTCCGCGACCTGCGCGAGCGGGTCGCCTACGCCCCGGCCGGCGGCCACTGGAAGGTCTACATCCTCGACGAGGCGCACATGCTGACCAAAGAGGCGTGGAACGCCTTCCTGAAGACGCTGGAGGAGCCCCCGCCGAACACGGTCTTCGTCCTCGCCACGACCGAGTCGCACAAGGTGATGGCGACGATCGCCGATCGTTGCCAGCGCTTCGACTTCCAGCGCCCCTCGCTCGAGCAGATCTCCGAGGTTCTGAACAGGGTCGCCGCGGCGGAGTCGATCGAGGTCGACGAGGGCGCCGTGGCGACGATCGCCCGCTCCGCCTCCGGCAGCTTCCGCGACGCGCTCGGCACGCTCGACCAGCTCGTCGCCTACGGGGGCGACGAAGTCGGCCTCGACGACGTCCTGCAGCTGCTCGGCGCCGCCGATGCCGAGCTGCTCTTCGGCGCCGTCGACGCGGTGATCGCCGAGGATCCCAGGGCGGTGCTGCTCGGGGTCGAGGAGATGGCCCGCTCGGGCCGCGACCCCTCCCAGTTCGCCCGCGACCTGCTCGCCCACCTGCGCCACCTGCTCGTCACCCAGACGGTGGGGGAGGTGCCGAACACGTTCGTGGTCACCGCCACCGACCAGGGTCGGCTGCAGGCCCAGGCCCAGGCGATCGGCGCCGCGACCCTGGTCCGCACGATCGACGAGCTCTCGCAGGCTCTCACGGCGGTGCGCGAGGGCGACGACGCCCGCATGGCCGTCGAGATCGCGCTGCTGAAAGCCGCGCGGCCCGACCTCGACCCGTCCACCGAGGGGCTGCTGCGGCGCATCGAGAAGCTCGAGCAGAGCGCTGGGGCGTCTCGGGCCGCGGGTCCTGTCGGCGCAGCGGCAGAGACGCCTCCCGCTGACGCTGAAGGTCCTGAAGCTTCCAAAGACACCGGCGGACGGGACGATCGCTCGGAGCTTGAAGCTGAGGACTCGCAGCAGAGTGCTCGAGCTTCTACGGTCCCTCCCGCGGGTGGCGGTGGGGAGGGGGTGTCCGAGCAGGCGCGGCGTCCTGTTTTTCGCCCCGGCGACCCTGACGGCGGTGAAGGCTCTCCGGGCGAAAAACCCAGCACCAGCTCGGACACCCCCTCCCCACCGACAGGACCCGCGGGCCAGGACGACCTGAGCCTGGAGCAGGTGGTCCGCGTCTGGCCGTCCGTGCTCGACCAGCTGCTGCAGACGGCTCCGGCGCTCGCGGCGACGTTCGAGGGGGCGCGGCCGGTCGGTTTCGATGCGGGACAGGTGACGATCGGGTTTCCGGCCGACCATACGTTCAACAAGCGCAAGGCGGAAGCGCCGGACAAGCGCGAACAGCTGGCCGCGGCGCTGGAGACCGTCCTGGGGCAGAAGCTGCGCCCGGCCTATGCGGTCTTCGATGGAGATGAGACGGCGCCGGAGGCCAAGGCAGAGGACAGCGGCGTCGACCACGCCGCGCTGGTGGAGAAGATCGAGAGCGAATTCGACGCTGAGGAGGTCGGTTGATGGCACGGGGCGGCCCTGGAGGCTTCGACGTGAACGCGCTGATGAAGCAGGCGCAGCAGATGCAGCAGCAGATGGAGCAGGCGCAGGAGCAGCTGAAGGAGGAGACGGTCGAGGCCAGCGCCGGCGGCGGCATGGTCAAGGTGACGATGGGCGGCGACCTGACCCTGCGCGAGATCTCGATCGATCCCGAGGCGATCGATCCCGAGGAGGCCGAGATGCTCGCCGACATGGTCCAGGCCGCGGTCAACGAGGCGCTGCGCGCCGCGCAGGATCTGGCCGGCTCGAAGATGGGCGGGATCACCGGCGGCATGGGAGGCCTCGGCGGCCTCCCTGGAATGTGAGCGCCGAGGGTCCCGCACCGCTCGCCCGCCTCGTCGCTGAGCTCTCGCGACTGCCGGGGATCGGCCAGCGCACCGCCCAGCGCCTCGCCTTCCACATCCTCCGCGCCCCCGACGAGGAGGCGGCGGCCCTGGCGGCGGCGATCCGCGAGGTGAAGGAGAAGGTCGGGCTCTGCGAGCGCTGCTTCAACCTCTCCGAGGGCCCGCTCTGCCGAATTTGCCAGGACAGCGGCCGCGACCAGGAGACGATCTGCGTGGTCGAGGAGCCCGCCGACGTGATCCCGATCGAGCGCACCCACGAGTACCGCGGCCTCTACCACGTGCTCGGCGGGGCGCTCTCGCCGATCGACGGGGTCGACGCCGACGACCTGAAGATCGCCGAGCTGCTGCGCCGTGTCGCCGAGGGCGAGGTGCGCGAGGTCGTCCTCGCCACCAACCCGACCACGACCGGCGAAGCCACCGCGCTCCACATCGCCGAGCAATTGCGCGGCCAGGTCACCGTCACCCGCCTCGCCAGCGGACTGCCGATCGGCGCCGACCTCGAGCACGCCGACGAGGTCACGCTCGGCAACGCCTTCGCCGGCCGCCGCACGCTCAGTTGATCGAACGCGGGCGTTTGCCCGGCTTCTGGCCGTTTCGCCTAGACGGGTGTCGATCCGCAAATAGCGACTTTTTGTCGCTCTGCCGTCCGCTCGCTTCGCCAAGGTCTTGGCGTGGCCACGAAGACGCCTACCCGCAACCATCCGGCGGAGGGCTCCGGCGCCGGGCAGCTTGCGCGCGAGGTCTCGACGTTGCAGGCCTCGCTGCTGGCCAAGCTGTACGCGGAGATGGAGGGAGGCGACGGCGATCTGTTCGCCGCCGCGGCGCAGCGGTTGGCCGAGGAGTTCGGCTCGGTGACCGCGACCGCCGTCGGCACCCTCTGGGGGGGCGGCTCGGCACCGGCGCCCAGCGCCGAGGAGGAGCACCCGAGCCTCTACCGGCCGGGGCAGATGCGTCGCCGGCTCGACCAGCTGCTCGAGTGCCATCGACGCTACGAGCAGCCCTTCGCGCTCGTCGTCTTCGACGTCGAGGGGCCCGGAGCCCGGAGCGACGACGGCGGGGGGCGGGAGACCGCTCTCGCGGTGGTCGGCGCCGCGCTGAGCGAGGCCATCCGCCTGGTCGACGAGACCTTTCGCCTCGAGGAGGACGCGCTCTGCGTGCTGGCGCCCGGCCAGGACACGGTGGGCGGTGTGCAGATGGCCGAGCGCCTGCTCGGCCAGCTCGACGACCTCGAGCGCGCGGGGGGGCTGCGGATAGGCATCTCCGCCGGAGTCGTCGCATGTCCCGAGCACGGAAACGACGCCGAATGGCTGTTGCGCAAAGCCGACGAGGCGATGTGGCGCGCGCGCTCCGTGGGGCAGCCCGTCGGCGTCGGGTCTTTGCAAGATCGCTGACAGATTCCCGAAATCTGTCCATAACTGGTGTAAACCCGGAAATCCGGTGCCAGAATGCTGCGCATGCCGGGAATCAGGACCAATGCCGCCGCCGAGGTGCTGGGCGTAAGCCCCAACACGCTGCGCAGCTGGGAGCGCCGCTACGGCTTCCCCGTGCCGAGGCGCACGCCCGGCAACCATCGCAACTACGAGCTCGTCGAGCTGCAGACCCTGCGCGACGCTCTCGCCGAGACCGGCAACATCTCCTCGGCGATCGAGCTGACGCGGCAGCGCCAGGAAGCGCCCGCGAGCGGCGGCAGCCTGCTGATCGCCTTCACCAACTTCGACGAGGAGGCCGCCGACCGCGCGATCGAGCAGAGCCTGGCGGTGCGCCCGCTTGAGCGTACGGTGGAGGAGCTGCTGCTGCCCGCCGTCGACGAGCTCGCCGGCGACCCCGACCGTGCCGCCGAGCTCGAGTTCGCAGCCCGTTGGGCGGCCGGCTGGTTGCACGGCGCCCGTCGCCTCGCCTCGACCGCGTCGCGCCCCGCCGGCGTGCTGCTGCTCGATTCGAGCCGCGGCTCAGACGTCGAGGCGGTTCATGCCCAGGCGCTCGACCTCGCCCTGCGTCGTGCCGGCTTCCGCGTGCTGATGCTCTCCGACGAGCTCGGCGAGGAGCGCATGGAGCGCGCGCTCGGCGCCCTCGACCCGACCGCGATCGTGTTCTGCGGCCCGGGGGCCGACACGCCCTCCGCCGTCCAGCTCGTCCGCAAGATCCGCGATGCGGGCTTTGACGCGCCGCTCTACGGCTTTCGCGCCAGCGGCCTGATCGGGGATGCGATCCCCAGCGCCGGCGAGCAGCCCAGTCAGGTGACCGGGATGCTCAACGCCGACCTGCGCCGCCGCGCCAGCCAGGCGTTCGCCTGACCGGCGCGGGGCTCGGCCTTCCTCCTAGAGGGAGGCGATTGCTTTTTTGGCTGCCGTGGAGACGACGCTCGGCAGCGGTGCGAAATCGAGCGCCGCACCGTATTTCTGCCCGATCGTGATCGCGTAGTTGAGGAACTGCTGCAGGAAGCCCTTCTGAGAGGCGTCGTGCGGCACGATCGCGTAGGTGAAGGTCGAGAGCGGGTAGGCAATCGAGGCCTTCTTCGGCGGGTCGACGATGCTGACGGTGTTCGCCTTCGAGAGGTGCGTCACGTAGGACGCGGCCGACTCGATGTTCTTCAGGTTCGGCAGCTCGAAATTGCCGGCGTTGTTCTGAAGCGCCGCGGCGCCGAGGCCGGCGGCGATCAGGTAGGAGGCCGAGATGTAGCCGATCGAGCCGTTGGTCGAGGTCACCGTCGAGGTGACGCCCGCGTTGCCTTTGGCGCCGACGCCTTTGGGGAACGAGACGGTGGTCGAGGCGCCGACTTCCTTCTTCCAGGCGGGGCTGATTTTGGAGAGGTAGTTGGTGAAGGCGTAGGTGTCTCCGGAGCCGTCGCTGCGGAAGACCGGCGTGATCGTCAGGCCGGGCAGCTTGACCCCCGGGTTGAGGCTCTTGATCTTCGGGTCGTTCCACTTCGTGATCTTGCCGAAGTAGATGCTCGCCAGGATCTTGCCGGTCAGGTTGAGTTTCTTGACACCGGGGATTTTGAAGCCGATGCCGGTGGCGGTGAGCGCCCAGGGAATTTGCACGCAGTTGTTGCAGGCGCCGGCCTGTTCGGGGGTCAGCGGGGCGTCGGAGGCGCCGAAGTCGACCGTCCTCGCGGTGATCTGGGCTATTCCCGCCCCGGAGCCGACCGAGCCGTATTTGACCGGGATCCCTTCTTTGATTTCGAAGCCGTTGATCCAGTTGGCCATCAGCGGAGCGACCAGCGAAGAGCCGCCTCCGGTTAGACCTGCAGCGGAGGCGTTGGCCGCTCCCGTCGCCATGACCAGGACAGCCGCGATGGCTACCCCAAGCAACCTAATGCGATTCAAGAGAATTCCTTTCGACTCGTTTCGATTCATCTGGCGGGCGCAGGGTGCAGCCCGGGCGGGGCATAGCATTGGGGTCACGGGTCACAGACATGTTTCAATCTCGTGAAGGGTGTGGTTACAAACATGTAACGGTAAGTTTTAGGACCGTTACTACGTTGTGAACACTCGTTTCGTTGTTGTGAAAATCGAGATAAAGCCCTGTTTAAAGAGGTCAATCTCATCTACGCTGCGCGCCGATGAGCGCGACCGTGAACCCGGAGGGCCTCGCGAGGGTGGCGATGGGGAGGAGCTCGCGTTCCGCCGACAGGCTGCGGCAGGTCGATCGGATCGGCGATGGGCTGCTCTACGGCATCTGCCTTCTCGCCGCTCTGCTTGCCGTCGTGGCGATCCTCCTGATCGGCTACGAAGTCGTGCACGGAGCCGCGCCGGCGATCTCGAAGTTCGGGCTGGGTTTCCTCTTCGATACGAGCTGGCAGCCGAATTTCGGCGTCTTCGGCGCCGGCTCGCTGCTCTTCGGCACCCTGGTCAGCTCGTTTTTCGCCCTGGCGCTCGGCGCGCCGATCGCGGTCGCGATCGGCCTCTACTTGAGCGAGCTCGCGCCGGCTGGGGTCCGCGGCGTGATTTCCCCATTGGTTGAGATGTTGGCGGCGATTCCGAGCGTCATCCTCGGCTTCTGGGGGGTCCTGGTGCTGGCGCCGTTCGTCCACGAACACATCGAGCCGGGGCTGCACGGCGCTTTCGGGTTCATCCCGATCTTCGGCTCTCCGGAAACGACCGGGGCGAGCATCTTCACGGCGAGCCTGATCCTGACGATCATGGTGCTGCCGATCATCGCCTCGATCTCGCGCGACCTCTTCCTCGCTGTGCCGCGCGATGTGCAGGATGGCGCCAGCGCCCTCGGCGCGACCCGCTGGGAGGTCGTCCGGGGTGTGGTCCTCCCCTCGACCTCCTCCGGTGTCGTCGCGGCGTCGCTGCTCGGCCTCGGCCGGGCGCTCGGCGAGGCGATCGCGGTCTCGCAGGTCGTGGGGGCCGGATCGGAAATCCACGCCTCGCTGTTCAAGACCGGCGACACGCTTGCGGCCAGGATCGCGAGCCAGTTCCCGGGCGCGCTGACCGAACTGCACAAAGCATCGTTGTTCTACCTGGGCGTGATCCTGCTTGCCATCGGGTTGCTCTCGAACCTGTTCGCGCAGTGGATCGGCAGACGGTTCGGCCACGGGGGGGCGGCAGTCCGGTGAGTGGCATTCCCGACCCGAGCGCGCCGCTGACCCCGACCGGCAACCTGCGCCGGCGACAGGTCTTCAGCAAGGTCGCCGAGTACGGCGCGACCGCCGCCGCCGTCTTGGCCATAGCCGTGCTGGGAATCGTCGTCTACACGGTCCTCGCGCGTGGCGCCAAGGCGCTCAGCCTCGACTTCGTCTTCACGGCTGCGCCGAGCGGTGTCGGGCCGGAGCTGCTCGGAACCTCCGTGATCGTGCTGATCTCCACCGCGATCGCGATGCCGCTCGGCGTCCTGATCGCGCTCTTCCTGAGCGAGTACAGCGGGAATCGCGCGGCGGGCGCGGTCCGGGGGACCCTCGACCTGATGAACGGCCTTCCCTCGATCATCATCGGCCTCTTCATCTTCGGCCTGGTGGTCAAACCGATGCAGCAGCAGTCGGCGTTCGCGGCCTCGGTTGCGCTGGCGATCATCGAGCTGCCGCTGATCGCCCGCGGCAGCCAGGAGATCCTGCTCCTCGTCCCGGACAGCATGCGCGAAGCCGCCGAGGCGCTCGGGGTGGCCCGCTGGCGCTCGGTGCTCGGCGTCATCCTGCCCAGCGCTCTGGGAGGGATAGTCACCTCCACCGTGCTCGCGGTCGCGCGCGCGGCGGGTGAGACCGCTCCGTTGATCTTCGCCAGCTCGGTGTTCGACTCTCGCCACTTTTCCCTCAACCCGTTCGAAGCCCTGCCGAACGTGCCGGTGATGATCTACACGCTCTCCGAAGAAGGCAACCCCGAAGGCTTCACGCAGGCCTGGGGGCTGTCGCTGCTGCTGGTCTCGATGATCCTCTTCGCCAGCCTCGGTGCCCGCGCCCTGCTGGCCCGCAGCAAGCGGAGGATGAGCTCGTGAGCGGGCCCGGCGCGACTCCCCGTGGGGCTCCGGCCGCCCCCGGGTCGCGCATCCGGATCCAAGGCGACACGCACCCCTCGCCCGGCGCCAACGGCAGGGTGCACCGCTCCCTCGCCTCCGAGGCGGTCTTCGAGGCGCGGGACGTGTCCGTCTTCTACGGCCGCAAGAAGGCGCTCGCCGGAGTATCGCTGCGGATTCCGCGGGCACAGATCACCGCGCTGATCGGTCCGTCCGGGTGCGGCAAGACCACCTTCCTGCGCAGCCTCAACCGGATGAACGACTCGGTTGCGGGGTTCAGGCTCGACGGCCAGATCCTCTACCACGGGCACGACATGTACGCGAGCAACGTCGACCGGGTCGAGGTGCGCCGGCGGATCGGCATGGTCTTCCAGAAACCGAACCCGTTTGCGAAGTCGATCTACGACAACGTCGCGTGGGCGCCGCGCAACCTCGGGATGAAGCACGGCCTCGACGAGCGAGTCGAGACGGCCCTGCGCGGAGCGGCGCTCTGGGAGGAGGTCAAGGATCGTCTCAAGAACAGCGCCCTCGGGCTCTCGGGCGGTCAACAGCAGCGTCTCTGCATCGCCCGCGCAATCGCGATCGAGCCCGACGTCCTGCTGCTCGACGAGCCGGCCTCCGCGCTGGACCCGATCGCGACCGCGTCGATCGAGGAGCTGATGCACGGCCTCAAAGGGCGCTTTACGATCGTCATCGTCACGCACAACATGCAGCAGGCCGCGCGGGTCGCCGACCGGACCGCGTTCTTCAGCCTCGACGTCGCCCATGCCGAGCCGTCGGGCACTCTGATCGAGTTTGCCGACACCGAGAAGATCTTCAGCCACCCCGACGACCCGCGGACCCGCGACTACGTCAGCGGTCGCTTCGGCTAGCGACGTAAAATTGAGTCGCTGGAGATCTGCTCCAGCAACGGCTGGCCGCACTGCCAGCAGTAGGTCGCGCCGCTCGAGTGTGGCGCGCCACAGCCCGAGCAGGAGCCGGCGGTGCCGGTCTCCTCGGTGCGGACGATGCGTTCGACCTCGCTCAGCTCCGCATCGGCGTCCTGCAGCGCGATCGCCTGCTTGACCAGCACGTCGACCTTCATCTGGTTGCGGATCGCCATCTCGTAGGCGAGGCCGCCGAGGTCCCACTGCAGCTCGGCCACGCGGGCGACCAGTTGGTCGCGGCGGCGTTCGAGGTCGACCATCAGATCCTCGCCGAGCTTCTGCGGCGCGGGCTTGGCCTGCGTCGAAGCCACGGGCTTGGCTCCCCTTGCTTTCAGCCGCGAGATCATTCGCCGAAGAAGTTGCCGGTGAATTCGCCGTTTTCGCACCCTGACGCGCCCTTTTCGCACTTGTCGCCGGGTTCGACGGTCGCCGGTGGCAGCTTCACGTCGCCCGCCGGCTTGAGCACTTCTTCAGCCGCCGGGTGCGCTTCGGCTTCCTTCAGCGCCGCGGCTTTCTGCTGCTTGGTCTTCGCTTTGGAGGCGCCGCCGCCGGTCTTCACCTTGGCCTTGGAGGCGCTGGCGGCCGCTTCGCCTCCACTGCCGCCGACCCGGATCACCTGGGGGGCCGCCGCCGTCTGGGCCACTTCGTGGCTGCCCGAGCGGCCGATCAGGACGCCGATGCCGAGTGCCAGCAGCAGAGTCGCGATGCCGGCGATCAGGGCGGCGTTCGGGGAGACGCCGTTGCGTTTTTTCTTCGGCGGGGGCGGGGGTGCCTGCGCGGGTCGCTTGACCGCTTCCATCAGCACGACCGCGTCCATGAAGGGCAGGCGCGGATCGCCGTGTCGCCGGCCGCACGCGAGGCAGTAGCGCTGATCGGACACCATCGCCGACCCACAGGAGCTGCACACGTCTGACCCTGCTTGGGCAACGGACAGGTCGGCGGGGGGTGGGACGGGGGTAAGCGAGACGTCGGTCACTCACAGCGATTGTCCTGACCCGTCTGAGTCAGGTGTTGTGGAGCTGTGAACCGGTGGTAACCAGAGTGTTAAAGACGTACTCCGGATGTTCACAAGTCTTGGCGTTCGCGCCGTGAGACTTGCGTTCGGTGAGCACTGACGG
The DNA here is from genome assembly GCA_035712345.1 of Solirubrobacterales bacterium. Classification (GTDB taxonomy): domain Bacteria; phylum Actinomycetota; class Thermoleophilia; order Solirubrobacterales; family 70-9; genus VRUE01. Next base: position 52,761 of record DASTAY010000025.1, read on the forward strand.
TAAGGATGCGGCTTTCGGCAAGCCGCTCGACGAGCGATGCGGCAGCTGCGGCTCCGGGCTGGCCGCAGCCCGTCGCTACTGCCTGGAGTGTGGAGCGCGGCGCGGGCCGCTCCCGGCTGTCGTTGCGGATCGCGTCAACGCGCTCAAGGAGCGCGGGCGTCGGGAGGGCGAGGGGGCCGATGCTTCCCCTGCCGAGCCCGCCGTGGGCACCACCGACGCCCAGTCGACGATCAGGGGTCGCTGGGACTGGATGCCCTCGCCGCAGGTGGCGGCGGTCGCGGTGATGGCGCTGCTCGCCGCGGGGGTCGTCCTCGGTTCCGTGACCAGCCCGTTGGCGCGGAGCGCCGGCGGGGCGTCGATCGTGCTCGAAGAACTCGGCGGCTCCGAACCGGAAGTCGAAGAAGAAGCCGAAACCGCGACCACCGAAGCGAGCGCGGCCCCGGCGACCGCTTCCTACGCTCCGGCCACCGAAGCGCCGCTCGCTGCTCCGCTCGAAGCGCCTGCGGCCGAACCCGAAGCGCGACCGCCGCCGAAGCTCCCACCCGAACTGCCCGAAGAAGAACTGCTGCCGGAAATCAAGCACGTCTTCCTGATCGTCCTCGACGGGCATGGCTTCGAAGAAGCATTCGGGGTGGAATCGAGTGCCCCGTACCTGTCCAAGACGCTGGCCGGCGAAGGGAAGCTGCTCGCCAACTATTACGCGGTCGCCCAGGGTGCACTGGCCAACCAGGTCGCGTTGTTGAGTGGCCAGGGCCCGACTTCCCAGATGGTCGCGGGCTGTCCCGAATACAAGCCGATCGCACCGGGCACGCTCAGCCCGGAAGGGCAGGTCGAAGGAGACGGCTGCGTATACCCGGCCGAAACCGAAACGCTGCCCACGCAACTGACCAAGGCGAAGCTGAGCTGGAAAGCGTACGTGGAGGCTGCCGGCGGCGATGAGGCGAGCACTCCCCAGGGCAGCTGCTACCTGACCCTCCGCAACCCCTTTGCCTACTTCGCCTCGGTCGCCGATAGCGCCGAATGCGCCGAGAACGACGTCAGCCTCGACCAGCTCGCCCCGGACCTGAAGGAAGCGCAGACCACGCCCACCCTCTCCTACATCCTGCCCAACAGCTGCCACGACGGCAGCGATACCCCCTGCGCGGCCGAACAGCCCGCCGGCCTCGCCCCAGCTGACGCCTTCCTCGAAACGGTCGTGCCGCAGATCGTCGCCTCTCCGGCCTACGAGCTCGAAGGCGGCCTGATCGCGATCACCTTCGACCAGGCGCCGCAGGAAGGCGAAGCCGCCGATTCCGGCTCCTGCTGCGCGACGCCCGAATACCCGAACCTGCCGCCACCGCCCGAAAGCGCCGAACCGGCGACCCCGGGGCCGGTCAAACCGAACGGAGGCGGGGGGCGGGTGGGGATGCTGCTGATCTCCCCCTACGTCGCCCCCGGCACCGTCGAGGAAACGGCCTACTACAACCACTTCTCCTTCCTGCGCAGCATCGAGGAACTGCTCGGCCTCGAACCGCTCGGATACGCGGCCGAACCAGCCCTCACGGGCTTCGACAGCAGCGTCTTCGACGCCTCGCCCGAAGAATCGACCGCCCCACCCGGAGAAAAACCGGCGCCGTAGAGGTTTGGTCCGGATAGCGGACCAAACCTCTACGGCGCCGGGCATTAGTCCAGCAGGATGAGCAGTGCGGTGAGCAGGCCGAGCGCCATGCCGCTCAACGCCAGCGCGGCGCGCGTCCAGCCGGGTGGCTTGGGGAAGTGGCCGGCGGCCAGCACCCGCTCGACCTCGGCGGCGCGGCGGCTGCCGTAGGCGATCGCGAGGATCCCCCAGAGGGCGAAGCCGACGCCGGCGACGACGTAGGGCCAGCGCACCGCGGTGCCGTTGAGCTCGGGCACGACCCGTCCGATTCCCAGCGCCACCGCGAGCGCGGTCAGGCCGGTCCGCCACCAGGCGAGTTCGGTGCGTTCGTTGGCCAGGCGGGTGCGGCGCGTGGCGTCGGCGATCTCCCTCTCGTGGCTCACCTCGCGAACCGCCGCCCGTCTCAGTGCAGCCGTTCGGGCATGAAGCGGTAGCCGATGCCGAAGTGGGTGTGGACATAGCGCCAGTCCGGCGCCGCCGCTTCGAGCTTGGCCCTCACCTTGCGCACGAGCACGTCGACCGAGCGGTTGCGGCGGGGCATCTCGCCGCCCCACATCAAGGTGTAGATCTCGGGACGTTGGACGACCGCGTCGATCCGCCGGGAGAGCAGGAAGAAGAGCTCGAACTCGCGCACCGTGAAGCCGGCGCGACGGTCGTCCACCAGGACCTGCAGCTCGGCGGGCCTGACCTCGAGATTCGCGATCCGGAATGCCGTCTCGGGCGACTCCGGCGCCGGCGGTTCTACCAGCATGGCTGGACTCTGCCCCAGCCTCTCCGCCAGACGGTGAATTCTCTGTTTCGAAAATGAAAAGATTTGGATAACGGTGGACGGCCGGCCTCGCTGCGGCTTTAGCGCGACTATCCTCAGGCGCTCGGCATGAACGAGCGGAACTCGGACATCGTGGTGATGAAGTTCGGCGGCACCTCGGTCGCCGGCGCGGAGGAGATCAAGCGGGCCGCGCGGCGGATCGTCGCCGCGCGCGACGCGGGCAACCGCGTCGTGGCCGTGCTCTCGGCCCGCGGCAAGACGACCGACGAGCTGGTCGCCCAGGCGCTGGAGATCTCCGATCGCCCGGTCGCGCGGGAGATGGACATGCTGCTCTCCACCGGAGAGCGGATCTCCTGCGCGCTCTGCGCGATGGCGATCCACGACATGGGCCACGAGGCGATCTCGTTGACGGGCTCCCAGGCGGGGATCGTCACCGACTCCTTCCATACGAAAGCGAAGATCGTCGACGTGCGCGCCGAGCGCATCCGCGAGATGCTGGAGAAGGACCGGATCGTGCTCGTCGCCGGCTTCCAGGGCGTTTCGACCGACAGCCAGGACGTGACCACGCTGGGGCGGGGCGGCTCCGACACGACCGCGGTCGCGCTGGCGGCCGCGCTCGACGCCGGCGTCTGCGAGATCTACACCGACGTCGCCGGGATCTTCAGCGCCGACCCGCGGATCGTCCCCGACGCGCGCAAGCTCTCCTATGCCTCCTACGAGGAGATGCTCGAGATGTCGGCCTCCGGCGCCAGGGTGCTGCAGCTGCGCTCGGTCGAGTACGCGCGCAACAACGGGGTCCGCATCCACTGCCGCAGCAGCTTCGAAGACGGTCCCGGTACCCTCGTGGTCAGCGAAGCAGAGAGCGAGAAGGAGACCGTGGAGCAGCCGTTCGTAACCGCAGTGACCCATTCCGACGGCGAGGCGCGGGTGACCCTGACCGGCGTCCGCGACGAACCCGGAGTCGCCGGGAGGATCTTCACTGCCCTGGCCGATGCCGGGATCAACGTCGACGTGATCATCCAGAACGAGCCGGTTGGCGACGACGCGCTCGCCGACCTCTCCTTCACCGTCGATCGCGCCGACCTGAGCGCCGCCACGGACACGATCTCCGCTCTCGACCTGAGCCAGGGGGTGCGGACCGAAGAGCGGATCGGCAAGGTCTCGATTGTCGGTGCCGGCATGCGCTCCCACCCCGGCGTCGCCGCCAAGGTCTTCGAGGTGCTCGGCGGCGAGGGGATCAACATCGAGATGATCTCCACCTCGCCGATCAAGATCTCCTGCGTCATCTCCGCCGATCGCGTTCCCGACGCGGTGAAAGCCCTGCACACGGCCTTCGAGCTCGGGGCCGACGCGGTCAAGGCCGAGAACCCGATGGGGGATGCCCATCGGCCCACGGTCGGCAGCTGATGATCAGCCCCCGCCTCCTCTGCTCCCACGAATGCCTGGAGAATCAGATATGGACAGGCATTCGTTCCCGCGTCCGGGGGCGGCGGGGGTATTGACCAGGACGTACAAAGTAGGAGTCTTGGGCGCGACCGGGTTGGTCGGGACGACGATTCTCGACCTTCTGGCGAGCCGGGAGTTCCCGGTCGGGGAGCTGACCGTCTTCGCTTCTGAGAGATCGGCCGGCAAGTCGATCGAGTGGGGTGAAGAGGAGCTCGAGATCCATGCGCTGAGCGAGGATTCGATCCAGGGGCTCGATCTCGTGCTTTCCTCGGCGGGCGGCGCGGTCAGCGCCGAGTGGACGCCGAAGCTGGTCGCGGCCGGCGCCGTGGTCGTCGACAACACCAGCTACTGGCGCATGCACGACGACGTGCCGCTGGTCGTCGCCGAGGTCAACCCCGACGACCTCACCGCCCATAAGGGAATCGTCGCCAACCCGAACTGCTCGACCATGCAGATGGTCGTCGCGCTGAAGCCGCTGCATGACGCCGCCGGAATCGAGCGCCTCGTGATCTCCACCTACCAGGCGGTATCCGGCACCGGCAAGGCGGCGATCGACGAGCTGCGCGAGCAGTCGCGCGCGGCGCTCGACGGCGGCGACCCCGTCGCCTCCGTCTACCCGCACCAGATCGCCTTCAACGCCCTGCCGCAGGCCGGCAGCTTCGCCGATGGCGACGATCACACCGACGAGGAGCGCAAGCTGATCAACGAGACGCGCAAGATCCTCGGCGACGCCGCGATCCGAGTCAGCGCGACCTGCGTGCGCGTGCCTGTCGTCACCGGTCATTCCGAGGCGGTCAACGTCGAGACGCGCGAGCCGCTCGACCCCGAGCGTGCCCGCGAGCTGCTCGCCGCGGCGCCCGGCGTCACCGTGCTCGACGATCCCGGCGCGGCCCGCTACCCGATGGCGACCGAGGCGGCCGGCCGCGACGACGTCTTCGTCGGCCGCATCCGACGCGACCCGGGCAACGAGCGCGCCCTCGACCTCTGGGTCGTCTCCGACAACCTGCGCAAGGGGGCCGCCACCAACACCGTCCAGATCGCCGAGCTGCTGGTCGAGCGCAACCTCATAGGCTGAAGCCGATGGACATCGGCTTCGGCGAGGCGGTGCTGCTGTTCGGTGGGCTGCTCGCGCTCGTCGCGGCGCTCTCGGGGGTGATCCGCGGGACGGCGCTCTCCGCCTCGGTGCTCTCGGTCGCGCTCGGAATCGCGCTCGCGGCGGCCGGCGTGGTCAACGTCGACGCAAACGACCAATCGATCGTCGAGCTGATCGAGGTGGCGCTGATCCTCACCCTCTTCTCCGACGGCATGTTCGTCGAGCGCGAGCTGCTGCGCCGCCACTGGAGCCCGGTCGCGCGAGCGCTGACGATCGCGATGCCGATCACGATGGCGCTGCTGGCGCTGGCGGCGAAGGCGCTCTTCCCGAGCCTCGGCTGGGCGGAGGCGTTCCTCCTGGCGGCGGTGCTCTCGCCGACCGACCCCGTCGTCACCTCCGCCGTCGTCACCTCGCGACTGGTGCCGTCCGCCGTGCGTCACACGCTCAACCTCGAGTCCGGCCTCAACGACGGCCTGGCGCTGCCCTTCGTCCTCTTCTTCCTCGTCCTCGCCACGCCCGGCGGCGATCCGGGCGGCGAAGCGGCGAAGCTGGCCGGCGAGGCGCTGGCCGGCGGCGCGATCGGCTTCGCGCTGGGGACTTTTGGCGGGCGCCTGCACCATCACCTCCCGGGCGGCGGCCTGACGGCCCGCTACGAGGGGATCTACTCGGTCGGCTTCGCCCTCGTCGCCTTCGGGCTTTCCGAAGTGACGATCGGCAACGGCCTGATCGCGGCGTTCGTCTGCGGCATCGCGCTCGGCGCCAGCGAGCGCGAAGTTCCCGAGAGCTTCGTCGAGTTCGCCGAGAACGCCAGCACGATCTTCCAGGTGCTGACCTTCTTCGTGTTCGGCGCGCTGATCGTCGCCACGGGCTTCGACCACAGCGTCCCACCCCTCGTCGTCTTCGTCGCTTTTGCCCTGTTGATCGCCCGGCCGGTCGCCGTCCTGCTCTCCTTCATCCGCACCGGGATCCCCCGTCCGGAGAAGGCCTTCATGGCCTGGTTCGGCCCCAAGGGGGTCGCCTCGATGCTCTTCGCCCTGTTCGTGCTGAAATCGAACGTCAACCACGGCGAGCTGATCTTCGACGTGGCCGCGATCACGATCATCGCCTCGATAATCGCCCACGGCCTGACCGACACGGTCGGCGCCCAATGGCTGGCCAGGCGCGTCGGTCTCGATAAGCAAGCTGAACCAGGCCACGTCGGTTCCCGGCCTGGACTAGGGGCGCGATCCCGGCAGGGGTGAAGCGTCTTGTACTTTTTCGTCGAACGCGCACGGGCGCCAGCGGCACTCCGATCCTTCGAAAAAGTTAAGCGAAACCCCTGCCGGGATCGCGCCGCTCTCGCTCTCAGGCGGGAACCGACGCCAGCCGCTCCTCGACCCACCCGGTCGAGGCGATGTGCTTGCTCATGCCGAGCTGCTTGGGTTCGGCGCCGAGCGCGAGGCCGACCAGCTGAGGCAGGTGCAGGACGGCGAGGCCGAGGTCGCGATTGACGATCTTGGCCGCGTCCGGCTGCTGCATGTCGAGGTTGAGGTGGCAGAGCGGGCAGGGGGTGACCAGGCAGTCGGCGCCGGCGTCGATCGCGTCGCCGACGTGGGTGCCCGCCTGGCGCAGGGAGGTCTCGCGGTTCATCGTGATCACCGGGAAGCCGCAGCACTTGCGGGCGCCGTCGTACTCGACGACCTCGCCGCCCAGCGCCTCGATCACCTTCTCCAGGTAGAGGTCGCGCTCGGGGAACTCGTCATAGCCGAGCCGCTCCTTGGGGCGGACGACGTAGCAGCCGTAGAAGGGGCCGACGCGCAGGCCGGAGAGCGACCGCACGACCTTCGCGGCGAGCTGGTCGAGCCCGTAGTCCTCGACCAGCAGCCAGAGGAAGTTCTTGTTGGTGAAGCCGTCCTTGCCTTTGACGTACTCGAGCCCCTGGCCGGAGAGCGCCTCGTTGATGTGGGCGCGGTAGGTCGAGTCGGCGTCGAGCCGCTGCTGGCACTCCGACTGGGCGCCCTGGCAGGTCGAGCAGATGTTCATCATCGCCAGGCCGGTCTGCTGGGCGAGGGCGAAGGTGCGGGCGTTGAGCGTGTCGGCGAGCTCCTGGTTGTGCTCGGCGATGACGCCGGCGCCGCAGCAGTTGGCGCGGTCGAGTTCGACCAGCTCGATCCCGAGCTTCTCGGCGGTGAAGGCCATCGAGCCGTGCAGCTCCGAGGTGAAGCCGCGCGAGACGCAGCCGGGCCAGTAGGCGAGCTTCATACCTTCTCCTCCGCTTCGGTCTCGTCGGGCTCGGGCTCGACGTCCTCCTCGCCCGAGATGTAGATGTTGAATTCCTCGCGGTGCTCCTTGGCGTGCTTGTAGATCGCCTTGACCTCCTCCTGGGCGCCGCCGGGCAGCTTCGGGTGAATTCCGGGGACCAGTTTCGCGAGCGAGCGGGCCTTGCCGCTCCTGATCGCGCGCAGCACGGTGGGCAGCGACTTGCCGAGGCCTTCGATCGCTCCCCTGGTGGGTTTCAGCTTGCCTTTGACGCCGGGCGCGTAGGACTCCTGCTGGAGCAGCGCCTCGTCCAGGGTGCCCTTCTTCTCGATGATCTTGACGAAGGCGGTCTCGTGGTTGTGGCCGTTGTGGGGATCGTCGATTCCCGCTTCGCCGGCTTTGCGGCGCAGGCGCATGATCTGGTCCATCGGCGCGACCCCCTTGGGGCAGGCGTCGATGCAGCTGAAGCAGTGGGTGCAGTCGTAGATCCCGTGGGGATCGTCGGCCAGGTCGTGGAGGCGCTCGACGGTCTCGGCGTCGCGTGGATCGCCGACGAAGCGGTACGCCTTGGCCAGCGCGGCCGGGCCGATGAAGTCGGGGTCGGCCTCCATCGAGAGGCAGGACGAGACGCAGGCGCCGCACTGGATGCAGGCCATCGACTGGGTGATGTCGATCATCGACTCCGGCTCGACCACGTACTCGCGCTCGGGCGCCTCGCCGTGGGGGAGGAGCCAGGGGGTGACGCGGCGGACCTTGGTCCAGTGCGTCGACTCCATGTCGGTGATCAGGTCCTTGATCACGGGCATGTTCCCCATCGGCTCGATCACGATCGGGTTGTCTCTTCCGTTGCCGGCTGGCTTGTACTCCTCATCGGCGCCAAGTGGCGGAGGCGCCGCCCCCGGACGCGGGAGCGAGGACGGGTCCATATCTGATTCCCCCGACCTCGCGGGAGCAGAGGAGGCGGCGCCCGAAATCTGCCGGTTGGCCTGCTCGTGCGCCTCGCCGATCTGCGTCTTGCAGCCGAGCGTCGAGGAGCCGTTGATCTTCATCCCGCAGGAGCCGCAGATCGCCGCCCGGCAGGAGCAGCGGACCGAGAGCGAGCCGTCGTCGCGGTCTTTGGCCTGCAGCAGGCCGTCGAGCACCGAGAGCGTGGGGTCGAGGTCGACGTCGAACTGCTCCCAGTAGGGGCCCTCGCCGCTCTCGGGCTGGTAGCGGCGGACTTTCAGGGTGTAGGTGGCCATGGGCTCAGTACTTCCTCTCTTCGGGTTCCCACTGGGTGATCGTCACCTCTGAGTATGAGAGCTCGGGCCCGTCGTCGCCCAACTGCAGGTCGATGTGCTTGAGCCACTCCTCGTCGTTGCGCTCGGGGAAGTCGGTCCTGTACTGGGCGCCGCGGCTCTCCTTGCGCTCCAGCGCGGCGATGCAGGTGCACTCGGCGTTGTCGAGCATGTAGCCGAGCTCGATCGCGCCCAGCATGTCCTGGTTGAAGATCGCGCCCTTGTCGTCGATGTAGGCGGACTTGGCCTCCTCCTTGAGCCGGCGGACAGTCTCCAGCGCTTCCTGGATCCCGGCCTCGTCGCGGAACACGGCGACCTTGGCGTCCATCGTCTGGCCCAGCTCCTGCTTGATCTCCGAGACGCGCCGCCCGGAGCCCTTCTCGCGCGCGGCGATCGACTCGATCGCGCTCCGCTCGCCCTCGAGCACCTCTTGGCTCGGGCGCGAGCCCTCGATCCGCTTGGCGCGGGCGGCGGCGTCGACGCCGGAGCGGCGGCCGAAGATCAGCGTGTCGAGCAGCGAATTGGCCCCGAGCCGGTTGCCGCCGTGGACCGAGACGCAGGCGGTCTCGCCGGCGGCGTAGAGGCCGGGGATGTCGGTGCGCCCGTCGACGTCGGTCTTGACGCCGCCCATCGTGTAGTGGTTGCCGGGCTTGATGTGGATCGGTTCGCGGGTGATGTCGACGCCGGCGAAGTCCTTGCCGACGAGGACGATCTCGCGCAGCGCCTCGTGGATCCGCTTCTTCGGCACCACGGTGATGTCGAGCGCGACCGTGCCGTCCGGGAAGCCGCGGCCCTCTTCGATCTCCGTCTGCTCGGCGCGCGAGACGACGTCGCGCGAGGCCAGCTCCATCTTGTTCGGCGCGTAGCGCTCCATGAAGCGCTCGCCCTTGGCGTTGAGCAGGTGGGCGCCCTCGCCGCGGGCGCCCTCGGTGATCAGGAACCCCTTGCCCGCCAGGGTCGTCGGGTGGTACTGGATCATCTCCATGTCCATCAGCTTGGCGCCGACGCGGTAGGCCATCGCGATCCCGTCGCCGGTGCAGATCAGCGCATTGGTGGTCGGCTTCCAGACCTGGCCGTTGCCGCCGCAGGCGAGGATCACGGCCTTGGCGGTGAAGAGCTGCATCTGGCCGTCGGCGATGTTGCGGGTGACGACGCCGCAGCACTCGCCCTGCTCGTCCATCGCCAGCGCGGTGCAGAACCACTCCTCGTAGCGGGCGACCTGGTCGGAGTGCTTCATCAGCTGCTCGTAGAGCACGTGCATGATCGCCTGGCCGGTGATGTCGGCGACGTAGTAGGTGCGGGCGGCGGAGGCGCCGCCGAAGGCGCGGGTGCCGAGCTTGCCCTCCTCGTTGCGGTGGAAGGTGACGCCGAGGTGCTCTAGGTGGAGGATCTCCTCCGGCGCCTCTTCGCACATGATCGAGATCGCGTCCTGGTCGCCCAGGTAATCGGAGCCCTTGACCGTGTCGTAGGCGTGCGACTCCCAGGAGTCCTCGGGGTTGAGCGCCGCGTTGATGCCGCCCTGGGCGGCGTTGGAGTGCGAGCGGACGGGGTGGACCTTGCTCAGGATCCCGACCGAGACACCCTGCTCTGCGGCTGCCAGGGCGGCCCGCTGTCCGGCCAGCCCGGCCCCGATCACGAGTACGTCATGCGTGGGCACGGCGGCGATCCTATAGATGCGAAATCCGAGGCCGCAGTCGGGATTGAATGATGATTCCCGGAGGCCAGGGGGAGGCCTGTTCGGAGCAACAGCGGGGAGGCTCCGCCAGCCCTCCCCCTGGCCCCCTAGAGCCAGCGTTCGTCGAGACGGCGGATCGTCGCCTCGCTGAGCTCGATGCCGTCGGCGACGGTGTCGAAGTCGACGTTCTCGGCGAGGTCGTGCCACCAGTGGTAGTTGGCGGGCTGCTTGAGGTCGGTGCAGCTGGCGATCACCGCCGTCTCGTAGCCGGCCGCGGCGGACTCGAGGCCGTCGGTGCCGCTGCGCGTGCGCAGGTTGGGATAGAGAGGGATGCCGAGCTGCTCGGCGAGCCCGTCCATCAGCGCGAGCGAGCGCTGCGGGTACTCGCGCATCTTCAGGAAGCCCTCGCCGCGCAGGACGAGCAGGTGGGAAGAGCCGGTCGACTCGAGGCAGACGAAGAAGGTGCTCTCGCGGGGCAGGCTTGGGAAGTGGCGCTCGCCGAAGGCCTTCATACCCTCGCTGAAGGACTCCTCCGAGCCGACCGAGAGCAGGATCACCCGCAGGCGCCCCGGCGGCCGCTCGATCAGGCTCTCGGCGAGGGCGAGCAGCGATACGACGGCGCTGCCGTTGTCGTTGGCGCCGGGGACCACGTCGCGCAGGCCGATCTCCGCCATCGCCGCGGCCGATCCGAGGCCGAGCAGGACGCCGAGCCTGGTCAGCCGGCGGCGGCCGGTGAGCGCGCCGAGCGCAGCCAGCGCCGGGCCGCCGATCACCGGCGCCATCAACGGCGGGCTGGTGTCGGTGCGCTCGACGAGCCCCAGCCGGTCGGCGATATGGGGGATCTGGGGATGGAAGACGAGACCGGAATGGGCGGCGTCGTGGTGGGCGATGACGACGACCGTGCGCTCGGCGTCGGCCGGGCCCAGCTCGCAGAGGACGTTGTAGGTGGTGCGGCGGGGGAGCAGGCGGCGCATGAGGCGCTTTCCGGGCGGAAAGTCCGAGGCCATGCCGGCGGTTGCCGCGCCGGCCACGGCGGCGCCGAGCAGGCGTCGACCGCGCAGCGCCGCGATGCCTCCCAGGGCGCCGAGCGCCGCGCCGATCCCGAGCGGCCACCAATAGGTCCCATGCGCAGGCTCGGCCTCGATCCGCGCCTCGGCCCCGAGCTCCGCAAACCGCCCGACCAGCCACTCGGCGGCCCGCCGCTCCCCCTCGGAAGCCGAAGGCCTCTCGATCCGCTCCAGCTCCTCCAGCCAGCTCCGAAGCTTTGCCTTGTCGGCGACCATCGGCGCGACCCTATCTGCCGCTTACCATTGGTCGATGTTCGGCGGTAGACCGATAACGCTGTTCCACGTCCGCGGCATCCGCATCACGGTCGACTGGTCGTGGTTCTTCGTCCTCTTCCTCGTCATCCTCTGGGCCTCGAACTTCTACGGCGAAGTGCTGGGCGAAAACGCGGCATCCTCGACGCCCTTCCTGCTTGCCGTGCTCAGCGCCGTGGGTTTCTTCGGCTCGATCGTCCTGCACGAGCTCGGGCACGCCTTCGCCGCCCTGCGCAACGGCATCGGCATCTCCAGCATCCAGCTCTGGATCTTCGGCGGGATGGCGCGGATGAGCCGCGAATCGGACTCGCCGCGCACCGAGTTCGAGGTCGCCGTGGCGGGGCCGCTGGTGACCTTGGCGCTCGTCGTCGTCCTGACCTCGATCGGCGTCGTAGCGGCCGGCTGGCACGACTTCAGCGAAGCGACGCTGGTCGAGGCCGATGCCGGGACTTCTGGCCTGCTCACCATGGTCGCCTGGTTGGCGATGATCAACTTCCTCGTCCTCGTCTTCAACCTGCTGCCCGCCTTCCCGATGGACGGTGGGCGAATCGTCCGCGCGATCGCCTGGTGGCGGACCGGCAACCGCGCCTCGGCCACCCGCTTCGCCGCCAACCTCGGTCGCGTCTTCGGCTATCTTTTCGTCGCCGCCGGGCTGCTCTTGGTCTTCGACGGCTACCTCTTCGGCGGCGTCTGGCTCGCCCTGATCGGCTTCGTCGTCAACGGCTCCGCCAAAGCCGCCACGGCCCAGACGGCTATCACCAGCCAGATCAGCAAGCTGGTCGTCTCCGACGTCATGGATCGGGAACCGGTGACCATCCCCGACCAGCTGACGATCGAGCAGGCGCTCGACGAGTACTTCCTCCGCTATCGCTGGCCCTGGTTCCCGGTGATCGACACCGCCCACCGCTTCCTCGGCCTCGTCGTCCGCGACAAAGCCGACGAGGTGCCGGAGACCTCGCGCACCACATCGCTCGTCGCCGATGTCCTCGAGCGTGACGACGGCACTTTCCAGGTCCGCGACGACGCCCCGCTCGAGACGCTCCTGGCGAACCGTTCTCTCCGCCGCTTCGGCGCCGTCTACGCCGTCGATGCCGAAGGCAAGCTCAGCGGGGTCATTACCGCTGAGCAGGTAGGCCGGGCGCTTCGCGACGCAGCGTCGTGACGGTCATCCCTGCGGGCGGTGGCGCTCGATGATCGAGCTGAAGTTCGTTCCCGCCGGCAGGGTGCCGAAGGCGTTGCCCCAGTCGCCCGAGAGGCGCGAGGCGCAGAAGGCGTCGGCAACGGCGGGGTCGCCGTAGCGGACGAGCAGCGAGGCCTGTAGAGCCAAAGCCATCCTTTCGACGACGCGCCGCGCCCGCGCCTCGATCGTCTCGATGTCTCCGGGGACATCGTTCCGCAGCGCGGCGACATACGGGTCAAGGCGGGGCTCGGCGCCGGAGGCCTCTAGAACCTCGTTGAAGAAAGCTTCCAGGGACGCCGGGTTCTTGACCATCGCCCGCAGGACGTCGAGGCACTGGACGTTGCCCGAGCCCTCCCAGATCGAGGCCAGCGGCGCCTCGCGGTAGAGGCGCGGCATGCCCGACTCCTCGACGTAGCCGTTGCCTCCGAAGCACTCCAGGCACTCGACCGCGTGCCAGGGCTGGCGCTTGCACATCCAGTACTTGAGCACGGCGTTGGCCAGGCGGCGGAACTCGCGCGCCTCCTCGTCGCCCGCGGCCACCTCGTCGTAGGAGCGGGCGAGGCGCATCGCGGCGATCGTCGCCGCCTCCGATTCGACGCAGAGGTCGGCGAGCACGTTGCGCATCAGCGGCTGCTCGATCAGGTCCTTGCCGAAGGCGGCCCGTTGGGAGGTGTGGTTGAGCGCCTGCGCGACCCCGGCGCGGAAGCCGGTGGCGGCGCCGATCACGCAGTCGAGCCGGGTGTGGTTGACCATCTCGATGATCGTCGGCACGCCGCGTCCCTCCTCGCCGACCATGCGCGCCCAGGCGCCGCGGAACTCGAGCTCCGAGGAAGCGTTCGAGCGGTTGCCGAGCTTGTCCTTGAGTCGCTGGATCTGGAAGCCGTTGCGCTCGCCGTCGGGAGTCCAGCGCGGCATCAGGAAGCAGGAGATCCCCGAGTCGGTCTGGGCGAGCACGAGGAAGGCGTCGCACATCGGCGCCGAGCAGAACCACTTGTGCCCGACCAGCTCGTACTCGGCGCCGGGGCCGCCGCCGTTCAGCGGCTTGGCGACCGTGGTGTTGGCGCGCACGTCGGAGCCTCCCTGCTTCTCGGTCATCGCCATCCCGCAGAGGGCGCCGTTCTTGCGCTCGGCCGGCAGCGAGCGCTCGTCGTAGTCGAGCGAGAGGAAGCGCGGTTCCCATTCCTCGGCGAGCTCGGGCTGCTTACGGAGCGCGGGGATCGCCGAATAGGTCATCGAGAGCGGGCAGCCGACGCCGCTCTCGGCCTGCATCAAGAGGGTGAACAGAGCCGCGCGGGCGACGTGGGCGCCCGGGCCTGGCTCGCGCCAGGGCGCCGCGTGCAGGCCGTTGTCGACGCCGATCCGCATCAGTTCGTGCCAGGAGCTGTCGAACTCGACCTCGTCGATCCGGTGGCCGTAGCGGTCGTGGGTGCGCAGCTCGGGCTTGCGCTCGTTCGCCTCGAAGCCCCAACGGATCGTCTGCGCGGAGCCGCAGATCGCCCCGAGCTCGCGGGCCTTGTCCTCCGCCCAGCCGCCGCCCTCGCGCTTCAGCGCCTCGCCAAGGACGCGGTCGGCGTCGAAGGAGTTGTAGTCCTCGAGCGGCGTCGCCTGGTTGAAGACCTCGTGCGTCTGGGAGGCTGTGCGCTCCGCGGTGGCCACACCTCCATTCTCGCAGGCGAGCCGCCGATCGGGTCAGGTCGTGGAGGCCTGTGGCTCCGGATCGGGCCGGATGATCACGGTGTCGGCTACCTCGAGGATCTCGTCAGCGGGCATATCGACCCGCTTCGCATGGTTGCGGACAGCCTCGGTGCTGCTCGCCTGGTAGATGCACACGGTCCCCAGCGTGCCGCCCGGCTCGGCGATCACGTAGCTGCGGATCCAGCTGATGTCGTCGGGAAAGTCGCTCTCGGCGACCTCTTTCGATCGGCTGGCGGTCGCCTCCAGCTCCTCCGCGCTCTGCCAGGCCTTCTCCCTGCGGATCACGTACGTCTTCATGCCGGTCCTCCTCCGTGACGGTGGGTGCGATTACAGACTAACAGTCGGTATCTATACTGACCTACATGGAGGCGAAGGTCAAGAGGGGGCCGGGCCGGCCCAGTGAAGGCGCACGGGAGGCGCTGGTCGAGGCCGCCCACGGCCTGTTCATGGAGCGCGACTACGAGGAAGTCTCGATCGAGGAGATCCTGCGGCGCTCGGGTGTCAGCCGCGGGGCGCTCTATCACCACTTTCCCTCGAAGCTCGATCTGTTTCGCGCCGTCTACGAGGCCAGCGAGACCAGGGTGATGGAACGGCTTGCCGTGAATCTGGAGGGCGTGTCCAGCCCTTTCGAGGCGCTCGTCGTGGGGGCCAGGGCTTATCTGCGGCAGTGCGAGACCGACGAGGAGCTGCGCCGCATCGGTTTGACCCAGAGTCGCGCCGTGCTCGGCTGGGAGGGCTGGCGTGCCGCTGCCACCGAGCTTGGGATCGGTCTCGTGCTCGGCTTGGTGCGTGCCGCGATGGACGCGGGGGAGATGCCCCCGCGCGATCCGGAGACGACCGCGCATATCCTGCTCGCCGCCCTGATCGAGGCGGCGATGCTGGTCGTCGCCGCCGACGATCGCGGCGCGGCGCGGAAGCGCTCGGAGGCGGTGATCGCCGAACTGCTCGAAGGCCTGCGTCGATAGCATCGCCCCCGCCCGTGGCCGACAAGATTCAAGTCAAGAACCCTGTCGTCGAGCTCGACGGCGACGAGATGACGCGGATCATCTGGTCGTTCATCAAGGAGCAGCTGGTCCTGCCCTACCTCGACCTCGACCTCGTCTACTTCGACCTCGGCATCGAGAGCCGCGACGCGAGCGAAGACCGGATCACGGTCGAAGCCGCGGAGGCGATCAAGCGACACGGCGTCGGCGTCAAGTGCGCGACGATCACCCCCGACGAGGCGCGGGTCGACGAGTTCGGCCTCAAGGAGATGTACCGCTCGCCGAACGGGACGATTCGCAACATCCTCGGCGGCGTCATCTTCCGCGAGCCGATCGTGATCTCCAACATCCCGCGCCTCGTGCCGGGCTGGACCAAGCCGATCGTGATCGGCCGTCATGCCTTCGGCGACCAGTACCGCGCCACCGACATGGTCGTCCCCGGCGAGGGCACGCTGACGCTCACCTACACCCCCAAGGACGGCTCCGAGCCGGTCGAGCTCGACGTCTACGACTTTCCCGGCGGTGGCATCGCGATGGCGATGTACAACCTCGACGACTCGATCCGCGACTTCGCCCGCGCCTCGATGCGCTACGGCCTCGACCGCGGCTACCCGGTCTACCTCTCGACCAAGAACACGATCCTCAAGCGCTACGACGGGCGCTTCAAGGACCTCTTCGCCGAGGTCTACGAGAGCGAGTTCAGGGCCGAGTTCGAGGCGAAGGGAATCTCCTACGAACACCGGCTGATCGACGACATGGTCGCCGCTGCGCTGAAGTGGGAAGGCGGCTACGTCTGGGCCTGCAAGAACTACGACGGCGACGTGCAGTCCGACACCGTCGCGCAGGGGTTCGGCTCGCTCGGCTTGATGACCAGCGTGCTGATGAGCCCCGACGGCAAGACGGTCGAGGCGGAGGCCGCGCACGGCACCGTTACCCGTCACTTCCGCCAGCACCAGCAGGGCAAGCCGACCTCGACCAACCCGATCGCCTCGATCTTCGCCTGGACGCGCGGCCTCGCCGCGCGCGGCCGCATCGACGAGACCCCGGAGGTCTCGCGCTTCGCGGCGACGCTCGAGCAGGTCTGCGTCGAGACGGTCGAGAGCGGCAAGATGACCAAAGACCTCGCCCTCCTCGTCGGTCCGGACCAGCAGTACCTGACCACGCAGGAGTTCCTCGCCGCGATCGACGAGCGCCTGCAGGGCGCGATGTCCTCGTAGGCACCGACACCTCAAAACCCACGACTTCAGGAGACGATCACGTGAGCACCCCCGTAAAAGTCACCGTTACCGGCGCCGCCGGCCAGATCGGCTACGCGCTGCTCTTCCGTATCGCCAGCGGCCAGATGCTCGGTCCCGACACCCCGGTCGAGCTCAGCCTGCTCGAGATCCCCGATGCCGTCAAGGCTGCCGAGGGCACCGCGATGGAGCTCGACGACTGCGCCTTCCCGCTGCTCGGCAAGATCGACATCTTCGACGACCCCAAGGCCGCCTTCGACGGCTGCAACGTCGGCCTTCTGATCGGCGCCAGGCCGCGCGGGCCCGGCATGGAGCGGGCCGACCTGCTCGAGGCCAACGGCGGCATCTTCAAGCCGCAGGGCGAAGCGATCGCCGCCGGCGCCGCCGCCGACGTGCGGATCCTGGTGGTCGGCAACCCGGCCAACACCAACTGCCTGATCGCGATGTCCAATGCCGACGGCGTCCCGCGCGAGCGTTTCACCGCGATGATGCGGCTCGACCACAACCGGGCGATCGCGCAGCTCGCCAACAAGCTCGGCAAGCCGATCGACAGCGTCACCAACATGACCGTGTGGGGCAACCACTCGACGACGCAGTACCCGGACCTGGTCAACGCCAGGGTCGACGGCGCGAATGCCTGGGACGCGGTCGACGACGAGGCTTGGATCGGCGAGGAGTTCATCCCGCGGGTCGCCAAGCGCGGCGCCGAGATCATCGACGCTCGCGGCGCCTCCAGCGCCGCCTCCGCCGCCAACGCCGCGATCGACCACGTGCGCGACTGGGTGCTGGGCACCCCCGACGGCGACTGGGTCTCGATGGGCGTTCCCTCGAACGGCGCCTACGGAATCGAAGAGGGCGTTGTCGCCGGCCACCCCTGCAGCTGCTCCGCCGGCGAGTGGAAGGTCGTCGAGGGCCTCGACGTCCCCGACTTCTCCCGCCCCCGCATAGAAGCCAGCATCGCCGAGCTGAAAGGCGAGCGCGACGCCGTAAGCCAGCTGGGCTTGATTTAAGAGCTATCCGCAGCGGGCTGGCCACAAGGCTGCGTCGGCAGCGATGCTAGACCGATAACGAAGCCGGCCAGCTTCGAGGCGATCCCGGTAGGGGTGAAACGTCTTGTACTTTTTCTGGGGAATCGGACCTCGGACGGCCCGCACACTGTCTTCAGAAAAAGTTAAGTGAAACCCCTACCGGGATCGCCTCTCAAAGGGGCGCCGCCTATTTGGCGGGGTAGTACTGCCGCCCTTTCTTGCTGACCCGCCCCTCTTTCTCCATGTCCCCGAGGACGCGGTAGAGGTAGTTGGGCTTGATTTTCATCTGCTTGGCGATGTCCGAGGCGCTGATGCCGGGGCTGCCCTCGACCAGCGCGACGGCCTGATCGGCACGGGTACCCTTGCGACGGCGACGTTTTTTCGGAGCGCTGCCTTTCGAGCCCGAGCCACGTGGACGGCCCGGCCCGCGGCCGCTGCGACTCGTGGCTTTGCCGCCCAGCTCGGCGAGGGCGCGCTCGAGGCGCTTGCGCTCGTCGTCCAGCTCAGCGAGGCGCTTCTTGACCAGGTCGCGAGCCTCGTCGAGTACGTGAGTGGTGCTTGGCATCTCGTTCCTTTCGCCCGGGCCGCTCTCGGCGCCCGGAAAACTGGTAAGCAAGCTAATTGCGAACCGCAGTGTTGCACAGTCCAAGAGGAGGTTTGCAGAGACGCAGTCAGTATGAACACTGCTTGGCCGGATTGGCCAATGTCACACTGACTAATTGACCGCAACCCTGAATCAGGAGATGCGTTCGGCCTGGCGATCGGGTGATATACGCACGACATTGCGGGCCAGCCCCAGCTTCTCCATGCCGACGATGATCAGTGCGGATGGATCCATCTCCCAGCGCTTCAGGCCGTGTACGGCGGAGCGGGGGAAGGCATGGTGATTGTGATGCCAGGACTCACCCAGGGAGGGCAGCGCCAGCCAGAAGACGTTGGTCGACCGATCGTCGGTCTCGAAGCGCCTGGCGCCGAGGAAGTGACAGACGGAATTGACGCTCCAGGTGATGTGGTGCACGAAGAAGACACGCACCAGGCCACCCCAGAGCAGCCCGGTCGCGGCGCCCGCCAGGGAGCCACTGACCAGGTACCCCGCCAGCGCGGGAAGGGCTAGTCCGATGAGAACTATGGGCACGAAGCGTCGGCTGATGGTGCGCATCCCATCGTCCTCGTATAGATCGCGGGCGTAACGCTTCCAATCGGCTCGCCCCTGAGTGGACATCAACCAGCCGGTATGAGCGTGCCAGAGTCCGGCCAGCACGCCGCTTACGCCGCTGCCGTGTCCCACATGGGGACTGTGGGGGTCGCCGTCTTCGTCGGTGTGTGCGTGATGCTTACGGTGATCCGCCACCCATGAGATGACCGGGCCCTGCACCGCCATCGAGCCGAGTACGGCAAATAGGTACTCCACGGGTTTCGACGTTTGAAAGGAACGGTGGGTAAGCAGGCGGTGAAAGCCTACGGTTATCCCCACCGCGGTCAAGAGGTACATCGTCAGGGCGATGATCAGGTCGGTCGGGCTGACCAGGCGATTCCAGAGCAG
This sequence comes from Solirubrobacterales bacterium, assembly GCA_035712345.1. Lineage (GTDB taxonomy): Bacteria > Actinomycetota > Thermoleophilia > Solirubrobacterales > 70-9 > VRUE01. The sequence goes on from DASTAY010000025.1 coordinate 71,878, forward strand.
TGCGGCGGCGACGGCGGTTGCGGCAAAGGGAAGGATGACGGCGCCCAGGTTGGCGATCTTCTCCGATTTGGCCATCTCGCTGTGCATCGCGTAAATTTATGCTGAGGCTGCCAAGATGTTCTAGGCTGATTGGCAAGTTCAAGAGCCTTTTCTTGTCATCTATATGACAGCTTTTGCGGACAGCGAGGCTTGGCGCGCCCTTCCCGGCGGGGTCGCCGACCTGATCGAGCCCGAGCTCGAGACGGTCACGGTGGAGATCCTCGCCGCGATCGGGGCCGAGGTCCCGGAGTACGCGCGGCCGCTGGAGGGGAGCTTCGGCCGCGGTGTGCGCAGGGGGGTCGGGGAGGCGCTGCGCCAGTTCGTCGCGCTGATTCGCGACCCGGAGGGGGGGCGAGGGTTCGGGCGCGAGGTCTACGTCGAGCTCGGCCGCGGCGAGCTGCGCCAGGGGCGCACGCTGGACTCCCTGCAGGCCGCCTACCGCGTCGGCGCCCGCGTCGCTTGGCGCCGCCTCTCGGCGGCGGCTCGCCGGGCGGACCTCGATGCCGAGGCGCTGAGCCTGCTCGCCGAGGCGATCTTCGCCTACATCGACGAGCTCTCGGCCGACTCGGTCGAGGGCTATGCCGAGGCCCAGGCCGAGCGGGAGGACGAGCACCGCCGCCGGCGGGGCGAGCTGGCCTCCCTCCTGGTGCGCACGCCGCCCGCCGAGGAGGCCGACGTCCGTGCCGCCGCACGGCTGGCCGGGTGGCGGGTTCCCGGCGGAGTCGCGGCGCTCGCCTGCGCCGAGGACGCGCTGAGCGCGATCGCGAGGCGCCTGCCGGCGGACGCGTTGGTGGCCGTTCTGTCCGGCGGCGGCTGCGCCCTCTTCCCGGACCCCGACGGCCCCGGGCGCGCGAAGCTGCTCGAACGCGCCGCCGCCGATTCGCTCCTGATCGTCGGCCCGGCCGGGCCGCCCACCGAGCTGCCGGCTTCCTGGGAGCTCGCAAGGGCCGCCCTTCAGGCAGCGGAAGCCGGCGCCCTGCCGTCCTCCGGCCTGGTCCGGGTCGACGATCACCTGGCAGACCTCCTGCTGATCGAAGGCGGCCCGCTGGTCGAGAGGATCGCCGCCCAGCGCCTGGCGCCGTTCGGTCCCCTCACCGCCAAGGCCCGCGAGCGGATGCGCGAGACGGCCCTCGCTTACGTCCGTCACGGCGGCAACTCCGTGGCGATGTCCGCCGAGCTCCACCTACACCCGCAGACCGTCCGCAACCGCATCGCCCGCCTGCGCGAGCTCCTTGGCGAGGAGCTCGACGACCCCGATGCCCGCTTCGAACTGGAGGCCGCGCTGCGCGGCGCCGGTTAGCGGCGGCGCTGCTTGGGCAGCGTGCGGAAGACGACGTCCCAGAGTGGCGAGGAGACGCCGTAGCCGAAGCGGTGGTCTTGGAAGTGGTGGCGCATGTGCTGCTCGCGCAGGCGCTTGCCCAAATCCGACTTGGGGACGAAGTGGTGCACGTAGTAGTGCGTGTAGTCGTAGAAGAGGTAACCGGCGATGAAGCCGCCGAACAGCGGATAGGCGGCCGGGGTGCCGAAGATCAGCGTGAAGCCGAAGAAGAAGAGCGCCGCCAGCGGGATCGAGACCGCCGGGGGCATGACCAGCCGCAGCTTGTCGTTGGGATGGTCGTGGTGGATGCCGTGGATGATGAAGTGCATCCGCCTGCCGAAGGCGTTGTCGGGCTCCCAGTGGAAGACCAGCCGGTGCAGCCAGTACTCGGTCAGCGTCCAGATCGCGACGCCGCCGAGGCTGAGCGCGATCAGCTCCCAGGCGGCCTGGCCGCGGCTCGCGCCCAGCCACTCCATGACGACGATCACGGGGACGAAGACGAGCGCCGGGATCGCCGGGTGGACCCGCGAGAAGAAGTTGAGGAAGTCGCTCTCGAACAGCTGCGGGGAGGCCGAGAGCTTCTCGGTGCGGTTGTGAGCCTCCATCCACGCCAATGGTAGCGACGGGAGGCGGCGACTCTCGCAAGACGCGGGGAAGATGTGACGACTCTGTGTCAAGAAGGTTGCGCTTTGCGGAATCGGGCGTCACGAAAGCGTCACGGGATTGGCAAGATGCCCGCCGTGCCGCGCAAGAAGAAACCCAGCTGCGAGGACTGCTACTTCCGTCGCAACCAGCTCTGCGCCCTGCAGCTCGACGGGCCCTGCGCGACCTTCCGCGAGAACCGACCCGAGGGTCTGGTCCCGCCCCGTCAGCCCGTCCTCCTGATGCGCCCCCCGCGCTGGGCGAGCCAGCCTCAGCCAGCCTGAGGACGCCGATCGGGGCCAGCTCGTCAGCTGCCCACCACCGCCCTGCGGGCGGCGGAACATGCTGCCGCTTCGCGGCTGAGAATCTCCCGCCAGGGCCGCTTCGCGAGGCACTGCCGAGCTGGCCCCGATCGGCGTCCAGCGCCAGCCAAGCCGTTGTCTCGCGCGGGTGGTGCCGGGTGGGGGTGCCCGGAGGGCGCGGCGTTAGTTTTTCGCTTGAAAACTCGAGAGCTTCAACAGCTCCGCGCGCGAAAAACCCAGCGCCGTCCGGGCACCCCCACCCGGCGACAGGACCCGCGCGCCGACACCCCCCAGGCGGCTATGTTTTGCAGCGATGCCTGAACGCGATGTCTTTGCGAACTTCGCTCGCATGCGGCGAGAGATGGATCAGATGCTCGGCGGGGCCTGGGGTCGCACCACCTATGTGAGCCGGCGCAGCAACGGGTTCTCGCCCAACGTCGACGTCTATTACTGCGGCGACCCGCAGCGGGCTGTCGTGAAGGTCGACCTTGCCGGGGTGGATCTCGACCAAGTCGGGATCGAGGTCAGCGGGCGGCAGCTGGCTATCGTCGGGGAACGGCCCGTGCAGGAGACCGAGGGGCGGGTCTATCAGCAGGTCGAGATCCCCTCCGGGCCGTTCCGGCGCGTGGTCGAGTTGCAGGTCGACGTCGACGCCGACCAGGCCAAGGCGACCTACGAAGACGGCGTGCTGCGGATCGAGCTGCCGTTGCGCGATCCCTCGCAGACGACGCGCCGGGTGCCGATAGGACGGCACTGATGGAGGGCTCGCCGGTCCTCGAGGTCGTCGAATCGGAGCTCGATGCCGAGGACGCGATCCGCGCCAACCAGCCGCTGCCCGACGCTCTGCCGGTCCTGCCGCTGCGCGAGACCGTCACCTTCCCCGAAACCCTGACGCCGCTCGCCGTCGGCCAGGAGCGCTCGGTCAAGCTCGTCGACGACGTGCTCGGCGCCAACCGGATGCTGGCGATGGTCGCGGCGCGCGATCCCGAGGACGAGGAGCCGGGGCCCGAGGGTCTTTACGGGGTCGGCGTGGTCGGCATCGTCGCCCGCATGCTCAAAGTCCCGGACGGGACTCTGCGGATCCTCGTCCAGGGCGCGCAGCGCGTGCGGCTCGGCCCCTATGTCGCCGAGCAGCCCTACCTCGTGGCGCGGATCGCCGAGCTGCCCGACACGGTCGAGGAGGGGCCCGAGCTGGAGGCGCTGACCCGCAACGTGCAGCGCACCTTCTCGGAGATCGTCGACCACATCCCCTACCTGCCCGAGGAGCTGCAGATGGCGGTCGCCAACATCGAGGACCCGGCCGCGCTCGGGCACCTGATCGCCGGCGCGCTGCGGATCACGACCGCCGAAAAGCAGGAGCTGTTGGAGGAGGCGGATATCGGCGCCCGCCTGCGGCGGCTCTCGCAGATCCTCGCCCGCGAGCTCGAGGTCGTCCAGCTCGGCAGCCAGATCCAGTCGCAGGTCCAATCCGAAGTCGACAAAGGGCAGCGCGAGTTCTTCCTGCGCCAGCAGCTGAAAGCGATCCAGGACGAGCTGGGGGAGGGCGACGAGCAGCAGGCCGAGGCCAACGAGCTGCGCGAGCGGGTCGAGCAGGCGGGATTGCCCGAGCACGCGCTGAAAGCCGCAGAGCGCGAGCTCTCGCGGTTGGAGAAGCTGCCGCCGGCGGCCGCCGAGCATGGCGTCATCCGCACCTACCTCGAGTGGCTGGTCGAGCTGCCCTGGTCAAGAACGACCGAGGACGACCTCGACATCGGCCACGCGCGCGAGGTGCTCGACGCCGACCACTACGACCTGGAGAAGGTCAAGGACCGTATCCTCGAGTACCTGGCGGTGCGCAAGCTGAAGCCCGACTCGCCCGGCCCGATCCTCTGCTTCGTCGGGCCGCCCGGCGTCGGCAAGACCAGCCTCGGCCGCTCGATCGCGCGGGCGCTGGGGCGCGAGTTCGAGCGCATCTCGGTCGGCGGCGTGCGCGACGAGGCCGAGATCCGCGGTCACCGCCGCACCTACATCGGCGCCCTGCCGGGGACGATCGTCCGCGCGCTGCGCGACGCCGGCTCGCGCAACCCCGTCTTCATGATCGACGAGATCGACAAGATGGGCGCCGACTTCCGCGGCGACCCCTCCTCGGCGATGCTCGAGGTGCTCGACCCGGCGCAGAACGACAGCTTCCGCGACCACTACCTCGACCTCGAGTTCGACCTCTCCGAGGTGATGTTCATCGCCACCGCCAACGTCCTCGACACGATCCCCGGCCCGCTGCAGGATCGGATGGAGACGATCGAGCTGGCCGGCTACACGCTCGAGGAGAAGCGCCACATCGCCCGCCGCTACCTGGTGCCGCGCCAGATCGAGGCCAACGGCTTGAAGCCCTCGCAGATCGAGTTCGCCGACCCGGCGCTGACCGCGATCGTCGAGGAGTACACCCGCGAGGCCGGCGTGCGCAACCTCGAGCGCCAGATCGGCACGATCTGCCGCAAGGTCGCCCGCGACGTCGCCGAGGGCAAGGGCGGACGCAAGGCCCGCATCTCGGCCAAGAAAGCGCGCGAGCTGCTCGGCCGCCGCCGCGTCTTCGCCGAGCAGCGGCGGCGGACCAAGGACCCCGGCGTCGCCACCGGCCTCGCCTGGACGCCGGCGGGCGGCGACGTCCTCTTCATCGAGGCGACCGCGATGCCCGGCTCGGGCCGGCTGACGATCACCGGCCAGCTCGGCGACGTGATGAAGGAGTCCGCGCAGGCCGCACTCTCCTACGTGCGCGGCCACTGGCGCGAGCTGGCGCCGAAGCTGGAGGAGGACTGGTTCGCCGAGCGCGACATCCACATCCATGTCCCGGCCGGCGCCGTTCCCAAGGACGGACCCTCGGCCGGGGTGGCGATGACCGTCGCGCTGGCCTCGCTGATCTCGGGCCGCCCGGTGCGCAACGACGTCGCGATGACCGGCGAGGTGACGCTGACCGGGCAGGTGCTGCCGATCGGTGGTCTCAAGGAGAAGTCGCTGGCGGCGCAGCGGGCGGGGATCAAGCGGGTGATCGTGCCCGCGCGCAACGAGGGCGACGTCGCCGAGATCCCCGAGCGGGAGCGCAGCGCGCTGGAGTTCGTCTACGTCGACGAGGTCTCTGCGGCGATCGAGGCAGCGCTCGCCCGATAACGACCATGGAGGCGGCCGAGGCCCTGGGCAGGGGCAACCTCTCGACGTTGTTGGAAGCGTTTCGCGAGGGCGCAAGGGCGCGCTCGCGCGCCTTCTGGATCGTCGCCGGGCTGACCCTCGCCGCCGCCGTGCTGCGCTTCGCCACGCTCGGCGTGCAGGCCTATCACCACGACGAGGTCGTCACCGCCAGCCGCGTCCTGCGCAGCGATTTCACCCACGCGATGGAAGCGGTCGGCTTCAGCGAGTCGGCGCCGCCGCTCTACTACGCCCTGGCCTGGCTCTGGACCCAGGTGACCGGGACGGGGGAGTTCGGCCTGCGCTCGCTCTCGGCTGCGGCCGGAGTCGCGACGGTCCCCGTCGCCTACCTGCTCGGCGCTCAGCTGCGCGGCCGCCGCGCCGGCCTCCTCGCCGCAGCCCTGGTCGCGGTCAACCCGATGCTGCTCTGGTACTCGCAGGAGGCGCGCGACTACTCCCTCCTCGTCCTCCTCACCGCCCTCGCCGCCCTCTACTTCGTCCGCGCCCTCGGCCTGGGCGCGCCTCGAGTTGGGGACCCATATGGCCCTCGAACTAGAGGTGCGTCGGAGGGGCGGAGGGACCTGGTGCTCTGGGGGGTGTTCTCGGCGCTGGCGCTGGCGACGCACTACTTCGCGATCTTCCCGATCGCGCTCGAGGCGGCCTGGCTGCTGCGACGACGCGGCAGGCCGGCCTGGGTCGGGTTGTCGATCGTCGTCCTCACCGGCCTGGCGCTGACGCCGCTGCTGCTCCACCAGATCTCGCTGGGGCACGCCGAGTGGATCGGCGACCGCAGCCTCGGGCACCGGCTGTGGGAGGCGGGCGTCACCTTCGTCGTCGGTGAGACGGGCGACATCGTCGCCCGTCCGGAGACGGTCCTGCCGGCGCTTGCGCCTCTCCTCGCGGTGCTTGCCGGCCTCGCCCTGCTGGTCGCTCGCGGCGACCGCCGCGAGCGGCGGGCGGGGGGCGTGATGCTCGCCCTCGCGGCTGTGACGATTGTCGCGCCGCTGCTGCTCGCCGTGCTCGCGCCGGGCAAGGACTACGTGCTCGCTCGCAACCTGCTGCCGGCGCTGGTGCCGTTGCTGGTCGCGGTGGCGATCGGGACGACCCTGCGCAGCGCCCGCCGCGCCGGGGCGGTCGTCGCGGCCCTGCTGGTCGCCTACTCGCTCGGCTTCTGCGTCTTCGTCAGCCTCTCGCCCGCCTGGCAGCGTCCCGACTGGAAGGCGGTGGCCGCGCGGCTCGGCGAACCGCAGGCGCCACGGGCGATCGTCCTCTGGACGCTCGGCGCCGCCTCGCTGCGCTGGTACCTCTCGACCGGCTCTTACCAGGTGCAGCCGTCCGACGAATACGCCTGGACCGTCCACGAAGTCGACTTCGTCTCCGACGGCCCGGCGCCGCCGGTCCCGCTGCAGATGCTGGGCCCGCGCTTCCACCAGGTCTCCTACGAACAGGTCGGCCGCCTCTACGTACGGCGCTACGCGATGCCGGCCACGGACCTGGCGCCGCTGCGCCTGCACCGCATCCGCAACGCCGAGCTCAACTTTCGCAGCAACGGCGTCCTCCTCGACGGCATCGGCCCCCCGTGACGCGTGCGGCACGGCGCATATCGGCGTCCTCGGTCGGTCGCCTGCGGGTCACGCACGCAAGTGCGCTCCCCTTGTCGCCCTCCCTGCGTCCTTGATCTGCTTGGCCACACGCGCCACGGTATTTGGTTTGGGTCTATCCTCAGCGGGAACACGGACTTCACCCCAGCGAGGAGATGGCATGACCAAGACGAAGGCGAACCAGGCCGCGGACCTCTACTCGACCGCCCGCGAAAACCCCTACGTTCAGCGGCTGATCGAGGACGAAGAGCTGCGCGACAACCTGCGCGACGCCTTCGAAGCAGCCCGCGGGGCCTACGGCCGGGCGACCGGTAACGGCAAGGGCACGGTCAAGGCCGTGACCAGCGACAAGAAGGTGCAGAAGGACCTGCGCTCCGCCGCCGAGAGCCTGCGCGAAGCCTCCGAGGCGTTCAAAGCGCCGAAGAAGCGCAAGAAGGGCCGCCTCGGCCGCCTCATCCTCCTCGCCCTGATCGGCGGCGCGATCGCGCTCGTGGTCAGCGAGGACGCGCGCAAGGCCGTGCTCGACGCCCTCTTCGGCGCCGAGGAGGAGTTCGAGTACACCTCCACCACCAGCATCAACGGCTCCTGAGGAGGCCCAAAACGCCGTCATACGGCGTCCTCGGTAGGTTGCCTGCGGGTCACGCACGATTGTGCGCTCCCCTTGTCGCCCTTCCTGCGTCCTTGTCTGACGACGTTTTGGGCCTCCTCAGTCAGTACTAGACTGACTTCTTATGGAGGCAGCGACCAAAGAGCGCGAGCTGAGCGGGGAAAAGGCGCAGCGCATCGTCGATGCGATGCGCGAGAGCGTCGCCAAGCGCGGCGCCGCCGGCTCCACCTTCGAGCACGTCGCCCGCGAGGCCGGCGTCAGCCGCGGCCTGCTCCACTACTACTTCGGCACCAAGGAGCGGTTGCTGGTCGAGGTCGTCCGGCGCGATTCCGAGATCCGCGTCGCCCGGCTCGACGAGCCGCTGGAAAAGGCGCAGAGCGTCGATGACGTGCTGCAGGTCCTGGTCGCCAGCCTCACCGACCTGATCGACAACGAACCCGCCTTCTTCCTGCTCCTCTACGAGCTCTTCAGCGCCGGCCGGCGCAACCCCGAGATCCAGCGCGAGGTGGGGCAGCTCTTCGACCGCACCCGCTCCCACGTCGCCGAGATCCTCGAGCGCAAGCAGAGGGAGGGCGTGCTCAAGCTGCGCTACGACGCCGAGGCGATCGTCGCCTACCTCTTCGCCGCCGCCGACGGGTTCGCCCTGCAGGCGCTTTCGGAGCCGAGCCGCGACATCAGCGCGGCGCTCGAAGCGGGCGCCGCAAGCGCCCGCTTCCTGCTCGCCGGCGAGTAGCTGGCGCCTTAGTCGCACATATTCCGACCAACGCGCCAGGGAGTGACCCTCCTCACAGACTCCTAGACTCCCCTGCGAGAAGCTGGCTAACCAGCCAATGCGTGAGCCGATGAGCAGACTGGCCGGTTTTCTGGGACGCCGACGTCGCTGGGTCCTCGCCGGGTGGGTCGTCGTCCTGGTCCTCGCGCTCCCTTTCGCCTCACGCCAGACCGAACACCTCACCGGCGGTGGCTTCGACGTGCCCGGCAGCCAGTCGAAAGCCGTCAGCGACTCGCTGCAGCGTGAATTCGGCGGCGACTCGAACGGCATTGCGGTCCTCCTCGAGGCCGGCCCGGAAGCGAGCCCGGCCGCGGTGGGTGCGGCGATCGACCGGGTGCGACGCTCCGTCGCGGGGATCGACGAAGTGACGTTGTCGCCGGCCCTGGCCCGGCGGGCCAGGGCGGAGCTGCGAGGCGGAGGTGTCGCGATGATGCCGCTGCGCAGCGAACTCTCCGGCGACGAGCAGATCGACGCGGCCGCGACCCTTCGCGAAGACCTCGACCCCGGAACGGCCCAGGGTGGCCTCACCACCTACATGGCCGGGCAGCCGACGATCTGGGCCGGGATGCAGGAGCTCTCCAAGAAGGACCTCTCCCAGGCCGAGGCGGGCGGCTTCCCGATCGTCGCGATCATCCTCCTCGTCGTCTTCGGCTCGTTGGCGGCGGCGATGCTGCCGCTGGCGCTCGGCTTCATCAGCGTGATGGTCACCGGCGCGCTGATCTACTTCATCTCCCTGCACATGAACACCTCCGTGTTCGTGACCAACATGGCGTCGATGATCGGGATCGGGGTGGCGATCGACTACTCGCTCTTCATCCTCGCCCGCTACCGCGAGGAGCGCGCTGCGGGCCGGGAGCCAGATGACGCCCGCGCCGAGGCGCTTTCGACCTCGGGCCTGGCGGTCACCTTCTCCGGCCTCGCGGTGATCGTCTCCCTCGGCGGCCTCTGGATGGTCGACAACCAGGCGCTGCGCTCGATGGCGCTGGGGGCGATGACCGTCGTCGCCGTTTCGATCCTCGCCGCGACCACCCTGTTGCCGGCGCTGATCGCGATGCTCGGCGACCGCGTCCTGCCGGGCGGGGTCGTCGCTCGGGTCCTTCGCCTGGTCCGCAAGCCATTCCGGGGTAGGCCCGCCGCTCCCGGAGGCGGGAGTGAGGGCCAGTCCATATCTGATTCTTCTGGCCCTCACGGGAGCGGAGGAAGCGGCGGCGATTTCTGGAGGCGGTGGACCGCGAGCATCATGGCCCGCCCGTGGACCGCGGTGATCGGCGTCAGCGCCGTGCTGCTCTTCCTCGCGATCCCGCTGCTCTCGATCACCACCGGCACCCAGGCGCTGACCCAGTTCCCCAAGGACAGCGACGTCAGGGTGGGCAACGAACTGGCCTCGACCCGGCTGGGCGGCGGCACCGACCCCTTCCAGATCGTCGCCTCCTTCGACGAGGGCACGAGCCCGCGCGCGGAGCGCGCCGCGACCGCGGGCTTCGTCCGCAGATTGCAGGCGACGCCGGGCATCGTCTCGGTCGCGCCACCCTCGTTCACGCGAAAGAGCGTCCTGATCCAGGCGACGCCCCAAGCCGGGAGCGAGACCGACACGGCGATGGGCCTGATCGGGACCCTGCGCGACGACGTCGTCCCCTCGACCGGCCTGGCCAGGGTCGCGACCGTCGACGTCGGCGGCGAAACGGCGCGCAGCCGCGACGTGCGCGCCCTGATCACCGGCTCGATGTGGAAGATCGTCCTCTTCGTCCTCGCGCTCAGCTTCCTCGTACTGATGGCGATGCTGCGCTCGCTGCTGCTGCCGCTGAAGGCGGTGCTGATGAACCTGCTCTCGATCGGGGCCGCCTTCGGCGTCCTCGTCGCGATCTTCCAGTGGGGCTGGTTCGACAGCGTGCTGGGCTTCGAAAGCCAGGGCGCGCTCGACACGATCAACGTGCCGCTGATCTTCGCCGTCGTCTTCGGCCTCTCGATGGACTACGAGGTCTTCCTGATGTCGCGCATCCGCGAGCACTACATGGAGCACGGCGACAACGAGCGCGCCGTCGCCGAAGGCCTCTCGACCAGCGCCCGCACGATCTCCTCCGCGGCGCTGATCATGACCTGCGTCTTCGCCGTCTTCGTCCTCACCGGCGTGCCCTCGATCAAGGAGCTCGGTCTCGGCTGTGCGGTTGCGATTGCGCTTGACGCGAGCCTCGTGCGGCTGATCCTCGTCCCGGCGGCGATGAAGCTGCTCGGCGACTGGAACTGGTGGATGCCCTCGTGGCTCGATCGCCTGTTGCCCGACTTCGCCTTCGAGGCCGGGCGCCACACGCCCGAGCCGGCGAAGGCCTAATACCCTGTCCGCCATGAGCGAGGAGATCGCCTTCGCCGGAGCGGCGAGGCAGGCGGAGATGGTGCGCGCGGGGAAGGTCTCGCCCCGCGAGCTCGTACAGCTCAGCCTCGACCGGATCGAGCGCCTCGACCCGCAGCTGAACGCGTTTCGCAAGGTGTTCGCCGAGAAGGCGCTGCTGGAAGCCGAGCAGGCCGAAGCGCGCCTGCGCGGCGGCGACGAGCGCCCGCTGCTGGGCGTGCCGATCGCGCTAAAGGACAACCACGACCTGGCTGGCGAGCTGACGACGAACGGCACCGACGCCTACCCCGACCCGGCCGCCGCCGACAGCGAGATGGTGCGGCGTCTGCGCGAGGCGGGTGGGATCGTCGTCGGCAAGACGCTGCTGCCAGAGCTGGCGATCTGCGGCTTCACCGAGTCGGCGACCTGGGGGGTGACGCGCAATCCCTGGGACCCCCAGCGCACGCCGGGCGGCTCCAGCGGCGGCAGCGCCGCGGCGGTTGCCGCCGGGCTGGTGCCGATCGCCTCCGCCTCCGATGGCGCCGGCTCGATCCGCATACCTGCTGCCTCCTGCGGGCTCTTCGGCCTCAAACCGCAGCGCGGTCGCGTGCCGATGGCGCCCGACCTCGAGCACTGGAACGGCCTCTCGGTGAACGGCTGCGTCAGCCGCAACGTGATCGATACCGCGCTTTGGCTCGACTTGGTCAGCGGCGGCTCCGACGGCGGCGCCGATCTACGTCGCCGCGAGCGCTCCTTCGTCGAGTCGGCGAGCGCGCCGCCGGGGAAGCTGCGGATCGCCCATTCGACCGCGGCGCCGCGTGCCGTGGCCCCGCCGAACGTCGACGACGTCGCCAGAGGCGCGGTCGCCACCACCGCCGAGCTGCTGCGCTCGCTCGGTCACGAGATTGAGCAATGCGACCCGGCCTGGGGAAGGATCGGGGACAACATGGTGCCCCGCTATCTGCGCGGCATCGCCGAAGACTTCGAGCGCGTGCCGCAGCCGGAGCGGCTCGAACGGCGCACCCGTGGGATGGCCCGTCTCGGCCGGCTGATCCCCGATGCCCTCTTCGACCGGGCGCGCCGCGCCGCGGCGGCCGACGCCGCGCGGGTCGGCACGATCTTCGAGACCCATGACGTGCTGATGACCCCGGTGATGGGCGGCACGGCCCTGCCGGTGCGCCGCTGGGAGGGCCGCGGCGCGCTCTGGACCCTGCTCGGCATGAGCCGCTTCTATCCCTACTGCATTCCCTGGAACCACCTCGGCAACCCGGCGATGTCGGTGCCGGCCGGCTTCGCCGCCGACGGCATGCCGCTGGCGGTCCAGTTCGTCGGCCGCCCCGGCGAGGAGGCGACCCTGCTCTCGCTCGCTGCCCAGTTGGAGCACGAGCGTCCCTGGGCGGACAAGCGACCTGCTATCAGCTGACACGCGTCGAGACGATCCCGGTAGGGGTGAAGCGTCTTGTACTTTTTCCGCGGCGAGGCTGGCGGACAGCCACCGACTGTCTTCGGAAAAAGTTAAGCGGAACCCCTACCGGGATCGTCTCTCAGCCGAAGACCTTGCGCAGCCGCGCGATCTCGCGCAGCTTGCCGCGCGGGCGGATGCGCCGCTGCAGGACCATCTTCAGCGGGTTGGCGTCCGGCTTGCCCATCGCGACGAAGTCGGCCCACTCCGCCTCGAGCACGAGGGTCGGGTCGGGGACCTCGCCGGGCTCGGCCCGGGTCGAGCCGTTGTCGATCGTCAGGTGCCATGGGTCCGCGTCGCTGAAGCGGTACTGGTAGACGAGAGGCGTGCCGTTCGCGGCCTTCGTGTTGGCGGCGCGCTTGACGATGTCGAAGTAGAGGCGCTGCGTCTCCGGCGAGGAGTCCGGTGCGGGGCCGTCGGGCGGGCCGAGCACGCCCGCCTCCATCAGCTGCACCTGGCGGGCGGCGACTTCCTCCGCCGAGGCTTCGGGGTCGAAGGGGAAGACCCCGGCCGGCATCTCCTCGGTCGGGTAGCCGATCGTGCGCCAGCGCTGCCGGATCAGTTTCAGCCCGAAGCCGAAGATGTCCTCGAGCGAGAAGCCGTAGCACTCGGTGTACTCGCGGTCCATCCCCGGCGGGTAGAAGACGGCGGGCCCGTAGGGCAGCGTTTCGCGCAGCAGCTCCACGACCGCCGCCCGGCATTCCTCGGCGCCTGGCCGGCTCAGGTCGAGCAGTTCGGAGAGGACCTTGACGCCGAAGCCGATGTGGCGCTGCTCGTCGCGGGAGACGTTGCCCATCCCGGCGCTGAAGCCGGGCATCGTTTCCTCGGAGGCGAAGAAGTCCTCGATGAAGTGCTGGCCGGGTTGGGCGAGGCTGCCCTCGACGATCAGGTGGTAGAGGGTGATCGCCTGCGCGTACTTGGGCAGCGAGCGGTCCTTGCGCAGTTCCTCGGCCATCCGGTCGAGCCGGTCGAAGATGCCGCGGTAGCCCCAGTTGAGCTGCGGCATGGTCGAGGACAGGGTCTGCTCGATCGAGTCCCCGCCGACCCCGATCACCTCCTTGAAGAAGCGGTGGAAGAAGACCGAGTGACGGACCTCGTCGACCTGCTGGGTGGCGAGGAAGTAGGACTGCTCCTCGGTCGGCGCGGCGGTGACGTAGGGGGCGAGCGTGTCGGCGACCCGGTCCTCGCCGTAGAAGAACATCGAGTAGATCCACATCGCCGAGGCGCGCTGGATGTCGGAGAGGCCGTTCCAGCCGCCGACGTCGGCGGAGAAGTCGATGTCGTACGCCGACCAGTTCCCCTGCTCCCAGCGCTTGTAGAGGTCTTCGTAGCTGATGTTGTCCATCAAACGCTGGGAGGCGACGCTCATCTCAACCCCGTTCCGTGTCGTGATTCAGGCGGAACCCGAGAGTACCGCGAAACTGGCCGCGCGGCCAGTTTCAGGCGTCGACCTCCGCGGGGACCTCGATCTCGCGCTTCACGATCTTGCCGGTCGGCCCCTTCGGCAGCTCGTCCAGGAACCAGACCACGCGCGGGTATTTGTAGGCAGCGATGCGCTCGCGGACCCAGGCGCTGATCTCCTCCGCGGAGACGTCCTCCCCCGGTTCGAGGACGACCGCGGCGCCGACCTCCTCGCCCCACTCGGGGTGGGGGACGCCGACGACGGCGGCTTCGCGGACCTGAGGATGCTCGTAGAGGAGCTCCTCGACCTCGCGCGGATAGACGTTGTAGCCGCCGCGGATGATCATGTCCTTCTTGCGGTCGACCACGTAGAAGTAACCGTCCTCGTCTTCGCGGCCCATGTCGCCGCTGTGGAACCAGCCGCCGCGCATCGCTTCGGCGGTCGCCTCCGGCTTGCCCCAGTAGCCCTTCATGATGTTGTGGCCGCGGATGACGATCTCGCCGACCTCGCCCCGCGGCACCTCCTCGTCGTCCTCGTCGACGATCCGCATCTCGACCTTCTCCAGCGGCGTGCCGATCGACCCCGGCTTGCGCAGTTTCCCCGGGAAGCCGGAGGAGGCGGTCGGCGAGGTC
>DASTAY010000026.1:0-75153 GCA_035712345.1 Solirubrobacterales bacterium
ATTTCCGAGCTGGAGCCGGATTTGAGCACCGTTTTGCCGACGCCCGACATCGAGGGCGATTTGGTCCCGGTCACCGAGAAGGAGCTGGTGACGTTGAGGGTGCCGGGGCCTTTCAGGGTGCCGGAGGTCATCGAGAGGGAGGCGATACTCGAAACGCCTTCGGCGGGTGCTCGTTTTAGTTCGAGGGAGCCGCCCGAGATGCTGATGCCACCTTCACCTTGAACTACAGCGGCCACTTGCGAGCCGGTTGTGATCTTGGTGAGCTTCCCAGAACCGATGCAGGCGACATCCGCTGAAGTTGGGACTTTGCCCGTCGACCAGTTTTCGGCGGTCTGCCAGGTGCCTTCCGCGGGCCCCGCCCAAGTGTCGGTGCATTCTGCAGCCACAGCAGGAGAGGCAGACCAAAAGGAAAGGAAGATCAGGCAAATAAGTGCTCCAACGCCGCCCAGCCCAGTCTTCGGCAGACGACGCCCCTTACCCGCGCACGCCACATCTTCGTGTCGCCCCATGTAGCCCCTACCTCTCCTTGTGATGCTCGTTGAGCGTTCCTATAGACGGCCTAAGCCATTCCCGTTAGCGCGAGATTCTTACCAGCCTCGGCGGTCTGTCTGCGTTGCAAACCCTTCGGAATCTGCGAATTTCCGAGAACTTTAGCCCGTGGCCTAATAGGTCTCGGGACGGCAGGCTGCGGACGCGATGGCAGACTCGCGTCCGCAGGCCTTCGGCACCGCGCTTCGAAAGCTTCGCCAGGAACGCGGTCTGAGCCAGGAAGCGGCAGCTCTGGCTTGCGGCATTGATCGGGCGTATTTCGGTCAGCTTGAGCGGGCGGTCAAGACCCCGACCCTAAAGACGGTCTGGCGCATTGCAGACGGCCTCGAGACTCGGCCATCTGAGCTGCTCGCGCGTGCTGAGCGAATCTTGGAAGAGTGATCGTCCACCCCATCCGTTTCCCCGAGCCAGGAGTTTCTCCCGCCTGGCCACACAGCGCTCGCCTGAGTTCAACCGCATTTGGAGATGGAGCGGGGCGCCATCGATTCGCGGTTCAGCACCCTGCTGCGCGATCGCTTGCGGGCTCGAGGTTGAACTCGATGAGATCGGTGCTCGCTTCGAGCGAATCCTGCACGAGCGGTCAAAGAGGGGCTGACACTGCGACCCTGACCAACTCCGCTTTGTGATGGCCTGATTTCTCACCGAGAATTCCCCGGACCACGCCGTCGAACGTGGCTGGTGAGGCCGAACCTATTGAGCAAGGCAGTACACAAGGACCACAAAATCCCGCCGAGCAGCTCCTCCGAGATCGGAATTCATAGTCACCGCCCACTCGCGCTGCTTGGGAACTGGCCCTGACTCGACCATCGAGACGTTGTTGCCGGGGATCACGCCGCCGCTGGTGCTGCGGAGTCGAAGACCGCCTGATATGAGCCGTTCACCCTTCTTGCAACGGGCATGGCCGAAGGCATCGTTGAAGTTTCCATCGTGGGCAGTGGTATCGCGGTCGACGATCTTGCCGGCGCGAAGCCGGTACTTGGCGTGGTGGCGAGCGGATGCAGAAGCGTCGCCCGAGTTGGCGGCCCTGTAACCAAGGGCGCTGCCCCCCAAGGCGACGAAGAGGGCGACCAGGGCGACGATCATTGCCGGCGAGGGGAAACGGAGCCTGGCGTTCATTGGACTTCCTCCTTTGGTCGAGCTGGGTCGCCGATCTCTCGGCTCTGTTGCTTAGCGCCTCACTCGGATATAGCGGACCACTGAGTGGCCCCGAACATACGGGTAGCCGTTCTGTTCGGGCACCACGGTCCAGAAGACGAATCTCGTAGTTCGAGGGACGGGGGTGAAGGCATAGGCGACGCGGTAGTGGCCGAGTGCATCGGTCTTGGCGCGGCGGACAAGGAAGCGGCGTTTGGCTCCCGGCACGGTCCCCCGAACCACGACGACTCGTCGGGCCGAGCCGGGACCGGCGATCTCGCCCGAGAAGTAGATGCGGTGATGGGGCTTCGTGCGGTGCCGACTCAGATGCAGGGTTGCCCGAGCCCGCATGTGCAAGCTGAGGTCGGTCGAGGTCTGGAAGGCACCGAACCGATAGGCGATGCGAATGGTCCGCGATGGACCGTGGTGCAGCTTGTATGACCATCCTCCGTTTTCGTTGGTCAGGGCAGTGCCGATCAGATGGAATGGCCGGCCGGGAAGATCGGTGTGGCCCTCGATGCAGACTTCGGCATTCGCAATCGGGTTGCTGCTTGCATCATGCAACCGCCCGCGGATCAAGGCGCGACGGCGGAATGCCAGAGTGCGATGCGACCTGCCATTTCCAAAACCCGACGAGAGGGTGTTCCCCCCTCCCACCGAAGAGCCCGGACACAGATTGTCCACGAGCACGTTGTACGACTGGCAGGCATTGTTTGGGGTGCCAGTCTGCGCGTAGTCATAGACGCAGACCGCCACCGTGTTCTCGCCCTCTTGGAAGGGTGGCTTCGCAGTGTCGAAACTGTAGGTCTTGGCGAAGTCCGGCGGGCATGGAACGAGCCGCGAGGTCATGTTGCCCGGGAGCGGATGGCAGTCGCCCGAGAGGTCGTCGCCTCCAGCAGATGCACCGTTGATGGTGATCTGCACCGACTGCAAGCCAGCGCCTTCGTCATGACCGGTGACTTCGAGGCTCTGTGGCCCGTGCAGCACCGCGCCAGAGAGCATTGAACCGCCGACAGAGATGGTCGGCACGGCCACATCGGTGAGCTGGATTCGGACCTGCTTGACGTAGGCGTGGGCACCACCGGCAGCACCAACGCAACGGCCGTTTTCGTTGGGCTGGGTGCATTCCAGGCGGGCCACCAAGAAGCGCCAGTTGCCAGCCGGGATACCCGCCTCATGCCCCTGATCGTCGTTCTGGTTCTCGTAGGAGAGGCCACCGCCCGTATCGGGGGAGACGGCGAGGTAACCGTGCTGGCCGTCTTCGGTCGCCAGGCGGCTGTAGGTCGAGCCCCCGGTGATGTAGGTGCCAGGGGGCGCCGTCCAAACCCAGGCGCCGTATGCCCCCTGCGCCGTGCCCGTTTCGCCCGTGGCGAGCCGGTGCTCAATCTGCAATCCCGGCGCAGAGGGCGAGCAGTCGGTGTAGGGCTTGTAGTGCGTCGTGGTCGCTGAAAATCCAGCGTCGTCGGCGCCTGTATAGACCCCTGGCGAGCATTGGGCCACGATGTAGCTGCCGGCCGTCGCGGGACTGGCGGCAACCAACCCAGTGGTCAGCGTCAACAGCGTTAGCCCGGCGAGCCGGATCGAGTTCGTCTTGGAAGTGCCGATCATCACGCTTCACCTACCCGGATTTCGTTTACGAGGTGGCGCGCTGCGTGGCGTGGCAGCGAACGCTCTACTCCCTTTGTCGATCAGCGGCGCCAAATGCGTCACGAATTGGTCGGCGTCGGGCGGGCGCGAGGGCATTTCGTCACGGCCCGAACTGTTCGTTGGCGGTTTGCGTCGGCGAAGGCGTGGGGCTCGATTCAGGCACCGGGGCCGGTTCGGGTTCTGGTTCCGGACTGGAGGGCGTCGGTTCCACTGCCGACTCCGGCGCGAACTGCGAGCTGGCCGCGCGGGTCGCCCGGCGCGCTCTGGCTTCCGCCCCGCCACCCGAGCTCGAGCTTCGATGGGTCGGCTGCGCTGCCGGTTCCGGCTTGGTGGTGGCTTCGGGCGTCGAATGGGTCGGCGGAACCGGGGCCTTTGGTTCGACGCGGGGCCCGGTTCGCTCGTGGACGGGGCGTGACTTCGGTGCGGAGCCTTCGTGCAACAGGTCGATCCCGCCAACGCCGGGACCGATCACGCCGGTCACGCACATCGCCGCGGCGGCGGCCGCACCGCACACGCCGGCCGTCTTGCCGATCGGCCCGCCGGCCGCATTGACGAATCCTTCGCCGCCACCCGAGGACAGCAGGCGGGCGGCGAGGTCTCGCGCTCGGTCGGCGAGGCTCGTGATACCGCCGCGCACCGAATCGGCAGCGGCGACGAGCTGATCCGTGATCCGGCCGGCATGACCTTGGGCGCCGGCCAGGCTGAGCCAGGCGGCGAGCCCAACCTCGATCGCGGTGCGGTCGCCCTGCTGCGGCAGCGTCTCGATGACACCGAAACGCTCACGCAACGCGCGCAGGGCCGAGTTGCAGCGGCGCCGGAAGGTCGGCTCGCTCCAACCGAGTGCATCCGCGCCCTGGCGGCTCGATTGTTCCTCGAAGTAGTAGAGGCTCAGCGCCTGGCGCTGGGGAACTGAGAGCTTCCTGATCGCACGATGCAGCTGCTCGGCCTCGATATGACGAATCGCCTCTTCGTCGGGCGGGGCGCTGGTCCCGTCCGTGACTTCGAGCGCCGCCTCAATCGACAGAGGGGCAGTCCCTTCCCTCTCTTCTCGCCGCAGTTGGTCAATGGCGCGTAGGAACGCGGTGTTGACGATCCAGCCTCCGGGGTTGTCGATTGCCTGGCCCCGCTCGCAGGCCCGGGCGTACTCGGCCAACGCCTGCTGGACCAGTTCCTCCGCGTGGCGGTCGATGAACCCCTCGGAGACCTGATGCGCCCTCAGCTTGCCGGGAAGCGCCACGCTGATCGCCCGTAGCTGGTCGGCGTCGAGCGAATGCTCCTTTTCCGTGAGCCTCGACGCCATTACCCAATTTTAAGCATCGCGCTCGATCCGCCTAATCCGGCGGCGACGCGCCTGTATCGCTCGTCTGGTCGCACCATTCCCCTCCTTTGTCGAACGAGAGCCCGATTTGCGTCACGGATTTGGCAAATCGGGAAATTGGCGACGCATTTCCCGATCTCCATCGACAAGGGGGTGTGAATCGGAAAAACACACATACCGCGTTCGGTCAGTTTCCAACGCACGCAGTCGAGGTGATCGCGGCGAGGCTCGCGGTGATAGCCGAGCCGACTCGCATCCGCCTGTTGGAGCTGCTCAATGACGACGACGAAACGGCGGGTGAGATCAGCGAGCGACTGCGCCTCTCGCCCGAGGTGGTGGCGGAACACCTCGACGCGCTGCACGCCGCCGGCTTCGTCTCCCGACAGGGCTCGCCCGCCAGGTACCACCTGATCGACTGGACCGACTGGTGGGTGGTCGAGCAGGTTGCTCGCAACCTCGCCGACCAGCATCGGCCCGGCCGAGTCGAGGGAGGTGGCGGCCGGTGAGGGCGACGATCAGTCCAAGCGCTCTGCGCGGCGCGGGGCACTCGCTTCGCCTCCGCCGCATCGGTCGCGTCGCCCTGTGGGCACTGGTCGCGCTCCTTCTCATTCGCGGGACCGAGAGCGTCCTCTCCCCAGCCCCCGAGCCTCCCCAGGCGCCAGCGGGCGCGAAGGGCAGCCCGCTTGGGCAGGCGAGCACCGCCTTCGCGGTGGGCTTCGCCCGGGCGTATCTCGCAGAACCGTCGCTCCGCAACCCGAGCGACCACTTCGCCGAGGGTGTCACGCCCAACGCCGGAGGCGGCACCTCCGGCCGGGAGGTCGCGCAGGCAGAGGTCGCGCAGACGCGTCGCCTCAGCGGCGGTCGGGCAATTGTCACGGTCGCCTGCGAACTCCTCGGTGGGCGCGTTCTGTACCTGGCCGTCCCGATCGTCCGCGACTCGGCGGGCGAGGTGGCGGCTCTTGGCGCGCCATCCCTGGTCGCGGCGCCGGAGACCGCCGGGCTCGAAACCGAGCGAACCCAGCCGCTCTCCGGCGCCGACGCCGGGGCGATCGGCGAACTGGTGGACAGGTTCCTGGCCGCGTACGCGTCGACCAGCGAGCCGGCCGACCTCTCCTACTACGTCGCGCCCGGGACGAGCGTGACCCCCATAGGCGGGCTCCGCTTGATCGGGACGCCGAACGTCCGCGAGCCACAGGATGAAGGCGGACCCGACAGGACGGTCATCGCATCTGTTCGCGCCCACGACGAGGCGAGCGATGTCACCTATTTCCTGAGCTACCGACTGGAGCTCGTCAGGCACGAGCGGTGGTACGTGAGCGGGGTCGAGGGAGCGCTGCGATGAGCCGGCGGGTCACAGTCACGCTCGCCCTGGTCAGTGTGATGCTGCTGGCGCTCTGGCTCGCCCCCGATGCGCTGGCGGCCGGCAACGATGTGGGTCACAACCTCGGCTCGCTGCTCCGTCATTACGCGAGCGAGGTCTACGGCGGCATCGTCGCGATCGTCGGGCTGGTCTTTCTCCTCAACCGCCGCTACACCGATCTCGCCCTGTTCTTCCTCGCGGCGGTGCTGGTCGGCTGGCTTGTCTTCTCCCCCGATCAGGTCGCCAACGCCGCTCGCGCCATCGGCCAACGCGTGCTGCCATGACCGAGACGCCGGAGGCGATCCGCTCCTACCAGCGCATCTTCCGCCCGGAGCGGCGCATCTACTCGATAGAGGGGCGACCGCTTCCGGTTCCCGGCGGAGTGCCGCTCCGCTGGCTCGCCTACGCGAGCGGCACGCTCGTCTCGGCCATCGCTCTCTCCGCCCGCTCGCCGGGCATCGCCGCCTTGGTGGCGGCCGCGGCGGGCGTCGCCGCGCTCGGTGCCGGCGGGCGAAGGGCCGCAATCGGAGCGGCGCTGTGCGGCTTCCTCTTCGTGGAGGTGGGCGGCTGGATCGTCGCGGCCCTGGACTGGCCGCTGCGGCTGATCGTCCTCCCGGTCGCCGTCGCGACGCTGGCGACCCAGGCGACCCCGGACGGCCGGACCGCCGAGCGATTCGCGCTCTCATGGCTGCTGCTGCGACTCACCCCGACTCGCCGCTCTCTGGGGCGCGAGGTGCCGGCGCCTGATCGTTCCCGACGCGAGGCCGAGCTGTGGGTGGCGCCGGACGAGCGCTCGCCCGACCTTCGCCGCGGCATCGTGCGCGGTCCCGCTCACGTCGCGTTCCCGGTCGCGGTGGAGCAGAGGCGACGGCGGCGAAGGATCGTCGTCCGCCGGCTGGGCTGGCACCGGCGCCGAGGGTCGGTGGCCCGAGCGGTCGAGCTGGACGCGGGCGAGGTGCTGGAGGTGCGCCCATGACCGCCTTCCCGCTGCGCTATGCCCACAGGAACCTGCTGATCGGCCCCGGCGGCGGAGCGGCCGCCCTCTATCGGCTCCAGACCCTCGCCTATCCCTACCTGCCGGCAGCCGAGAAGTGGGCCGCGCTGCGGCGGGTCGAGCGCTTCGCCCGGCTCGTCGGCGCCGACTTCTCGCTCTGGAGGGTCCAGCGCGCCTATCCGGCCGAGCGCTACGCCTCCGAGCTGGAGGGGCTGGTGGACGAGCGCCACACCGAGCCGGCGAGCTGGCATCGCTACCTGGAGGGGCACCAGGCGCGCCTCGCCTCGCTCGCTTCGCACGTCCCCGAGGTCTACCTGGCGGTCTCGCTCGCCGACTCGGCGCAGGGCAGGGCCGGCTCGGGCATCCTGCGATCCGCCGATCGCGCCCGGCGACGCTTGGAGGAGCTGGCTGGCGTCGGCGCGCCACGCCCGATCTCCGGCGCCGAGCTCGACTCGCTGAGCGAGACCGAGCGGCGCACCTTCGAGCGGCTGAGGACGACGCTCGGGCTTGAGCGGGCCTCGACGCGCGAGTTGCAGTGGCTACTTCGCCGCGCCTCCTGCCGGGGCGTGGCCGAGCCGGCGCTCGACCGCCTCTGGCAACCCGACGCCCTGGTGGTCCGCGCCCCGGACGGCTCGCCCGCCTTCGAGCCGGCCGAACACGACCTGTGGCGCTGGGCGAACGCGCCGATGGGAGAGGAGCCCGGCGAGCCGCCCTCCCTCACGGTCGAAGCGGAGGAGGGAGTTGGATACCAGGCGTTCCTCTGCGCCGGGACGCTGGCATCCGAAGCGGAGTTCCCCGGCCCGCAGGCCGAGCTTCTGTTCGCCCCCGCCGAGGCCGCCGGCTTCCCCGTCGATGCCGTCCTGCACGCGCGCTGGATCGGCAATCGCGAGGCGCTCGCCCAGGTCCGCAAGCGCATCCTCGACGTCGAGCACACCTACCGCGAGCAGGAGCGCGGCGCGGCCAGCGGACCCGGCTTCCTGGCGGAGGAGGACAGGGTGTTGGCGCGCGAGTACGAGGCGATCCTCCAGGGCACCTCGCACCCGCCGATGCTGCGGGCCTCGATCTCCCTGGCGCTCGGCGCGCCCGACCGGGCCGAGCTCGAGCGTCGCGTCGATGCCCTGCGCGAGCAATTCGGCGAGGTCTTGCTGCACCGCCCGCGCGGCCTCCAGCACCGCCTCTTCCTCGACCACCTGCCGCGGACGGACGGCGGCGAGACGGCCGACTACGAGCAGCAGATGACGGTTGAGCAGTTCGGCGCCCTGGTCCCGATCGCCACCTCGCAGCTCGGCTCGCGGGCCGGCATCTACATCGGCACCTCCCCGGCCGGCGGCGGGCGCCCGGTGCGCTACGACCCGACCGAGGCGAGCCGCACCGCCCGGCCCTCGGCCGTCCTGCTCGCCGGCACGCTCGGCTCGGGCAAGACTCTCGCCGCGGAGACGATCGCCTTCGCCGCCGAGCGGCGCGGCTCGCTGGTCGTTGACTTCGATCCCCGCCCCGATCACGGCTTCGACCGGGTTCCCGAGCTGGACGGCTCGGTGGAGGTGCTGGAGCTCTCGGGCGCGGTCGAGCACCGAGGCAAGCTGGACCCGCTGGCGATCGGGCTGGACGAGCTGCGCGAGGAGCTCGCCTCCTCCTACCTGCTGGAGCTCCTTCCCTCTCCCCCGCCCGCCTGGGAGAACGCGGTCCAGCGCGCCGTGCGCGATGCGGTTCGTGCCGGCGAGCGCAGTCTCGCCTCGGTCGTCGCGCGACTCCGCGAGGGCGACGCGAGCGAGGGCCGCGAGGTCGGCGACGCGCTGGAGGTCATCTCCGACTTCGGGCTGGCCCGGCTCGGCTTCGGCGAGGGCGACGGGGCGCGCCTCCAGGCCGCCCGCCCGGTGACGACGATCCGCACGCCGGGCCTCTCGCTCCCCGATCCTCGTGTCTCGCGCGAGACCTACACCCGCGTCGAGCGGATTTCGGTCGCCACGCTCTCGCTGGTTGCGGCCCTCGCCCTGCGGCTGGTCTCCGGCGACCGCGGCCGGCACAAGGTCGTGCTGCTCGACGAGGCGTGGTTCGTCCTCGCCTCCTCGCAGGGAAGGGCGCTGCTGAACCGGCTGGTCAGGCTCGGGCGCTCGTCCAACACCACGGTCCTGCTGGCGAGCCAGCGGCTCGCAGACCTCGGCGACCTCTCCGAGCTGGTCGGCACCTACTTCCTCTTCGGCCAGGAGTCCGACGCCGAGGCGGCGCGGGCGCTGGAGCTGATCGGCCTCGACCCCGAATCCACCGAGCTGCGCGGCAGCCCGCGCGAGTACCGCAGGGGGCGCTGCCTGATGCGCGACCTCGACGGGCGGGTCGGCGAGCTGCAATTCGATCTCGTCTTCCCCGAGCTGCTGGAGGCGCTCGACACCACGCCGCGGAGGGCCGAGGCGTGAGGCACCGCTTGCGCTGGAGCCTGATCGCCTGGACGCTCGCCCTCGCTGCCGCGCTGGTCGTGCTGGCCCATCCCCACGCCGCCGGCAGCGACGTGTTCGGCAACGTCGGCCCGGCTTCCCAGCTCCCCGGCGGCAGCCTGGTCGATCGCTACCCGCTCGGGCACTACTACCTCGACACCCACTTCGACGCGGTGTCGGCCTCGCTGACCGGCGGGGTCGATGTCTCCGGCGTGCCGCCGATGATCGCCGGCTTCCTGGCGAACGCGCTGTGGGAAGGGACCGCCTTCCTGGCGAGGACGCTGATCTCGCTGTTCACCTTCGCCTTCTCGCTCGACCTGCTGAACGGGTCGCGGCAGACCGGCGGCGCGGGCGCGCTGGCGCCGGTCTCCCTGGCGATCCACTCGATCTACGCGAGCGTCTTCGGAGCGCCCTGGCTCGTCCTCGCGGTGACGGTCGTCGGCATGTGGGCGATGTGGAGGGCGCTGGTCCAGCGCCGCTACACCGAGACCGCGGGCGCCCTCGGCCTCTCCCTCGTCTACCTGATCGTCGCGCTGGCGTTCGTCGCCCAGCCCGCGCGCACGATCGGCTCGGCCTCGCACTGGACGAACCAGATGTCAGCGTCGTTCCTCTCGATCGCCGGGCACGGCTCGCCCGAGGGAGCCGAACGGGCGAAGCAGGAAGGCGCCGACCAACTGTTCTCGCTGCTGGTCTACCGGCCCTGGGCGGTACTGGAGTTCGGCGGCACCGAGCACTGCGTCAAGGACGGCACCGGATCGAGCGACTCCGACCCGATCTCGGTCCCCGTCCGTCCCCTCTCCCCCGACCCGGCCCAGGACTCCACCCTCTCGCGCCGGCTCGAACGGGGCACCGCCGTCCACGCGGACGGCAAGACCTGCATCAACAACGTCAACAAGTACGCCTCCCACTTCCTGCCCTACTCGGGCGGCTCGGATGAACGGAACGCCGAGTACGAGGCGCTGAACGACGGCGACGCCGAAAAGCTGCCGGATGCCGACCCCGCGAAGGAACATGGCGGCTACAGCGTCGGCGTCGCCGACAAGCCGGCCACCGACGCGATGGAGGAGGGCGGCCAGTACCAGCGGCTGCTGATCGCGGTCGTGATCTTCGTCTGCGAGCTGGGCGCCTTCGTCCTGCTGGGGGCGCTCTCGGTCGGGGTGATCCTCGCCCAGGTCCTCCTCCTGCTCTGGCTGGCCTTCGCCCCGGTCGCCCTGGTCTTCGCCGTGATCCCCGGCCGCGGGCACGACTTCTTCCGGGGTTGGCTGACGCGCCTCGCCGGCCTGCTGCTGCGCAAGGCGGCCTACTCGCTGATCCTCGCCGTCCTGCTGGCCGTGAACGCGGCGCTGGCCTCGGCGACCTCGCAGCTCGGCTGGCTGATGTCCTTCGGCCTACAGGGCATCTTCTTCTGGGCGGTCTTCTTCCAGCGGCGCCAGCTCACCGACCGCATCCTCGGGGCCTCGGTCGGCCGGGAGGCGCCCGGTGACTCCAGTCCGGGTCGCGTGCTCGCCTACTACTACGGCGCCCGCACGGGTGGCCGGGTCGCCGGGCGGACGGCCCGCCGCGTGCGCCGCTGGCTTCCGGGGGGCGAAGGATGACCGGCCTACGGACACTCGCCGGACGCCCGATCGCCGAAGGCGAGCGACGCGGCGCGTTCTGGATCGCCGCCGCGATCCTCGCCTGTGCCGCCCTCGCGCTGCTCCTCCTGCCCGGCGGTGACACGGCGCTCGCGCCTCCGCCAGAGCCCGCTTCCAAGGCGACCGGCGCAGCCCCACCTGGGCCGGCCCCTCACCGTGCCGCGCCCCTCGCGCAGCCGCTGGCGACGGCCCGCCGCTTCCTCGGCGGGTACCTGCCGTTCCTCTACGGACGCGGAGCGGTGCGAGCCATCGCGGCCGCCGCGCCATCGCTCCGCGACCGGCTGGCCGCCTCCCGACTGCGCGTCCCGCCGGCCGCGAGTGACCGCCATCCGCGTGTCGCCCAGATCGACGGCAGGCGCCTCGCCGCCGACCGGGTGCTGGTCACGGCGAGGGTCGCGGATGGCGGCCCGGCGACCTACCCGATCTCGTTAACGCTCGCCCGGCGAAACGGCCGGTGGCTGGTCATAGCGGAGGGAACCGACTGATGGCCGCCCAGGATTCCAACCGCGGACGGCTCTCACCGTGGCTGCTGGGGGCGGCCGGCGGCGCCGTGGCCCTGATCGCGGTCCTCGCCGGCTCGCTGATGGCGGTGCTCGGCGCCGAACTCGCCTGCGTCGGCGGCAATGACGCAAGCGCGGCGGCGGCTCCGGCGACCCGGGCGGCGAAGCGCGACATCCCGCGGAGGAGACTGCGGCTCTACCAGCAGGCCGGCCGGCGGTTCGATCTCGACTGGACCTTCCTCGCCTCGATCGGGACGCAGGAGTGCGGCACCGGGCTCTGCGCGCACGTCTACCCCTCCGGCTGCGGCGGTCCGATGCAGATCGCGATCGTCCGCGAAAGCGCGTGCAGCCCCGGCTCGGGGCCGACGCTCTGGGAGCGCTACGGCGTCGATGCCAACGGCGATGGGCAGGCCGACCCGTTCGATCTCGCCGACTCGATCTTCACCGCGGCAAAGCTGCTTCGCCAGGTGATGGGCGCGCCGCCGACCGGCGGCTCCTACGCCGCCTATCGCCAGGCTGCCTGCGACTACTACGGCGCCTGCGCGGATGCGGCGGCGAACTACGCCGACGAGGTGATGGCGCGGGCGGTGGAGTACGGGTTCCACGGCGCCGGCAGCCCGGCGCCATCGGACCCCGGCGCCGCAGAACCGGCGCCGCCCGAAGGGAGCAGTTGCGGCGGAGGCGGATCGGCGCTGCCCTCCGGCACCGGCCCGATGGGGCCGGTGCGCAAGGCCGCGGCGCCCCGGCGCCTGGCGACCCTGCCGGCGGGCGTGAGCGCGGCGCCGGGGATCGAATGCGACGCGCGGATCGTCCCCGATGTCGTCTACCTCGCCCGCCGCTTCGGCGTCATCGTCACCGCCTGCTTCGCCGCCTCCGGACATGAGGCGACCGGCGAGCACCCGCTCGGGGCAGCCACCGACCTCGTTCCCCGCGACGGCGACTGGAGCCGGACCCTGCGGCTGGCGCAGGCCCTCGGCTGGCGGCCCGCCTGCGCGGCGTCCGGCGCCGCGCCCGAATGCGCCCGCCCGCCCTTCCGCTTCATCGGCTACAACGGCTATCCGAACCACGGCGACCCGCTGCACTGCATCCCCTGCGAAGGCGGGCCGCATCTGCACCTCTCCTGGCTGACCTCGGCCTCGCCGGGTGAGCCGGAGGCCCGGGCGCGCTTCGGCTACGAACCGGCGAGCTGGATCGAGGTCTTCGACACCACCTCGACCTCAACCACCGGAGCCGCGTCGAGACATGGAGGCGGCCGTGGCTGAGCCACTGATCCTCGACCTCTTCGCGGGCGCAGGCGGCTGGGAGGAGGGCCTGCGTGCCCTCGGACACCGAGCGCTCGGAGTCGAGCAGGACCAAACCGCGTCGGCCACCGCCATCGCGGCCGGACACGAGCGCCTCAACGCCGATGTCGCCGCCCTCGACCCCGAGGACTTCGCACCGCTGTGGGGGCTGATCGCCTCGCCGCCCTGTCAGGCGTACTCGGTCGCCGGCCACAAACTCGGCAGGCGGGACAAAGAGCATGTGATCGCCTGTGCCCATGACTTCGCCGCCGGCCGCGACACCCGCGCCTCCCGGCTGAGGGACTGCCAGGACGATCGCTCCCTGCTCACCGTCGAGCCGCTGCGCTTCGCCCTGGCGCTGCGGCCGAGCTGGGTGGCCCTGGAGCAGGTACCTCCCGTCGCGGAGCTGTGGTCGATCTTCGCCGAGCTGCTCGGCGAGCACGGCTACAGCAGCGTCGTCGGCGTGCTCTCCGCCGAGCGCTACGGGGTGCCCCAGGTCCGCAAGCGCGCCTTCCTGATCGCCTCCACCGAGGGGGAGGTGAAGCTGCCCGAGCCGAGCCACCGCTCGTTCAACTCGCGCCGCCACAGAACGCCCGAGGACGAGCTGCACCTTCCCCCGTGGGTGAGCATGGCCGAGGCGCTCGGCTGGGGAGACGAGCCGGCGATCCTGCGCAGCAATCACACCAACTCCGGGCGCCATCCCGGCGGCGCCCCTCGCTCGCTGGACCGCCCCGCCTTCACCCTGATGAGCAGCTCGCGGGCGTGGAAGATCGAACCCGCCCCACCGACCGGCTCACCCCGCCCGGCTCGGCGCGCCGAGCCGCCGGCAGATTGCCGCCGCCACAACGAACGCCAGGCCGCCAAGCGGCGGGCGGACGGACGATCCGCGGACGTGCCCGCCTGGACGCATCGCCGCCCGGCGACCACTGTGGTCTGCGACCCGAGGGTCTTCGGCCCGGGGAGCTGGTCGCGCAACGGAGCGGCCGCCAACCGCGAGCGCAAGAGGCCGGTGAGGGTCACCGTCGAGCAGGCCGCGGTGCTCCAGGGCTTCCGCCACGACTACCCGTGGCAGGGATCGCGGTCCCAGCGCTTCGCGCAGATCGGCAACGCGGTCTGCCCGCCCCTCGCCGGCCGGGTGCTTCGAGAGGCGATGCGTCCCGGCGGCCGGAATCGACGCGGAGGCGGCCGATGCTGAGCCCGAGACCACCTCGTTCTGCGCCTCGTTCTGCACCTCGTTCTGCGCCTCGCACCCCGTTTTCAGCGTGGCGCCCCATTCCCTTCTGTGAAGCCGGTTGCGGGACATGCCCTCCGCTGACTTCCTACTCCTCAACCCCGATGCGCCATGTCTGATCGCGAGCGTCGCGATGCTCGCTCGCTCCTGGCGCTCGCCATCGCCATCGTCGGCGCGATCCTCGTCGCTCGACTTCCCCGCTGGGCCGATGCTCTCGCTGGCTCATCGGTGCGTCCGATCGTCGCCACCCTCGCTGGCGCTCTGGTGGTGTTCGCACTCTTGCTCCTCGTCGCCCGCGCCGTCTGCACCCGACGCGGTCTCCGAAATCGCTCGACGGTGCTGTTGCTTCCGGCGCCGTCCTTCAACCCGAGCGAGGAGGCGGTCCTGCGGTTCGCCTCCGGCCTCGCGCGCACTCGCCGGGTCGTGCGAGGGCTGCTGGACGCCCCGGCGAGCGCCGTGCGGGTCCGGCTCGACGCCGACCCGAAGGGACGCCTCCGCTACACGGTCGAGCTGCCGACCCGCGCGCGTGCGGCGCTCGCCGCCGCCGCGGCCGCCTACGGAGAGGTCGAGCTGCGCGACGCTCCCGCCGATGAAGCGCCTGGGCCGAAGCCGTCCAAGGACAGGGAGGTCGTCCGAGCCGAGCTGGTGCTGGCGCGGCCGAGCACCGAGCCCCTTCGCGCCACCGGACTCGATCCCGACCCGCTCGCCGGATTCGCCCGGGCGCTGCGAGGGCTCACGCCGGGCGACGGCGAGACCGTCGAGGTCTGTGTCGATCTGCTGCCGGTCACCGCGGCCAAGCGGCGGCGACTGCATCGCCGCCTGCTCCGCGAAGCCCGGCGGCGGCGCCCTGCCGGCGAGGCCGCCAGCCAATCGCTCACCGATCTGTTTGGGGGCGAGCGCGATGCGGCGGCGCCCGCGGAGCT
Organism: Solirubrobacterales bacterium; assembly: GCA_035712345.1. GTDB lineage: Bacteria > Actinomycetota > Thermoleophilia > Solirubrobacterales > 70-9 > VRUE01. Next base: position 15,000 of record DASTAY010000026.1, read on the forward strand.
GGTCGGGCGGCGGGCGGACCGGCGGGCGCTGACCGACAAGCTCGGATCGCCCGAGCCCCTGTTCACCGTCCAGGTGCTGGCCCGGGTCGCCTCGCCGGTCCCCGGTCGCGCCAAGGCCCGCCTCCTCGCCCTGCTCGCCGCCTTCGATGCCTTCGCCGGGGAGAACCACTGGCGGGTCTCCGGCCTGCGGATTCCAGGCGTTGCCTTCCTCGGCTCCGACCTCCCAGGGCGCCGGGCACGCTTCGATCGCCGGCTCACCTCCGGGCGCTTCTCCCCCGCCCGGCGACGCCTCGTAACCGCCACCGAGGTCGCCGGCCTGCTGAAGCCGCCGACCGCCAGGTGCCCGGTTCCCCAGGTGCTGCGCTCGGCGGGCGCGATCCCGCCGCCGCCGGACGGTCTACCGACCTTCGCCGGCCAGAGCGACCTCCTGCCGCTCGGGCGGATCGAGACCGAATCCGGTGAGCGCCTGGTCGGCGTTCCGCTCGCCGACACCTTCTTCTCCTACATGGCCGGCCGCTCGCGCTGGGGCAAGACGGAGACGGCGATCGGCCAGTTCCTGCACCTCGCCCGGTCGGGGCACGGCTGCTTCTTCCTCGACCCGCACGAGGACGGGTTGCAGAAGATCAAGGAACACCTCACCCACGAGGGGGTGTTGGAGCGGGTCATCGAGATCAACCTCGCCCGCCCGGACCAGCGCCAGCTCGGCTGGAACCTCTTTGCGGTCAAGGGCCGCTCGGAAGCACAGGCGCAGGGACAGGCCGATGCGGTGGTCGATGCGATCGCCAGCACGATGCGCTGGGACGAGCACAACACCCGAGCGCTCAACCTGACGACTCAGGCGGCCCAGGGATTGATCGGGCTCGCCCGCCATCTGCCGGTAGAGCTGGCGCCGACGATCTTCCAGATTCCGACCCTGCTCGCCAACCCCGACTGGCGGGCCTCCGTGCTTCCGTTTCTCCCGGCGCCGACCCGGCGGTTCTTCACCGAGCGGTTCCCGTTGCTCAGCGAGGAGGCGGTCACGCCGGTCACCAACCTGATCGACCGGCTCCGGGCGGCCCCGGCCGTCTCGGCGCTGCTCGGGAACCCGCGGTCGAGCTATGACATCCGCCAAGCAATGGACGACGGAGGCATCGTCCTCGCCTGCCCGGGGTCGGGCTCAACGCGGGACCGCCTGATCGCCAACTTCCTCGTCTACGACCTCCTCCACGCCGCCAAGAGCCGCGCCGAGCTGGCGCCCGAGAAGCGGCATCCGTTCTACGCGCTGCTTGACGAGGTGCAGACCTATGACGGCGCTTCGTCGGGCAACCTCGCGGCCCTGCTGGAGCAGACCGCCAAGTACGGGGCGCGGGTGTTCCTCTTCAACCAGAACCCGGAGCGGCTCACCCCGGCGACGCTGAACGCGGTTACGACGAACCGCTCGCACCTGATCTCCACGGCGCTCGGCGCCAAGGCGGCCGCGTTGCTGACCCGCGAGTGGGGTGGATCGGTTGAGCCGGAGACGGTCGTCAACCTCCCGCGCTACACCTCGATCGCCTCGGTCACCCTCGATGGCGAGGTGAGTCCACCGTTCCTGGTGCGTGGCGTCCCGGTGGACGAGCTCTTCCCCGATACCCCGGACGGCGAAGGGCGGGCGGCGCTCGAAAGGGCGATTGGCCGCGGCGCGGACAGGCGGCCGGTGAAGGCCACCCTCGCCGAGCTCGACCGTCTTGATGATCGGATCGCCGAGCACCTTCAATGTGGGCAAAGGCCCGCCGGGAACACTGGCAGCTTCGATCTCCCCGGGGAGGAACAGTGAGCGCCGGCACTCGGGGACTTCGCGGATCGTCCGTCGCGATCCTCGAAAGCCTCTACCAGCACCGGCTGCTCTCGACCCGCCAGGTTCACGACCTCCACACCCCCAAGGCGACGGCGCGGTTCGCGCAGGAAACCCTCGTGGACTTGAGGGCGGCCAGCCTCGTGGATCGGGTCGTGCGGCCGGGCGGGTTGGGGGTCTGGTTCCTCACCTCGGGTGGAATCGAGATGGTCGAGGAAATCCCCAACCGGGTCGAGACCCGTCGAACGTCGATCTCGCCGGAGCGCGCGGCCGGCCCCCTCCAGGCCCACACGCTGGCGGTCAACGATGTCGGGGTCGGCTTCGTGCGGCTGGCCCGCGAGCGCGGCGAGGAGTTCGGGCCCTTCGGATGGCGCCATGAGATCGCCCATCCGCTGACCCCGCCCGGAAAGCGACAGGAGAGGCTGATCGCCGACGCGATCCTGAGCTACCAGGCCAATGAGAAGGGGGCGACGCGCTTCCACTACAGGTTCATCGAGGTCGATCGCGCCAACCGACCGGTTGACGACCTGGCAGCTCAGATCGGGCGCTACGGGCGCCTGTATCGACGCCCCTCCAACGGCAGGCACGCCGCCCTCCACTGGACGCGCCGCTACAGGGTCTTCCCAAACGTCCTCGTCCTCCTCGCGGGCCGACCCGACCCGAACCTCGAGCGGAGGAGGGCAACGCTGCTCGCCCTCTGCCGCGCCGACCCCGACCTGGCACGCTCGCCAGAGCTCCAGGTCTTCGTCTGCCTGCTGCCCGAACTCAAGCGGCACGGCCCGGCGGCCACGATCTTCCGCACCGTCACCGAGCCGGATCGCCCGGCTGATTGGCTCGGCAGGCGGCCGACCGGGCAGGGTGAGCGGCCATGACCCAGGGCCGGCGCCGCGAAGACCGATCGCATCCGAGTCAAGCCCGACACAATGGGACGCGATGCGCACGAGGGCATCGACATCCCGACCGCAACCGAGGTCGCTGCCAGGAGCAGGAACCCCGATGCGGAGACCTGAAGGCGAGCATGACCGTCGAGCACGCTGAGCCAGGCTCGGCCCTGGACGATCGGCTCCGCCAAGAGCAGGCGCGGGCGATCTTCGACCTGCTCGCATCGGCGCGCGACCGCGAGAGGGGCGAAGACGATGGTCGGTGAGGGGCGACCCCGCCCGATGCCGGGCCTGCGGCGCTTCGCCTGGTACGGGCGCCTGTCCACCAAGGACAAGCAGGACGCGACGCTCTCCTTCCCCTCCCAGCGCCGGGCGTGCGAGGAGAAGGTCTCCGAGCTCGGCGGCCGGATCGTCTGCGAGTTCTCCGACGAGGAGCGGGGCCGACGCGACGACAGGGCGGGTTGGGCGGAGCTGCTGCACGAGGCAAAGCAGCGGGAGGCGCGGCGCTTCGACGCGGTGATCGTCTACGCGACCTCGCGTCTCAGCCGCGACCTGTTCAGCGCCCTCGGCTACGAGCGCGAACTGGCGCGAGCCGGCGTCGAGGTCTTCTACGCGCTCAGCGCCGGAGATCAGTCCAGCCCCGAGGGGCGGCTGATCCGACACTTCTTCCAGGCGCTCGATCAGTTCGAGGTCGAGAAGCTTGGCCGCGAGGTACGCCGCGGGCAGACCGAGAACACCCGCCAGGGCTACCGCAACGGCGGCCGGGCGCCCTACGGCTACCGGCTCAAGCACGAGCCCCACCCGGTGCCGGGCCGGGCGCGGGTCGGCGACAAGAAGTCGAGGCTCGTCCCCGACCCCGAGCAGGCCCCGGTGATAGGCGAAATGTTCGACCGCTTCATCTCAGGCTGGGGCTACAAGGAGATCGCCAATCACCTCAACCGGCCCGGCGGCCCTCCCTCGCCCAGCCACGTCGATTCCCGGCGCAATACGGCGGGCAAGTGGTCGAAGACGACGATCCGCTCGATGCTCGAAAACCCCACCTATACGGGTCGGCTCTACTGGAACCGGCTCGACTTCCGTGCCGTCAAGCAGGGAGAGGGACCGCTGGTCCGTCGCGACCCCGAGGAGTGGATCAAATCCACGGAGGCGGCGCATGAGCCGCTCATCACCGTCGAGCAATTCGAGCTCGTGCAGCAGGAGATGCGGAGGCGGAGCAATGGAACGGGGTCCAGCCCGCGGCGCAAACCGGCCAATCGCTTCTACCAGTTGCGCGGCCTGGTCCACTGCGCCACCGGTCATAACCCACTGCGGATGCAGGGCAAGACCGCCAAGGGCAACACCTACTACGCCTGCGGCTACCGGCTCGACTACGGCGACACCGCAGCGGAGGCGGTCGGCCACGGCAAGTGGCAGTACGTCCGCGAGGAGCCCCTGGTCGAGCTGCTCGACGCCTTCTTCGCCACGCGAATCTTCGGGCCGAAGCGGCTCGACTTCTTCCGGATGCAGAGCGACGCGCTGGACGCGAAGCGACAGAGCGAGGACGGGCAGCGCCGCGATCGGCTCGTCCGCCTGATCGGGGAAATCGACCGCCGCACCGAGCGCCAGGTGGCCGCCATCGAGGCGGGCGTCGATCCCGCGGTGGTCAGTGAGCGGATCAGCTCCCTCAAGGCGAAGCGGGCGGAGGCCGAGGACCTCCTGAGTCAGCTCGACACCACCCCGCTCGGCCTCGCCGGGCCGGAGGACTCGCTGGCGATTCTGGAGGGCCTCCCCGACCTCGGCAGCTCACTGGCAAGCGCCGATCCCAAACTCCGCCGCGCGGTCTTCGACGCCTTCCGGGTCCGGATGGAGATCGACCGAAATGCCGGCGAAATAAAACTGAAGGCGCTCGTGTCGAGCGCCTTCAGTGACGTTCAAGACCTGGATGGGCTAGTTACCCATAAGGCCATAGCGGGGGCGGGATTCGAACCCGCGACCTTCGGGTTATGAGCCCGACGAGCTACCTGGCTGCTCCACCCCGCGGCGGTCTGTCAATGCTAGCAATGGCGCGACGGGCGGACATGGCGCCTCGGGTGGCCGCGGGCGGGCTTGCGCCTCATTTCTAGTCGGTAGCGCTCCGGGACGTAGGTCTCTGGGCGTACTTGCGGGCCTCTCCTGCAGCCGTATCACTCGAGTGCAGCCGGCCCCGATTCCTTTCATGGCCGCTCTCGAACCCTCGGTCTTCACCCAGCGACCTTAACTAGAGTGCCGCCTCCCATGGCAGGCCCCTTGCAGAGAGTCGCGGTGATCGACGTCGGCAGCAACTCGACGCGGTTGCTGGTCGCCGATGTCGACGGGAGGGTCTCAGTGGTCGAGCGACAGAGCCGCGTGACCCGCCTCGGCCGCGGCGTCGACCTCTCCGGACAGCTCGCCGACGAGGCGATCGAGGCGGCCTGCGCGGCGATCGGCGACTACGTGGAGATCTGCCGGAGCCTCGCGGTGGAAAAGGTCGCCGCGATCGCGACCAGCGCCGTGCGCGACGCCTCCAACGGCGACGCCTTCGCCGCCGAGCTGCGCGAGCGCTTCGCCCTCGCCGCCCGCGTTCTCGACGGCGAGGAGGAGGCGCGCCTCACCTATCGCGGTGCGACCGCGGAACAGTCGCCGTCCGTCCCGACCCTGGTGATCGACATCGGCGGCGGCTCGACCGAGATGATCGTCGGCCGCGGCGCCGACGTCGGCTTCCACACCTCCCTACAGGCCGGCGTCGTCCGCCACACCGAGCGCCACATCTCCGGCGACCCGCCCACCGCCGTCGAGCTCGAGGCCCTCGCCGATGACGCCCGCGCGCTGATCGCAGAAGCCCGCGCCGGCCACAACGGGGCGCGGGCACAAGCCGGCATCGCCGTCGCCGGCACCCCCACCTCGCTCGCCGCGGTCGAGCTCGGCCTCGATCCCTACGACGCCGCCCGGGTGCACGGTCACCTCCTCTCCCTGGAGACGATCCAGCGTGAGCTCTCGCGCTTTGCCTCCGCGCCGCTCTCCGAGCGAGCCCAGATCGTCGGGCTGCACCCCGATCGGGCGCCGACGATCATCGCCGGCTGCGTGATCCTGATCGAGGCGATGCGCGCCTTCGGGCTGGAGCGAATCCAGGCCTCCGAGCACGACATCCTCTACGGAATGGCCCTCGAGACGGCCTCCCGGCTTGGATAACCAGGCATGAACCCGTAGTCGCCAACGCCGTGGGACCCGGTGTACAGGCGAGTTTTCGGGACCCGTCCAGTTGGGTAAACGTTCTTGGGTTAGCCCAAAAAATTGGTAGAGTCTTTCTACCGATTTGTCAGTAGCAGTAAAAGCAGCGCCTAGACATTTCGGATAGGCGAGCGCATACTCGTCACATCGGGGAAGAGGTGAAGGCGAGAGTCTCCATCACGGAACCGGTCATAGGGTTCGGACGATTGCCGCATCATGGCGCCTCCCGCCGTCTGAGCCCATCGAATAAGAACTGGTCCCTGAAGACGTACCCCTGCCCGTCCTGAGGGGCCAACTTGAATCGACCGCCAGCAGCGATGGCGGTCGATTCTCGTTTGGGAGAAATCCCGGCCAGCTCGGCCCGCAAGCCAATTTTGGCTTGCTCAAGCCAGATTCGACTTGCGCGGGTAGACGACGTCTGGGTCGGTGATGACGTTCACGAGGGTCGGCCTACCCGATTCGAACGCTCGCTCCAGGGCGGGTCGCAGCTCGACTGGATCGCGGACGAGGACGCCCTCGCAGCCCAATGCCTCGACCGCCTTCTCGTACCGCGTTTCGGGCCTCAGCTCGGCCGCAACCGAATAGCCGTAGAGGAATTTCATCGGATGATGCTCGAGCGCCCAGATGCCGTTGTTGCCCATCACGCCCACCACGGGCAGGTCGTGACGCGCCAGAGTGTCGAACTCCATGCCCGCGAAGCCGAATGCTCCATCGCCGAGCAAGAGACAGACCTGCCGGTCCGGCTGGGCGAGCTTGGCTCCGAGCGCCTGCCCCGGCCCGGCGCCGAGGCAACCGAACGGACCGGGGTCCATCCAGCACCCGGGCTCGTAGGTCTCGATGAAGCGACCGGCGTAGGAAACGAAGTCGCCGCCGTCGCCGATCACGATCGCGTCGCGATCGAGCACCTCCCCGAGCTCCTTGTATATGCGAACGGGGTGCAGGGGCGAGCGGCCGTCGTTCAGCTCAGCCTGCTCCCCCGCGCGCTTCTCCGCCTCCGCGCCCCGCAACCGCTCGAGCCACTCGCCCGTCTGCCCTCGGCCGGCCGGCACCGACTCCACCAGCGCCGCCAGGCTCGCCGCCACGTCACCGACCAGGTCGATCTCCGGCGTCCGGTTTGCGATCAGCGCGTTCGGCGCCGCGTCGAGCCGGATCAGCTTCGTCTCCTCGCCGAAGCTCCCCCCGAAGCCGAGGCGGAAGTCGATCGGCACGCCGACCACCAGCGCCACGTCGGCTTCCTTCAGACCCATGCCCCGCGCGCGGCTGAAGGCAAGCTCGTGGTCGGCGGCGAGGCAGCCCCGGCCGAGGCCATTGAGGAAGACGGGGATCCCGAGGGCCTCGGCCAGCGCCCGCAGCTCGTTCTCGCCGTGCCCCCAGTACAGGCCGGAGCCCGCCATGATCGCCGGCCGCTCCGCGCCGGCGAGCAGCGCAGCGGCCTCTTCGACCCCGTCCGCGGCCCCGGCCGCCGGCCGGGAAGCATCCGGAATCTCGGCCGAGGCCTCGCTGAACACGACGTCCAGCGGGTAGTCGACGAAGGTCGGCCCGAACGGGGCGCTCAGGGCCAGATCGAGCGCCGCCGCGGTCCGGGGCCCGATCGCGCCCGTCTCCTTCACCGTCTCGGCCGACTTGACCAGCGGCGAGACGAAGGGCAGGTGGTCGATCTCCTGCAAGGAGCCCGAGCCCCAGCGCAGCTCCGGCGCCCGCCCGCCGAGCACGCACAGCGGCGAGCAGTTCGCCTGAGCGCCGGCGATCGCGCTGATGCCGTTGGTCACGCCGGGCCCGGCGGTCAGCGCCGCCACCCCCACGCGTCGGGTCGCCTTGGCGAAGCCCTCGGCCGCAAATGCCGCCGTCTGCTCGTGGCGCACGTCGACGATATCGATCCCCTCCGCTTTGCAACCGTCGTAGATCGAGAAGAGATGGCCGCCGGAGAGCGTGAAGAGATGGCTGACGCCGCGCGACCTCAGCGCCTTGGCGACGACCCTCCCACCGTGCTCCATGAAACCAGAGCCTATTGATGGCACGCCCGGCCGTCGCCGCCGGACGCGGAGCGGAGCAGGCGGCGGGATAATGGCAAGGCCCGGGTGGCGAAACTGGCAAAAGCGGCGCACTTAAAATGCGCTGCCCCTCAGGGGGCTTGCGGGTTCGAGTCCCGCCCCGGGCATCTCCGCGCCTCGCCGGCTTCGATTGGCCGTCTAAACACCGGGTAAATGTTTGTACAGAGCGCAACTATTGCGCTGTTAGCGTGTCCTTATCTACGAAGACGACGCCATTCGCAACGCCTTTCCCTGGAGGATTGAAGCTTGGAGGCATCGGCTCTAACCCACGCCAGTCAGCGCGGACTCCTCGCCCGCCGCTCGCCGCTGCTCAAGCTGCAGGGCGACGCCAAGCTGATCGCGATGGCGCGCAACGGCAACACGGGCGCCTTCGAGACGATCGTCGACCGCTACCAATCCCGGCTGCTGGGCTTCTGCCGGCAGATGCTGCACTCCACCGAGGACGCCGAGGACGTCCTCCAGGAGGTCTTCGTCAATGCCTACCGGGCGATGCTCGCCGACGAGCGTGAGATCAACCTCCGCCCCTGGCTCTACCGGATTGCCCGCAACCGCTGCCTCAACCATCTGCGCAAGCCGACCGCCGACGCGCAGGAATCGATGGACATGGTGCCCGCCGTCGAGGCGGCCTCCACCGCCGAGAAGGTCAGCAACCGCGAGGAGTTCCGCCAGCTCCTGACCGACGTCGGCAAGCTGCCCGAGACGCAGCGCACGGCGCTGCTGCTGCGGGAGATGGACGCGATGTCCTACGAGGAAATCGCCGCGACGATGGAGACCAGCGTGCCCTCGGTCAAGTCGCTGCTCGTGCGGGCGAGGATCTCCCTCGCCGAGGCGAGCCAGGCGCGCCAGCTGACCTGCGGCGAGGTGCGGCTGGAGCTGGCCGAGGCGTCCGAGGGCCTGCGCAAGGTCTCCGGCCCAGTGCGCCGGCACGTTCGCGATTGCGAGGAATGCGCGGATTTCCGCTCCCAGGTGCGCTCCAACGACAAGGTCATGGCAGCACTGTTCCCGGCCGGGGCGCTGGTGGCGTTCAAGAGCTTCGTCGTCGGCAAGCTCGGCTTCGGGAGCGCAGGCAGCGGCGCATCCGCAGGCACGGCTGGCGGCGCAGGGGCGGCCGGCGCCACCGCCGGGACGGCCGGGGCGACGGCGGCTGCGACCGGCGCCAGCGCCGGCGCGGTCGGCAGCGTCGGGGCAGCGCTCAGCGGCGGCAGCGCGGCGAGCGGGATCGGCGCAATCGGCGGCGCGATCGGGACCAAGGCCGTCGCCGGCGTCGTCACCGCCGCGGTGATCACGGCCGGGGCGGTCAGCGAGGTCAACCAGAAGAGCGACACGACCCCGGCGCCCAGCGCCAACCCGCCCGCCAGGATCGCCTCCCTGCAGCGGCAGCGCACGCCGCTTTCGCTGGCCCCGCACCGCGTCGTCGCTGCCCCACCGGCCCCGCAGCCCGAGCCGGTCGAACTCACCGTCACGCCCGCTCCCCAGCCGCAGCCTGCGGTCGAGGTGTCGTCTCCTCCCCCCGCCCCGGCGCCGGCAGCGGCTGCACCGGCGCCGGAAACCGGCGCGACCACCGCCCCGGAAGCACCTGCGGTCGACGACGAAGCGACCGCCAAAGCCGTCGCTCCGAAAGTCGGCGCCAAATCGCCGACCGCGGTGGCCGGCGCTCCGGCCGGCAGCGAAACCGTCGTCGTCACCGTGGGCGGCCCGCCCCCGCCTCCAGCTGAAAGCGCGGCGCCCGAAGATTCGGCCCCGCCCCCCGCCGAAGAAAGCGCTCCGCCGCCGGTCGAATCGGCGCCCCCCAGCGAAGAACCGGCCGCCGAATCGACGCCGCCGCCAGCCACCTCGCCGGTCGAAGTCGAAGCCGAAGCCGGTTAGCTCCTACCCCAGGCCGATCACTTTCAGCCGCCGCATCAGGCACTTGGCGGCGAACTGGCGCGTCTCGGCGATCGAGAAGCCGAACAGCTCGTAATCCTCGTCGGACGGCGCCCAGGGCGGTGAGAGGACGCCCTCCGCGGCCGGCACGGCCTCCTCCAGCGTGCGCTGGATCGCCTGCTTGTAGCGCTCGTCCTCGTGCGCCTTCTCGCGCAGGAAGACCGAGCCGAAGGCGACATGGCGGTGCTCGTCGCGGGCGACGTTCTGGAAGCCCTCGACGAAGCCCGGCAGGGTCCCTTCGCGTTCGTTGAAATCCATGATGAAGTGCTGCCCGGTCAGCGCCAGCATTCCCTCGATCACCATGTGGTAGAGGGTCACCGCCTCGACCAGCGCCTCGCCGTCGTCGGGCACAGCCGAGAGGCGGTCGGTGCGCCGCTTGAGCATCTCGTCGAAGAGGCGGCCGAAGTTCTCGTTGAGGTGCTCTGAGGTCTCCGCCAGCATCTGCGTCAGGCCGTCGGCCTCGAGCACGCCGACCTCGCGGTAGAAGCGCTCGAAGAAGCGCACGTGGCGGGCCTCGTCGGCGATCTGCGTGCAGAGGAAGATCCGCTGGTCCTCGGTCGGCGCGGCGCGCATGATCGGGCCCAGCTCCTCCGCGACCTTCTGCTCGCCGATGAAGAACGAGGAGAGCCCGTACATCCGCTGGAAGCGCTCTTCCTCCGGGAATCCGGCCCAGTCGTCGCGGTCGCGGCCGAAGTCGAGCTCCTGGGTCTGCCACTGCTGGCGCTCCCAGAGCGCGTAGAGCTCGCCGTAGTCGAGCAGCTTGATGTCGGCCGTGCGATCGGCGGCCTCGTTCAGCGCCGGGTCGGCGGTCGCCTGGAAGTCGGCCCGCTCGGTTCGCGACCGGGTCCCGGTTGACTCTCCGGCCTCCATGCTCAGATGGTATGCGCCTCCCCGGGCTTCAACAAGACCACCTGCGAGGAGGTCTTCGACTCGACCTCGGACTTGAAGGCGCCGCTGTCCGTCTCGACCGCGGGGAAGGTGTCGTAGTGCATAGGGATCACCGTGCCCGCGCCGATGAATTCGACCGCGACGACCGCGTCGTGGCGATCCATCGTGTAGTGGCCGCCGATCGGCAGCAGGGCTATGTCGACCGGGTTGCGCTCGGCGATCAGCTTCATGTCGCCGAACAGGCAGGTGTCGCCGGCGTGGTAGATCGTCTTGCCGCCGAGCTTGATCAGCAGGCCCGAGGGAACGCCGATCGAGATCCCGTGCTCGGCGCTGAACGGCGCCTCTTCGGAGCCGGGGATCGTGTTCGTGTGCCAGGCGGGAACGAGCTTGATCCAGCCCCAGTCGAACTCGACGGTGCCGCCGAGGTTGGGGTCGGTGACGGCCTCGGCCCCCTGCGATTCGAGCCAGTTGGCGAGCTCGACGATCGCCACGCAGTGCGCGCCGGTGCGCTTGGCGACCGGTACCGCGTCGGCGATGTGGTCGGCATGGCCGTGGGTGATCGCGATGTGAGTCGGCTCGACTTCCTCCGCGGTGTGGACCGCCGCCGGGTTGTTCGGCTTGAGGAACGGGTCGACCAGGAGCGTGGTGTCCCCCTCGCTCAGCTCGAAGCACGAATGGCCGTGGAACTTGATCTCCATCTTCAGCGCTCTCCTTCTTCGGGATCGGGGCCTTCGCCCTCGCTCATCTCCTCTTTCAGTGCCCAGCCGACGGCAACCCCAACCATCATCCCCATCCTCGTTTCCTCGGCCAGCAGGGTCCGCACGGCGGCGATCCGCTCCTCGGGGTCGGGCATGGTGGCGGCCTTCAGCGACTCGCTCTCGTGCGACCCGCCGAACCAGCCCCCCTCGGCGAGGGCGGCCATCAGCACCCGCTGCAGCTGGGGAGCGGCGCGGGCGACGATCGTCTCCGCCTCGGCGAAGCGCTCGGCGTCGGCCAGCCGCTTTATCGCGGCTTCGAGTCGCTGCTCGTCGGTCACGGCACGTCGTGGCGCAGAGCAGAGGCGGCAAGACCGGCGAGGCCGCCGACGGCGCCCCCGATCAGGCCGGCGAAGACATCGGCATTCGATTCGAAGATCGGCAGGAGGAGCAGGACCACTGCAGCGACGGCGACGCCGATCCGGTCGTAGTCCTGGTCCACCGCGTGGTGCGCCTCGCCGCGGCGCAGCGCGAACCAGGCCGCGACCGCGCCCAGCGCCATCCCGTTGCCGCCGGCGATGACGACGATTTCCCCCTGCGCGCTGGCGATGCCGCTCGCCGCCAGCATTCCCAGCGCGCCGCAGGCGAGCAGCAGCAGGCCGGTGGCGGGACTGCCCAAGCGGCGCTCGACGCCGGCGCCGAAGATCGCCAGGCCGATCGCGACGACGAAGAGGTAGCCGACGTCGGCGTAGGCGAAGGGGGCCGTGAAGAAGCGCCACCACTCGCCGTTGAGCGGCACGGTGAGGCCACCGACGCTGACCAGCGGGGTGCCGGTCGCCTGCTCGACCAGCAGCAGCAGCGCCGAGCCGAGGATCACCGCCATGGTCGCGTAGGGCCGACGGGATACCGAGGCGCCGCGGGGACGAAGCTTGATCCGGAAGAGGCGGCTTGCCGGACCGCGGCGCGGCTTGGCCTCCAGCCCGTCCCCCCGCCGCTCCAGCTTCGGCGCCCTTTTGCGCAGTCGCGCGCCGCAGTACGGGCACTCGGTTACGTAGGGACTGACCTCGGAGCCGCAGTTCTTGCAGATGACGCTGAGCTCAGTCTCGCTCATGGTCAATCGAGGATAACCGCCCGGTGGCGGGCGCTCACTGCCTGCCGCCGGTGGCATACTGCGCAAACACCCATCTTCGAGGAGGAATAGAGCGTGGAGTTGAAGAGCCTGACCGAGCAGAAATCGCTTCTAACCGAGCTGGCGCCCGGGAAAAGAGCTCGCCTGCGACGGCTGCTGTTCGAGTTCGGGCCCGGCAACGGCACCCTGATGCTGCTGCCGATCGACCAGGGCATCGAGCACGGCCCGCGCGACTTCTTCCCCAACCCGGCCTCCAAGGACCCCGACTACCAGTTCCGGCTTGCGGTCGAGGCGGGCTACTCGGCCCTCGCCTGCCAGATCGGCATGGCGAGCAAGTACTACCCCGACTACGCCGGCCAGGTGCCGCTGATCCTCAAGGTCAACGGCAAGACCGATATCCCCTCCTCCGCCCAGGCCTTCTCCACCTGCAACGCCAGCGTCGAGGACGCGGTGCGGCTCGGCGCCGACGCCGTCGGCTACACGCTCTACGTCGGCTCGCCCCGCCAGGACCAGGACCTCGCCCAGCTGCGCGGCGTGCGCGAAGACTGCGACCGCTTCGGGATGCCGCTGATCGTCTGGTCCTACCCACGTGGCGAAGCGGTCGAAGCCAAGGGCGGCCCCAACTCCTTCTACGCGATCGACTACGCGGCGCGACTGGCCATGGAGATGGGCGCCGACGTGGTCAAGCTCAACATGCCGAAGATCGACCCGGCGAAGGACAAGGACGCCCCCGCCCCCTACAACGAGATGGAGATCGACCAGGCCGGAGCGATCCAGCACTGCGTCGAGTCCGCGGGGCGCGCGCTCGTCGTCCTCTCGGGCGGCTCCAAGGTCGACGACGACGTCGTCCTCGGCCACTGTCGCGAGATCATGCAGGCGGGCGGCAGCGGCGTCATCTTCGGCCGCAACGTCTGGCAGCGTGAGTGGAGCGAGGCGCTGGAGATCATCGCCCAGATCAAGGAGACGCTGCTCTCCAACGTGCGCCGCATCCCCTAGACAGGGGGAGAGAAACAGTCGCTGCGGCCTTTACGGGCCGTGCAGCGGCAATTGATCGGCAGCCTCGTCCTCTTCCTCGCGGTGGCGGCTCTCGTGCTGCGGCCTTGGGAGAAGAGCCCGGAAGCCGGGCCGGCGACGGCGACGGCGACGGTGCGGGTCGTGCGGGTGATCGATGGGGACACGATCGTCGTGCGGCTGGGCGGAGAGGACGAGGACGTGCGGTTGATCGGCGTCGACACGCCGGAGACGGTCAAGCCGGACACACCGGTGCAGTGCTTCGGCGAGCGGGCGTCGCACTTCACGAAAAGAGCGCTGACGGGGCGGCGCGTGCGACTCGTCTTCGGCGTCGAACGCCACGACATCTACGGCCGCCTGCTCGCCTACGTCTTCCTTCCGCATGGGACTTCGGGCGTGCCACAGCACGTAAAAAGTCCACAGCGCGAGCGCTTCTACAACCCGATTCTGGTCCGGCGGGGCCTGGCGCGGTCGCTGACGATCCCGCCGAACGATCGCTTCGCTCCGCGCTTCCGGCGGCTCGAGCGGGCTGCCGCTCGGGACGGGCGGGGCCTCTGGGGCGCCTGCGCGCCGTGACGGCGGTCACGTCCCAGGCACGAGCGCAGAGCGTAAGCCTGCAAGCGTTCATGCGGCTTTGCTACGGTCCGCCGCGGTCGCCGCGCGACCATCCTCATGAGAATGCGCCAAAGCATCAACCAGTTCGAGGTCGCCTTCGAGCAGGAGACGACCTTGGAGCGTCGCCGACGCGAGCAGCTGCGTCGCCGCGCCGCCCACCGCTCGCGCGAGCGGCGCATGACGCGCAACGAGCAACACGGCAAAGTGCGTTTCAGCGTGCTCGCGGTCTGTCTGACCGCGACCGTGATCGTCGTGGTCGTCGCGATGTTCGAGGCCCTCTCCTTCTTGATGGCCTGAGCCGACGGCCGTGACTCCGCGAACCGCAGCCCAGGTTGAATAGACTCGCGCGCCGATGGCACGACGCTCGCTGAAGCCACAGCTGAACCAGATCCGCGCCTGGGTGCGCCAGGGTCGAACCGACGCCTGGATCGCCCACCAGCTCGAGATCTCCGCCTCGGAGCTGCGTGAGTTCCGCAAGCAGCACGACCTCACGCCCGACGGTGACGAGGGTGGCGCCGAGGTCGACCTGCGCGATGAGATCGAGGCCGAGGTCGAGGCGGCGACCGCCGAAGAGGAGGCCGAGGAGGAGGAGCTTCAGGGCGAGGAGGGCGACGCCGAAGGCGACGAGGAGAAGCCCGCGCGCAAAGCGCGCAAACCCGAGGGTGACGACGACGATGAAGAGGGCGGGGCGCCGAAACCACGGCGCCGGCGGCGGCGCGGGCGCCGCGGCGGGCGCGGGCGCCGCAAAGAGATCGAGGCGACCTTCGACCACGGCGAGCGCGACGGCTACGGCCTCTGGCTCGACGCGGCGGTCAAGGACAACCCGGTCTACACCGAGCACTGGGCAGGCAAGCGCGAGGTCACGGTCCGCATCGACGCCGACCAGATCGTCATCCGCCGGGCGGGCGAGAGTTCCGCCGAGTCGGACGACAGCGACTGATCAGACGGGCAGTCGCCGGCCGCCGGCGAAGTCGGTGGCCCCCCGGAGGTAGAGCCAGAAGGCTGCGTCGGCGAGGGATTGGCCGTCAGCGGCGAGTCCCGGGGCGGCGTCGGTGGCTACTTGGAGGCACCAGTCGGTGCCGCGGCCGTAGAGGTCCGCCAGCTCGGCGGCGGAGAAGGTGGGGCCGATGCGGCGGCGCAGCTCGTCCTGGATCGCGGCGACGACTCGGTCTGCCTGGCGCCGCTCGCGGGGAGCGTCGATAGCCCGCAGCGCCCGCAGCCCCTCCTCCCACTGGAACAGCGCGTTCTCGAGCGGATAGCCCACCTGCCTCAGGTTAGCGAGCGGGTTGCTGGGGGATTTCGTGGAGCGGGGCGTTCGCTTGGCCGCAGTCAGCCGGCTCGAGCGGGCCGTGGACCCTCCAGACCGTGACCGGGCCACTGCGCAGGACCGGCGTCACCGCCCGCTCGCCGCGCAGCCAACGCGCCTCGGGGGAGGTGACGGGCCTGCCGGGATCGATGAAGTCGAGCAGCGGGCTGGTGACCAGATAATCGAGGTCGGCTTCGTTGACGGCGGCGCGGAACGCGGCGCAGGTGGGAATCGCGTTGAACGCCCCGTGCGGGCCCTTGACGCCGAGGTAGCGAACGCGATTGGAGAGGTCGGTCCCATAGAAGCCGTACTCGAGGAAGCCGGCGGTGGTGCCGGCCAGGCCGATACGCGCGTCGCCGACACCGCGTGCCCAGCGGTAAGCGGCGTCGAGGTGCATTCCCGGGATGCTCGCTTCGGGGTCGGTGTTGGCGAAACGGTCGCGCAGGTAGTCGCGCTGGACCGGATAGCCGATCGCGACGACGACGACGGCCAGGGCAACGAAGCCACCGGCCACCGCCACGCGCGGCACGCCGCGGTAACGGGCGAAGAGCAGCGCGGCCGGAATCAGGACGACGAGCAGAGCGATGAGCCAGGCGAAGAGGCGGTCGGGGTCGCGCAGGGCGGCGTCGGAGCGGTTGGTGGCGACCAGGAGCAGGAGCAGGCCGGCCATGAGGCACCAATCCCAGATGGACCATGCGCCCTGGCCGCGGGTCCTGGCGTGGGGCGAGGGCCACAAGCGGTAAAGCGCAGCCGGCAGCAGCGTCAGGCCGGCCAGGAGAGCTGGGATGGCGTAGCGGATATTGATGCCGAAGCCGGTGGGGGCGCCGTCGGCGCCGGCGGCGCTGAGGGGGGTGAAGACGTAGGCGACCATCCCGACCAGGGCGACGGCGCCCATCCAGCGCAGGGCCCTCGGCCGACCCCAGACGACAGCCACACAGGCACCCGCGATCGCAGCGAGGATGACCAGCGGCCAGAGGGCGCCGAAGGCCTGGTGCAGTCCGGGGTCGAAGTAGTCGCGCCAGACGCCGGTGTCGGTGACGTAATGGGCGATCGAGAAGTCAGGGCGGCCTTCCTGCAGCCGCTCCGGGTGCGGCAGCGAGACCGGCCCGAGGTGCTCCAGCTGGGGCAGGGGATTACCCACGATCACGAGGTTGCGCAGGTACCAGTAGCCGCCACCGGCCAGGGCAGCGGCGAACCACCAGCCGGACGCGGCCCAGCGACGGCCTTTGGGCGCCAGGACGATCACGGCAACGGTCAATGCCGCCGCCATCGCCACCGCGGTCGACTTGGTGCCGACGGCCAGCCCGGTCGCAAGCCCGGCGACAGCCAGGGGCCAACCGGGCTTTCGTTCCGCATTGACCAGAATCGCGATCGCCGCCAGGAGAAGAGCAGCGGCCATCAGATCGTTCTTCGCGGCCCCCGGCTCCCGCACGACCAGCGTGTGGCACTCCAGGAGGACCGCAGCTGCAACCGTCGTCAAGGGGGCACGGCCGTAAGGCCTGCCGATGCACCAAGCAGCCAGGAAGGCGAGCGCCAACCAGCCGAAGTTGAGGAACAGGCTCAGCGTATCCCGCCCCGTCAGCAGGATCCCCACGCCATGCAGCAGCTCCGAGTTCTGCGGATAGAACCAATTCGTGAAGACCGTCTCGGTGTAATGGCTCCCCGTCACCGAGTGGCTATGCGCCATTTCAACCGCAAACGGCAGGTGGTACCAAAGAGAATCGAAGTTGAAGATCCCCCGATTGAGCGCGTCCTTGGCCGTCAGGCCCCAGTGAGCAAAGACCAGGGCAACCACGCCAACGGCGATGAGCTCCGGCAACCACGCCTGGGCCTTTGCGGCAAATCCCGCTCGGCCCGCGGGTCCTGTCGCGGGAGAGGGGTGCCGGGCAAGCGCTGGGTTTTTCGCCTGAGGGGAGCGCGGCCGTCCGAGAGCCGAGTAGGGGCGAAAAACAGGACGCCGCGCAGGCCCGACACCCCTCTCCCACGCCACCCGCGGGAGGAGCGGGACTGCTGCCGCAACGAGAGCCGCTAGGGCGACAAGCGTCCCCGCGTACAGGAGGTTGACGAGGCCAAGCAGCTCAGAGAGCCAGATCAGCAGGGCGATCCCGACGATCGCCTCTACGAGCCGCGCAGGCGCCCCCTCCCACGTCGGCAGCAGCCAGCGCCGCAGGCCGAACGCCGAGAATCCCAGCGAGAGGCCCAGGACGACCAGCAGGGCGGCGCTGAGGACGTAGGAGCCGGCGCTAACCACCGGCGCCCCCCGGGCGAGGGATCGCTAGCCCGAGCCCTTCAGCCCGTGGACGACGATCGGCGTCTCTCCTTCGGCGACCATGCCCTGAGCGCGGGCGCGGCGGTCGATCACCATCGGGTCGTCCGCCGTCTGGATGCGGTGATGAAGACGCTTGTTTTCGCGCAGCATTTCGTGGAACTCGGCTTTGGCCGCGGTCGTCGCGGTGTAGGTCTTGACGAAGTCGATCGCCGGGTTGAGGTAGGAGTAGAGCACCGCGGCGAGCACCAGCGTCAGGGCGATCCGGCCTACCCGGTCCCAGCGAACCCGGCTGCCGCCGCGGCGTGGCCCCGGCCTGCGCCGGGCCGCCGGGCGTCGTTTCGGCCGTGAGCTCGTCCTGCGGGCCGGCCGTGAGCGGGTCGCCATACCGGCAGCTACGCTGCCGGGCGCCGCATTCCTTCATTTAGGAAACGCGTTGGGCGAAAGCGTTCAGCCCGGGGAACTCGGCCGACTCCCCCAGCTCTTCCTCGATTCGCAGCAGGCGGTTGTACTTCGCGACCCGGTCCGAGCGCGACGGGGCGCCGGTCTTGATCTGGCCGGCGCCGGTGGCGACCGCGAGGTCGGCGATCGTCGTGTCCTCGGTCTCGCCCGAGCGGTGTGAGATGACAGCCGTGTAGCCGGCCTCGCGGGCGATGCGAATCGCCTCGAGCGTCTCACTCAGGGTGCCGATCTGGTTGACCTTGACCAGGATCGAGTTGCCGACGCCGAGCTCGATCCCGCGGCGCAGGCGCTCGGGATTGGTGACGAAGAGGTCGTCGCCGACGAGCTGGATCCGCTCGCCGAGGCGCTCGGTCAGCAGCTTCCAGCCGTCCCAGTCCTCCTCGTCCATGCCGTCCTCGATCGAGAGGATCGGGTAGCGGTCGCAGGCGTCGGCCCAGTAGGCGGCCATCTCCTCGGAGCTGAGCGTGCGACCCTCGTGCTCGAGCACGTAGGCGCCGCCCTCGTAGACCTCGCTGGTCGCCGGGTCGAGGGCGATGAAGACATCCGAGCCGGGCTCGTACCCGGCGGCCTCGACGCCGGCCAGGACGGCCTGCAGTGCGGCCTCGTTGGACTCGAGATCGGGCGCGAAGCCGCCCTCGTCGCCGCCGGCGGTCGAGAGCCCGTTCGATGCAAGGCTCTTCTTCAGCGCGTGGAAGACCTCGGCGCCCATCCGCAGGCACTCGGCGAAGCTCGAGGCCCCGGCCGGCACGACCATGAACTCCTGGAAGTCGACCGAGTTGTCGGCGTGGGCGCCGCCGTTGAGCACGTTCATCATCGGGACCGGCAGGGCGCCGGGCCCGCCACCACCGTAGAGCTCGGCCAGGTAGCGGTAGAGCGGCTGCCCGGAGTCGGCCGCCGCGGCCTTCGCCGCGGCGAGCGAGACGCCGAGGATCGCGTTGGCGCCGAGGCGGCCCTTGTTCGGCGTCCCGTCCAGCTCGATCATCGTCTCGTCGAGCGCCCCCTGCTCGGCGGCGCGGGCGCCCGTCAGCGCGGCGGCGATCTCGTCGTTGACGTGAGCGACCGCGTCGGCAACCCCCTTGCCGCCCCAGGCCTCGCCCCCGTCGCGCAGCTCGACCGCCTCGAACTCGCCCGTCGAGGCGCCCGAGGGCACCGCGGCGACGCCCCGGGCGCCAGAGGCCAGCGTCACCTCGGCCTCGACCGTCGGATTGCCGCGCGAGTCGAGGATCTGGCGCGCGCGAATGGAGGAGATCTGGCTCACGGGCGCGCCAGTCTAGCGATGGCGCGCGTGGCCAAGCAGGTCAAGGACGCAGGGAGCGTGGCGTGCTCTGCACGCGAGCGACCGAGGAACTCGCGCTGCGCGCTCGCACCGCTCCCTTCGGTCGCTGGATGCGCCGCGCCACGCGCGTCATTCGCCTTCGGCCGGGGGCGCTTCGGTGGGAGGCACCGCGCCTTCAGGCAGGCCTTCCAGGCCGGCGGCGGCTTCTTCTTTTTCTTCTCCGCCCGGATGCGGACGCTGCGGCAGCGGTTTTCCCTTCGGTTCGAGCGGGGTCACCGTCCCGGGCAGGGCCGGGGTCAGCTGGAAGACCGGCGCCGGGCAGGCTTCCGGCCGACCGCCTTTCGGGTTCGCTTCGAAGCAAGCTTCAGGCGCGGTCGACGGATGGCCGCTGCCCTTGAAGTTGGCGCAGCGTTCGATCACGTAGCCGGGAGCGCAGAAGGTCCGACCGGTCCAGTCGATCGCGAACTGGGCCAGATAGTTGGTGAAGTATTCCTGTTCGAGCCGCTGCGCCAGCGTAGCCTGGATCTGGCTTTCGACGGTTTTGAATTCCTGCACGCTTTCCGGCGTCGAGTTGACGACTTCGAACACGGTGTAGCCGCGTTTGGCCTTGACAGGTCCTTCGACCTGACCTTCGGGCGTTGCGAAGACCGCCGCGTTCAGCGGTTCTTCGAGGATCCCTTCCTGCAGGCCTTTCTGCAGGCCGCCGCTTTCTTTGGTGGTCGGATCTTCCGAGTACTTCTTGGCGACGGCTTTCCAGTTCTTCGCCGAATTGTCTTTGGTCAGCGCGGCCTTGGCTTCTTCGGCTTTCTTGTTGTCTTTGTTGACGACCAAACGCACGTCACGGCTCGGTTTCTGCGTGAATTGGGTCGCCTTCGCCGCTTCGTAGTAGTCCTTTACTTCGCTCTGGCTGGGCGTCGGCGCTTTTTCTTTCAGCTTTTCCTGCAGTTTGCCGCTGAGTACCTGGATCTTCACCCGGTTGTTGATGTCTTCAGCCGTGTAGTGCGATTCCTTGAGGAATTTCTTGAATTCGGCTTCCGATTTGAAGCTTTCTTTCTTGATTTTCTTCAGTTCCTTGGCGATTTCCTGTTCGCTGACCTCGATGCCCCATTCAGCAGCCAAGCCCTGAATCCAGATCCCTTCGAGGGCGAATTTCTCCGCCGCTTCCTTCGCTTCCTCGTATTTCGGTTCGCCGGGCTTCGGCGCTTTTTTCAGACCTTCGCCAGCCGTGGTGATTTCGATCGCGTGGGCGATATCGGCGGCGCTGACGTGGCCGACTTCGCCGGGCACGTCCTGGACCAGGATCGCGTCGCCGGAGGGGACGCTCGGGCTGCCGACGCCCTCGGCGATCGCGACGACGACGAAGAGGACGATGAATGCGGCGCCGAAGACGAGGAGCCCGAAGCGGCGCGCGGCCGCGGGACCGGGGGCTTTGCCGCCCCCGCCCTTGCCAGTCGTCCCTTTCCTACCCTGGTCCGGACTCACGAAGCCGGAAGCATATCTTTTTCGACCATTGACGAGCGGCCGGCTTCGCGCAACGCCCCCGCCATCGCCAGCACCGCGCCCAACCGCGCCTCCGGCTCCTCGGGCACCCGCACCGAGGCGGTTCTCTCCCGCCACTCGTACAGCGCCCCCTCGACCCGCTCGCTGAGCGCGCCCGCCCCCTCCGAGTCGAGCTCGACGCCGACCACGCTGAGCCGCCCGCCGCGCAGCTCGACGCTGCTCGCCCCGGCCAGGCGCAGTTCGATCCGCGCCCGCTGCAACGCCAACAGGTTCTCCGCCTCGCGCGGCGGCTGGCCGAAGCGGTCGCCCATCTCGTCGCGGATCGCGCGCAGGTCCCCCGGGGCGCGCGCGGCGACGATCCGGCGGTGGATGTCGATCTTCGCCGCCTCGAAGGGGATGAACGAGGCAGGCAGGTAGGCGTCGACGGGCACGTCGAAGCGCAGCGGCTCCGGCGCCTCGCCCGCCCCCTCACCGGCCGCGGCCGCCTCGGCCACCGCCTCGTCGATCATCTGGCAGTAGAGCTCGAAGCCGACGGCGGCGACGTGGCCCGACTGCTCGTCGCCGAGCAGATCGCCGGCGCCGCGGATGTCGAGGTCGCGCATCGCGATCTTGAAGCCGGAGCCGAGCTCGGTGTGGTCGGCCAGGGTCGAGAGTCGCGCCGCGGCGTCCTCGGTCAGCGCCTCGGCCGACGGGTAGAGCAGATAGGCGAAGGCGCGCTCGCGCGAGCGCCCCACCCGGCCGCGGATCTGGTAGGCCTGGGCCAGCCCGAGCCGGTCGGCGCGCTCGACGATCAGCGTGTTGGCGGTCGGGATGTCGAGCCCCGACTCGATGATCGTCGTCGTCACCAGCACGTCGGCCTCGCCGCGCAGGAAGCCCATCATCGCCTTCTCCAACTGGGCCTCGTCCATCTGCCCGTGCGCTTCGAGCACCCGTGCCTTCGGCGCCAGGCCGCGGATCTGCTCGACCGTCTCGGGCAGGCTCTCGATCCGGTTGTGGAGGAAGAAGGCCTGGCCGCCGCGCTCGAGCTCGCGCTCGATCGCCTTGCGCACGAGGTCCTCGTCGTAGGGGCCGACGTAGGTGCGGACCGGGCGGCGACCCTCCGGCGGGGTCTCGATCGTCGAGATGTCGCGCAGCCCGGCGAGGCTCATCTGCAGGGTGCGAGGAATCGGCGTCGCCGAGAGCGCCAGCACGTCGACCTTCAGCTTCAGCTGGCGCAGCAGCTCCTTCTGCTTGACCCCGAAGCGCTGCTCCTCGTCGACGATCAGCAGGCCGAGGTCCTTGGCGCGGACGTCGCGTGAGAGCAGCCGGTGGGTGCCGATCAGGGCGTCGACCTCGCCCGCCTCGAAGCGCTTCAGCACCTCTTTGACCTCGGCCGGCTTGCGCAGGCGCGAGACCCAGTCGAGCGTGAAGGGCAGGTCGGCGAGGCGCTCGCGGAAGGTGCCGAAGTGCTGCTGGGCGAGGATCGTGGTCGGCGCCAGCATCATCACCTGCTTGCCGTCGGAAGCGGCCTTGACGGCTGCCCGCAGCGCCACCTCGGTCTTGCCAAAGCCGACGTCGCCGCAGACGAGGCGGTCCATCGGCTGCTCGGATTCCATGTCGCCCTTGACCGCCTCGATCGCCTCCAGCTGATCGGCGGTCTCGCGGTAGGGGAACGCCGTCTCCATCGCGATCTGCCACTCGCCGTCGGGCGGAAAGGGATGGCCCTTGCGAGTGCGCCGCTCGGCATAGAGGTTGAGCAGCTCGCCCGCCAGCACGCCGGCCGCCTTTCGGGCGCGGGCCTTCATGTTCTGCCAGCGCTTGCCGCTCAGCGCCGAGAGGGTGGGCTCGGCCCCGGCGCCGGCATAGCGGCTCAGCTTCGCCAGCTGGTCGGTGGGAACGTAGACGCGATCCTCGCCCTTGTATTCGAGGTAGAGGTAGTCGCGGCTGATGCCGCCGACCTCGCGCGTCTCGAAGCCGGCGAAGCGGGCGACGCCGTGGTCCTCGTGGACGACGTAGTCGCCGACCCGCAGATCGCTGAAGGCGAGCCGGCCGCGACCGGAGCCGGGAGCGCGCTCCTCGGCGCGGCGGCGCCGGTGAACGAGGCGGCGGAAGGGGTAAACGGCGAGGCGCAGCTCGGGGCTGACGAAGCCCTCGCGCAGGCGCGCCTCGGCGAAGGCCAGGCCCGGATCGGGCGAGAGGCGGCCGCCGTCGAGCAGCGTGGCGTCGAGGCGGTCGAGCCCGTAGCGCGAGCGCTCGGCCTCGCCGCGGTTGTCGAAGGCGACGACGGTGCGGTAGCCGGAGCGGACCAGCTTCTCCAGCTCTCCCTCGGCCTCCTTGACGCTGCGCGCGGGCGACTCGGCGCGCGAGGCGCGGAAGGCGGCCTCGTCGTCCTCGCCGGCGCCGGCGACCGCGAGCACGGCGCGGGCGGCGAGCGGCGCCGCCACGTCGACGTAGAGGTGGCGGGCGTCGTCGGCGTGCATCGCCGCGGTCGCGTCCTCCCAATGGTCGCGCAGGGCAGGCTCGATCTCCTCGGCGGCGGCGAGGATCACCGCCGCCTCCTCGGGGACGAGGTCGAGCGGCGGCCCGAAGTGCTCCAGCGGCAAGACCTCGGCGGCGCTCGACGCCTCCCTGCCGTCCTCGGCGGCCTCCATCGCCGCCAGCTCGGCCATTTCGCGGTGCTCGGCGTCGAGCTCGGCGGCGGGCGCCAGCTCGACCCGCTCGGCCTCGCCGAGCGAGCGCTGGGTGAAGGTCGAGAACCAGCGCATCGACTCGATCTCGTCGCCGAAGAGCTCGATCCTCACCGCCCGCTCCTCGGTCGCCGGATAGACGTCGAGGATGCCGCCGCGAACGGCGAACTGGCCGCGCTCCTCGACCTGCTCGACGCGCTGGTAGCCCGCCGCGACGAGGTCCCGCGCGGCGGTGTCGAGCTCGATCTCGCCGCCCCGATCGAGGGCGAACCCGGCCGGGCGCAGCGAAGCGTCGGGAACGGCCTCGGCGAGCGCGGTGGCGCTGGCGACGACGACCGCGTCGCCGCCGTCAGGAACACCAACTCGGGCGCGCTCCGCTCGCGGATTCATGAGACTGCCACGCTCGCTCCGCGCGCCCGCTAGCGAGTCGAGCGCGTCGATCCGCAAACCGACCAGGTGCGGTGGAGGCGTCACGTGCGAGGCATAGCCCGTGCCGCGGGAGGGGTAGAAGCGGACCCGACGCGGCGCCAGGTAGGCGCGCAGGTCGGCGGCGAGGTCGCGGGCGGAGCGATCGTCGGCGGCGACGAGCAGCGCCGGGCGATCGGCGAGGCCGCGATCGTCCTCCAGCAGCGTCGCCAGCAGCAGCGGCCGCAGCGTCGCCGAGGCGCCGATCCGCACCGGCTCCCCCCGGCTCGCCGCGCGCACCTCGGCGGCGAGCGCGTGCAGGCGCTCGTTCTCTGAGCAGATTTCCAGAAGTGGGCGGAGGCTCATGGGCAGGCGAAGTGCCCGGATCGGCCGATCCGGGCAACGCAGCCGATTCTAGTTAGAGGGGCTACGCTGCTCCGCGATGCGACTGCGCAGGCCATTTGCCGCCGGCTCGACCCTCGGGCTCTTCGCCCACAACGCCTTCGAGACCCGCGCCGGGGTCGGCCTCGTCTTCGAGCCGCAGCTCGGCAGGCGCGGCGCCTACGCGCTCTGGGGGGTACTGATCCCGCTCGGCCTGCTCGCCGCGGTGCGCGGCGGCAAGTGGGACGAGCGGCTTGCCGCGCTCAACGCCGGCATCGGCGTCGCCGGCGTCGCCGTCCACTTCAAGGCCTGGCCCTGGTCGCTGCACCGCGGCCTGCCGATGCTCGACGAAGCCGAGGGCCTGCGCGAGGACCAGCTGCCCGCCTACAACGCCGTGCTCTGGGCCTGGGGCATCAGCAGCCTGCTGAGCCTGCTGAGCGAGACGCGTCCCGGCTCGCGTCGCTTCGCGGTGTCCGGGCTGCTCACCTTCCCGGTCCTGCTCGCCTCCGCCGATCACCATTTTCGCTGGGCGCGCGAGCAGGCGAGGCGGGAACCGGAGCGCTGGAGCGCGGCGCTGCTGGAGGGCTGAGCGCCGTGCCGGAGTGGCCGGGCGGCGCCCGCGGCGCGCTCTGCCTCAGCTTCGACAATCTCGGCGTGGACGAGGCGACGAGCGCAGCGCCGGCGCTGCCGGCGCTGCTGGAGCGGCTCGCCGCGCATGACCTGCGGGCGACCTTCTTCGCCGAGGGCGTCAACGCGGAGCGCGACCCCGACGCGCTGCGCTCGATCGACGCGGCCGGGCACGAGGTCGCCTACCACGCCTGGCGGCACGAGTCGTGGGGCGAGCTGAGCGCCGCGGCGCAGACGGAGAACCTGGCGCGGGGCGTTTCCGCCTTCGAGGGCCTGGGGATAGAGATGGACGGCCTGCGCCCGCCCGGCGGCCAGCTGGGAGAGGGCGGGACGGCGGTCCTACGAGAGGCCGGCCTGCGCTACGCCTCCCCCGCGGGCGAAGGCGCGGGCGTCGCAGACGGCATCGCACTCCTTCCCTTCCATTGGCGCCACGTCGACGCCACCTGCATGCTTCCCGGCCTCGGTCCCGTCCGCGTGCAGATGACCGGCTCCCCCGACCCAATCGAGCCGGATGCGTTCGTCGCCTACCTGATGAACCAGGTCGACGCCCTCGAGGAGAAGGGCGGATTCATCTCAATAGTCCTCCACCTCCCCCTCCTCGCCTGGCTAGGCGATGACAATCTGGGCACGCTCCTCGACAAGCTCGGGTCAGCTCGGCTCTGGCTACTCCGCTGCGACGAAGCAGCCGCCCACATCCTCGCCGACCCAGAGAAGTTCGAGGATGGGGCCACGCTCGACTCGACCACCTGGGCGGGGTAGCGGCGGGGGGCGAGTGGTCGCTTTGCCCCCGGATTGGGTGGCAAAAGGTTCAGCCGAACGTCAGTCGGGCTGAGGGAGGCCGGGCCCCGTGCGCGCCCAGTCCACCTGACCCACGCCCTCGACCTTCGATCGCCCCTCGACGTCGTCCCACTCGTGCAGCATCTGCTTGAGCCGGGCGACCGCCTCGGGGGGATGCGCCGCGACCGACGCGGCCAGCTCCAGGGCGGCCTCCTCGGTCGCGGCCGCGGGGGCGACGCGGTTGACCAAGCCGAGGCGCAGCGCCTCGTCGGCGCCGACCGTGCGCGAGCTGAAGAGCAGGTACTTGGCCGCGGCGAGGCCGCAGAGGGTGACGAGCCGCGCCGGGCCGACCGGGACGCCGAGCGCCGCGCCGGGGAAGCGCATGCGCAGGTTGGCGCCGCCGATGCGCATGTCGCAGGCGATCGCGACCTCGGCGCCGCCGCCGACCACATCGCCGTGGCAGGCGGCAACCGTGGGCTTCGGGAAGGCGACGATCGTGTCGTAGAGGTCGGCAAAGAGCTGCATGCGCGCGACCTTGCCCTCCTCGTCCAGCTTCTCCCTGACGTCGGCGCCGGCGGAGAGCCCCATCTGGTCGGAGGAGCTGACGACGAGGACGCGCACAGCGTCGTCACCGCGGGCGACCGCCAGGTGCTCGAGCAGCTCCAGCAGCATCTGGGTATCGATCGCGTTGCGCGCCTCGGGCCGCTCGAGCCGCAGCAGCGCGACTCCGCGGTCGTCGACCGCGTAGCTCGTCCGCGCAATGGCGTCCTCAGCGCTCATCGTCGGCGCCGGAGCCTATTTGCTCGACCAGCCGCTCGGTCTCGTCGGCCGCCCGCCCGACCAGCGCCTCGACCTCCCCGCGCGGCTCGCGGAAGCGCCCGAGCACATAGGCGGAGACGATCTCGGGATCGGTCGAGTCGGGCCTGCCGACGCCCGCGCGCACCCGCCAGAAATCGGCGCTGCCCAGGCCCCGCTTGAGGCTCTTGAGGCCGTTGTGGCCGGCCAGCCCGCCACCGCGGCGGCTCTGCACCTCGCCGAAGGGCAGATCGATCTCGTCGTGGACGACGACGATGCGGTCGAGTGGCGCCCTGAGCGACCCCCGAGCAGGGCCGACCGAGTCGCCGGAGGCGTTCATGTAGGTCTGCGGCAGGAGAATCGCCACCCGCGGCCCCCCGGGACGTGGGCGCCCTTCCGCGATCAATCCGCCGAACTTCTTCCGCGCCCGCGGCAGGTCCCAGCGGCGCAACAGCTCCTCCCCCACCTCGAAGCCGAGGTTGTGACGGCTCCCGGCGTGCTCGTGGCCTGGATTGCCGAGACCGACGATGAGGATGCGTCCACCGTCATCCCCGCCACCGGCACGGCGGCGGAAAATCGACATGAAGGGCTACTCCCCGCCGGAGTCGCCCGAATCGCCCTCGGCGCCCTCGCCGCCCTCCTCGGCGGCGGGCGCCTCGCCCTCCTCGCCGACAAGCTCGGCCTCCTCCTCGACGGCGGGCTCGGGCTCTTCCTCGACGCGCGGCGGCGAGAGGGTGGCGATCGTGACCTCGTCGAGGTCCTCGGCGACGAATTTGACGCCTTCGGGTGCGGTGACGGCCGAGAGCGTCACGGTGTCGTTGATCTGCATCTCCGTGACGTCGGCGATCAGCCGCTCGGGAATCTCGGTCGGCAGCGCTTCGACGGTGATCTCGCGGGTGACGTGCTCGAGCACGCCGCCCTCTTTGACGCCCGGCGCAGCCTCGGCGCCCTCGAGCTCGATCGCGACCTCGGCCTGGATCGCCTCGTCGAGCTTCACTTCCTGCAGGTCGATGTGCTGGAGCAGCCCCTTGACCGGGTGCAGCTGCTGCTCCTTGACCACGACGGGAACGGCTTTCGAGCCCTCGACCTCGAGGTCGAAGAGCGCCTGCCCGCCGGCGAGCACGGTGCGCACGTCGCGTTCGACCGCCTGGAAATGCCGCGCCTCGTCCCCTCCGGCATAGACGACTCCCGGAACGAGCTTCTCGCCACGCAGGCGGCGGGCGCTGCGCGAGCCGAAATCGGTGCGCGGGGCGGCCTTGAGCTTTTCGCGGGTGCGAGCCATGCGGACGCAAGAGGATAGAGAACGGCGGCAAATCGGGTTCCCGGCCGGGCTGTGACAACCTTCGGGCGTGGCTGACGACGGCTCCAAGATCCCCAAGGGCCGCCTGCGGCGCTCGGCGAAGCTGGGCTCGATCGTCGGTGTGCAGGGCGCCCGCTACGCCGGGACCAGAGCCGCCAACGTCGCTCGCTCCGAGGAGGGCAGCAAGGAGAAGCTCGAGCAGCGCCACCTCGAGACGGCGATGAAGATGGTCGGCGCGCTTGGCCAGATGAAGGGCGCGGCGATGAAGCTCGGCCAGTTCGCCTCCTTCATCGACACCGAATTCCTGCCCGAGGAGTACAGCGAGATCTACCAGGAGCAGCTCGCCAAGCTGCGCACCTCGGCGCCGCCGATGCCCTGGGAGAAAGTGAAGAAGGTGCTCGACGAGGAGTGGGACGGCGAACCGGTCTCAGAGCTCTTCGCCTCCTTCGAGCAGGAGGCCTTCGCCGCCGCCTCGATCGGCCAGGTCCACCGGGCCGAGCTGCTCGACGGCCGCAAGGTCGCGGTCAAGATCCAGTACCCGGGGATCGCCGAGGCGCTCGACGCGGACCTGCGCAATGCCGGCACGATCGTCCGCCTCGCCCGCGCCCTCGCGCCGGGACTGGACGCCAAGGCGATCGCGCACGAGATCCGCGAGCGGGTGATGGAGGAGCTCGACTACGAGTACGAGGCGCAGAACCAGCGCTCCTTCGCCCGCGCCTACCGCGACCACCCGTTCATCTACGTGCCGGAAGTGATCACGCGGCTCTCGCGGCGCCGTGTGCTGGTGACCGAGTTCGTCGCAGGGATGGACTTCGAGGGGATCAAGCAGCTGCCGCACGAGGAGCGCAGCCGCTTCGGCGAGATCATCTTCCGCGGCAACCTCGGCTCGATGTTCAACCTGCAGCACTTCAACGCCGACCCCCACCCGGGCAACTACCTCCTGATGGAGGACGGCCGCGTCGCCTTCCTCGACTTCGGCATGACCAAGAAGCTCGACCGCGAGCAGATCGTGCTCGAGCAGCGCGCCCTCGACGCCGCCTCGCGCGACGACCCGGAAGGCTTCCGCGAGGCGCTGCACGATCTCGGCTTCATCAAGAACCCCTCCAAGCTCGACGCCGAGCGACTGCTCGACCACATGGGCGCGGTCGGCGGGTGGTACGTCGAAGATCGCGAGATCGAGATCACGCCAAAACGGGTGATGAAGATCATCGAGTCGACCAACGACCCGCGCTCGGAGTACTACGACCTGATGCGGCGCGAGTCGATGCCCGCCGACGAGCTGATGGGCCGGCGGATGGAAATCGGTGTGGTCGCCGTGCTCGGCCAGCTGCGGGCGAAGCGCAACTGGCACCGGATCATGCGCGAGTGGGTCTACGCGGACCCGCCCTCGACCGAGCTCGGCGAGCAGGAGTGGGAGTACTTCGAGGGAAGAGGTATCAAGCGAGTGCCCGGCCTGGCCGAAAAGCTCTGAACCGGGCTAAACGAGCTGGTGGAGGAGGAGCGATGAAGAAGATCAAACGCGGTTGGGCGTTGACGAAGAAGAGCTGGGGAGTGCTCAACGAGCACCGCGAACTGATCCGCTTCCCCCTCTACGGCGCGATCGCCACGGTCCCGCTGGCCTTCGTCTTCCTCGGGCCGGGGCTCTACTTCCTCGACAAGGACGTGCTCGGCGGTGCGATCCCCCTGCTGGTGATCGGCGTCTACGTGCTCGCGGTCGTCAGCTTCTACTTCAGCGTCGGCCTGGCCGCGACCGCCGACATGATCTTCCGCGGCGAGGAGGCGACGGTCGGCGACGGCCTCGCCGTCGCCCGCGCCCGCTTCTCGCAGATCTGCGGCTGGGCCGCGGTCTCGACCGCGATCAGCGTGCTGATGGCGGCGCTGGAAAACCAGGGCGGCATCGCCGGCACGATCGCGGCGCGCCTCGTCGGCATGGCCTGGTCGCTCGTCACCTTCCTCGCCGTGCCTGTGATCGCGATCGAGGGCACCGGGCCCTTCGAGACGCTGAAGCGCTCCGCGCACCTGTTCAAATCGCGCTGGGGCGCGCAGATCACCGGCAACATCGCGATCGGCGGCGCCGTCTTCTTCTTCGGCGTGCTGCCCAGCGCGATCGTCATCGCGGCGGGCGTGCTCGTCTGGGCCTCGGCCAGCTTCGTCGGCGCCCTGCTCGTCGTCATCGGCGCGATCGGCCTCGCGATCTCGCTGCTGGTCAGCAAAGCCCTGAACGGGATCTTCGGCGTCGCCCTCTACCGCTACACGCTCGACGGCGAGGCGGTCGGCGGCTTCACCGCCGAGGACCTCGAGTCGGCCGTGAAGGCGAAAAAGAACGGCCGCAACGCCCCGCCGACGGCAACGCCCGGCACCGTCTAGATCACCGCTGTGGACTTTGAGCGTGCCAGGGCGCGTTCAAAGTCCGACGCGCTCGAAAAGTCGCGGATCGTTGGAGCAGATGCCGTCGACGCCGAGCTCGACGAGGCGCTGCATGCGGGCGGCGTCGTCGACGGTCCAGGCGATCAGCTCGACGCCGGCGAGCCCGGCGATCTTGGCGAGCTGACGGCTGACCAGCGGGTGGTAGACCCACATCGCCTCGACCCCGAGCCTCGGCAGTTCGCGCGCCGCGAGCCCCGGCAGGCGCTGGCGCATCCAAACGAGAGCCCCCAGCATGGGCGCCTTGGCCCAGCGCTTCGACGCCCAATCCTTGGTCACTTTGGGATAGGTCCAACCCCGCCGCAGGCCAGGCTCGAGCTCGCGGATCTTGGCCAGGGTCGAGAGCTCCATGGTCGAGATCATCGACCGGGCAAGCAGGCCATGCTCGCGGACCGCGGCGACGATCTCCCCCTCCCGCCCCGGCAGCTTGATGTCGAGGTCGATCTCGACCCGGTCGAGCGGCGCCCTGGCGAAGGCGTCGAGCGCCTGCGCCAGGGTGAGCGGCTGCCGAGCTTCGGCATCGTGCCAGTCGTGGGCGACGACGAGCGGCGTGCGCTCCGTTGGCTCGAGGCGCGGATGGCCGTCGCGGGTCCAGAGCACGTCGAGCTCGATCGTGTCGGCGCCGGCCGCGACCGCGGCGGCGAAGCTCTCCAGCGTGTTGCCCGGGGAGATCAGGTCGGCGCCCTTGTGGCCGACCAGGCGCAGCCCGCTGCGTGCCTCGACAGCCAGGGCGCTAGAAGAGCTGGTTCTCGCCGGCGAAGATCTCGGACACCGAGTCGTCGGTGAAGATGCGGCGGATCGAGTCGGCGAAGGTGCCGGCGGTGGAGAGAACCGTGATGTTGTCGGGGGCGCCGGGCCGCAGCGGCAGCGTGTCGGTGACGACGATCCGCTCGATCGCCGAGCTCGCCAGCCGTTCGTAGGCGGGGCCGGAGAAGACGCCGTGGGTGGCGCAGGCGATCACCCGTGCGGCGCCCTCGTCGAGCACCGTCTGGGCGGCGGCGCAGAGCGTGCCCGCGGTGTCGATCATGTCGTCGACGAGGACCGCGGTCTTGCCCTTCACGTCGCCGACCACGTAGCCGATCTCGGCCACCTGCTGGGCGGGGCGCTCCTTCTCCATCACCGCCCAGTGGGTGCCGATGCGGCGGGCGAAGTTGCGCGCGGTCTTGACCCGGCCGGCGTCGGGGGAGACGATCACGAGCTCCTCGCTCAGTTCCTGGTCGGCGAACCACTGGGTCAGCATCGGCATCGCCGTCATGTGGTCGACCGGGACGTGGAAGAAGCCCTGCACCTGGCCGGCGTGGAGGTCCATGGTGAGGACGCGGTCGACGCCGACGCCCTCCAGGCACTTGGCCATGATCCGGGCCGAGATCGGCTCGCGCGGGGCCGACTTCTTGTCCTGGCGGGCATAGCCGTACCAGGGCAGCACGGCGATGATCCGGTGAGCGGAGGCCCCCTGGGCCGCATCGATCATCGTCAGCAGCTCCACCAGCGCGTCGTTGGGCGTCATCCCGCTCTGCTCGTTGGCGCAGGTCGACTGCACGATGAAGACGTCGGCGCCGCGGATCGACTCCTCATAGCGGCAGTAGACCTCGCCGTTGGCGAAAGTCTTCAGCGTGACCTGGCCGAGGTCGAGATCGAGCTTGCCGGCGACCTTGGCGGCCAGCTCCATCGAGCTGCGGCCGCCGAAGACCATCATCCGCTTGGAATAGTCGTGCGGGATGGCGGTGGCGGGCGCGGTTGCCGCCTCGGGGCGCTGCTCGATCGTGCTCACGAATCCTCCTCACGGGACCGCGCGGCCTTGGCCTCCGCGTAGCCCCCGATGTTCCTCTGGTCGTTCTCGCTCACAGCCAGCGCCCCCTCGGGGACGTCCTTCTTGATCACCGCTCCAGCGCCAGTGTAGGCGGCGTCGCCGACTTCTACAGGCGCGATCAGCATCGTGTCAACGCCGATGCGGACGCCGGAGCCGATCGTCGTGCGGTGCTTGCGAAAGCCGTCGTAGTTGGCGGTGATCGTGCCGGCGCCGAGATTGCTGCCATCGCCGACGTCGGCGTCGCCGACGTAGGCGAGGTGGGGGACCTTCGAGCCGGCCCCGATCGTCGAGTTCTTGACCTCGACGAACGTCCCGGCCTTGACGCCCTCCTGCAGTTGCGCCCCCGGCCGCAGGTAGGCGAAGGGGCCGACGCTGCAGCCGTCGAGCACCTCACACTCGACCAAGTAGGAGTGCGGGACGGCGACGTCCTCGCCGAGGCGGGTGTCGATCAACGTGCTCAGCGGCCCGACGACCGAGCCGCCGCCGATCGTGGTCGCGCCGCGCAGGCTGGTGCCGGGCTCGATCCGCGCGTCTGCGGCGATCTCGACCCCCGCATCGATCCACGTCGCGCCGGGATCGACGACGGTCACGCCGGCGAGCATGTGGCGCGCGAGGATGCGACGGCGCGCCTCGGCCTCGACCGCGGCGAGCTCGGCGCGGTTGTTGACGCCCATCGTCACCGCGAAATCGTCTGCGAGGTGACCGGCGACCGAGAGGCCGGCATCGCGCAGGGCGGCGAAGACGTCGGTCAGGTAGTACTCGCCCTGGGCGTTGTCGTTGGAGAGGCCGCGCAGCGCGGTGGCCAGCGGCGCGGCCTCGAAGGCGTAGGTGCCGGCGTTGATCTCGCGGATCGCGAGCTCCTCGGCGCTGGCGTCGCCCACGGCTTTCGCCTCGACCACGCGCTCGATGCCTCCGTCGGCGTCCCGCACCACGCGCCCGTAGCTGCCGGGGTCCTCCAGCTCGATCGTCATCATCGTCGCCGCGGCGCCGGAGCCGGCGTGCGCGGCGAGGAAGCCGGAGACGACCTCGGCCGAGATGAGGGGGTGATCGCCGGAGAGGACGAGCACGGTCTCGGCCGCCTCGATCAACGGCAGCGCCGCCCGAACCGCGCCGCCGGTCCCGTCGGGCTCGGGCTGGACGACCGTCTCGACCTCGCCCGGAAAGCCGGCGGAGATGTCCCGGCCGGGCGAGACGATCGCGGCGACGCGGCCGGCGCCCGCCTCGCGGGCGGCGAGGATCGGCCAGGCGACCAGCGGGCGCCCGCAGACGGGATGGAGCATCTTCGGCGTCGAGGAGCGCATACGCGTGCCCTCACCGGCCGCCATGACCAGCACTAGAGGCGAACTCACCCCCGGGATCGTATTGGCACGGAACGGATCTGTCAGGCGAGGTGTCCCGGCGGGCGGGTCCTGTCGTGGGAGGGGTACCGGGAATGGCGCTGGGTTTTTCGCGCGCCAGCCTGTGGCACTCGTCGAGGTTCAGGCGAAAAACGGACGCCGCGCCATTCCCGATACCCCTCCCACACCACCCGCCCGAGAGACCCACTCGACAGGCTCACCTGATGCGTCTGAGGCCAAGCAGATCAGGGACGCACCGAGCGCCGTGTGCTCTGGACACAAGCGAGGGAGTACACAGAGACGCGCCGCCCCAGGCGCGTCAGGTGGAAAACCCAGCAAACGGAAGGGGCACCCCGCGCCCTCCCTACCTCAGGACGACTGAGCGAGGTCTTTGCCGACGAGGGCCACGGAGGTGAGGGTCCAGCCGGCGAAGATCAGGTCTATGCCTACGAGGAGGCCGATCGCCCAGTCGGCGCTGCTGGGGAACTTGGCGAGGACGAGGATGCCGATCAGCAGGCCGGCGACGCCGCTGAGGCCGATCAGGCCGGCGCCCTGCTGGCCGCGGCCGGCAAAGGCGACGGCGATCCGGGTCAACCCCATGAAGAGGAAGTAGATGCCGAGAACCAAGGTCAGGGTCAGGGTGCCGTTGTGCGGCTCGACGATCAGCCAGAGGCCGACGATCACCGTCAGCAGCGCCCAGAGCAGGCGCACGATCACCGAGCCGATCGAGGGCGCGGTGAAGGCGCCGGCGACGAGGAACGCCCCGGCGATGACAAGAATCCAGCCGATGAAGATCGCAGTGCCGACCGAGGCGACCGCGGGCACGACGATTGCCACGCAGCCGACCAGGATCGCGATCACGCCGACGGTCATCAGCGCCTTCCAGCTGCGCGCCAGCCCGGCGCGAACTTCGGGGTCCAGCTGAACTCCGCCCATCTCCACGAAACGACCCTAAGCCCCCCTCCGGACGCTAGTCTCGCTACCCCGGTCCGGGGTGGTGTAGTTGGCTAGCACGTCTGGTTTTGGTCCAGGAAGCGAGGGTTCGAGTCCTTCCCCCGGAACTCTCAGGCCCCACCGACCCGAACAACCCATCACTGCGTGGTTCCTTTTGGTCGCATACCGCGAAAAAGGAACCACGCGATGAGATCAGGGCATCATCCGCGAAGGACCTGGGCGACTCGGCCAACGGTTGCGGAGAGTTCGTCCTCCAGGTGACGCCACGTGACGTGCACGATGCGATAGCCAGCGGCGACCAGCAACTGATCCCGCCGGCGGTCGGCGTGGAACGCGGCACTGGTGCCGTGCGTCTCTTCCCCGTCCGCTTCGACGACGACGCATCGGTCCTCCCAGAGCATGTCGATCTCCACTGGCTCGCCACCGACCACCATTCGCGTGTTGCATCTGGGGCGCGGCAACCCCACCTCGATCAGCGCGGGCAGTAATCGCGACTCGAGCAGACTGCGCAGGAGCGGAAGCGAGCCGTCCTCCGTGCGCCAGGGCGCGAGGAGAGCCATTAGCGTCCGAATACCCCGCCTCCTCTTCGCCCGTGCGAGTGCGAGGTCGACCGCATTCACTTCAAGCAGCCGGAGCACTGCGGCCTGCTCGATCATGCGACGCAGCGGCCGCCGCCCGACCACCCCGGCACAGTCCACGAGCGTTCGCGCCGGGGTCGTACAGGGAATCCCGCTGAGCTCGGTTATTTCATCCAGGTGGGGATACCTGCAGCGGCGAGCGCGGAGGCCATCTATCTTGCGCCCGGTCTCACATGGCACGAGGACGTCGACCACCTCCGGCATCGGCTTCCTCAACCTCCAAAGCGCCGCGGCGCTCAGATGGGAGAGCATCGCACCTGGACCGCAAGCCATGACGGCGGCCAGGAGGCGTCCCTCCTCCCCGATCGCCTCGTGGCCGACGGCATAGACGCCACGGTAGAGCCGGTGAGCGCTGCCGCGGGCGGCGCGACGGCTGGCCGCTCTCGGGCTGACCCCGGCGTCTCTCAACTGCTCGAGATCGATCACGCCCTTCTGCCGTGTGGCTACCGCCGCGACTCGCGCGTCCTTCGTCGCCGGGTTCCTTTTTCGCTGCATGGGTGATCAAGGAACCGGGCAACGAAATTCTCCCCCTCCAACCGTCGCGAGGTTCCTTTCGGATGCTGCGCGTCCATAAGGAACCTCGCGACGGGGCCAGGTGGAGGAGGGGGAGATAGAGATGCAGTGAAGGGGCGGAGGCGAGCGAGGCGTTCAGCCGACCGGCTCGCGCTCGGGCGGGAGCTGGCCGCCGCGCTCGGTACCGGCGATCAGTTCGTCGGGGGCCTTGTCCTCGGGGATGAAGCCCGACTTCATGCCAAAGTAGACGGCCTGGGGGTGATGGGCGACTATCGCCACCGTCGACTGCTCGGGCATCACGGCGAAGCCGTCGGAGAGAGTCATGCCGATCTGCTCGAGGTCGAGCAGGCGCCAGACCTTCTCGTGCTCGGACTGGTCCGGACAGGCCGGGTATCCCCATGAGTAGCGACGTCCCTGATCGGCGTCGATGCCGAGCTCGCCGCGGATGCGTGCGTGCAGCCACTCGGCCGTGCCCTCGGCCGACTGCACGCCGAGGCCATGGACGAAGAGCTGCTCGGCGAACTCGCCTTCGCCCTCCAACCGCTCGATCAGCTCGGTCACCTCAGGCCCGACCGTGACGCCCTGCAGGGCGACCACGTCGCGCTCGCCGCTGTCCAGCGGCCGGTAGAAGTCGGCGAGGCAGATCCGGTCGTGCTTGGGCTGACGCGGGAAGACCAGCCGCTCGAGCTCGCGCTCGGGATCCTCGGGGTCGAAGACGATCAGCTCGTTGCCCTCGCTGTTGCAGGGGAAGTAGCCGAGCCGCGCCCGCGGGTGCAGGTAGTCCTGCTCGCGCCACATCCGCTCCAGGCGCGGCGCGAAGCCCTCCTCCTCGCCGTCGCCCTCGACCAGCCGGCGCCAGGCCTCGCCCTTGACGCCTTTGCCGCCCCAGTGCAGCTTGAAGAGGACGTGGCGGTCGAGGTAGGGGAAGACCTCGTCGAGGTCGACGTCGAGGTCGCGCACGCCGCTGAAGGGCGGCTCCGGAATGGGGTTGTCGGTGCGCGCCTTGGAGCGCACGCTCGCGTCGGTGACGGGCGGCGAGTCGTCGACCTCGACCGGCTTCTCGCGCAGCTGCTTGGCCTCGGCGCGGATCCGCTCGACCAGCGCCGCGCGCGCCGCCTCGTCGACCAGCGCGTCCATCGTGTCGAGGCCCTGGAAGGCGTCCTTGCAGTAGAAGACGCCGGGCGCGTAGACGTCGTCGGACTCCCTGCCGCCCGGGTAGAGCGTGCGGCGGCCGAAGTCGCGGTTGATCGCGGCGCCGCCGATCAGCACCGGGAACTCGAGCCCGCGCTGGTGCAGCTCCTGGACGCAGATCGGCATCTGCTTCGAGGTCGAGACGAGCAGCGCCGAGAGGCCGATCGCGTCGGCCTCGTTCTCGACCGCGGCCTCGATGATCGTCTCCACCGGGACCTGCTTGCCGAGGTCGACGACGGTGTAGCCGTTGTTGGTGAGGATCGTGTTGACCAGGGACTTGCCGATGTCGTGCACGTCGCCGAACACGGTCGCGATCACGACCTTGCCCTTGCTGTGGCCCTCGATCCGGTCGAGGTAGTTCTCCAGCCGCGCGACGGCGCGCTTCATCACTTCGGCCGACTGCAGGACGAAGGGCAGGATCAGTTCGCCGGCGCCGAACTTGTCGCCGACCTCCTTCATCGCCGGCAGCAGCACCTCGTTCAGCGTCGGGACGGCGCCGATCTTCTCGTTGCAGCGGTCGATCCACTCCTCGACGCCGTCCTTCTTGCGGCGCAGGATGTGCCAGTGCAGCGCCTCCTCGGGCTCCATGCCCTCGGTCGGGTCCTCGGCCTCCTCGGCCTCGGCTTCGCCCTTTGACTCGAAGTGGGCGATGAACCGCTCCAGCGCGTCCTCGCGGCGGTTGAAGACGAGGTCGTCGGTCAGCTCGCGCTCTGCGTCGGAGATCTCCGAGTAGGGCGTGATGTGGTTCGGGTTGACCATCGCCAGGTCTAGCCCGGCCTCGACGCAGTGGTGCAGGAAGACCGAGTTGAGCACCGCGCGGGCGGGCTGGCCGACGCCGAAGGAGACGTTGGAGACGCCGAGCGAGGTCTTGACGCCGGGGATCTCCGCCTTGACGCGGCGGATCCCCTCGATCGTCTCGACCGCCGAGGGGCGCCACTCCTCATCGCCCGTGGTCAGGGTGAAGGTGAGCAGGTCGAAGATCAGCGCCTCGGGGTCGAGGCCGTGCTTCTCGCAGGCGAGGTCGCGGATCCGCTTGGCGATCTCGACCTTGCGCTCGGCCGTCTTCGCCATCCCGACCTCGTCGATCGTCAGCGCGATCAACGCCGCGCCGTGCGCCCTGGCCAGCGGCACGACTACGTCGGCCTTGGCCTCGCCAGCCTCGAGGTTGATCGAGTTGACGATCGCCCGGCCGGGGATCTTCTCCAGCGCCGCCGCAATGACCTCCGGTTCGGTCGAGTCGACCTGGATCGGCGCCGGCTGGGTCAGCGAGATCCGCTCGACCACGGCCTGCATCTGCTCGTCCTCGTCCTGGCGCTCGGTCAGCGCGACGCAGACGTCGAGCACATGGGCGCCGCCCTCGACCTGGTCTTCGGCGACCTGGACGAGCCCGTCGTAGTCGTCGGCGAGCAGCAGCTCCTTGGCTTTTTTCGAGCCCTGCGAGTTGACCCGCTCACCGACCAGGGTCGGGCGCGGCTCCTGCACGAGCGGCGTCGCGGTCATCATCGAGGAGACCTGGATCGGGCCCGGCGCCGGGCGCTCGCCCGGCACGCGGCCGTCGACCCGCTCGCGGATCGCCGCGATGTGCTCGGGCGTCGTCCCGCAGCAGCCGCCGACGATGCCGACGCCGTAGCGCTCGACGAACTCGCCCAGCGTCGCCGCCAACGGCCCGGGCTGTTCGGGGAAGATCGTCTCGCCGTCGGGGCCCTGCAACGGCAGGCCCGCGTTGGGGATGCAGTGGACCGGCAGCGGGCTGTGCTCGCCGAGGAAGCGGATCGCCTCGCGCATGTCCTCGGGCCCGGTCGAGCAGTTGAGCCCGATCACGTCGACGTCGAGGGCGGCCAGCGTCGTCAACACCGCCGCGATGTCGGTGCCGAGCAGCATCTTGCCGCCCTGCGGCAGCAGCGAGACGCTGCACTGGATCGGCAGCGTGCGGCCGGTCTCCGCAAAGGCCTCGCGGGCGCCGAAGATCGAGGCCTTGACCTCGAGGATGTCCTGCGCGGTCTCGACGATGATCAGGTCGGCGCCGCCTTCGACCAGGCCGCGCGCCTGCTCGGCGAAGACCTCTACCAGCCTGCGGAAGGAGATGTCGCCGAGGGTCGGATCGTCGGACGCGGGCAGGAACCCGGTCGGGCCGATCGAGCCGGCGACGAAACGGCTCTCGCCGGCCGCCCTGCGCGCGATTTCGGCCGCGCCGCGGTTGATCTCGAGGGTCTGCTCGCCCAGCCCCCACTCTTCGAGCTTCAGACGCGAACCTTGGAAAGAGTCCGTCTCGACCACCTCGGCGCCCGCCTCGAGCATCGAGGCGTGGACGCCCTCGATCACGTCGGGGCGGTTGAGCACAAGCGCCTCATGGCATTTGCCGAGCAGGCCGCCGTAGTCCTCCTGGGTCAGGTCGAACTGCTCCAGGGTCGCGCCCATGCCGCCGTCGAAGACGACGACGCGCTCCCTGGTCGCGGCTATGTAATCGCGCTCGGGCATGAGTGAAAGAGGCTACCGAGGCCCGAACGACGGTTAGGCTGGAGCGCCGATGATCGACTCCCACACGCACCTCTTCCTCTGCGAGCGGCCCGAGGCCGAGCTGGTCGACGCCGCGCTCGGCGCCGGCGTCGAGCGCATGCTCAACGTCGGCCTCGGCGCGGAGCAGAACGAGGCCGCGATCGCCGCCGCCGAGCGCCACGACTCGGTCTTCGCCAGCGTCGGCCGCCACCCGACCGAGGCGAGCGGCTTCGACGACGCCGAAGCGGAGCGGATCGCCCAGCTCGCCACCCACGAGAAGGTGCGGGCGATCGGCGAGACGGGAATCGACTACTACCACGAGACGGCGAGCCCGGCCGACCAGCGCCGTGCCTTCGAGGCGCAGGTGGCGATCGCCCGCGAGCTGCCGCTGCCGATCGTCATCCACGGCCGCGACAAGGACGGCGAGACGGCGGCGATCGACGAGATCTTCGCGGTGCTCGACGCCCAGGCGGGCGAGACGCCGGTGATCCTGCACTGCTTCTCGGCGCCCTGGCGCGCCGCCGATGCGGCCGCGCGCGGCTGGTACTGCTCCTTCGCCGGCCACACCACCTATCCCGGCTCCGACGAGCTGCGCGAGGCCGCAGCCCAGCTCCCCGCCGAGCTGATCCTGGTCGAGACCGACGCCCCCTACCTGGCGCCGCAGACCGTGCGCGGCAAGCCCAACGAGCCCGCCTACGTCGTCGACACGGCGCGCACCGTCGCCGCGGCGCGCGGCATCTCCTACGAGGAGCTGGAGCGGATCGTCGCGGCAAACGCCCGCACGCTCTTCGGCTGGTAGAGGCGCCGGCCATGGTCAGGCTCGGGCAGAACTTCCTCGCCGACCCGAACCTGCTCGACGCGATCGTCCGCGACGCCGAGCTCGAGCCGGGCACGGTCGTGCTCGAGGTCGGCGCCGGCGAAGGCGTGCTGACCGAGCGCCTGGCGGCGATCGCCGCGCCCGTCCACGCGATCGAGATCGACCGCGACCTGGAGCCGGCGCTGGCTCCACTCAGCGCGCGCCCCGAGGTCGAGCTGCACTGGGGCGACGCGATGAAGCTCGACCTGGGAGATCTCGAGCCGCCACCGACCGCCGTCGTCGCCAACCTGCCCTACTCGATCGCCACGCCGCTGATCCTGCGCACGATCGACGAGCTGCCGACGGTCGAGCGCTGGACGGTGATGGTGCAGCGCGAGATCGCCGAGCGCCTGCGCGCCGCCCCCGGCAGCCGCACCTACGGCTCGCCGAGCGTCCACGCCCAGCTCGCCTGCGAGGTGAAGCTGCTGCGCACGGTCGACCCGGCGGTCTTCCGGCCGCGCCCGCGGGTCGAGTCGGCGATCCTCGGCCTGCGCCGGCGCGCAGCCGGTCCCGACCTCGCCACGCGGGAGCTGGTCCGCGCCGCCTTCGCCCACCGGCGCAAGTCGCTGGCCCGCTCGCTCGAGCACGTACGTCCGGGGTCGCTGGAGGCGGTCCGTGCCGCCCTGCGTGAGCTCGGAATCGCCGAGGACGCGCGTGCGGAGACCCTCTCCCCCGCGAGTTTCGCCGCCCTTGGCGCGAAACTGGGCGGCGACTGAAGCGACCGATGCGCATCCAGGCT
Source organism: Solirubrobacterales bacterium (assembly GCA_035712345.1). Taxonomy (GTDB): domain Bacteria; phylum Actinomycetota; class Thermoleophilia; order Solirubrobacterales; family 70-9; genus VRUE01. The sequence continues at coordinate 55,950 of DASTAY010000026.1, forward strand.
CCCGCCAAGCTCAACCTCTGCCTCTTCCTCGGCCCGCGCCGCGACGACGGCCTGCACGAGCTCTGCTCGCTGTTCGAGCCGCTGACCCTGAGCGACGCGATCGAGGTCTCCGAGGCCGAGCGCGACGAGGTCCTCTGCCCGGGGGTCGCGGGCGAGAACCTGGCCGCGCGGGCGCTGGCCGCGCTGCGGGCGGCCGGCTGGGAGCAGCCGCCGCTGCGGCTCGAGATCGAGAAGCGGATCCCGGTCGCCGCCGGGCTCGGCGGCGGCAGCGCCGACGCCGCCGCGGTGCTGCGGCTGGCGCGTGGCGACTTCTTCCCGCATAGCGGGAAGAAGTCGCCAGTCCCGGACCTTGTGGAGATCGCGGCGCAGCTGGGCGCCGACGTGCCGTCCCAGCTGGACCCCGCGCTTGCGCTGGTGCGCGGGGCCGGCGAGAGGATCGAGCCCCTGCCCGACCCGTCCCCCCATGCTGCCGTCCTCCTACCCGACGGCGGCGGGCTGAGCACCCCCGCGGTCTTCGCCGAGGCGGACCGGCTCGGCCTGGGCCGCAGCGCGGCGGAGCTCGCAGCGCTCGCGGAGCGGCTGCGCGAGGCGGCAGGGGCGGGCGCCTCGCCGCTCGCTTACGCCGAGCTATTGGCCAACGACCTCGAGCCGGCGGCGCGCTCGCTGCGACCGCAGATCGGCGAGGCGCTCGAGGCCTTGCGCGCCGCGGGCGCCCCGTTCGCCTTCATGTCAGGGTCCGGGCCGACGGCCGTCGGCCTCTTTCCCGACCTAGGGAGCGCGCAACGCGCAACCGCGCAGTTGAAACTGCTTCCGCCGTCGCATAGCAACGCTGAAAGCAGTCTCGACGCGATCGTCTGCGAGGCCGGGCGGACGCCGTGAGGTTGGAGCTGCCCGAGAACCGCACGCGGAGGCGCCTGCTGATCGTCGCAATCGCCGCCGCGGTGATCGCCGGCTACTACCTGCTCAGCCGGGTGATCCCCCACGACGAACTCCAGCAACTGCTCGAAGACGTCTCCAACGCGCTCGGCGCCTGGACCTACCTCCTGGTCGGCCTCTTCGCCTTCACCGAGACCGGCGCCTTCGTCGGCCTCGTCGTCCCCGGCGAGACCGTGATGCTGCTCGGCGGCGCCGTCGCCGGTCAGGGCGCGATCGACATCTACCTGCTGATCGCGATCGCCTGGTTCTCGGCCTGGCTCGGCGACACGACCAGCTTCTTCCTCGGCCGCCGGCTCGGCCGCGAGTTCGTCCTGCGCCACGGGCCGCGCTTCGGCATCGGCCACGAGCGCTTCGAGAAAGTCGAGGACTACTTCGGCCGCCACGGCGGCAAGACGATCTTCATCGGCCGTTTCGTCAGCCTCGTGCGCGCCTTCGCGCCCTTCATCGCCGGCAGCTCCGGCATGCGCTACCGCGCCTTCGTCCCCTACAGCATCCTCGGCACTGGTCTCTGGGCCAGCGCCCACATCCTGATCGGCTACTTCTTCTCGCGCAGCATCGACACCGCGGCGAAGTACGCCGGCAAAGGCGCGTTCCTGCTGGGAACGCTGATCGTGATCGTCGTCGGGGTGACGCTCGCGGTGCGCCATTTCCGGGTCGAGGCGAACCGGCGCGCCGCGGTGCGCTGGATGGAAAACCACGCGCTCACCGCCTGGCTGGTGCGGCTGGGGCGGCGCTTCCGGCCACAGCTCGCCTTCCTCTGGGACCGGGTGACCCCGGGCGGCACCTTCGGACTCGAATTCACCTCGCTGATGGCGACGTTCGCGGTCGGCGCCTTCGTGCTCGTCGCCTACACCGTGATCGTGAGCGGCGAACCGGGGCCGACGCCGGGCGACGTGACGGCGATGGAAATCGTCGAAGAGCTGCGAACCGGGTGGCTGGTCGATGTCGCCAAGGTGCTGACCAACCTCGGCTCTGCGGCCGTCGTCTGGCCACTGGCGACGATTGCCGCCGCGATCCTCGCCGCCCGCCGCCGCTGGGCGGAGCTCGGCGTGCTCGCCGTCGGGATGCTGCTCGTGGCCTTCGGTGTCCACGAGCTGAAGGGCGCGGTCGACCGCCCGCGCCCCGAAGGAGGGTTGACCGGCTACAGCGGCGCCTCCTTCCCCAGCGGGCACACCGCCTACTCGACCTTCTACGTCTGGCTTGCGGTCACGATCGTGATGCGGCTGCGCGTTGGGATGGCGCGCGGCGCGCTGGTCGTCGTCGCCGGCATCGCGCTCACCGCGCTCGTCGGCCTCAGCCGGGTCTACCTCGGCGTCCATTACATGAGCGACGTCAACGCCGGCTGGGCGCTCGGCGCCGCCTCCTTCTCCACCTGTGCCGCCGTGGCGCTGGTCATCTCCACGGTCAGGCAGAATGGGAATCGTGCAGCTGTTGCCGCTGGCCCTGCAGAAGATCGAGAATGAGTACCTGCTCTTCGGCGCAGCCGGGCTGATCAGCCTGGTCGCCTTCGTCGCCCTGATTCTCGTGCCCGCGATCGGCTCCTACGGGCGGATCTGGGAGAAGGCCGCGGCGGGCTTCCTCTCGCTGTTCGTCCTGCTCGCCCTCGTCGTCGTCGGAGTCGTCGTCGGCCTCGCCGTCGTTTACTACTACAACGACTTGGCGGAAATCGTCGGCTGAGGGATCCTGGCGCTGAAAGCCCCATAATGGGGCTGTGGCGACCAGCTCGAAAGGGCAAGAAAGCCCTGCAAAACAAGTAGGTACGGGGATGCTCGACGCGCTCGCCGAGGCGGTTGAGTCGGGGGCCGGCCTGCCTGCGGTGGCGCGGGCGGCGGCGCGCGTGCTGGATGCCAGCGTCGCCCTGATCGAGCGCTCGGGAGCGGTGCTGGCGGTGGCCGGGGCCTCGCCGGATCAGGAGGAGAAGCTGCTTGCGGGCGGGGAGCGGGTGACGACGGTCGAGCTGCGGGTCGCCGACGCTGTCGTCGGCGAGCTGCGCTACCGCGCCAAGGCGACGCCCGATGCTGCGATCGCCCGCATGGTGACGACCCTGCTGGCGCTGGAGCTGGAGCGTTCGCGGGCGCCGGACTGGCAGAGCGAGGAAGTGGCGGGGGTCTTCGTCGGGGCGGTGCTGGGCCGGCAGGTGACCGACCGCGGTGACATCCTCGCCCGCGCCGCCGAGCTCGGCACCGATCTCGAGAAGGGCGCCGGCGCCCTCGTCCTGCGGGTCGCCCCCCGAACCGCCCAGACCGGCGAGTGGCGCGCCAGGGTGCTGACCCTGGCGATGCGCACGCTGCGCTCGCTCGCACCCGGAGCGCTCGCCGCCGTCGAGGAGGGTGAGCTGGCGACGGAGATCGCCGTGATCGTCCCCGCCGAGGGCGACGAACGCCTGCAGCGCGCCGCCGCCGGACTGACCCGCGAGCTCGAGCACGCGCTGTCCGGCTTCCACCTGACGATCGGCGCAAGCCGCCGCGTCGCCGACCCGGTCGACCTCTTCCGCGCCGGCAGCGAGGCGCGCCTCGCGGTCAACGTCGGCGAGGCGGAAGGGAAGCCGCTGCTCGCCTTCGAGGACACCGGCGCCTACCGCCTGCTGCTGCCGGCGATGAGCGAGGACCCCGCGGAGCTGCAGCGCTTCTTCTCCGAGACGATCGAGCCGCTGGCCGCCTACGACGACCAGTACGAGACCGAGCTGGTCGCCACGGTCGAGGCCTACCTCGCCAACGACGGCAACGTCGCCGCCACCGCCAAGCAGCTCTTCACCCACCGCCACACGATCCGCTACCGCCTCGAGCGCGCGCGCGAGCTCTGCGGCCACGACGTCTCCGCCACCGAGGGTCGCGAGAAGCTCGGCCTCGGGCTGAAGGCGATGCGCGTGCTTGGGATCGCCTCCCCACGAGGCCCGGCGCAGGAACCCGGAGCGGGCGGCGGCAAGGTGCCGCGCGGGGGCGAGTAGTAGCGCTCAGGCGCCGATGCGTTCGCGGCTGTCGCGTTGCCGCTGAGGGTGCGGCTCGAGCCGCACCGGCGAAGCTGAGATCGCCTGAACCCGGAGGTCGCTCCAGGTGAGGCCCTCGCGGACGAGAGCCGGCAGGCCGAGGGTGACGGCGGTGGCGATCTCCACCGCCTGCAGGATGACGCCGTAGGCAAGCGCGTCGGCGGTGCTGATGCCCCAGCCGGTGTGCAGGACGCTGATCACGGCGAGCTGGAAGACGCCGATGTTCGACGGCGTTGCCGGGACGACCGCGGTGACGTTGACGGCGAAGAGGACGGCGGCGGCGGCGCCGATGCCGGCGTGGCCGAGGCCGAGCGCGGCGAGCAGCGCCCAGCAGGCGGCGAGCTGGATCCCCCAGGCGCCGAGCTGGGCGGCGCTGGCGACGATGCCGTAGCGGGGCTGGCGGAAGACGGCGAGGCCGGCCCGCACCTGCAGCAGGGCCCGGTGCACGGCGGCGCCGGCCCTGGCGAAGCGGCCGTTGCCGTTGCGGCGCATCAGCGTCGGCGCGACGAGGACCACGACCAGCAGGGCGAGGGGCACGAAGCTGAAGACGAACAGCTTCTCGGTGCTGGAGTGGAAGAGGTCGGTGGTCGAGACGATGATCGTCCCCAACATCGCCAGGGCGACGATGTTGAGCACCGTCTGCGAGACGAGGGTTCCCAGCAGGACGGGGAAGGTCTCGCGCATGCGACCGATTCGCCGCGCCAGGGTCATCGCCCTCGCCGGCTCGCCGAGGCGCGCCGGCAGCGTCGCCGACATCAGCACGCCGATCATCGTCGCCGAGGTGACGTCGCGTCGTCGCACTGGCCGGTTGGGCAACGCGGCACGCACGATTCCGTACCAGGAGGCGGCGCGGAAGAAGAGCGAGAGGGCCATCAAGCCGCAGGCGACGAGGACCCAGGTGAGGTCGGAGCGGACGATGCTTTCGATCACGTTGTCGATGCCGATCTTCTGCGCGGCGAGCGCGGTGAGGCCGACGCCGAGGACGCCGGCAACGGCGAGGCCGGCGCGGCGGGCGACACGTCGCTTGCGGCTGCCGCTCCGGGCCAGCGGCGGGTCGAGCGAAGGCAACCGGCGTGGCGGGCTGACCCGCCGTCCGTCGGCCGGTCGCAGACCGGTCCAGTGGGCCGCACGCTCGGCGACCGTCGCGGGCTGCGGGGCCTCGATCGCCCGCTCGTAGACCCGGCTGACGCTGTCGGCGACGCGCGGCCATGCGTAGCGCTCGGCGCTACGGCGGGCGGCCGCCCCCATCGCGGCGAGGCGCTCCGGCTCGTGATGGGCACGCTGAAGCTCCTCGGCGAGGCGCTGGGGATCCCCAGGCGGGACGAGGATGCCGTCCACCCCGTCGGTGACCACATCGCTGTAGCCGGCGATGGCGGAGGCGATCGCCGGCGTGCCGGCCGCGAAAGCCTCGGTCAGGACCATGCCGAAGCTCTCGCCGGAAAGCGAGGGGGCGCAGAGCAGGTCGGCCTCGTGCAGCGCGGACCAGAGGCTGTCGCCGGAGACGCGGCCGCGAACGTCGATCCAGCGCATGACGTCGCGATCGGCGAGGTAGCGCAGCACGTCCTCCCGCTCGGCGCCGATCACCGTGAGGCGGCTCGGCACGTGCTCGACCAGCGCTTCGAAGGCGGTAAGCAGAATCGGCAGCCCCTTGCGCTCCTCGGGCCGACCGACGAACAGCACCCGCAACTCGCCACTCGCCGGCTTGGGGCCGCCCGGCGCGGCGTCGACGTCGACGCCATTCGGAATCACCTCGTAGTGGCCGCCGAACCAGCGACGCCCGGTCCAGGCGGCCGCCTTGGAGACCGCGATCCTCGCCGAGAGCCGGTTCAGGACCCGCCTCGCGCCCAGCGCCGAAGCGACGTGGTTGGGAATCGCCTTGGTCGAATAGGCGTGGAAGGTTCCGACCGCCGGTGCGGAGGTCCCGAGTGCCGCGTTCCAGCCGACCAGGGGAACGATCGGCTCGTGGATGTGCACCACGTCGTAACGACCCCGACGGAGCTCGCGGCGCGGCGCGAGGACCCCGCCCGCCGGGAAGGGGGCGAGGTTGGAGACGGCGCCGTTGGCCGAGAACCCGGCCGTACGACCCATCGGGATCAGGTAGTCGGGGATCTCGCGCGCCTCCGCAGACGCACGGTGGAGCACCCGGCTGAGCCGATCCGGAGGATCGAACGGAGCGAGCACGCGCACGTGGTGGCCGCGCCCGAGGAACTCCTCGGCGAGCGACTCGACGTGCCGGTTCACGCCGCCCTGATAGCTCCAAGAATATGGCGAGACTAGGGCGATTCGCACGAAGCACTAAGCCTAGAGGATGCGGCGGAGCCGCCGTGAGCGATCGCGTTCTAGAGCAGATGGACGAGAACGGCGGCGAGGATCGCCGCCGCGAGCCCGAACCCGGCCTGCATCAGGGCGCGGTTCTGTGCGGCGAGCTCGGCTCGCAGGCTCGCGTCCCCGGCCTGCATCTCGGCTCGCAGTTCGGCGCCGCCTTCCTGCATCTCCTTGCGCAGCGTGGCATGACCTTCCTGCATCTCCCTGCGAAGGGCTTCGTTGCCGGCCTGCATCTCCTCGCGGAGTGCCGCGTTACCCGCCTCCATCTGCCGACGCAACTCTTCATTGCCGGCTTTGATCTCTTCGCGCAGCTCCGAGTTGCTCGCTTTGATCTCCTGGCGGAGCTCCGAGTTGCTCGCCTGGGTCTCCTGACGCAATTCCGAGTTGCTGCCCTCTATCTCCCGTCGTAGCTCGGCGTTGCCCGCTTTGACCTCAGCGCGCAGGGCTGCGATCTCGACGTCGAGGTGGTCGAAGCGTTCTTCCAGGCGGTCGTCTGTCCAATTTGGTCGGGCCAATGCCTCCATGCCTCCGACTGTAGGGAAGAAGGTGTGACACGTGGTACACGAAAGTGTAACTTATTGTCTTGGTAGACGAATGTCTGAGGCTTCGACTATCTCCGCCGGTGCGGATTCGGACCAGGCGAAGCCGGTGAAGACGAGCAGGTAGGCGCCGCCGATCTCGAGCAGCAGGGCGCCCGAATCGTTGGCCAGGGTGCCGACCAGCGTGGCCGCAAGGGCGCCGAGCAAGGCTGCGCGCATCGCGGGGAGGTCCCGCAGCCAAGTGGCGAGGACGTCGCGGCGCAGCCAGGCGATCGCCGCGGCGGCGATGAGGACCGGCAGGCCGGCGACGAGGACCGGCCGGGCGAAGCTGCTCACCGTCTCGCTGAGGCGATGGCCGACGACGGAGAGGACGTCGCCGCCGCTCTTCGCGTCGAGCACGGTCTTGGTCAGGTGGGCGTTGGCGCTCGTGACCAGGTCGGCGGCGGAGAGGATCGCCAGGGCGGGGATCGGCAAGAGGAAGGCGAGCAGCGCCAGGCGCCGCCTGCCGGCGAGCAGGGCGGCGGCCACCGCCGCGCCGAGCGGCAGGCTGATCGCCGCGCCGACATCGGCGCCGTAGCGCCCATAGGCGAAGACGAAGGTGAAGATCGCGGCGACGACGAGGAAGGCGGCGGGCCCCCGGTCGCCGTTGCGGCGCTGTGCGGTTCTTACGTGTTCCGGCACGTACGAACTGCACAGCGCCGCCCCCGTCCCGACCAGGATCAGCACGACCAGGCAGGCCTCGAGCTCGTTGCCGATGCCGTAGAAGCGGCGCCCGCCGGCGGGGTTCGGGCCGACGAGCGAGAGCTGGGTCAAGGCCGAGCCGCCGATCAGGTCGATCGCATAGGCCAGCGACGTCGCGGCGCAGGCGAAGGCGAGCGCCCGGTAGCCGCCGAGCGTCGCCAGCGTCAGCGCCGCCAGCGCCGGAGAGCCGAGCATGACCAGCAGGCGTTCGGCGTCGACGCTCGGTTCCAGCGCCGCCGCCACCAGGCAGACCAGGGGCAGGTAGACGAGCGAGAGCGCCAGCAGGCGTGCCGCGGCCTTTCCGGTGCGCCTTTTCCACCCCATACGAGGGGAAGGCGCGCCGAAACGAGCCGATACGCGTTCCGCCAGCATCGCCGCGCCGAACGCCGCCAACCAGACGAGCAGCGTCACGCCGATCACCGGCGCGCGACGGTCCGCCACTTCCCAGAGCCGCCCCCCGGGCGCGGCGTCGCGCACGACGGCGTGCGGGTCGCCCTGGAAGCCGGCGCCCGCAGCGTGCAGGCCGAGCAACAGCGCGATCGCGGCGACCACCAGCGCCGCCGGCGCTATCGTGACCGCGATGGCCGACCGCACGTTCGCCAAGTTCACTTTCTTCAAGATCGACCCCGAGTGGCGCCGCCGCGACGCCGATCTGCGCGCCGCCGACAAGCAGGAGTTCCTCGCGGCTTGCGACGACTTCGCCCTCGACCGCTCTCTGCGCGCGTACTCAACCATAGGCACGCGCGGCGACGTCGACCTCCTCGTCCTCACCCAGAGCCCCAGCCTCGACGACCTGCACACCTTCCACGTCGTGCTCGGGCAGAGCGGCCTGGCGAGGTGGGCCGACACCCCCCACTCGTTCCTCGCGATGACCAAACGCTCTCCCTATTCCGACGAGCGGGCCCGGCCCGAGATCTGCGTCTCGGAGCGCAAGTACCTCTTCCTCTACCCGATGGTCAAGCAGCGTCGCTGGTATGGCCTGCCCCCCGAGGAGCGCCAACGGATCATGAAGAGCCACATCGAGGTCGGCCGGCGCTATCCGGAGATCACGATCAACACCACCTACTCCTTCGGCCTCGACGACCAGGAGTTCGTCGTCGGCTTCGAGGGCGACGACCCGGGGATGTTCCTCGACCTGGTCAACGAGCTGCGCCCGACCGAGTCGAGCGAGTACACCGAGCGCGAGACGCCGATCTTCACCTGCGTGGCGATGTCGGTCCGCAAGGCGCTCGACGCGCTCGACGGCACGGCCAGCGTCGCCGCGAGCCTTCGGTAGTACCCATAAGAGATAATGGAGTGGATGACGGTCGAGGCGCTCAGCTACGCGATCGACGACGAGGATCGCCTGATCAGGGTCGATGACGGCTACTACCGCTTCGCCGCGGAGAACGGCTGGAGCGGCGCCGGCGACAGCCTCGGCCGCTCGCTCTGGGATTTCGTCGAAGGCCACGAGGTGCAAAAGCTGCAGCGCCTGCTCCTGCGACGGGTGCGCGAAGGTGTGCGCGACGTGGAGCTGCCCTTCCGCTGCGACGGGCCCGACGTGACCCGCGAGATGACCATCCGCATCGCCGCCGACAGCAGCGGCCGCGTGGTCCTCTTCTCGGCCCGCCTGCGGTCCGAGACGGAGCGGGAGGAGCCGCAGCCGCTGCTCGACCCCGAGGCGCCTCGCGAGGAAGGCGACTTCCTGCAGATGTGCGCCTGGTGCGACCGCTTCCTGGTCGAGGGCGAGTGGGTCGAGGTCGAGGAGGCCGCCAAGCGGCTGGAGCTCTTCCGCCGCAGCAGGATGCCGGTGCTCGACCACGGCATCTGCCCCCAGTGCAGCGGCCAGTTGCTCGCCGCGTAGACGCGCGCCCGCGCCGTTTCCCTATCCTTCCGCGTCCGCCGTGCGCCGTCTACTGGACACTATGCACCTGCGACGTTGAACCCCGAGGCAACATGACCCAGATCGGAACCGAAGACAACCCCCTGCGCGTCGCCATCGTCGGCGCCGGCCCATCGGGCTTCTACGCCGCAGAGCACATCCTCAAAGACGAGGGCACGCACGCCCAGGTCGACCTCTTCGACCGCCTGCCGACCCCGTTCGGCCTGGTCCGCGGCGGCGTCGCCCCGGACCACCCGAAGATCAAGTCGGTGATCCGCGTCTACGAAAAAACGGCGGCCCGCGAGGGCTTCCGCTTTTTCGGCAACGTCAAGGTCGGCCACGACATCGAGGTCGAGGACCTCGAGCGGCTCTACCACGCGATCGTCTTCACGGTCGGCTGCGAGACCGACCGCCAGCTCGGCATCCCCGGCGAAGACCTGCCCGGCAGCCACGCCGCCACCGCCTTCGTCGGCTGGTACAACGCCCACCCCGACTACTGCGACGACGACTTCGACCTCTCCAGCGAGCGCGCGGTCGTGATCGGCAACGGCAACGTGGCGATGGACGTGGCGCGGATGCTTGCCCTGACCGACCACGAGCTGCGCCAGACCGACACCGCCGACCACGCGATCGAGCTGCTCGACCGCAAGCAGATCCGCGAGATCGTCGTGCTCGGTCGCCGCGGCCCGGTGCAGGCGGCCTTCACCAACCCGGAGATCAAGGAGCTGGGCGAGATGGAGGACGCCGACATCGTCGTCGACCCCGCCGAGGTCGAGCTCGACCCGGCCAGCGCCGCCTATCTGGAGTCCGACGAGGCCGACAAGACCACCCGCGTCAACGTCGAAACGCTGCGCGAGTTCTCCCAGCGCCAGCCGGAGGGCAAGAAGCAGCGGATCGTGCTGCGCTTCCTCGCCTCGCCGGTCGAGATCAAGGGCGACGGCAAGGTCGAATCGATCGTGATCGGCCGCAACGAGCTGGTCGAGGAGGGCGGCTCGCTGCGCGCCAAGGACACCGGCGAGCGCGAAGAGCTCGAGTGCGGCCTGGTGCTGCGCTCGGTCGGCTACACCGGCGTGCCGATCGAGGGCGTCCCCTTCGACGAGAAGCGCGGCCTGATCCTCAACGAGGGCGGCCGCGTGCTCGATTCCCACGACTCCGGCCACAAGGTCGGCCACTACACCGCGGGATGGATCAAGCGCGGCCCCTCCGGCGTGATCGGCACCAACAAGAAAGACGCCCTGGAGACGGTCCAGCACCTGCTCGCCGACGTCTCCTCGCAGACCCTGCTCGACCCGGAGCGCCCCGAGCCCTCGGCGGTCGAGGAGCTGCTCGCCGAGCGCGGCGTGCGCTACGTCAGCTTCGAGGATTGGCGGGCGATCGACCAGGCCGAGGTCGGCCGCGGCGAGCCGCACGGCCGTCCCCGCGTCAAGTTCGTCCGCGTCGAGGAGATGCTCGAAACGCTGGGCGAGAAGATCACCGGCTGAGCGCGTGGTCGACCTGGCCGAGCTGAAGGCGATGATCGAGGCGGCGCTGCCCGGCGCCAGCGTCGAGATGAGCGACGAAACCGGTGACGGCAATCACCTGCGGGCCGAGGTGCGCGCATCGCAGTTCGAGGGGCTCTCGCGGATCGACCAGCACCGGCTGGTCAAGGCGGCGGTCAAGGAGCGCTTCGACGACGGCACGATCCACGCCCTCTCGGTGAAGACCGAGGTGGCGGGGTAGCTACCCTGTGGCCATGGCCGATCCACAGCTGAAAGAGAAAGTCACGGAGCTGATTGCCGAGAACCCGGTGCTGCTCTTCATGAAAGGGACCCCGGAGATGCCGCGCTGCGGCTTCTCGATGCGGGTCGTGCAGGTGCTCGACTCGATGGACGTCGAGTATGGCGCCGTCGACGTCCTCCCCGCGCTGCAGCCGCTGCGCGAGGTGACCGCCGAGATCTCCGACTGGCAGACCTTTCCGCAGCTCTACGTCAACGGCGAGCTGGTCGGCGGCGCCGACATCGTCGAGGAGATGGCCGAGTCCGGCGAGCTGGCCGAGGCGCTCGGCGTGGAGCAGCCCGCGGCGGCGCCGCAGGCTGCCGCGCCCGGCCAATCGCCCCCGCTGCAGATCGAATAGACCTCTAGCGCAGCCTGGCGTGGAATGCCAGCCAGGGCGAGGCGCAGCGGGGGCCGCCCCTGCGCAGCCGGTCCTTGACGCGGATCCTGCCTCGGACCGCCTTGCCGCTGGCCCTGCCGCGGAAGAGGACTTCGTCGGTCGAGCCGACCTGGACGTCGCGGAAAGCGCCGCCCCGACGGACGGGCGTCCGCTGGAAGCCGCTCTCGTCGACGATCAGCGCGGCGCCTCCCTTGCAGCGCAGCCGCGCGGTGAAGTGCCGCAGCTTCAACATGTCGCCGCGCATCGTGATCCGCACCGGCCGCCTCTGCGCCGTCTTCCCCTTGTACAGGCGCTTGGGGGCCGCGTCCGCGAAGGGCGCCGCCAGCGCCGCCACGATCAACGCACACACCATCGTCGCTCCTATGCCGAGCCGAAAGCGCATACCTCTCCTGCCTCCTCTGGTTGGTTACGGGGTCCTACTGAGGCAACAAGAGGCCCCACTCATGGTTGCGGTTCGCACGGCGACCGGTCTAGTCGAGGTCAGGCAGCTGACATCAGACGGGCTGCCGCCGTCTGATCAGCAGATCAAGGACGCAGGGAGCGTGGCGTGCTCTGCACGCGAGCGAGCGAGCGAGGACGCCGAGATGCGCCGGTCAGACGGCGGCAGCCGCGTCTTCTTTGACCTGGAAGGAGGAGCCGCAGCCGCAGGCCGCAACCACGTTGGGGTTGTTGACCTGGAAGCCCGCGCCCTGCAGGCCTTCGACGTAGTCGACCTCCGAGCCGAAGACGAACTGCATGCTTACCTTGTCGACGACGACGGCGACGCCGTCGACCTCGAAGACGTGATCGTCGTCCTTGGCGCGGTCGAAGGCGAGCGCATACTGGAAGCCAGAACAGCCGCCGCCGCGAACGGCGACGCGCAGCGCCTGGTCGGCGGAGTCGTCTTGACCGCCCAGCAGCTCGCCGATCTTCGCGGCCGCCTTGTCGGTGAGCGTGATCGCCTCTTTGGGCGTGTCGGTCGTCTCGGTCACTTCATAAAGTGTAGCGACGATGTCTGCGAGAATCCGCGGGCCCCGTGACCCCGACCCCCGCAACCGCCGTCGTCTGCGACAGCACGGCCTACCTCCCCCTCGAGCTTCTTGCCGATCGCGGCATCCAGGTCGTCAGCCTCTACGTCTCGATCGACGGCGAGCAGCAGCGCGAGACCGAGATCGGCGACTACGCCGCCTTCTTCGAGCGCCTGCGCGCCTCCGAGAGCGGGGCGACGACCTCCCAGCCCTCGATCGGCGACTTCGTCGCCGTCTACGAACCGTTGCTCGAGGCGGGCCGCGAGATCGCCTCGATCCACATCTCGGCGGGGATCTCCGGAACCTTCGAGGCGGCGCAACAGGCACGACAGCGGCTGATCGACGAGGGCAGGGGAGGCGAGCGGATCGAAATCTTCGACTCGCGCTCGGCGGCCGGTGGGATGGGGCTCTGCGCGCTGGGCGCGGCGGCGGGCGCGGCGGCGGGCGGCGACGCCAAGGCAGCGCTGGCGCGGGCGCGGCAGACGCGCGAGGAGCTGAAGATGTGGTTTGCGATCGACACCCTCGAGTACCTGCGGCGGGGCGGACGGATCGGCGGCGCCAGCGCCTTCATCGGCTCGGCGCTGAAGATCAAGCCGATCCTCACGCTCGAGGAGGAGATAACCCCGGTCGAGCGCGTCCGCACTCGCGCCCGCTCGATCGAGCGCCTGCGCGAGTACGCCCGTCAGCGCCATGAGTCCGGGCTCGACGCCTGGGTGGTCCAGCACATCCAGGACGACGAGACCGCCGCGGGCCTGGCCGACGACGCGCGCGAGATATTCGGCTGCGAGCCCGCCTTCATCTCCGAGGTCGGCCCGGTGCTCGGCGCCCACGTCGGCCCGGGGCTGCTGGGCATCGGCAGCGTCAGCAAGTCTGTCTTGAGCTGAACGTCGCTACCTGCGACGGCGGCGCAGCATCATCAGCCCACCGAGGGCGAAGCCGGCGACGGCAGCGCCGACGATCAGCTGCTCGCGGTGCTCCTGGACCTGGCGGCGCCAATCGGTCAGCTCGGTGACGCGTCCGCGCAGGGCTTCGACCGAGCGACCGAGGTCACGGCGCTGGATGTCGATGTCGCGGCGGATCTCCGCCGGGGTGCGACCGGGAAGGCCAGCGGTCGAAGGACGGACGGGCTCAGGGCTGTTCATCGCTCCCCCTTTCGAACGTGCTCTTGATCTGCTTGGCCTCCTCGATCGCCTGCTCGGGGACAGGCGGCGCGCCCGCCTGAACCGAGCGGTAGGCGAAGAGGCCCGCCGCGGCGGCGACGATCAGGAAGAGCGCCGCCTCGATGAAGAAGCCGGGCCAGGTCTTGCCGTCGAACACCTCTTCGTTGAGCAGCCAGGCGATCCCCTCCATGACGAGGATCAGAGCGAGGAAGGCGAAGGTGCCGGCGGCGACGCCGACGACCGAGCCGCGCAGGATCTTGCCGACTTTCTCGCCTATCTCCGCCTTGGCAAGCTCGATCTCCTCGCGGACGAGCGCGGAGGCGCGTTCGGAGACGTCGAAGACGAGCTCGGCGACCGAGCGCTCGTCCGGCTCGGGGGGCGGCGGCTGGGTGGGGTCGGCGGCCACTGGAGCGACTACTCCGGCGGGTCCTCTTCGAAGACGCGGCGATAGAGGACTCCGGCGGCGCGAGTGGCGAGGATGCTGGCAAGCGCGCCGAAGCCGGCGAGCATGCCGCTCCAGACGAGGCGTTTGACGATCTCGTTCTCCATGGCTAGACGGTCCCCATTCCGAGTTGGCAGTAAACCAGCTTGGCCCGTTCGCGGTGGGCAGGCCCGCCCAGGGCCCTCATCGCGGCTCGAGGCCGTCGCAGATCGTCGCGGTGACAAGAGTCTTCGCCTGCTCGAAATCGGAGTCCGAGGCGGGGATCAGTTCGAAGATCCAGCCGGAGAGCAGCTGCTCGATCGCGCCGTAGAAGGACATCGAGGCGAATTCGGCGTCGATGTCGCGGCGGAAGGCGCCCGAGGCCTGTCCGTCGGCGACGATCTTGGCGATCGAGTCATAGGCGCGGCTGATCTCAGGCAGATGCGTGCGGCCGAAGGAGTTGGCGGCGCGCGTGACCTCGACGATGATCACCTTCATCAGCTCGGGGTTGTGGCGATAGGACTCGACGATGAACCCGGCCACCGTTTCCAGCTTGGCCCGCGGGCTGGCCTCGCTGCTGTCGGCCTCCTCGACCGCGGTCAAGAGCAGCGACCAGCGCTCGCTGAAGAGCTCGTTGAGAACCTCCTCCTTGGACTTGAAGTAGTGGTACACGAGGCCGTAGGCGACCCCGGCCTCGTCGGCGATGTCGGCGACACGGGTCGCGTGGAAGCCCTGGCGGGCGAAGACCCGGATCGCCGCGTCGAGGATCTGGCGGCGCTTGTCGACGGCGGGGGCCTTCGGGTTGGCGGCCATCAGGCGTGCGCCTCCTGCAGGTGCGGCCAGGCGTATGCCCGGGGCCGCCGGTTGGCGAGCGCCGGGAGCTGCTCGCGAACGCGCTCCTGCGCGACGAGGTCGAGCTCGGCCGCGACGAAGCACTCCTCGTCGGGCGCCATCGCCAGCACGACGCCCCACGGATCGACGATCGCCGAGCGGCCGTAGGAGTGGTATTGCGGAGGCGCCTCGCCGACCTGGTTGGGGGCGAGGACGAAGGTCTGGTTCTCGATCGCGCGGGCGCGCAACAGCACCTCCCAGTGATCGCGTCCGGTGGCCGCGGTGAAGGCCGAGGGAACGGCGAGGACCCGGGCGCCGCGGACGGCGAGGATCCGGTACAGCTCGGGGAAGCGCAGGTCGTAGCAGACGGTCATGCCCAGCTCGACGCCATCGACGGCGACCGAGACGACCTCCTCTCCGGCCTGCTCGTACTCGGACTCGCGGTAGACGACCCCCCCGGCTTCGACGTCGAACAGGTGGATCTTGCGGTAGACGGCGAGATCGTCTCCGTCAGGACCGATCAGGACGGAGGTGTTGAAGGCCTTCTCCCCCGCGCCGCCGTCACGCTCGGCGATGCTGCCCGCCAATAGGTGGACACCCAGCTCCCGTGCCCAGCTCCGGGCGGCGCCGAGGCTGGGGCCGTCGAGCGCCTCGGCCCCGGCGGCGATCTGCTCGCCCGAGGCGAGCAGGTTCCACTTCTCCGGCAGGGCGATGAGCTCGGCGCCGTCGGCCGCCGCCGAGCGCACCAGGCGCTCGGCCGTGGCGAGGTTCCGCGCCTTGTCGCCGTTGGAGTTGAGCTGTACCGCAGCTACGCGCACCGCGAGTCCTTTTCCACTGGCTGACTGACCAGTCAATCGGTTTCGGTTGCGCCAGTATAGGCAGCCTCGGGCGTACGATTGGGTCCACGTGACCAGTACGGATCGCATCGAGGCCGACGGCGAGCGCAAGCAGGTCACCGTGCTCTTTGCGGACGTGCAGGGCTCGATGGACCTCGCCGAGCAGCGCGACCCGGAGGAGTGGCGCGGGATCATGCAGCGCTTCTTCTCGATCCTCGCCGACGAGGTGCGCCGGCTCGAGGGCACCGTGGACAAATTCACCGGCGACGGGATCATGGCCGTCTTCGGCGCTCCTGTGGCCCACGAGGACCACGCGCAGCGGGCCTGCTTCGCCGCCCTGCGGATGCTCGACGACATCGCCGCGTACTCGGCCGAGCTGCGCCGCAGGCACGGGCTCAACTTCTCCGCCCGGATCGGGATCAACTCGGGCGAGGTCGTGGCCGGCGCGATCGCGCCCGGCGGCGACGGCGAGTACACGGCGATCGGCCACACCGTCGGCCTCGCCCAGCGGATGGAGGCGCTGGCCGAGCCGGGCAAGGCCTACCTGACCGAGGCGACCGCCGAGCTCGCCCGCGGCTTCCTCGAGCTGGAGGACCTGGGCGAATTCGAGATCAAGGGCGCCAGCCGACCGGTCGGCGTCTACGAGCTCGCCGGGGTCGGCACGGCGCGCTCGCGGCTCGACCGCTCGCGCGAGCGCGGCTTCTCCCGCTTCGTCGGCCGCGACGAGGAGATGGCGGTGCTGGAGGCCGGGCTGAAGCGCGCACGCGAGGGCGAGGGTGCGGTAGTGGGCATCGTCGCCGAGCCCGGCGTCGGCAAGAGCCGTCTGTGCCACGAGTTCGTCGAGCGCGCGCGCGGCGAAGGGATCGAGGTCTTCGAGGCGCAGGCCCAGGCACACGGGCGCGAGATCCCCTTCATGCCGGTGCTGCAGATGCTGCGCGCCTACTTCGGGATCGCCGACCGCGACGCCGAGCGGCTGGTGCGCGAGAAGGTCGCCGGGCGGGCGCTGCTGCTCGACCCCGAGTTCGCCGAGGAGCTGCCGGTCCTCTTCGACTTCCTCGGCGTCCCCGATCCGGCCGGCCCCGCCCCGCAGCTCAGCGCCGAGGCGCGGCAGCGGGCCCTGAAGGGGGTCGTCTGCCATCTCGTCCGCGCTCCCAACCGGCGCGAGCCGGTCGTCTGCGTGATCGAGGACCTGCACTGGCTGGACGAGGGCAGCGCGGCGATGCTCGGCGAGCTCTTCGCCGCCACCGAGGGGACGCCGACGCTCGTCGTCGTCAACTTCCGGCCCGAATACGAGCGGCCCTGGACCGGGCCGCCCGATTACCACGAGATCGCGCTGGAGCCGCTCGGACCCGCCGACACCGCCGAGCTGCTGCACGACCTCGCCGGCGAAGACCCCTCGCTGGACGGGCTCACCGAGCTGATCCACGCGCGCACCGCGGGAAATCCCTTCTTCATCGAGGAGATCGTCCGCGAGCTAGCCGAGTCGGGCAGCCTCGAGGGCGAACGCGGCGCCTACAAGCTGGCCCGACCGGTCGAGGACAGCGGCGTCCCGCCCAGCGTGCAGACGGTGCTCGCCGCGCGCATCGACCGGCTCGGCCCGGAGGCGAAGCTGCTCCTGCAGGAGGCTTCGGTGGCCGGCAAGGAGGTGAGCGGGCGGGCGTTGGCGCTGATCTCCGGACGCGAGGGCGAGGAGTGCGAAGCGCTGCAGCGGGAGCTGATCGAGGCGGGCTTCCTCTACGAGGCCGAGGTCTACCCCGAGCGGGTGCTCGCCTTCCGCCATCCGTTGACGCGCGAGGTCGCTTACGCCTCGCAGCTCGGCGAGCAGCGGGCCGCCACTCATGCGGCGGTCGCGCGGGCGACGATCGAGCTCAACCCCGAGCGGGCCGACGAGCTGGCGGCACTGATCGCCAGTCATATGGAGGCCGGCGGGAAGACGCTGGAAGCGGCGCGCTGGTCGGCGCGGGCGGCCTACTGGGCGGGCAGCAGCCACCCCGGCGACGCGCTGCGCCTCTGGCGGCGGACGATGGAGCTGGCCGCCGAGCTGCCCGACGGCGAGGAGACCGCGGCGCTTGCCGTGGCCTCTCGGCTGCTTCAGCTTCAGTACGCCTGGCGGCTCGGGATGGATGCCGAGGAGGAAGCCCGCCTCGCCGCCGAGGCGGAGGAGATCGCCACGCGCGGCGGCGATCTGCACTCGCTGGCGATGCTGAAGATGGCGACCGCGGCGCGTCCCGGGCTCGAGCGCCCTGTCGCGGAGTGGCTGGCGGCGGTCCGCGACGTCAACCGCCTGGCCGACGAATCGGGCGACCTGCCGCTGCGGATCGCGCTGCGGGCGGCCGGGTCCTACGCCTACCTCTGCGCAGGCGACTTCGACGGCTTCGAGGCCGAGCTGGACCGGGTGCTCGAGCTGGCGGGCGGCGAGCACGGCCTCGGCGCCGGCATCGTGATCGGCAGCCCGATCGCCTGGGCGACGATGATGAAGGGCCTGGTTACGCGAGAGCGCGGCCGCCTGGACGAGGCCGAGGAGCTGTTCAACCGGGGCCTTGCGATGGCGATCGAGGACGGCGACCCGGAGACCGCGAGCTGGACCCGCAGCAATCTCTCGCTGATGCTGGCGATGCGCGGAGACCCCGCCGGCGGCGTCGCCTTGGCGCGACGCAACTGCGAGCTGACCGAGCGGCTCGGCGACGTCTTCTCGCGCAGCCTGGCGCTCTCCAACCTCGCGGCCTGCCAGCTCGCGGCCGAGGAATACCTGGAGGCGCTCGAGTCGATCGAGGAGTCGGAGCGGATCTACCGCGAGACGATGCCGAGCGGCGGCGAGATGGAGGCCTGGCGCGCGGCGATCCGGGCCGAAACGCTGATCGGCCTCGGCCGGGCGCGCGAGGCGGCCGAGCTGGCGGCCTGGGCGAGCGGAGTCGCGCGCGAGCGCGGCCTCCGCTGGGCGTTGCCGCTGACGCTCTGCGTGCTCGGCCTGGCGCGTGCCGCGGCCGACTTGGACGGGGTCGACGAGGCGCTCGACGAAGCGGCCGAGGCCGCAAGGCAGACCGGCGCCGCCAAGAGCCTCGAGGCGATCGAGGAAGCGCGCAGCCTCGCCGCCGCTCGCTAGATGCCGATGAGGCGGGCGATCAACCGGTCGAGCAGGCGATCGGGGAGGAAGCGGGCGGCGAGCAGCTGGCCGCGGGCATCGGAGCCGACCGGGTAACGCGTGCGCGGGCGGCGTGAGGTGAGCGCCCGCGCGATCGCCGCTGCCGCCTTCTCGGGCGGGATGCCGCGGCCGGCGGTGCGCCCGACCGCGGCGTGGAAGCGCTCGAGCGTCGCTCCGTAGAGAGCCTCCTGCGTCGCCGGGGCCCGCGCGGAGATCTCCTCGGCGGCGCGGCCCGCGCGATCCCAGATCGGCGTGTCGATCGAGCCC
>DASTAY010000027.1:0-20255 GCA_035712345.1 Solirubrobacterales bacterium
AGGAGTTGGAGAAGCACGGCGAGGCCGCGACGGGGGTCGACGTCACCGCCGAACATCGGCTGCCCGACCTCTGCCTCGTCCTCGGCGGCGACGGCTCGATCCTGCACGCCCTGCGCCGCTACGCGGGGACCGAGGTTCCCGTCTTCGGCGTCAATTTCGGCACCGTCGGGTTCCTCGCGGCGGTCGAGCGCGAGCAGGCCGAGGCCGGGATCCGGCGCGCCCTGGCGGGCGAGTACGAGACCGTGCTCCTGCCGGGCCTCGAGGTCGGGATCGACGGCGGCAGCCGGGTCGGCCTCAACGACGTCACCCTGGCTCGCCGTCCCCACGACCGCGTCGCCGAGCTGAGCTACAGGATCGCGGGCGAGGAGGTCGGCCACGTGCGCTGCGACGGCCTCGTCGCCGCCACCCCGGCGGGCTCGACGGGCTACAACCTGGCCAACCAGGGCCCGATCCTCGCCTGGGGAGTGAAGGGCTACGTCGTCAGCTACATATCGCCGCACTCGCTGACCGCGCGGGCGCTGGTGGTCGCGCCCGGCGACATCCTCCACGTCTGCAACGCCGCCGGCCGGGAGCCGGTGGACGTCGCGGTGGACGGAGAGCACGTCGGCGACCTCGAGGCCGGCGGCGAGCTGGAGGTCCGCTTCTTGGAGTCGGTGGGCAGGCTGGCGCAGCTGCCGGGCACGAGCTTCTACCAGCGGATACGCGAGAAGTTCGGCCATCTCGCAGTCTGAGGCCTGCTCGGTTGACGCGCCGCCTCAGCCGGAGCGGCCGGTTGTTTAGGGTTGCCGGCCATGGCGCGGAAATGGTGGACCCTCGTCCTGATCTCGATCGCCACGTTCATGCTGCTGATGGACGTGACGGTGGTCAACGTCGCCCTGCCGGACATCCAGCGCGACCTCGGCGCCAGCCTCTCCAGCCTGCAGTGGGTGGTCGACGCCTATTCGCTGATGCTGGCGGCGCTGCTGCTGACGGCCGGGTCCCTCGGCGACCGCCTCGGCCGCCGGCGCGTCTTCAGCATCGGCCTCGGGGTCTTCACCGGCGCCTCGTTCCTCTGCGGCATCTCCGGCGAGCCGACCCTGCTCAACCTCGCCCGCGGCCTGCAGGGCTGCGGCGGCGCGGCGATGTTCGCCACCTCGCTCGCCCTGATCGGCCAGGAGTTCCACGGGCGCGACCGGGCGACCGCCTTCGGCATCTGGGGCGCGACCGTCGGCGGCGCCGTGGCGATCGGGCCGCTGGTGGGCGGCGTCATCACCGAGCACCTCGGCTGGGAATGGATCTTCTTCGTCAACATCCCGATCGGCGTCGCCGCCGTCGCCCTGACCGAGCTGCGGCTCGTCAACGTCGCCGCGCAGGACGCCCAGAGGATCGACCTGCCCGGCCTGGCGACGTTCTCCGGCGGCCTCTTCCTGCTGATCTTCGGCCTGATCCGCGGCAACCCCGAGGGTTGGGGCAGCGCGACGATCGTCGCCTCCCTGGCCGGCGCCGTCGCCCTGCTGCTCGCCTTCCTCGCTATCGAGGCGCGCAGCAGCCACCCGATGCTCGAACTCGCCCTCTTCCGCAAACCCGCCTTCAACGGCGTCTCCGCGGTCGCCTTCGGCCTCTCGGCGGGGATGTTCGCGATGTTCCTCTACCTGACGATCTACATGCAGGGGGTGCTTGACTTCTCGCCGCTGGAGACCGGGCTGCGCTTCCTGCCGCTGACGGTGCTCTCGTTCATCGTCGCGCCGATCGCGGGCAGGCTCTCCCACCGGGTGCCGCTGCGGGTGCTGATGGGCATCGGCCTGGCTTTGGTCGGCGTCGGCCTGCTGCTGATGCATGGCCTCGCAGCCGACTCGGGCATCTCCGCGCTGCTGCCGGGCTTCCTCGTCGCCGGGGTCGGCATCGGCCTGACCAACCCCAGCATCGGCCAGGCCGCAATCGCCGTCGTTCCGCCCGCGAAGGCCGGGATGGGGTCGGGGATCAACACGACCTTCCGCCAGGTCGGCATCGCCACTGGCGTCGCCTCCCTCGGCGCGGTCTTCCAATCGCAGGTCGACTCGAAGCTGTCCAGCCTCGTGCCCGCGGCGCCTCCCGGCCTCGCCGAGGCGGTCTCCTCCGGGGGGTCGCGCGCCGCTGCGATCGCCGCGCCGCCCGCGCAGCGGCCCGAGATCGTGCACGCGGCCAAGGTCGCCTTCGTCAGCGGCTTCAACGAGATCCTCCTGATCGGCGCGATCCTCTCCTTCGCCGGCGCCGCCCTCGGCTTCGCTCTGGTCCGAGCAAGCGACTTCGTCCCAGCTCAAGGAGAGACGGAGCTGGCGGAACCCGTCCCTGCGTAGCACTGTCCCTTGCGGTGGCCTCTCCCGCGGGTGGCGTGGCGGCGGGGGTCCCCCATAGCGGAGGGCGCGCGGAGCGCGTCCGAGCACATGGGGGAGGCCGCCGTAGCGGAGGGCGCGCGGAGCGCGTCCGAGCACATGGGGGAGGCCGCCGCGACAGGACCCGCGGGCCAGGACCCGCCGCGCCAGGTGCTAGAAGGAACCCGATGCTCCGCGAGCTCCGGATCGAGAACCTGCTGCTGATCGAGCGGGCCGAATTGCGGTTGGGGGAGGGGCTGAACGCGATCACCGGCGAGACCGGCGCGGGCAAGACCGTCCTGACCCACTCGCTCGACCTGCTCATGGGCGGCAAGGCGCGGGCGCAGATCGTCCGCCCCGGGGCCGAGGAGGCTTGGGTCGAGGGGGTGTTCGACCTGCCGCGGGGCCTCCTGGAGGAGCCGGAGATGGCGGAGATCGGCGCGCGCCTACCGGAGGGGGCGGAGGAGATCGTCCTGGGGCGTCGCGTATCGGCCTCCGGCCGGACCGCCGCGTTCCTCGCCGGCCGCGCCGCTTCGGCGGCCGACCTGAAGCTGCTCGGCAGCCGTCTGGTCGCCTTCTACGGCCAGCACGAGCACCGCCGGCTGACGATCGCATCTGCCCAGTTGGAGGTGCTCGACGGTTTCGCCGGCGCCGATCACCTCGCCCTGCGCGAGCGCTACCGCGAGGCGCACCGGCAGTGCGTGCGGCTGGCGGCCGAGCTGGCGGAGCTGCGCGAGCGCGAAGGCTCGCGCGAGCGCGATCTCGACCTCTGCCGCTACGAGCTCTCCGAGATCGAGGAGGTCGCGCCGGACCCCGCGGAGGAGGCGGAGCTGGCGGCCGAGCGCGAGCGCCTGCGCCACGCAGAGGGGCTGCGCGAGGCGGCCTTCGGCGCGCTGGCGGGCACCGCCGGGGCGGAGGAGGACGGCGGTGGGGCCTCCGGCGCCCTGGCCGCCGCCGAGGCGTCGTTGCACGCTGTCGGAGGTGTCGACGCCGAGCTCGACGCTCTGGCCGAGCGCCTCGCTTCGCTTGCCGTTGACCTGGGCGAGGTGGCGGGAGATCTGCGCGCCTATGCCGAGCGGATCGAGGGCGACCCGGGACGTCTGGCCGCGGTCGAGGAACGGCTCGAAGCGGTCGATCGCCTGCAGCGCAAGCACGGCGGCAGCGTCGAGGCGGTGCTTGCCCACGCCGAGCGCTGCCGGGGGGAGATCGAGCGCCTCGAGGGCGCCGAGACGCGCAGCGCCGAGGCCGAGGCGGCGCTGGCCGAGGCCGAGGCGCGGCGCGAGGAGCTGGGCGGGGAGCTGAGCAAGGGGCGGGCCGCCGCCGCCGGGCCGCTGCGGGAGCGCGTCGCCGCCGAGCTGGACGGCCTGGCGATGCCCGGCGCCAGCCTCGAGGTCGCGCTCGAACCGCACCCGGATGGCTTCGGGCCAAACGGGCGGGAGTCGGTCGAGCTGCGGATCGCGCCCAATCCCGGCATCGCGCCGGCGCCCTTGCGCGACGCCGCCTCGGGCGGCGAGCTCTCGAGGGTGATGCTGGCGCTCAGCGGGCTCGGCCAGGGCGCCGGGGCGGGAACGCTGGTCTTCGACGAGATCGACGCGGGGGTCGGCGGCAAGACCGCCGGGGTCGTCGGCGAGCGGCTGCGCGCCCTCGGCGAGGGCCGTCAGGTCATCTGCATCACCCATCTCGCTCAGGTCGCGGCGCTCGCCGCGACTCACTTCCGGTTGCGGAAGGACGTCAGCGGCGAGCGCGCCGCCGCCACGGTCGAGCGCCTCGACGGGGAGGCCGTCGTCGGGGAGATCCGCCGCATGCTCGGCGGCGAGAGCGCCGAGGGCGCCGCCGACCGCCACGCCCGCGAGCTGCTCGCCGCCGCCTGACATAGCGGTTAACCTCATTCGGTGGCCACCGCCAGTCGCCGTCGCTTCCCTGCGCTGCTGTCGCGCCGCAACGGGGCGGGCGCGGAGGAGGCGATCGTCGGCAGCGTCAAGCTCGGCCGCCGCACCAAGGACCTGGTCAAGCGCTTGCGGCCCGGCGACGTCGCGGTCATCGACCACGTCAACATCGACCGCATCGCCGCCGAGGAGCTGATCGCCACCGGCATCAGCGCCGTGATCAACGCCTCGGCCTCCAGCGACGGGCGCTATCCCAACGCGGGGCCGCTGCTGCTCGTCCACTCCGGGGTCACGCTGATCGACGTCGAGGACGCCGATCCGTTCGAGCTGCTCCCGGAGGGCGCTCTGGTGACGGTCTCCGCCGGCGCGGTCGCGACGCGCGGCGGAGAGGTGCTGCGCGGTCGCGTGCTCGACGCCGAGGAGCTCGAGGAGCGATTCGCCGAGCAGCGCGCCAGGGTCGACCGGGCGCTCGCGGACTTCGCCGAGAACACCGTCGCCCACGTCCGCCAGGAGACCGACCTGCTGACCGGGGCGATCGAGTTTCCCTCGACGCTCACGTCCTTCCGCGACCGCCAGGTCCTGATCGTCGTCCGCGGCGATCGCCACCGCCGCGACCTGAAGGCGTTGAACGCCTACATACGCGACGTGCGCCCGCTCGTGGTCGCTGTCGACGGCGGCGCGGACGGTTGCCTCGAAGCGGGGTTGAAGCCCGACGTGATCCTCGGCGACATGGACTCGGCGAGCGACGAGTCGCTGCGCTGCGGCGCCGAGCTGATCGTCCACGCCTACCCCGACGGTCGCGCGCCGGGTCGCGAGCGTCTGCTGGGGATGGGGCTGACACACACCCTCGTCCCCGCTGCGGGAACCAGCGAGGACGTGGCGATGCTGATGGCCTACGAGAAGGGGGCCGACCTGATCGTCAGCGTCGGCGCCCACTTCAACCTGATCGAGTTCCTCGACCGCAAGCGGGGCGGGATGTCCTCGACCTTCCTCACGCGGCTGCGGATCGGCGAGAAGCTGGTCGACGCAAAGGGGGTGAGCCGCCTCTACAACCCGCCCTCGACCGTCGCCCCCGCGGCGCTCTTCCTCGTCGCCTTCGCGGTCCTGCTGACGATCGTCGTGGTCACCTCGCCGGCGCTCAGCGACCTCTTCGAACTGCTCTGGCTGAAGGTGAAGATCTGGCTCGGGCTTTAGCCGCCGGCGGGGCGACCGTCTAGCCTTCCCGGGCCATGAGCGCGGAACGAGCAAGCAAGCATCTCTGGCTCTATGCGCCGCGAGTGGAGCGCGAAAATTTGTAATGGGTTATAGCGCCCGCTACCACGCCATGTCGCTGATCGCGGTCTTCCTCGCCCTCGCGATCGGCATCCTGATCGGCGCCGAGTTCGGCGGCGACACGCTGACCAACACCCGCAGGGACCTCGAGCACAGCCTCACCGGCAACCTCCAGGACGCGCGCGAACGAGCCGACGAACTGAGCGGCGAACTGGGGCGCGCCAACGAGTTCTCGAGCCGGGTCTACCCGGTGCTGGTGCGCGACCGCCTGCGCGGCCGCCGCATCGGCCTCCTCGCCTTCGGCGACCTGCCCAGCGACGTCGACGGCGCGATCGAGAACGCCCTGGCGCCGGCCGGCGGCCACCTGGTCGGCGTGGGCGTCGTGCGCGAGCCGATCGATACCCACGGCCTCGCCTCGGACCTCTCCAAGACGCGCTTCGCCAGGGTCGCCCGCGAACCGGATGCCCAGACCGCACTCGGCGTCGGCCTGGGGCGGCAGATCGTGCGCGGCGGGACGCTGCTCGACCCCGTGCGCAGCCACCTCTTCTCGCGCGCCAGCGGCAACTTCGGCGCGCTCGACGCGGTGATCGTCGTCCGCGACCAGCCACAGGACATGGGCCCCGTCCAGCGCTCGGTCGCCGGACGACTCGAATCGGGGCTGTTGCAGGGCATCACCGCCACCCACACCCCGGCGGTCGGGGTCGAGAGCAGCCAGGCCGAACCCTCCTCGGTCTCCTTCTTCACCGCCAACGACCTCGCCAGCGTCGACGACGTCGATCTCGTCGCCGGTCGCCTGGCGACCGTCTTCGCCCTGCTCGGCGCCGAGGGCAGCTTCGGCGTCAAGGGCAGCGCCGACCGCCTGCTGCCCGACCTGCTCGAACCGAACGAATGACCTGGGTCAGCTTCCCGATCGGGATCGCGGTGGCTCTGCTGGTCGTCCCGGCCGGGGTGCGCGGCCTGCTCGACGCCGGCCTCGTGCGCGAGAACTTCCGTGGCGCGCGGCTCGCCTTCCCGCTCGGCGCGGTGCTGGCGACCGCGGCGCTGGTCGCGCTGGCGCCGCTCGCCTTCCTCGACGACCGCGGCAGCCTCGAACTGCTCGACCCGGAACTGCGCCGCTGGCTGCCCTACGTGATCGGCGTCGCCTTCCTCGGCTTCCTCGACGACTCGCTGGGGCAGGGGGAGGCCGCCGACACGCCGCGCGGCTGGCGTGGGCACGCAAGGGCGTTGCGCGAGGGGAAGCTCTCGACCGGGGCGATCAAGGCGATCGGCGCGCTGGCCCTCGCCGCCTACGTCGTCTCCGGCCGCGGCCTGGAATCGTGGCGCTACCTGGCCGACGTGGCGCTGCTGATCCTCGCCACCAACGCCTTCAACCTGCTCGACCTGCGACCGGGACGGGCGGAGAAGGGGCTGGCGCTGCTCGGCGCCGCGCTCTGCCTCGGCGCCTGGACGCTCGCCCCGCTCGACCTGCTCGGCATCTTCGCCGGGGCGGTGGCGGTCGGCGCCGCCTTCACCCTGGGCGAGCGGGCGATGCTGGGCGACACCGGCTCCAACCTCGTCGGCGCGATCGGCGGGGTCTGGCTGCTGACGACGCTGGGCGGGACGGGGCGCCTGATCGCCCTGGCCGGGGTCGCCGCGCTCACCGTTTTCGGCGAGTTGCGATCTATTTCGCAGACGATCGACGCGGTTCCGCCCTTGCGCTGGCTAGACTCGCTCGGCAGAGGATGAGTCCGGCCAAGCCAGGAGACACCCGCTTCATCTTCGTCACCGGCGGCGTCGTCTCGGCCCTCGGCAAGGGGATCGCGGCGGCCTCGATCGGCCGCCTTCTCGTCTCGCGAGGCTACCGGGTCCAGCTGCAGAAGTTCGACCCCTACATCAACGTCGATCCCGGGACGATGAGCCCCTTCCAGCACGGCGAGGTCTTCGTCACCGAGGACGGCGCCGAGACCGACCTCGACCTCGGCCACTACGAGCGCTTCACCGACGAGAACACCTCACGCGCCTCCAACGTCACCGCCGGATCGGTCTACAACACGGTGATCAACCGCGAGCGTCGCGGCGACTACCTCGGCGCCACGGTGCAGGTGATCCCGCACATCACCGACGAGATCAAGAACCGCATCCTGATCGTCGCCGAGTCGCAATCGGTCGACTTCGTGCTCACCGAGATCGGCGGCACGGTCGGGGACATCGAGTCGTTGCCGTTCCTCGAGTCGATTCGCCAGCTCTACACCGACCTCGGCCCGAAGCGCAGCATGTTCGTCCACCTGACGCTCGTGCCCTACGTCGGCCACGCCGGGGAACTGAAGACCAAGCCGACGCAGCACTCGGTCAACGAGCTGCGCCGCATCGGGATCCAGCCGCACGCGTTGGTCTGCCGCTCCGAGAGCCGTCTCGACCGCGAGATACGCAGCAAGATCGCGCTCTTCGCCAGCCTTCCCGTCGACGCGGTGATCTCCGCCCACGACGTCGACAACATCTACAAGGTGCCGCTCGTCTTCCGCGCCGAAGGCGTCGACGACCTCGTGCTCGACCACTTCGGGATGGAGGCGCCGGCCTCGGACCTGAGCGAGTGGGAGGCGATGGTGCGTCGCGCCGACGAGGCGGCGGGCAAGGTGAAGATCGCCCTTGTCGGCAAGTACGTGCAGCTCGCCGACGCCTACAAGTCGGTGATCGAGGCGCTCGAGCACGGCGGCTTCCACCACGGGGTCGAGGTCGAGGTCGAGCTGATCGACTCGGAGAACTTCGAGCCCGAGAAGCTGGAGGACGCCGACGGCGTGCTGATCCCGGGGGGCTTCGGCGAGCGCGGGATCGAGGGCAAGGTCGAGGCGGCCCGGATCGCCCGTGAGCGTTCGATCCCCTACCTCGGCATCTGCCTCGGGATGCAGATCGCGGTGGTCGAGTTCGCCCGCACGGTCGCCGGCATGGAGGGCGCCAACTCGGCGGAGTTCGATCCCGAGACGCCCTTCCCGGTGGTCGACCTGCTGCCCGAGCAGAAGGAGGTCTCCGAGATGGGCGGGACGATGCGGCTCGGCGCCGACCCGGTGAAGCTGCACGAGGGTACGCGGGCGCGCGAGATCTTCGACGAGGCGGTCATCTACAAGCGCCACCGTCACCGCTACGAGGTCAATATCCAGCTGCGCCGCCGGCTCGAAGACGAGGGCCTGGTCTGCGGCGGCACCTCGCCCGACGAGCGCCTGGTCGAGATGATCGAGCTGCCCGATCACCCGTTCTTCGTCGCCTCGCAGTTCCACCCGGAGTTCAACTCGCGCCCCAACCGGCCCGAGCCGCTCTTTCGCGAGTTCGTCGGCGCCGCGGCCCGCCACGCCGGTGAGCGTCCGGCCGAAGGTGGCGAGATCGACGCCACCCAGGCGGAGGATTCCTCCGTCGCCCACTAGCCTGTCCCGCGTGGATCGGCTCCATGAGAGGTTCGTGCGGCTCTGCGAGATCCGCAGCCCGACCGGTGAGGAGCGGGAGGTCGCCGACACGCTGATCGCCGAGTTGCGGGCGCTGGGGCTGGAGGTGAGCGAGGACGACGCGGCCGGCCCGGCCGAAGCTGGAGCCGGCAACATCCTCGCGCGGCTGCCCGGGCGCGGCGATCGCTGGCTGACGTTCTGCGCGCACATCGACACGGTGCCGCACGCCGGCCAGGTCGAGGTGGTGGAGGACGAAGGGGTGTTCCGCAGCGCCGGCGAGACGATCCTCGGCGCCGACAACAAGGCCGCGGTGGCCGTCTTCATGGAGCTCGTCGCCCGCGGCGCCGAAAAAGTGCCGTCGCCGGTCGGGATCGAGTTGCTGTTGACGGTCGCCGAGGAGCAGGGGCTGCGCGGGGCCAAAGCCTTCGACACGAGCGCGCTGCGATCCGACTGTGGCTTCGTCCTCGATCATGCCGGGCCGGTCGGCGAAGTGATCGTCGCCACGCCGACGCAGCAAAAGGTCCGGGCCGACTTCGTCGGAGTCGAGGCCCACGCCGGGCTCGAACCCGACGACGGCAAGAGCGCGATCGCGGCCGCGGCGGCGGCGATCGACCGCATGGAGCTGGGCCGCCTCGATTCCGAGACGACGGCGAACGTGGGTCTGATCGAGGGGGGAACCTCGGGCAACGTCGTCCCGGGGCACTGCGCGATCCACGCCGAGGCGCGCAGCCTCGACTCCGAGCGGGTCGCGGTGGTGGCGGGCGCCATGGCCGATGCCTGCGCCTGGGGGGCCAGCGAGCACGGCTGCGACGTCGACGTCCACCTCGAAGAGCTCTTTCGCGGCTACCGGCTGCCGCCGTCCTCGCCCGCCCTTGCCCTGGCCGAGGCGGGGTTGCGCGGCGCCGGCCACGAGCCGGTCCGCACCGCGATCGGCGGCGGCAGCGACGCCAACGCGCTGAGGCTCGCCGGCTTCGATTGCGTCCTGCTCGCCAACGGCACCAGCGACGTCCACACTGCCGACGAGCGGGTCTCAGCGCGCGACCTCGACACGATGCTCGAGGTCTGCGAGGGCATCGTCGCCGCCGCCGACAGCGGCGCGGAGTGAGTGGCCGGCTGAAGCTGCGTCGCGGCATCGTCGTCGATGAGGATCCGCTGACGGTCGAGGTCGACGGCCGGCGCCGGCGGGCATGGGCGGACGTGGCGCTGCTCGGCGAGATGCGCGAGGGCGACGAGGTCGTCGTCAACGTCGCTGCGCTCGACCTGGGCCTCGGCTCGGGTGGTTTCGACGTCGTCCACGTCAACCTGACGCGGGGGCTCGACGCGAGCGGGGGCGGCAGCGAGCACGTGATCAAGCTCAACTACACCTCCCTGCAACACCCGATCGAGCCGGTCGAGCTTGCGGTGGGCGCTTCCCGCCTCGAGGGTGGGAAAGGCGCGGCGGAGCGGGGAGAGCGGGCGATGGCGGTGCTGGTCCTGCCGCTGCACGGGCATCTGGCGCCCGCTGCGTGGGCGGCGGCACGGGTCTCGCCGGGGTTGAAGGTCGGCTACATCCAGACGGCCGGCGGTGCTCTGCCCGGTTCGCTCAGCCGCGACGTGGCGCAGCTGCGCGAACGCGAGCTGCTCTGCGGCCACATCGCCGCGGCGCCTGCATATGGCGGAGAGCACGAGGCGCTGAGCGTCATCGGTGCGCTCGACGCCGCGGCCAACCGCCTGGAGTGGGACGCGGCGCTCGTCAGCCCCGGCCCGGGCATCATCGGCTCCGACACCCGACTCGGCCATGGCGGCATGGCGGCGCTGGACAACGCCCACGCGGCGCTGGCGCTGGCGCTGCCGACCCTGCTCTCGCCGCGCCTCTCCGAATCCGACCCCCGCGAGCGTCACCGAGGCGTGAGCCATCACACGCTGACCGTGCTCGAGATGCTCCTGGGCGCCGTCGAGGTACCGGTGCCGGGGGGGCGCTCCGATGTCGCAGCGCGCCTGGGGGCTGCGGCCGGTGGTCGTCACGAGCTGCGCGAGGTCAAGCCGGATCTGGGGGGTTACGCCGTCTCCGGGCTGCCCGTGCGCACGATGGGCCGTGACATCGAAGTCGATCGACTCTTCTTCGAAGCGCCCCTCGCCGCGGGCGCTCTCTTGCGCCGCGAGGAGTGAGGCCGGCGCGGGAGAACGGTCCCGCATGGCTGTCGCCGTCGCGCCTCACACCGAGGTCGATGCCCGCTTCGAGGGCCTCGTCCTCGACTTCCTCTCCTATCTGGAGCTGGAGCGCGGTCTCTCGCGCAACACGCTCAACGCCTACCGCACCGATCTGCTGCAGTACGGCGACTTCCTCTCCGCGCATGAGCTCGACGCGCTCGCGGCGCGGCCGGCCGACATCGGCGACTTCCTCGCCGACCTCGCCACCGGCAACGGCCGCCCCGCCTGCTCGGCGGCCACGGTGCATCGCAAGACCGCCTGCCTGCGCTCCTTCTACAAGCACCTGCGCCGCGACGAGCTGATCGGCGACGACCCGACCGCGGCGCTGAGCGCGCCGCGCCGCGCCAAGAAGCTGCCCCAGGTGCTCAACTACGCCGAGGTGCAGCGGCTGCTCGCCGCCCCGCGCGGCAGCGAGCCGACGACGCTGCGCGACCGGGCGCTGCTGGAGGTGATGTACGCCTGCGGGCTGCGGGCCTCGGAGACGATCGGGCTGGAGATGTCGGATGTCGACCTGCGCGAGGGCCTGTTGCGAGCGCACGGCAAGGGCTCCAAGGAGCGGATCGTGCCGCTCGGCCGCAAGGCGATCGCGGCGATCTCGGCCTACCTGCGCGGGGGGCGCCCCAAGCTGATTCCGCCGGAGCGCCACGAGGCGCGCCTCTTCGTCAACTTCCGCGGCGGCCCGCTCAGCCGCCAGGGCCTCTACAAGATCGTCCAGCGCCACGCCCGCGACGCCGGCCTCGCGGGGCGGATGAGCCCGCACACGCTGCGCCACAGCTTCGCTACCCACCTGCTGGCGGGAGGCTGCGACCTGCGGGCGGTGCAGGAGATGCTCGGCCACGCCGACATCGCGACCACCCAGGTCTACACGCACCTCTCCGGCGAGCGCCTCAAGGAGGTCTACTTCGAGGCCCACCCCCGCGCGACGGAGTGAGCGCCGTAGAGGTTTGGTCCGGTATACGGCCCAAACCTCTACGGCGCTGGGTTCGGTCGGGTAGAAATCGGGGATGCCCGAGCTGCCCGAGGTCGAGACCGTCTGCCGGCAGCTGGAGCCGGAGCTGGAAGGGAGGCGGATCGAGTCGCTGGAGGTGCTCGACCCGCGTTGGTGCCGGCCGTTGCCGCCCGCTGAGCTGGAGGCGACGGTGGGGGGGCGGAGGATCGAGCGGCTGGGACGGCGCGGCAAGTACCTGCTGCTCGGTCTCGACGGGGGGCGGACCCTGGTCATGCACCTGCGGATGACCGGCAATCTGGTCCTGGTCGAAGGGGACGAGAAGCTCGACCCCTCGGAGGGAATGCGGCTGTACGAGGGTGAGCGCTCGACTTCGGAACGCCATTTGCGCGCCCGCTTCGTGCTCGAAGACGGGCGCGAGGTCTGGTTCACCGACCCGCGCCGCTTCGGCGAGGCGCTGCTGCTCGACGACGAGGAGCTCGACGCCCACTTCGCGTCCCGGCTCGGGCTCGAGCCCTTCTCCCCGGAGTTCACCCCAGGGGCGTTGGGCGAGATCGCCGCCAACCGCAACGTGCCGCTCAAGTCGTTCCTGCTCGACCAGAAGGGGATCGCGGGGGTCGGCAACATCTACGCCGACGAGGCGCTCTTCCGGGCGCGGCTGCATCCGCTCTCGCCCGCCGGCTCGATGAAGGCCGAGCACCTGGAGGCGCTGCGCGACGCGGTAGTCGAGGCGCTCGAAGCGGGCATCGAAGGCGGTGGGGCCTCGATCGACGACTACCGCGACGGGCGCGGCGAGAAGGGCCGGATGCAGGACGAGTTCCTCGTCCATACGCGCGAGGGCGAGCCCTGCCCGCGCTGCGACGGGACGGTCGAGCGGATCGTCGTCTCCGGCCGCTCGACCTACTTCTGTCCGGCCTGCCAGGTGAAGCTGCGGCGCCGGCCACGACGCCGCCGTCCGGCCCGTCGTTCACCTTAGGTCGGTTATGGCTCCCGGCAAGACGCTGAAGACGGAGGCGGTCATCCTGCGCAGCATTCGCTATGGCGAGGCCGATCGCATCCTGCATCTGTACACGGCGCAGCGGGGCCGCGTCGGGGCGATCGCCAAGGGCGCGCGGCGCCCCAAATCGCGCTTCGGCGGGCGGCTCGAGCCCTTCTTCCGGCTCGACCTGCTGCTGCACGAAGGCCGCGGGGAGCTGCTCACGGTGACCCAGGTCGCCACCGTCGACGGCTATCCCCGCCTGCGCGCGGACGGCGCGGCGCTGGGGGCAGGCGCCCGGGCCTGCGACGCGGTCCTGCGCCTGCTCGACTCGGCCGAGCCCAACCCGCCCGCCTACAACCTGCTCTGCCGCTACCTCGCGCTGCTCGACGACCCGGCGGCGCCGAATGCGGTGGCGCTGCAGACGGCGCTCTCATTTCGCCTCAAGCTCGCGCTCGCCGCCGGCTTCTCCCCCGAGCTCGGCTCCTGCGCGAGCTGTGGCGAGGCCGAGCACCTGGCCGGCTTCTCGGGCGCGGCGGGCGGCGTCGTCTGCGCAAGCTGCGAAGGGGGCGCCTTTCCGCTCTCAGAGGAGGCGCACCGCTTCATGGTCGAATCGATCGCCCGGCCCCTGGCCGAGGCGCCGGCTGCGGACGAGCGCGATCTGCGCCAGGCCGAGCGGGCGATCGGCGAGACGCTCGAGCACCACGCCCACGTGCAATTGCGTGCCGCCGCGTAGGATCGGAGGCCTTGGAGGCGACGACCACGTTCGAGGATCGCATCAGAGCCTGGGAGGCTGAGTTCCTCTCCGATCTGGCGACGCCCTCCTACCCCGCGCGGCGTCGGGTCGAGGAGCCGGACAGCCCCCTGCGCACGCCGTTTCAGCGCGACCGCGACCGGATCGTCCACTCCAAGGCCTTCCGCCGGCTCAAGCACAAGACGCAGGTCTTCATCGCCCCCGAAGGCGACCACTACCGCACGCGGCTCACCCACACCCTGGAGGCCTGCGGGATCGCCCGTACGGTCACCCGCGCGCTCGGCCTCAATGAGGACCTGACCGAGGCGATCGGGCTCGGCCACGACCTCGGCCACCCGCCCTTCGGCCACATCGGCGAGGACGCGCTCGACGCGGCGCTGCGCGAACGCTGCAGCAGCGGCTTCAAGCACAACGAGCACTCGCTGCGGGTGGTCGACGTGCTGGAGCGCGACGGCCGCGGGCTGAACCTGACCGAGCCGGTGCGCGACGGCATCCTCAACCACACCGGGTCCGACCGGCCGGCGACGCTGGAGGGGCGGATCGTCAAGCTGGTCGACCGCGTCGCTTACATCAATCACGACATCGATGACGCGCTGCGGGCGGGAATCCTGCGGCCCGAGGACTTGCCCGCCGCCGAGATCGAGCTGCTCGGGCCGACCGGCTCGGCGCGGATCGACACGCTGGTGCGCGACATCGTCGACCGCTCGGCGGCGGCGGGGGACATCGAGCAGAGCGAGGAGGTCGGTGGGGCGATGCTGCGCCTGCGCAAGTTCATGTTCGAGCGCGTCTACCTGGGCGAGATGGCTCGTGGCGAGCACGAACGGGCGCAGAGCGCCGTGCGCGGTCTCTTCGACCATTACATGGCGCACCCGCAGGAGGTCCCGCAGGGAGAGCCCGGGGCGAGCGAGTGCCAGCGGGTCGCCGACTACGTGGCGGGAATGACCGACCGCTTCTGCATCGCCCGCTTCTCCGAGTTGACGGTCCCCGAGGCGGCCCGCTTCTAGTGGCCTTGATCTCAGAGGAGAGCCTGGAGCGGGTCAAGCAGGCGGCCGACATCGTCGAGGTCGTCTCGGCCCACACCGACCTGCGCCGCCAGGGCGCCCGCTGGGTCGGGCTCTGTCCCTTCCACGAGGAGCGCACGCCGTCGTTCTCGGTCGACGCGCAGGAGAAGCTCTACCACTGCTTTGGCTGCGGCGTGGGCGGCGACACGATCAAGTTCGTCGAGGAGAAGGAGGGCCTGGGCTTCGCCGAGGCGGTCGAGCTGCTCGCCGACCGCTACGGGGTCGAGCTCGAGCGCGAGAGGGAGGACCCGCGCGCGGAGGCGCGTCGTCGGCAACGTCGCCGGCTCAGCGAGCTGCTCGACCGCACGGCCGGCTTCTACGCCCAGTTCCTCTGGGAGGCCGAGGAGGCCGGGAGGGCCCGCGCCTACCTCGGGGGGCGGGGGCTGGGCGAGGAGTCGCTGCGCGCCTTCGGCGTCGGCTATGCGCCGAGCGCCTGGGACACGGTGCTGCTGCGCGGCCAGCGCGCCGGCTTCAAGGTCGAGGAGCTGCGCGCGGTCGGGCTGGCGCAGCGGGGGCGCAGCGGCGGCGAGTACGACCGCTTCCGCGAGCGGATCATGTTCCCGATCCGCGACCGCCGCGGCCGTACGCTCGGCTTCGGCGGGCGGGCGATGCGCTCCGACCAGGGGGCGAAGTACGTCAACACGGCCGAGACCGACTTCTTCCACAAGAGCCAGATGCTCTACGGGATCGACCTGGCCAAGGAGGCGATCGCCAAGAGCGGCCGCGTCGTGGTGGTCGAGGGCTACACCGACGTGCTGGCGCTTCATCAGGCCGGGATCGAGGAGGCGGTCGGCGTGATGGGGACGGCGATCACCGAGGAGCAGGTGGCGGCGCTCTCGGGGATGGTCGACGAGGTCGTGCTGGCGCTCGACGCCGACTCCGCCGGGCAGGAGGCGATGCTGCGGGCGCAACGGGTCGCCGCGGGGCGCAAGATGCGCCTGCGGGTGGCAGCGATGCCCGCCGGCGAGGACCCGGCCGAGATGATGGCTGCGGAAGGGGGGGCCGAGCGCTTCCACGGGCTGGTCGAGGGCGCGGTCGACCTGCCCGCCTTCCAGGTCGGGCTGGTCCTGGACGGAACCGATGTCTCCTCGCCCGCCGAGCGCGACCGGGCGCTGAACGAGGTCGCGCCGATCGTGGCGGGCATGGGGGAGACGGCGAGCCGCGACGACCTCGTCCGGCGGGTGGCGGGGAGGCTGGACCTCGAGCCGGCGCTGGTGATGGGGCGGGTGACGGCGGCGCAGCCGCTCAGCGGCGGCAGCTCGCCAGAGCGCTCGCGGGCCTCAGCCGCGACCCCCGCGCGACCGAGGGTGCGCAGCGGGGGTGAGCTGACCTCGCGCGAACGGCGCGAGCGGGCGCTGCTGGCGATGTGCATCGCACTGCCGGGGGAGGGCGGCGAGTACCTCGCCCGCCTCACCGAGGAGCACCTCTCGCCGAACGGCGCCCGCGCCGCCGCCTGGCTGCGCGAGCACCCGAGCGACCCGGCCTCGAATCTCCCCCACGACGACGAGCAGCTGGCGAGCCTGATCGCCGAGCTCGTCATCCTCGCCCACGACGAGCCCGCCTCGGCCGAGGCGATGGAGCTGAACTACCTGCTGCTCGAGCAGCGCCGCCTCGAGTCTCAGATAGCCGCAGCGGGCGATGCCGGCGACTACGAGCGCCGCGCTTCCCTCAGTCGCGAGCGCGCTGTGCTGGTCGAGCGGATCGCCCGCACGGAGCGGGTGGGCGGTTAGCCGCTAAATTCCTCCTCTTGTTCCGGGGTAGCTCAATCGGTAGAGCACTCGGCTGTTAACCGAGGGGTTGTGGGTTCGAGTCCCACCCCCGGAGCTCTTTTCCCGCGCCGTGCCTCGAGGCGGCGAGCTGCTCGACCAGCTCGGCGCCTCGCGCGGCGCCGTCGTGCGCCTGCGCCCAGGCGGCCAGCTCGCCGGCGCGGGCCGTGAACGAGGGATCGTCGAGCAGCCGCCGGGCGGCCCAGCGCAACGGGCCGGGACGGCAGAGGCGCCAGGGCAGCGAGAGGCCGGCGCCCGCCCAGTCGACCCGCATCGCGGTCTCGCTCATGTCGCCGATGAAGGGGCTGATCAGCAGCGGGGTGCCGGCGGCGAGGGCGCGGGCGACGGTGCCGTGGCCGCCGTGTGAGACCACGAGCGAGGCCGCCGGCATCACCTGGCTGTAGCTCAGCCAGTCGACGAGGATCGCGTTGGGCGGCACCTCGATCGGGCTCTGCGGCACCACCCGATTGGTCGTCGCCACCACGCGTACCGCCTCGCCGGAGAATGCGGCAAGCGCCGTGCGCACGAGATGGTTGTGGGAGTCATGGGCGGTGCTCGGGGCGACGAGGACGAGCGGATCTTCGCCGGGGGGCAGCTCGATCTCCGGGTGGGGGACCTCGAAGCTCATCGGCCCCGTCACCTCGACGCCCTGGGGCCAGCGCCGTGGATACTCGAGCTGGGGGAAGGTGCCGACCAGCGCCAGGTCGGGGCTGATGCCACCGTGGAAGCGCTCGGTCGGCGGCAGCCCGAGCCTCTCCCGCTGGCGGTTGAGATCGCCGCGCCCCTGCTCCAGGCCGATGTTCAGGGCTCGCTGTCCAAGGCGCCAGACCGCGCGGCCCAGCGGCGTGCGCGGCGGCCTCAATCCCATTGCGAAGAACGGCAGCCCGGGCTCGACCACGGGGTAGATGTGGGGGATCAGCGTCGCCCGCGGCACGCCTGCGGCCTCCGCCGCGAGAGCGGGCGCGAGCGTGAGGATGTCGCTGACGACGGCGTGCGGGCGCATCTGCTCGAGCAGCGGCAGCAGCGCCCGCGCCGCCTCGGCCGCGTGGGCGCCCTCCTCGGAGTCCGGGTCGGGCGGCGGGAACATCCGATATTCCTCGGCGGCGGCGAAGCCCAGCCCGGCCCCCTCGACGGCCGCCCGCCGCTCCTCCCAGGTCTCGATCGTCACCTCGTGCCCGCGCCCGGCCAGCGCCCGGCCGAGCGCTATCGCCGGAAAGACGTGCCCAGGGTCGCCGAAGGCCGCAACGAGGAACCGCATCGTCGGCCCGTCAGGGCGTGTCGAGCCCCTCGCTCGGCCGGGTGAAGACAATCTCGGGCACGTGGCAGTTCGGCGACGTTCGCAGGAGGAAGCGCACCGCTTCGCCGATGTCCTCGGTTCGGATCATCTCCTCCGCCGGCACCTGGCCCTGGGCGAACTCGGTCATCGGCGTGTCGACGAAACCGGGTGCCAGCGCAGTGCACTGGATCCCCGCTGAGCCCACCTCGCGGTGGGTCGATTGGGTGAAGTTGATCACCGCGCCCTTGGTCGCGGCGTAGACGGAGAGCCAGGCCTGCCCGGATTTTCCGGCGATCGAGGCGGTGTTGACGATCAGCGCCTTGCCGTGCTCGGCGCCGGCCTCGCGCAGCATCGGCAGGCCCTCGCGGGTGCCGATGATCAGTGCCCGCAGGTTGACCGCCAGCTGCATGTCCAGGAACTTGGTCTGGATCTCCTCCATCGGCGCGCCGATTCCCACGCCGGCGTTGTTGACCAGGGCGTCCAGCCGCCCGTAGGTCTCGCGGTGCCTTGCGAAGACGCCGACTACGTCCTCCTCGTCGGTCATGTTGGCGGCGACGCTCTGTACCTCGAAGCCGGCCTCGCGCAGCTTCGCCGCGGCGGCCTCCAGCTTCTCCGGCCGCCGGGCCGAGACGGTCAGGGCGTGGCCCTCTTCACCGAGGGTGCGGGCGATGGCCAGCCCGATCCCGCTCGAGGCCCCAGTGATCAGTGCAGCTCGCTCCGCCAAGTCGGTCTCCTCACGCTCGTTTGCTCGCGCGCACCCTATACGCCGCTCGTGGCCCTCGGCCGAATAACATGACCGCTCGCATGCCTAGGCGCCATGTCATAAGAGCACTCGCCTTGCTGTTCGCAGTCGCCCTCTTCGTGGCCGGCTGCGGCGGTGGGTCGGACTCCGCCAGCTCGACCGGCGAGGCCGTGAACAGGCCCGCGCCGCCGAAGAGCGAATTCCCGCAGGCGGAAGGGAAGACCCTCGGCGAGATCGTCAAAGCCGCCGACGGGCACTCCGAACTGGTCGTCTCGCCGGCCGCACTCGTCTATTACAAGGGTGAGAACCGTTTCCCCTTCGGCGTCTTTCATCCCGACCGCAGCCAGGTCGACGGCGCCAAGGTCGCCCTCTACGTCGCCAAGGTGCCGCCGGCAAAGGGTGGCGGCAGCGGCACCGGCAAGAACGGAAAGCAGAAGAAGGGCGCCGTGGCCCGCGCCCGCACCGAAGCGCTCGAAGAGCCGGCGATCGGCCCCTTCCCCGCTGCGATCGAAAGCCTCGCGACGAAGCCCGCTTACCGGGCGCAGACGACGACCAGCGACCCCGACGCGGCGACGATCGTCTACACGACCGACATCGACTTCCCCAGCAACGGCGAGTGGCGTATCGCGGCACTGATCAAGCAGGGCGACGAAACCGTCGCCACGCTGCTGCCGAGTGCGACCGTCGGCGAATTCGAGCGGGTGCCGAAGGTCGGGCAGAAGGCGCCGAAGATCCACACCCCGACGCCGGCGGATGTCGGCGGCGACCTCTCGAAGATCACCACGCGGATACCGCCGGACACGCAAAACCGGGTCGATTACGCCGATGTGCTCGGAAAAGAACCGATCTTCCTCTTGTTTGCGACCCCCCAGTTCTGCCAGAGTCGGGTATGCGGGCCCGTCGTCGACGTGGCCGAGCAGGTCAAAGACCAGTTCGGCGACAAGGCCGCATTCATCCATATGGAGATCTACAACGAAAACGACCCGAGCAAGGGCGTGCGCCCGCAGGTGCGGGCCTTCCACCTGCCGAGCGAGCCGTGGCTGTTCGCGATCGACCGCAACGGTGTCATCAAAGCCGTGGTCGAGGGCGCCTTCGGCGTCGATCGCATGACCAAAGTCGTGGAAAAGGTGATCGGCGAAGGATGAGCGAGAAAACCGCCCCCGACCCCGAGCTGCTCAAGTCCTTTGCCGAAGAGGCGCGACGGCGATGCGACGTGATCGCGGCAGGGCTCGCCACCGAGACCGAAGACTTCGAGACCCTGCGCTCCGAAGCGCATGCGCTGAAGGGGACCGCGGGCGCCGTGGGTCTGCGCCGCCTCGCCGAGCTGGCCGGGCTGATGGAATCCGACCTCGCGGAAGCGAAGAAGTCGGGCGAGCTGCGCGGCGGCCGCTCACAGCAGATCGCCGACGCCGCGAAGGCGCTCTCAGAAGGCGCGAACGCAGCAGCCCAGGGCGAAGAAGAGCCCCCCGACGTCGGCCGTTCCCTCGCTCAGCTCTTCAGCGCCTAGCTGTAAGACCCAAGCAGGTTGTTCCGCTTCAGCTCGCCGAGGCGAGCTCCGGGCGGCTTGTGGCTGAGGGAGCCGTGTGGTCTGCGCCAGTTATAGAACTCCAGCCAGCCGGGTAGCGCCGCGGTGCGCTCGACCG
>DASTAY010000028.1:0-29244 GCA_035712345.1 Solirubrobacterales bacterium
CTCGATACCGGGCCAAGAGCTTGTAGATCCAGCTGCGATGAACGCCGTGGGCCTTCGCCAGCTCTGCGACCGAGCGGCCTTCGACCAGATGCGCCTCGACCAGGTACCGCGCCTTTGCCACAGGAGATCTCCCTTCGTCGGGTGTCTCCTATGTCTCGACACAGATGTCGCCTATCTATTGAAACCGGACACCGCCGGGGGCATTTGACGTGGACCGCCCTACTGGGCCTCGTGGGCACCACATTTGGGCATCAAGCGGAGTGTCTGAGGAGCGAGCAATCAGCAGAGCCTC
Organism: Solirubrobacterales bacterium; assembly: GCA_035712345.1. Classification (GTDB taxonomy): domain Bacteria; phylum Actinomycetota; class Thermoleophilia; order Solirubrobacterales; family 70-9; genus VRUE01. The sequence continues at coordinate 293 of DASTAY010000028.1, forward strand.
CTCTCGGCGTCACCAGAATGGAGCGGAGCCGTCTGGTTTCATCGGCCACTTGACCAGCTTCCTTCAACGAGCTCTGGCCTGGACTGGCGAGCAGGCCTTTCGACTGTCCCCGGCGGCATGGGCAGGTTTGGTGATTGCGTCGGCTGGCGCGCTCTCGGCTGCGATCGCGGCGAATGCGGATTGGAGGGTTGTCTATTTTGCAGCCGCCACCGTCGCAATCACGGCTACGCCTTTGGGTCGATGGCTTTGGCTGAAGCGGCCCGGCTTCAGGCCGTCGATCGTGCTCGCTCGCTTCGGAGACGAGGCTGGAACCCATCCGGGTGTAATGGCGGCCCACCTCGCCCAGTTGCAGAGGCGACTTGCCGGTGATGACCTACTGGGAAAGGTGCTCGAGATCAGAACCGTGAACGCCGCAGTCAATCCAAGCGCAGCACGCAGGATTCTCCGGCACACCCGCAGCTATGCCGTAGTCGGTGGCAGTGCGCTCGTCGTCGGGGGAAGTTCACGCTGGGACGCCACCTTAACCGTGGCCTGGCCAGACCTATGCCTTTAGGGGGCCACCGGGGACGAGCAGCGTTCGCCATGGTTTTGCGCCGCCCGCACAAATGGGAATCGGTGGGGATTACGAACTTCCGGTCAGCACCTTGACCGCCAGCGACTTTCCAACTAATCACGCGGATGGAATCGAAGCCTCACTTTTTAATGATTGCCAGCTGGGGAACCTTCCAAGTATCAGCAAACAATTGTTGATGAAAGCCGAAAGAAAAGCGGGCGCTCTGCCTATGGCGTTGAGAGCCGCCCTCGAGAATGCCAAGGCCGGCATAGCGGCCCACGAGGGCGGCAGTCCCGCTGCCGCCGCCGAGGCACTTGAGCGGGTCGGAGAAGAGGAAGTCGATCACATCAGCCTCTGGAACACTGTGGCGACCATGTACCTCGAGTGCGAGGTTGCCGATCCGAAATTTGGAACCGCCGCTCGGCTTCGCGCTTCACTTCGCGCGCCAAGCGCGGAGCCGGACAATCCAGTGGCAAACTTCAACGTCGGGGATCATCCACTTCGGCGAAAAGCGATTTACGGACGCCTACCCTTATCTGAGCGCCGCCACCGAGCGATCCTCCGAGCTGCACGATCAGTTTCCGATCCTCTTCTTCCTCGCTGCTTGTGAGGAAGAACTTGGCGAGATGGGGGCTGCCCGAGCGACCCAGAGACGCCTCATCAAGGTGACAACGCGCTGGTGGGAACGGCCCTTCGCCATGTCATACGTGCGTTCGCATTCCCCCGCCTTGGCGGTACTCCAGACTCCCGTCCCCCGAGCAGTTGAGTAGCCATCGCCGATTTCCCGTACAATGTCCGGATTCATGGAGCCGACCGTGAGTCCAAAGACCCGCCGGATCGAAGTCCGGCTGAGCGATGAGGAGCGCGAGCTTGATGCCGCCGCCGCCTCGGCGCTGGGCGAGAGCCTGAGCGACTTTTTCCGCCGCGCCGCGCAGGCGCGGGCGCAGGAGGTGCTGGCCGACCGGCGCACGATCGCCCTCAGTGAGGTGGAGGCGGGGCGCTTCCTCGAGGCGCTGGAGCGGCCCGACGAGGGCACGGTAGCCCGGCTCGAAGATCTCCGCCGTCGCGCGTGACCGAAGCGGCGGCGCTCACCGAGCGCTACGACCCCACAGCCCACGAGGTGGCGGATTTTGCCTGTGGCGAGGAGTCGCTCGACCGCTGGCTGCACCGCTACGCGGGCCAGGGCGAGCGACGCGACGCAACTCGCACCTTTGTTGCCGCCGAGCATGGCTTGGTGCGCGGCTACTACACGCTCGTAGCCGGCCAGCTTGAGCACGCCGAAGCGACCGAGGCAGTGCGCAAGGGGCTCTCGCGGCACTTCCCAATTCCGGTGGCGATCCTCGCCCGTCTAGCCGTCGACGAGCGTCACCAGGGACAGGGGCTGGGCGCGTCCCTGCTCAACGATGCCCTCGAGCGGATATGCAGAGCTGCACACGAGGTCGCTGTGCGTGCGGTAGTCGTTCACGCCATCAACGACGCAGCTGTGGGCTTTTACGAGCGCTTCGGCTTTCGGGGTCTGAGTGAAGCGCCGAGGAGCCTGATGGTCACGTTGGCCGAGCTCAAAGAAGCAGGCTATGGCCGGTAGAGTCCCTTTTAAGCCGCGCGGCGCGGGTTCGAATCCCGCCGGGGCATGAGGCAATGGCCACGGTCAGCGTTCGATACATAGTCGACGACGTCGACGAGGCGATCGCCTTCTACTGCGATCGGCTCGGGTTCGCCGAGGTGATGCACCCGGCGCCGACGTTCGCGATGCTCTCGCGCGGCGATCTGCGCTTCATCCTCAGCGCCCCCGGGGGTGGGCCCGGGGGCGGCCAGTCGATGCCGGACGGCGCGCGGCCCGCGCCCGGCGGGTGGAACCGGATCCAGATCGAGGTCGAGGACCTCGCCGCCGAGGTGGAGGCGTTGCGCGCCGCCGGAGCGTCCTTTCGCAACGAGATCGTCGAGGGCGTCGGCGGCAGGCAGATCCTCGTCGAGGATCCCTCCGGCAACCCGATCGAGCTGTTCGAGCCGACGATCGACGAGGCGAGGCTCTCGTAGCGACCGGGTTCCACCACGACCGCGAGCTGCTGCGCCAGCCCTGCGACGTCGAGGAGCGGGACGAGCTGCGCTTGCAGCGGATCCACGACGAGGTCGAGCGCGGTTTCGACGCCCTGCGCGACGTCGAGGACGGGGTCTCGATCTTCGGCTCGGCCCGGGTGCGCGATGAGGGCCATCGCTGGTACGACCTCTGCCGCCGGACCGCTGCCTGCCTCGCCGCCGAGGGCTTCACCGTGATTACCGGCGGCGGCCCGGGCCTGATGGAGGCGGCCAACCGCGGCGCCGCCGAGGCCGGCGGCCTCTCGGTCGGCCTCAACATCGAGCTGCCCCACGAGCAGCACGTCAACCCCTACGTCAACCGGTCGCTCGACTTCCACTACTTCTTCGCCCGCAAGCTGATGTTCGTCCGCTACGCCCGCACCTTCGTAATCTTCCCCGGCGGGTTCGGCACGATGGACGAGCTGTTCGAGAGCATCACGCTGATCCAGACCGAACGGATCGAGCACTTCCCGACGATCCTCGTCGACAGCGACCACTGGGCGCCGCTGCTGCGCTGGATCGACCAGGACCTCGACGACAACGGCCTGATCGATCGCGCCGACATGCACCTCCTCGTCACCGCCGACACCACGGAGGAAGTCTGCAACCACGTCCGCCGCGCCAGCGAGGCCCAGCGCCAACTCGACTAGACCGGCTGGAACCAAGCAGGTCGGGGGACGCAGGGAGGATGAGGAGGGGAGCGCACTCCCGTGCGTGACCTGACGAAGCCGACCGAGGACCCCGAGATGCGCCGGTTCCAGCCGGTCTAGTGCCGGAAGTGGCGGTGCTTGGTGAAGACCATCGGCAGGCCGGCCGCGTCGCAGGCCTCGATCACCTCGGCGTCGCGTTTGGAGCCGCCGGGCTGGATCACGCAATTGGAGCCGGCCTCGATCGCCAGCTGGGGGCCGTCGGCGAAGGGGAAGAAGGCGTCTGAGGCGACGGCCGAGCCGGCCAGCAGCGCCTCGGTCTCCTCGCCGCGCGCCTCGCGGCACTTCTCCACGGCCAAGCGGACCGAGTCGACGCGGCTCATCTGACCGGCACCGATTCCCAGCGTCGCGCCACCCTTGGCGATCACGATCGCGTTGGAGCGCACGTGGCGCACCACCGTCCAGGCGAAGAGCAGGTCCTCCCACTGCTGCTCGCTGGGCTCGGTCTTGGTCACCGTCTCCATGATCTGGCGCGGCTCGGGGTCGCCGTCGCGGTCCTGGACCAGCAGGCCGCCGCGGACCCGTTTGACGTCGCGTTCGGCCGGGTCCTGCTGGCGGCTCTCCTCGTCGCAGAGGATGCGGATCGCCTCCTTCTGCTGCAGGACCTCGAGCGCGCCGTCCTCGAAGCCCGGCGCCAGCAGGACCTCGACGAAGTTCTCGTGCAGCGCCTCGGCCAGCGCCACGCTCACCGGTCGGTTGATCGCGATCACGCTGCCGTAGGCTGAGACAGGGTCGCAGGCGAGCGCCTTGCGGTAGGCCTCGAGCGCGTCGTCGCCGATCGCCACGGCGCAGGGGTTGTTGTGCTTGACGATCGTGCAGGCCGGCGGCTCGAAGTCCTCGTTCAGGCGCCGCGCCGAGTCGAGGTCGAGCACGTTGTTGAAGGAGAGCGCCCTGCCGTGCAGCTTCGCCACGCCGGAGAGGATGTGGCTGCGCACGCCGACCTCCGAGTAGAGCGCCGCCCGCTGGTGCGGGTTCTCGCCATAGGAGAGGTCTAGCTCCTTCTCGTAGGAGACCGTCAGGTGTTCGGGGAAGTCCTCGTAGGAGGCCGAGAACCAGCGGCTGATCGCCGCGTCGTAGCGGGCGACGTGGGTGAAGGCCTCGTTGGCGAGCCAGTGGCTCGTCGCGGCGGAGACCTCGCCGCCCGACTCCTCCAGCTCGGCGCAGACCGCGTCGTAGGACTCGGGCTTGACGATCACCGCGACGCCCTCGTGGTTCTTCGCCGCGGCGCGGATCATCGTCGGCCCGCCGATGTCGATGTTCTCGATCGCCACCGCCGGGTCGACTTCGTGCGCGGAGACGGCCTGCTCGAACGGGTAGAGGTTGACGCAGACCAGGTCGATCGGCTCGATCCCCTCGCGCTCCAGCGTCGCCATGTGCTCGGGGTCGGCGCGGCGGGCCAGCAGCGCCGCGTGCAGGCGCGGGTGCAGGGTCTTGACCCGGCCGTCGAGGATCTCCTCCTGGCCGGTGAACTCGGAGACGTCGGTCACCTCGAGGCCGGCCTCGCGCAGCGCGCTCGCGGTGCCGCCGGTGGAGAGGATCTCGACGCCGTGCGCGGCGAGCGTCTTCGCGAAGTCGGCGACGTCGGTCTTGTCGGAGACCGAGATCAGCGCCCGGCGCACCCGGATCGCGCCATTGGCGGCGATCTCGGATCGGGTGTCTGCGGGGGCCTCACTCATCGCTGAGGACGACTCGCTCGTCGTCCGCGTCGATCCTAACCGCGCCCCGCGCGATCATGCGGATCGCCTCCGGGTAGAGCTCGTGCTCGACGGCGTGGATCGCCTCCTCCAGCGCCGCCCGGTTGCGGCCGCGGGGAACCGGCACCTCGCGCTGGAGGATCGGCGGACCGGTGTCGACCCCCTCGTCGACGAAGTGGACCGTGACCCCCGTGGTCTCCACACCGGCGTCGAGCGCCTGGCCGATCGCGTCGAGCCCGGGGAAGGCGGGCAGCAGGGCCGGGTGGATGTTGACGATGCGGTTGCGGAAGCGGGCGACGAAGGCGGGGGAGAGGAGCTGCATGTAGCCGGCGAGGACGACGAGGTCGGCGCCCCGCGCCTCGACCCACTCCGCGATCGCCGCGTCGCGCGCCTCTCGACCGGCGAAGTCCTCGCGCGGGAAGACGCCGGTCGGGACGCCCGCGTTCCGCGCCCGCAGCAGCGCGCCCGCGGCGGGCTTGTCGGAGCCGACGCCCGCCACCTCGACCCCCTCGCGCCCGTGCAGCGTGTCGAGGATCGCCTGCAGGTTGGTGCCGGAGCCGGAGGCCAGCACGACGAGACGAAACGCGGCACGGCGCATCTCTACGTCCTCGGTCGCTCGCGTGCAGAGCACGCCACGCTCCCTGCGTCCTCGATCTGCTTGGCCGCGTTTCGTCTCGAGCGACTTGGAAGGTCCATGCAATGGCATTATCGCTTCGTGACGATCCTCGAGCGCATGGGTGTGGAGACCCCGATCGTCCAAGCTGGGATGGGCGGGGGGATCAGCCGCCATGAGCTGGCCGCCGCCGTCTCCGATGCGGGTGGGCTGGGGACGATCGCGGTTTCCGGCGCGGGCGCGATCGAGAGGGAGCTGGCGGCTGCGCGGGCGCTGACCGATCGACCGATCGCGGTGAACGTGCTGCTCCCCTTCGCCCGGCGAAGCTGGTTCGAAGCGGCGGCGGCCGCCGATGTCGTCGTCACCTTCTGGGGCGCGCCGAAACGGCGTGTCGCCGGCGCCTGGATCCACCAGTGCGGCTCGGTCTCCGAGGCGCGCGCGGCGCACGCCGCCGGCGCGGATGCCGTGATCGTCCAGGGCGTCGAGGCCGGCGGCCACGTACGGGGAAGCATGCCCGCGCTGGAGCTGCTCGAGCGCGTCCGCGCGGCGGTGCCGCCGGGCTACCCATTGCTCCTTGCCGGTGGGGTCGCCGAGTCCGCCGATGTCCGCCAGGCTCTGGAAGCGGGCGCGGGCGCCGCCGTAGCCGGGACCCGCTTCCTCCTCTCGGAGGAGAGCCGCGCCCACGCCGAGTACAAGCGCCGCCTGCTCGACGCGGACGAGACCGTCCTCACCGAGCTGTTCGGCCTCAGCTGGCCGGCGCCTCACCGCGTGATCCCGAACGCCGCCACCGAACGCCGCCTCGGCGCCGACTCCCGCGTTCCCGCGCTGAACCGGGCGCTCAACCATCTCTTCGCTCCCGGCGCCCGCTTCACCCCGGCTTCGACCCAGCGCCGCCTGATTCGCGCCCAGCGCCCCTCGGGCTTCCTGCTGACGCCCCAGTGCCCGACCGACGACGGCCCGCCGAATCTGCTCGACGCCGGCCCCCTCTACGCGGGCCAGACGGTCGCCCGCATCGGCGACGTCCGCCGCGCGGCGGAGATCGTCGCCGACCTGACCCCCTGAGGCCTCAGCCGCGAGCGGGCACGACCGCGACGTCCTCGAGGGCGAATTTCCCGTTCGCCTCCTCGGGATCGCCCAGCGGGTAGCGCCCCGTGAAGCAGGCGTCGCAGTGGTCTTCGGGGCGGGTGCCGATCGCCTCGTAGACGCCATCCATCGAGAGGTAGGCGAGCGAGTCGGCGCCGAGCTCGTCGGCGATCTCCTCGATCGTCCGTTCGTGGGCGATCATCTCCTCGCGGGTCGACATGTCGACGCCGTAGTGGCAGGGGTTGCGGATCGGCGGCGCCGAGATCCGCAGGTGCACCTCGGCCGCCCCGGCGTCGCGCAGCATGCCGACGATCTGGCGCGTCGTGTTGCCGCGCACGATCGAGTCGTCGACGACGACGATCCGCTGCCCGGCGACGATCTCCGGCAGCGGGTTGAACTTGAGCCGCAGGCCGTGCTTGCGCAGCTCCTGGCCGGGCTGGATGAAGGTGCGGGCGACGTAGCGGTTCTTGATCAGGCCGTCGTCGCGCGGCAGCCCCGAGGCGCGCGCGAACCCGGCCGCCGCCGGGTTGCCCGAGTCGGGCACCGAGATCACCAGGTCGGCCTCGACCGGCGCCTCGCGCCAGAGGATCTCGCCCATCCGGCCGCGCACCTGCTGCAGCACCCTGTCCTCGAGGCGGCTGTCGGGGCGGGAGAAGTAGATGTGCTCGAAGACGCAGTGCGCGGGGCGGGCGGCCTTGACCACCTGGCGCGTGTCGAGCCCGCGCTCGGTCAGCGAGACCATCTCGCCCGGGCGCACCTCGCGCAGCAGCTCGGCGCCGACGATGTCGAAGGCACAGCTCTCCGAGGCGACGACGAAGCGCTGCCCGAGCCGTCCCAGCGAAAGCGGCCGCACCCCGTGCGGGTCGCGGAAGGCGACGATCGCGTGCTTGGTCATCGCCACGGTCGAGTAGGCGCCCTGCAGGCGCGGCATCACGTCGGCGACGGCGTCCTCGACGAAGCGCCCCGGGTTGGAGGAGATCAGCGCCGCGATGATCTCCGAGTCCGAGGTGCCGCGGAAGGCGATCCCGGCGTCCTTCAGCTCGGCCCACAGCTCGACCGCGTTGGTCAGGTTGCCGTTGTGGGCGAGGGCGAGCTCGCGGCCGTCGTCGCGCCAGACCGGCTGGGCGTTCTCCCAGGAGCCGCCGCCGGTGGTCGAGTAGCGCACGTGGCCGATCGCCATGTCGCCCTCCAATGCCCGCAGCTTCTCCTCGTCGAAGACCTGGGAGACGAGGCCCGAGTCGCGCATCGTCGTGATGTGGCCGCCCTCGCAGGTGGCGATCCCGGCCGACTCCTGGCCGCGGTGCTGCAGCGCGTAGAGGCCGAAGTAGGCGAGGCGGGCGACATCGTGGCCAGGCGCGTATACGCCGAACACCCCGCATTCCTCGCGCGGGCCATCGCGATCTATCGGCTGCCCCTGGGGCGGAGTCAAAGCGCGTGTTCCTCGCGTTGGAGAAGGACGTGACGCGCAGGCAGACTGCCTACCCCGGCAGGGTAGCAACGGCTCAGGACCGGGCGGCCGCCGGCCGAATGCGTTTGTTTCGCGGCCAGCGGGTACCCCAGGGCACCGTCAACCCCCAATGGAGGTGCGCGACCAATGATCATCCTCGGAATCATCTGCCTCATCCTCGGAGCGATCTTCAACGTCGGGCTGCTGTGGGTCATAGGCGGGATCCTGGTCGTGCTCGGCGTGATCTTCTGGGCGCTCGGCGCGGCCGGTCGGGCCGTCGGCGGTCGCCGCCACTACTACTGACCCCGGCATCTCGGACCGGCGCGCCGTTCGGACGGGGCGCTCGGCCGCCGTCACGATTCGAGCCGAGCCTTCCGGGGTATAGCGGCGGCACAGATCGATTCGTCGCCAGAAGGAGGAGGAGATGCTGATCGCCCTCGGCCACCGGCCGCCTATTCAGCGGCTACGGGATCTGACCGAGAACAACGTGCCTGGCATCTACATCTAACCCCGCGGCGAAGATCAGTCGTCGAGCCGCTCGCCCAGGGAGCGCCAGGCGGACTCGGCGTCGGCGAGAGAGAGCGAGATGCTGCGGTCGCCGGCGGCGATCTCGATCGTGTCGCCGCCGACCCTGCCCAGATAGAGGACGGCGACACCGTCGCTCGCCAGCGCCTCGAGCTTCTCGCGCTCGCCGCTGATCACGAAGCCCCCGGGGCCCTCGCCGAAGAGGGCCTCCTGCGGCGAGCAGCCGCGCTCGCGCAGGTGCTGCAGATCGGCCTGGCAGCCGAGGCCGGCGCCGATCGCGCACTCGGCGAGCGCGCAGGCGAGGCCGCCGTCGCTGACGTCGTGGGCGGAGGCGAGCGCCCCGGCGCGGACGGCTTTTCGGATCGTCGCGCAGGCGGCGGCGACCGCGGCGACGTCGGGCTGGGGGAGGCCGGCGTCGAGCTCTCCTCGCTGCTTGGCCAGCTCGGTTCCTTCCAGGGTCGGTTCGAAGGGGCCGAGCAAGGCGATCGCGTCGCCCTCGGCGGCGAAGGCGCTCGGCGCGGCGAGGCCCGGGTCGGGCAGCTCGCCGACCATGCCGACCACCGGGGTCGGGTAGATCGGGCCTTCGGGCCCCTCGTTGTAGAGCGAGACGTTGCCGCCGACGACCGGCACCCCGAGCGCGTTGCAGGCGTCGGCCAGGCCCTGCACCGAGCGGTCGAGCTGCCAGGCGGGGGCTGGCTTCTCCGGGTTGCCGAAGTTGAGGCAGTTGGTCAGGCCGAGCGGCTCGGCGCCGGCGCAGGCGAGGTTCTGGGCGCACTCGAGCACCGCCTCGACCGTGCCGGCGTAGGGGTCGCAGGCGACCCGCCGCCCGTTGCCGTCGATCGCGATCGCGATCGCGGTATCGGCCTCGGGGATCGCCAGCACCGCCGCGTCGGCGCTCTCCGGCCGCCGCGCCGTGCGCGAACCGACGATCGAGTCGTACTGCTCGAAGACCCAGCGCTTCGAGGCGATGCTGGGCGAGGCGAGCAGCGCCAGCAGCGTCTCCTCCGGCGAGGCCTGCGGCGCGAGCGTCTCCCGGTTGCCGTAGATCCAGCCCGCCGGCTCCGCGGGCTCCAGGTCATACAGCGGGCAGCCGTCGACCAGGGCCCCGACCGGCATCTCGCCGACGACCTCGCCCTCGCGCTGGACCTTGACCAGGCCGTCGTCGGTGACCGAGCCGATCTCCGCCGCGCCGGTCTGCCATTTCTCGCAGACCGCGATCACCTCGTCGACCCGGCCCGGCTCGACCACCGCCAGCATCCGCTCCTGGGACTCCGAGACCATGATCTCGAACGGCTCCATATCGGGCTCGCGCAGCGGCACCCGCGCGACGTCGATCTCGATCCCGACTCCCCCCGCCGAGGCCATCTCGCTGGCCGAGGAGGTGAGCCCGGCGGCGCCGAGGTCCTGCAGCGAGACCAGCAACCCCTTCCCGAGCAGCTCCAGGCAGCACTCGAGCACCTTGGACTCCTCGAACGGGTCGCCGATCTGCACCGTCGGTCGCTTCGCCTCGTCGCCCTCGCCGAGCTCGGCGGAGGCGAGCACGGAGGCGCCGCCGATCCCGTCGCGCCCGGTCGAGGCGCCCATCAGGACGACCGCGTTGCCGACGCCCGCGGCCGCGGCGCGCACCATATCGTCGGTCTTCGCCAGGCCGACGCACATCGCGTTGACCAGGCAGTTGTGCTCGTAGGGCGCCTCGAAGTAGATCTCGCCGCCCACGGTCGGCACGCCGATCGAGTTGCCGTAGTGGCCGATCCCGCGCACGGCCCCGTCGAGCAGGTGCCGCGAGCGCAGCGAGTCGAGCTCGCCGAAGCGCAGCGAGTCGAGGATCGCGATCGGCCGCGCGCCGAGCGCGAAGACGTCGCGCAGGATGCCGCCGACCCCCGTCGCCGCTCCCTGGAAGGGCTCGACCGCGCTCGGGTGGTTGTGCGACTCGACCTTGAAGGCGACCGCGTAGCCGTTGCCGACGTCGACGGCGCCCGCGTTCTCGCCCGGCCCCATGACCACCCGCTCGCCCTCGGTCGGCAGCCGCCGCAGCAGCTTGCGCGAGTGCTTGTAGGCGCAGTGCTCGGACCAGAGCAGGCTGAACATCGCCAGCTCGACCCCGTTCGGCTCGCGCCCGAGCTTCTGACAGATCAGGTCGAACTCGGAGTCGGTCAGGCCCAGCTCGCGGTGCGGAGAGGACATCAACCGCCGCCTCCTCTGCTCCCGCCGGAGCATGAGGAATCAGATATGGACATGCTCCGGCTCCCGCGTCCGGGGGCGGCGGGCGTCATATGGCAGCACCGGCAACCGCCTCGAACACGCGCAACCCGTCGGTCGATCCCGTCATCGCGTCGACCGCGTGCTCGGGGTGGGGCATCAGCCCGAGCACGTTGCCGGCCTCGCTGCGGACGCCGGCGATGTCGCGCGCCGACCCGTTCGGGTTCTGTCCCGGCGCATAGCGGAACGCCACCTGCCCCTTCGCCTCCAGTTCGTCGAGGACCTGCTCCGGCGCCCAGTACCGCCCTTCCCCGTGCTTGGCCGGGATCGAAAGCCGCTCCCCCGATCCTTCGACGTGCAGCTCGAGCTGACGGCAGGCGAAGCGCATGCTCTCGTTGACCAGGAGGGCGCCGGGGAGGAGGCCGGCCTCGCAGAGGACCTGGAAGCCGTTGCAGATGCCCAGCACCGGGCCGCCCGCGGCGGCGAACTCGGCCACCGCTCCCATCGCCGGCGAGAAGCGGGCGATCGCGCCCGCGCGCAGGTAGTCGCCGTAGGAGAAGCCGCCGGGGACGACGACCGCGTCGATCCCGGCAAGGTCACGCTCCTCGTGCCAGACCAGCCGCGCCTCGCCGCCACTCAGCTCGCAGGCGTGCAGGGCGTCCCGCTCGTCGCAGGAGCCGGGGAACTGGACGACACCCCAACGCATCAGGCGCCGTCGATGCTCTCGATCTCGAAGTCCTCGATCAGCGGGTTGGCGAGGAGCTTCTCGCAGAGCTCGGGGATGCGCGCCGGGTCCTCCGCCTCGAGCTCGACCATCCGCCCGACCCGCACGTGCCCGACCCCCTCGAAGCCCAGCGCCGGCAGCGCCCGCTCGACCGCCTTGCCCTGCGGGTCGAGGATCCCCTCCTTCGGCCGGATCAGGACCCGGGCCCGAGCCCTCGCCACTAGAAGGAGCGCTCCGTGATCCGCTCGTAGGCCTCGACGTACTTGGCCCGCGTCTGCTCGATCACGTCGGCCGGCAGCTCCGGCGCTGGCGGCTTCTTGTCCCAACCGCTCGCCGTCGCCCAGTCGCGCACGTACTGCTTGTCGAAGGACGGCTGCGTCTTGCCGGGCTCATACAGGTCGGCGGGCCAGAAGCGCGAGGAGTCCGGGGTCAGCACCTCGTCGCCGAGAACGATCTCGGCGCCCGCGTGGCGGCCGAACTCGAACTTGGTGTCGGCGAGGATGATCCCCCGCTCCGCCGCGTGCTCGGCGCCCCGCTGGTAGACGTCGATCGAGACCCGTCGCAGCTCTTCCATCAGCGCCCGGTCGCCGACGATCTCCGCCGCGCGCTCGAAGTCGACGTTCTCGTCGTGGTCGCCGACCTCGGCCTTGGTCGCCGGCGTGAAGATCGGCTCGGGCAGCTTGTCGGACTCGAGCAGGTTGGGCGGCAGCTCGATCCCGCAGACCGCGCCGCCCGCCTTGTATTCCTTCCAGCCCGACCCGGAGAGGTAGCCGCGCACGACGCACTCGACCGGGTACATCTCCAGCCGCCGCACCCGCATCGCCCGTTCGGCGACCTCCTCGGGCACGTCGGCGGAGAGGAAGTGGTTGGGGACGATGTCCCCGGTCAGCTCGAACCAGAATTCGGACATCCGGTTGAGCACCTTGCCCTTGTCGGGCACCGGCGTCGGCATCACCACGTCGTAGGTCGAGATCCGGTCCGAGGCGACCATCAGCAGGTCGTCCTCCCACTCGTAGATCTCGCGCACCTTGCCCGAGGAGAGGAGCTTGAGGTCAGCGACGGCTGGCATCGAACGCGATGCTAGCGATGGCGGAGGCGCGGCGGGGAGGGGACACCCCAACCCCTGCTTAATCTGCGTCTGCGAATCTCCTCTCGATGCTGCCACCCGAACCCGACTACTCCTCGCTGTCCCAGACCTTGCGTTGGAGCTTCAGGCCCTTGCCGTTCATGCAGGAGTGCCGCGAACGCTACGGGGACGCGTTCAGCGTCAAGTTCATGGGCTTCGAGCGGCCGATGGTGATGATCTCCGACCCGACCGCGATCAAGGCCCTCTACACCGAGCGGGCCCACGGGCTGCCGCCCGGGCGCGAGATCGTGCTGACGCCGATCGTCGGCCCCCGCTCGGTGCTCGTGATCGAGGGCGTCGACCACCTCGCCCACCGCAAGCTGATGCTGCCCGCCTTCCACGGCGAGCGGATGCGCTCGTATGCGCCGATCGTCGAGGAGATCGTCGACGCCGAGATCGACACCTGGCCGCTCGGCGAGCGCTTCCCGATCCACCCGCGCATGCAGGCGATGACGCTGGAGGTGATCCTGCGCGTCGTCTTCGGCGTCGCCGAGGGGCCGCGGCTGGAGCAGCTGCGCGTCGTCCTCACCAGGCTGCTGGAGGAAACCTCCTCGCCGTTCACGCAGCTGATCGGCCTCGCCGCGCGGCGCTTCGGCGGGCGCGGGCCCTGGGCGAGGTTCGAGTCCCAGCTGAAGGCGGTCGACGAGCTGCTCTATGCCGAGATCGCCGAGCACCGCTCGCGCGACGACCTGGAGACCCGCGACGACATGCTCTCGCAGATGATGCTGGCCCGCTTCGAGGACGGCGAGCCGATGAGCGACACCGACCTGCGCGACCAGCTGATGACCCTGCTGCTGGCCGGCCACGAGACGACGGCGACCGCGCTCGCCTGGACCTTCGACCTGCTGCTGCGCCACCCGCGTGAGCTTGCCCGCCTGCGCGAGTCGCTGGAGGCGAGGGAGGACGAGTACCTGCGGGCGACGATCAGCGAGTCCCTGCGCCTGCGGCCGGTGGTGCCGCTGGCCGGCCGCCGCCTCGGCGCCGACCTCGAGGCCGGCGGCCTCAGCCTGCCGGCGGGGACCGACGTCACCCCGGCGATCTGGCTCGCCCACACCAACGCCGACGTCTATCCCGAGCCCTTCGCCTTCCGCCCCGAGCGCTTCCTCTCCGAGGCGCCGGACACCTACGCCTGGGTCCCCTTCGGCGGCGGCATCCGCCGCTGCCTCGGCGCCGCCTTCGCCGAGTTCGAGATGCGCATCGTGCTGCGCGAGGTGATCACCCGCTGCGAGCTGCTCAAGGTCGACCGGCGGCCGGAGAGGATCGGCCGCCGCAACATCACGCTCTCGCCCAAAGCCGGCACCCCCGTCGTCCTCACCGCCCGTCACCCGGCGCACGAGCCGGCGCTCGCCGCGGCCTAGCGCCGCCAGTCGATTCGACAGCGCTCGACCGGCCGCCTACCCTTTGGCATGGCCGAAAGCGACCGTGCGGATCGGCTGACGCTCTGGCAGCGCATGGCCCTGCGCCGCGTGCGCAAGGCCGCCCGCAGGAGCGGCGACGAGCCGCTCGCCCCCGAGGACTGGGCGGCCTACTTCGAAATGACCTCGGACCCGATCGAGCGCGGCCTCAGCCGCGTGCTGCGCGCGCTTCCGTCCAGCCCGCGCTGCGGCATCTGCGGCGCACCCTTCGCCGGCTTCGGCGCCCGCCTGCTGCGCCCGCTCGGTTACCGGCAGTCGCGCAAGAGCCCCAACCTCTGCGCCACCTGCGTCGAGGCCTCGCCGCCGGGCGGGATGACGACCGAGGGCGGCGTGCTGTTCGCCGACGTGCGCGGCTTCACCCGGATCTCGGAGCGCAGCGACCCCGAGGCGGTTAGCGTCCTGCTGCGCCGTTTCTATGCCTGCGCCGAGGACGTCCTCTTCCCCGAGGCGGTGATCGACAAGCTGATCGGCGACGAGGTGATGGCGCTCTACCTGCCTATGTACAAGCGCTTCGACGCGGCGGCGCCGGTGATGCTGGAGCACGCCCGCAATCTCCTGCGGCGGATCGGCTACGGCGCCGATGCCGGCCCCTTCGCCGAGGTCGGCATCGGCCTCGACTACGGCGAGGTCTTCGTCGGCAACGTCGGTCGCCGCACGCTGGGCGACTTCACCGCGGTCGGAGACGTCGTCAACGTCGCGGCGCGGTTGCAGGGGGAGGCGGCGGGTGGTGAGATCGTCGCTTCGGGCCGCCTCGCAGAGCAGCTCGGGGAGCCGCCCGGTGAGCGCGTCGAGCTGAGCCTCAAGGGCAAGGCCGAGCCGGTGGTCGCCTACCGCAGCTCGATTTCGGAGTGAGGGGAGCCGCTAGTCGCGGCTCTGGCCGGCGGCCTTGACGAGCGGGTGCTCCTGCGCCCAGCGGGCGATCGTGCTCGAGCCGGAGATGACGTCGCCATCGTCGAGCACGAGGATCGGCACCTCGTTGGTGCCGCTCAGCCTCTTGATCTCGGCTCGCTCCTCGCCGCGCCTGCCCCAGGTCCAGGGCATCAACCGGTAGCCGCCGACGGTGCGCAGCTCGTAGGTGTAGCCCGCCGCGTCGAGCGCCTTGCCCGCCTTCGCGCACGGATGCGCAAACGACGGCCCGGCCTTCTTCTGCCCGCAGGTGTAGAGGATCACGCAGGGCAGCCTAGCGACGCGCAGGGCCCGCCGCTGGTCTCGCCGGGGTCGTCGCCTAGGATCAGGGCGTGGATCTCGGCGTCGACACGAGGGTCGTGCTGCTGCTCGCGGGGCTGATGTTCCTCTTCGCCCTGCTCCTCGGCGTCTGGAAGTACCGGCAGATGAGCGAGTCGGCCGACGCGCTCGCCCACCCGTATGTCGACACCGCCCACCGGGCGGCGCTGCTCTACAGCTTCGCCCTGCTGCTGGTCGCGACGTTCGTCGAGCTGAGCAAGTGGGGCACCGCGGTCAACCTGATCGCCGCCGGGGCGATGGCCTTTTACTTCTTCGCCGCCGTGGTGGGCTACGCGGTGCACGGTTGGCGACGCGACACCGACAACCAGTTCCGCGACCCGGTCGCCGGCACGCACGCCTTCATGGTCGCCCTGATCGTCACCGAGATCGGCGGCTGGCTCGTCCTCCTCGCCGGCTTCGTCGCCGGTCAGATCCTCTGAGCCAGGTGCTACGCTCGTAGCACTATCGTAGAAGTCGCCACCAGAGAGCTGCGAAACGACACCGCCGGTGTGTTGCGGCGGGTCGAGGCAGGCGAGACCGTCGTCATCACCGTGCGCGGTAAGCCGGTTGCGGATCTGGTGCCGCATCGCCGCGAAGAGCCGCGGTGGATGCCGCGCGAGGAACTGGTCGAGCTGCTCAAAACGCATTCCGCCGATCCAGGCCTGCGCGACGATTTGGAGCGCATCGCCGGCGAAACGACCGACGATCTCGGTCCGATTCTGTGAACGTCGTGCCGTCGGCCCTCCGCGGCTTGCTTGACACCTCGGTCTTCGTCGCGCTCGAGAGCGGCAGAGATCTCCGCTCCGAGGCGATGCCCCTCACCGCCTCCGTTTCAGTGGGTCACGAAGGCGGAGCTTCGCGCGGGCATTTTTGCGGCGGACGACATCGAGACCCGCGATCGGAGAATCAAGACCCTCGAACTCGTGAACCGAATTCCTCAGCTCCCGGTCGACGACGAAGTCTCCAACGCCTGGGCCCAGATGCGCGCCTACCTGGCCGCATCAGGCCGCCGCCTGAACGCAAATGACATGTGGATCGCCGCGACTGCCGCCGCGCACGAAATCCCAATCGTCACCCAGGACGCCGACTTCGGCGCCCTCAACGGCGTCGCGGGCCTGACCGTGATCCCGGTCTGAGTCAGTCCCGCAGCGCTTCGAGGCGCTCGAAGATCGCTGAGACGTGGCCCAGGTAGGCGTCGTAGTCGAAGACGGCGTCGAGGTCGAGCTCGGGAGCGGCCTCGCCGAGCAGCTCGCGGAAGTGGGTGCCGGTGTCCCAGGCCTGCTGGGCGTTCTCCTGGACGACGCGGTAGGCGTCGTCGCGGGTCATCCCCGACTCGACCAGAGCGGTGAGGGCGCGCTGGCTGAACAGGGCGCCATGGGTCAGCTCGAGGTTCTCCCGCATCCGGTCGGCGCGGATCGTCATGTCCCCTGCGACCTTCGCCGCCAGGTCCTGCATGTAGTCGAGGCCGATCGTCGCGTCGGGCAGGATCACCCGCTCGGCGCCGGAGTGTGAGATGTCGCGCTCGTGCCAGAGGGCGACGTTCTCGAGGCCGGTCTGGGCGTAGCCGCGCAGCACCCGGGCCAGGCCGGTGATCCGCTCGGTGCGGATCGGGTTGCGCTTGTGCGGCATCGCCGAGGAGCCCTTCTGCCCGGCGGCGAACGGCTCCTCGACCTCGCGCACCTCGGTCCGCTGCAGGTTGCGGACCTCGGTCGCGAAGCGCTCCAGCCCGGCGGCGGCGATCGCGATCGCCGACGTCAGCACGGCGTGGCGGTCGCGCGGCACGACCTGGGTGGCGACGTCCTCGCGCTCCAGCCCGAGCCGCTCCATCACTCGCGCCTCGACCGCCGGCGGCACCGAGGCGTAGGTGCCGACCGCACCGGAGAGCTTGCCGAAGCGCAGCTGCTCGAAGGCCTCGGCCAGGCGGGTGAGGTTGCGGTCGGCCTCGAAGGCGAAGCCGGCGAGGCGCAGGCCGAAGGTCGTCGGCTCGGCGTGGACGCCGTGGGTACGGCCAACGCAGAGCGTGTCGCGCTGCTCCAGCGCCCGCTCGACCAGGGCGTCGCGGTAGGCGCGCGCCGAGGCGAGCACGACCTCGCCCGCCTGGCGCAGCTGCAGCGCCAGCGCCGTGTCGAGCACGTCGGAGGAGGTGAGGCCATAGTGGATCCAGCGCCCGTGCTCCCCCACCGACGCGGCGACGACGTCGACGAAGGCCGCCACGTCGTGATCGGTCACCTTCTCGCGCTCGTTGACCGCGTCGACCGTGAAGGCTGCCCGTGCCCGCGCCTCTTCTGCAGCTTCCAAGGGAACGACGCCCTGCTCCGCCCATGCCTCAGTAGCCGCCAGCTCCACCTCCAACCAGGTCTCCAGCTTCCTCTGCTGGGACCAAACTTGACCGATCTCCTTGCGGGTGTAGCGGGGGATCACGCGTTGATGATCCGCACCGCGAGCAGCCCGGCGTTTTTGGCCCCGTCCACGGCGACGCAGGCGACCGGCACGCCCGGCGGCATCTGCACCGCCGAGAGCAGCGCGTCGAGGCCGCCGAGGCTCTTGCCGAGGATCGGCACGCCGATCACAGGCAGGTCGGTGTGGGCGGCCGCCACCCCCGGCAGCGCAGCCGACATGCCCGCGCCGGCGATGATCACTTTCAGCCCGCGCATGCGGGCGTTGTGGCAGTACTCGCGGACCAGCTCGGGATCGCGGTGGGCGCTCATCACCCGCACCTCGTAGCGGATGCCCGCGTCGTGCAGGACGCCCCCGGCCGGCTGCATCTTGGGCTTGTCGTTCTTCGAGCCCATGATGATCCCGACGCGGGGCTCATCGACGTCGATCTCCTCGAACGCCTCCTCGACCGCAGGCATCGCGGTCGCCGCGCTCGGCTGCGGCTCCTCTGAGATCTCGCTCATCCCTTCCTCTCTCTCGTCGTCGTCAACTGGGTACCCGCTCAACCGCGCGGGCGGCGATGTCGGAACGGATCTGCATCCCGTCGAAGGAGATCCGACCGGCGGCATCGTATGCACGTTCGCGTGCCGCGGCGGGGGTCGGCCCGAGTGCGGTGAGGTTGAGCACCCGACCGCCCGCGGTGACGACCTCGCCGTCGCGCTCGGCGGTGCCGGCGTGAGTCACGTCGGCCAGCTCGGCGGCGTCGTCGAGGCCATGGATGACGTCGCCCTTGGAGGAGGACTCCGGGTAGCCGGCCGAGGCCAGGACCAGCGTCACCGCCCAATCCTCGCCGAACTCGGCCTGCACACCGGCGAGCCCGCCGGGCTCGCGCGCGGCCGAGCAGAGCTCGAGCAGGTCCGAGCGCAGCCGCGGCAGCACCGCCTGCGTCTCCGGGTCGCCGAAGCGGGTGTTGAACTCGAGCACCTTGGGGCCCTCGGCCCCGACCATCAGGCCGGCGTAGAGGACGCCGTGGAAGGGCGTCCCGCGGGAGGCCATCTCGGCGATCACCGGCCGGTGCACGGCCTCGACGATCGCGTCGACCTCGTCGGGGCCGAAGCCCGGCACCGGCGAGTAGCTGCCCATGCCGCCGGTGTTCGGTCCCTCGTCGCCGTCGAAGATCCGCTTGTAGTCCTGGGCGGGGGCCAGGGGGACGACGTTCTCGCCGTCGCAGAGCGCCAGCAGAGAGAGCTCTTCGCCCGCAAGGAGCTCCTCGAGGACGACGGTCGTCGCGCCGAAGCGGCGCTCGCCGAAGAAGACCTCGACCGCCTCGCGCGCCTCGGCTTCCGAGGCGGCGAGGATCACTCCCTTGCCGGCCGCCAGGCCGTCGGCCTTGAGCACCGTGGGGTAGGACGCGACGGCGAGCCGCTCGAGCGCCTCCTCGCGGCTGCGCAGCAGGACGTGGGCGGCGGTCGGCACGCCCGCCGCCGCCATCACCTCCTTGGCGAAGGCCTTCGACCCCTCCAGCTCGGCCGCCGCGGCGCGCGGCCCGAAGGCGGCGATCCCCGCTCCCTCCAGCGCGTCGACGAGACCGGCGACCAGGGGCGCCTCCGGGCCGACCGCGACGAGGTCGATGGCGCGTTCGCGAGCCGCGGCGACGATCGCCTCGACGTCCCCGGCGCCGACCTCGGGCAGGCACTCCGCGTCGGCGGCGATGCCGGCGTTGCCGGGAGCGCAGAGCAGCTCAGGCGATTGGGGCGAACGGGCGAGCGCCCGCACCATCGCGTGCTCGCGGCCGCCGGCTCCGACAACTAGGACGCGCATATTCCTTCAGGCATTCGCGGGAGCAGAGGAGGCGGCGTTTTACAGCGAGTCCGAGAGCTCGTTGGCGGGCATCGCCACCAGCGTCTGGCTGGTCATCGTCCCGCGCGAGCCGAGCTCGACCGAGACCTTGGCCATCGTCTTCTCGTCGGGCGCCTCGACGATCGTGACGAAGTCGTACTGGCCGAGCGTCGCGTACTGCGCCTGCACTTTGGCGCCGATCTGTTCGACCTCCTTGTTCACCTCGGCAACCCTCCCCGGGTTGTTCTTGAGGGTGCGCACGCCCTCGGCGGTCAGGTTGGTCAGCATCACGTACGTCGGCATCTCCGCCCCCTTCAAGGTTTAGACAGCTCTAGGGCAAAGGTACTGCTTCTCAGCTAACGGGAGAAAGGATCCGTCGCTCGGCATCCGGCCCTTCCCACCGGCTCAGTACCCAGCGGGATGGCGGACGACGAAGCCTTCGGGATATGGAGGCTCGGTATGCCAGCGTGGCCCCGTCCCCTGCGCGTCGCCGACCGTGTCCCAGCGCAGGCCGGCGATCTCGGCGTAGGTGTGGGTGGGGCTGGCGTAGATCGTGATCCAGCGGCCGGGGCCCGGTTCGCCGTAGCTCTCCAGTTCGCCCGAGGTCATCGGCCGTTCGAGCAGCCCGGCCCCGTAGAGGGCGAAGCTGACGGCGCCCGAGCAGTCGTAGCCGGAGGAGATCCAGGAGCCGTGGCCGCCGCCCCAGACGTAGGGGGTGGTCGAGATCGAGTTGGCCGCCGCGATCGCCGCCTTGACGGCCGGCGGCGCGCTGACCGGGGCGCTCGCCAGGTTGCCCTCGAGGACGGAGCTGGGACCGGCCGTTTCGAGCCCGGCGGGCAGCGGCGCGATCTTCCATTCGGAGTAGGAGACCTTGCACTCGCCGCGCATCTGGCCCGCCTCCTGGAGGACCTCCTGCACGTACCACTCGGCGTGGTTGTGGGTGAAGAGACCGGCGCGGAGGCTCTTGCGCGACCAGATCAGGCGGGCCAGCGTCGCCGCCGAGTCGGCCGGGTCGGCGTGGCGGATCCGTCCGTCTTCGTCGCCGTCGACGGCGTAGCGCCGCCACTCGCTCGGTTCGAGCCCGAGCGGCCCGGCGTGGCGCAGTTCGCCGCCGCTCATCCCGCGACCGAAGTTCGACTCCAGCCGCGCCACCGCGGCCAGCGCCCAGACGCCGCGGCGGCCGAGTTCGTAGCGCGCCGCCGCTGCCTCGAAGGCGCTCAGGTAGGCGGCCGGGATCTTCTTGCGCCAGGGCGAAGCCGGTTCGCAGTCCAGCACCTGCATCTGCGGTTCGAGCAGGCCTGGGTTGAACGCTTCGACGCCGACTTCCGCGGCGTAGCAGGCCGCGTCGGAGAGGACCTCGGCGACGTACCAGTCGGCATGGTTGTAGGCGTAGATGGCGCCGTAGGTGTCGGTCGGCATCCCGGCGGCGTGCAGGTAGCTCGCCGCGGCGAAGATCGCGTCTTCGGGGTTGTAGGGGTCGGCGACCCCGTCGCCGTTGGCGTCGACGCCGTACGTAGCCCAGGTCGAGGGCATGAACTGCATCCAGCCCTCGGCACCCGCCGAGGAGACGTTGACGTTGGCGCCGAAGGCGGTCTCGACCGCGTTGATGCCGGCCAGCACGGCGGCGCCCTGGGGACCTAGCGCATAGGCGCTCGACGCCCGCTGGTAGATCGGAGCGAGCACCGGCGGCAGGCCCGAGGAGGCGCAGCTGGAGCTCGGGATCGAGGGGATCAGCAGGCTCGACGATGGCGGCGCGGAGGGGGTTTCGGTTGCAGCCGTAGCGGGAGGGGAGGCCTGTCCGCCGGTTTCCACCTGTTGGGGCGCCGGCTTGCCGGCGGTGGTGCCGCCGCCCGTCCCTGACGATGGCTTGGGCTTCGCCGGTTCCGTCACCGGTGCGGCGATCGTCGCGCCTTCCTGTACGCCCGGCGCGGGGGAAGCTTCGGCTTCAGGCGCTTCCCCGCTCGCTTCCAGCGCCGGCGCCGTCGCTTCGACTTCGCTCGACGGAGCGGTCAGGGGTTCGTCCGCCAGCGCCCCCGGCGCCGCCACGGCGGCGCCGATCGCGAGCGCGACGAGCACGTCGCGGAGCCGGGCGAGGCTCATCCGAGGACCTGCGCGACGCTCCACCCGCCGTCCTTTTCCTTTTGCAGGGTGAGGCGCAGCTCACTGGTTATGCCGACCCGCAGCAGCGAGACACTGACCGTGTACTGGGTGCCGAAGCGCGGGCCCGGGACGAGGTTGAGCACCTTCGCCTTCGGCACCTTCGCGTTCGAGGGCAGCCGCGGCGGCCGTTCCTCGAGCGCCTTGGCGAGCTGTTCGGTGGCGGTTTCGCCGAACACGGCTTCGGCCCGGGCGGCCTTCTCGCCGATCTCGTAGAAGACGAAGGCCTCGGCGAAGCGGCGGGCGACCTTCATCGCCGCCGGCCCGGCCGGGACCGGTTTGGCGGCGCTCGAGGCGGTCGCACCCGCATCGCCTTCGGCGGTCGGGGCCGCGGCGCTCGCGGGGGCATCGACGGAGGGCGAGGGGGCTTCGGCCTGGCCGGCGCCGGATGCGCCGCCGTTCGACTTCGAGACGCCGACGCCGTTGCCGACGCCGAAGTGGGGGGGCGCGCCCTGCAGCGACGGCGACTGCGGCTTCTCAGCCTGCGGCTGGGGATCGGCGGCGACTATCGCCACCTGCGACGGTTGCGCCGCGGTCTGCTCCCGCGCCGGCTCCTCGCCGCCGGGGAGGACGAGCACGGCGGCAAGCGCCGCCGCCGCGACGATCGTCGCCAGCGCCGCGATCCCGGCGCCGCGGCGCGGAGCGCCACGGCCGGCGAGGCGCTTCTGCAGCGGCCAGATCAGGCGCCGCTCGACCGACCAGGCGGCGCGCTCGAAGGGCCAGCGGATCGCATCGGCGGCAGCGAGCAGGATGCGCGTGCCGCGCCTCCGTGGATCGCCGTTGATGTGCCTTCGCTTCAACATCTGTTCGAACCCGCACAAGCTTACGTCGGATCGGCTTAGCGATTCCTAAAGTCCGGCTGCTGTATTGCGACGCCCAGTCAGGCGGTGGCGGGCTCAGCCGGGGCGCCGGAGGCCGCCTTCTCGAAGGCCAGCTCGCCGTCGGCGGCGTCGATCCGCACCGTGTCGCCTTCGCCGAACTCGCCCTCGAGGATCTTCAGCGCCAGCTTGTCGACCAGCTGCTTCTGGATCACCCGCTTCAGCGGGCGGGCGCCGTAGGTGGGGTCGTAGCCGAGGTTGCCGAGCAGGGTGCGGGCCTCGCCGGTCAGCTCGACCTCGATCCCGCGCTCGCGCACCCGCCCGATGAGCTGGTTGACCTGCAGCTCGACGATGCGGCCGATGTCGGCCTTGGAGAGCCGGTGGAAGATCACCGTGTCGTCGATCCGGTTGAGGAACTCCGGCTTGAAGGTCGCCGCCAGCACCTCTTCGATCCCCTCACGGATCTTCTCGTCGACCGCCTCGCCGACGATCCGGTCGCTGCCGACGTTGGAGGTCATGATCAGCACCGTGTTGGTGAAGCTGACCGTGCGACCCTGCCCGTCGGTCAGCCGCCCGTCGTCCATGATCTGCAGCAGCGTGTTGAAGACGTCGGGGTGGGCCTTCTCGATCTCGTCGAGCAGGACCACGGCGTAGGGCCGCCGCCGCACCGCCTCGGTCAGCTGTCCGCCCTCCTCGTAGCCGACGTAGCCGGGCGGGGCGCCGATCAGCCGCGCCACCGTGTGCTTCTCCATGTACTCGGACATGTCGAGGCGGACGATCGCCTGCTCGGAGTCGAACATGAACTCGGCCAGGGCCTTGGCCAGCTCGGTCTTGCCGACGCCGGTCGGTCCGAGGAAGAGGAAGGAGCCGATCGGCCGGTGGGGGTCCGAGAGGCCGGCGCGCGAGCGGCGCAGCGCGTTGGAGACGGCGCTGATCGCCTCCTCCTGGCCGATCACCCGCTCGTGCAGGCGCTGCTCCATCTGGATCAGCTTCTCGACCTCGCCCTCCATCAACCGGCTGACCGGGATCCCGGTCCATTTTGCGACCACCTCAGCGACATCCTCCTCGGTCACCTCGTCGGCCAGCATCGAGCCGTGCTCGGCGTGCAGGGCGCTCAGCCGCTCCTCCTGCCCGGCAACCGTCTTCTCCAGCTCGGGGATCTGCCCGTAGCGCAGCTTCGCCGCGGTCTCGAGATCCGCGTCGCGCTCGGCCCGCTCCGCTTCGCGGCTCGCCTCCTCGAGCTTGGCCTTGGCCGATTTGATCGCCTCGATCGCCTCCTTCTCGTTCTGCCAGCGCGCTTTCATCTCGCCCGAGCTCTCGCGCAGCTCGGCCAGCTCGGCCTCGAGCGCCTCCAGCCGCGCCTTCGAGGCATCGTCGCTCTCTTTCTTCAGCGCCTCGCGCTCGATCTCCAGTTGCTGGGTGCGTCGCTCGACCTCGTCGATCTCGGTCGGCATCGAGTCGATCTCGATCTTCAACCGCGAGGCCGCCTCGTCGATCAGGTCGATCGCCTTGTCGGGCAGGAAGCGGTCGGCGATGTAGCGCTCCGAGAGCGTCGCCGCGGCGACGACCGCCGAGTCGGTGATCCGCACACCGTGGTGGAGTTCGTAGCGCTCCTTCAGCCCGCGCAGGATCGCGATCGTGTCGTTGATGTCGGGCTCGCCGACGAGCACCGGCTGGAAGCGCCGCTCCAGCGCCGCGTCTTTCTCGATGTGCTTGCGGTACTCGTCCAGCGTCGTCGCCCCGACCGCGCGCAGCTCGCCGCGGGCCAGCATCGGCTTCAGCAGGTTGGCCGCGTCGACCGCTCCCTCCGCCGCGCCGGCGCCGACGATCGTGTGTAGCTCGTCGAGGAAGAGGACGATCTGCCCCTCGGCTTGCTGGACCTCGGAGAGCACCGCTTTCAGCCGCTCCTCGAACTCGCCGCGGTATTTGGAGCCGGCCAGCAGCGCGCCGATGTCGAGCGCGATCACGCGCCGGTCGCGCAGGCTCTCGGGCACGTCGCCGGCGACGATCCGCTGCGCCAGGCCCTCGACGATCGCCGTCTTGCCGACGCCGGGGTCGCCGATCAGCACCGGGTTGTTCTTGGTGCGGCGGGAGAGGACCTGGATCACGCGGCGGATCTCCTCGTCGCGGCCGATCACCGGGTCGAGCTTGCCGCTCTCCGCCTCGGCGGTCAGGTCGCGGCCGAATTTCTCCAGCGCCTGGACGCTGTCCTCGGGGTTCGGCGAGGTCACCTTGTGCGGCCCGCGCACCTCGACGACCGCCTTGTCCAGCGAGCCGCGGTCGGGGAGCACGTCGGCGACTCCGGAGCCCTTGTCCGCCAGGGCGAGCAGGATGTGCTCGGTCGAGATGTACTCGTCGCCGAGCTTCGCCATCTCGCTCTCGGCCTGCCGCAGGGTCCCGACGAAGGCGGAGGACGGTCGCGCATCCCCCTGCTCGGCGCCGCTCAGCTTCGGCAGCGCCTCGACAGCCTCGTTCGCGCGCGCGCCGATCGCGGCGACGTCGGCGCCGAGCTTCTGCAGGATCGGCACAACGAGGCCGTCGTCCTGCTGGAGCAGGGCGAGCAGGAGGTGGGCCGGCGCCACCTCTGGGTTGAGCCGGTGCGAGGCGAGCTGCTGTGCCGCGGCAACCGCTTCCTGGGACTTGACCGTGAACCTGTCCGGTTGCATCAGATTCCCTCCCTCGCGATGCGACGTTCGAGCTCGGCGGCATGGCTGCGCATGCGCTCCAGCTTGGCTCTCATCCTCTCCACCTCGGCTTCCATGTCGAGCACGATTTCCACCCCGGTCAGGTTGAGGCCCGCCGAGGTGAGCCGTTGGATGTGGCGCAGCCGCTCGACGTCGCGCTGCGAGTACAGGCGGGTGTTCTTGGCCGAGCGCTGCGGCTCGATCAGCCCCCGCGCCTCGTAGACGCGCAGCGTCTGCGGGTGCATGTGCGCCAGCTCGGCGGCGACCGAGATCATGAAGACACCGCGCTCGTCGTCGACGGAGACTTCGATCTGTTCGCGTCTTACCGCCACGCCCCCACCTCGCGTGGTTCCTTTCGGACGCATGGGATGAAAAAGGAACCCGGCGATCTCATCGCGCCGCCCTTCGCAGCAGCTCGGCGCGCGGGTCGGCGCCGTTGAGGGCCGCGGCGAGCTCGTCGACCGCCACCCGCTGCTCTTTGGTGAGCTCCTTCGGCAGCTCGATCTCGAGCCGGTAGCGGATGTCGCCGCGCCCCCTGCCGCGCGGCTTCGGCGCCCCCTCGCCGCGCAGGCGCTGGATCGTGCCGTGCTGGGTGCCGGGGGCGACCTTGATCTTCTTCGTCCCATCCAGCGTCGGCACCTCGATCGTCCCCCCGCGCAGCGCCTCGGCGACGGTGATCGGGACCGTCACCTCGAGGTTGCCGCCGTCGAGTCGCTTGAAGACGGGCGAGGCGGAGACGCGGGTGACGACGTAGAGGTCGCCGGGCGGACCGCCGCGCGGGCCCGCCTCGCCCTTGCCGGCGAGGCGGATGCGGGCGCCGTCCTTGACTCCCGCCGGGATGTTGACCTTGTAGCGCTTGGTCTGTCTGGTCAGGCCGGAGCCGCCGCAGGTGGGGCAGGGGTCCTCGACGATCTGGCCGGCGCCGCCGCACTGAGGACAGGGCTGGCTGATCGAGAAGAAGCCCTGGCTTTCGGCATCGACGCCGCGCCCTTCGCAGCGCGGACAGGTGACCGGCGCGGTGCCGGGCCTAGCGCCGCTGCCATGGCAGGTCGTGCAGCGTTCCGCCTTCGGCACGCTGACGCTGACCTGGGCGCCGTTGACCGCCTGATCGAAGCTGAGGCTGAGCTCGGTCTCGAGGTCGCGGCCGCGCTGGGCCTCGGGCCGCCCGCGGCCGCCGCCACCACCGCGGCCGAAGATGCCGGAGAGGATGTCGCCGAGGTCCGCCCCTCCGACCCCGCCGCCGGGAAACCCGCCGCCGAACGGGCCGCCGCCGGGGCCGCCCTGGCCTCCGCCGAAGCCGCCGAACATCCCGCCCCCCTGGTCGTATTGCTTGCGCTTCTCGGGATCGGAGAGCGTGTCGTAGGCGCCTTGGACCTGCTTGAACTTCTCCTCGGCCGCCTCGTCGCCGGGATTGCGGTCCGGGTGGTATTTGCGCACCAGCTTGCGGTGCGCCTTCTTGATCTCCTCCTCGGAGGCCCCTTTCGAGACCCCGAGCACCTTGTAGAGATCGTCAGCCAACTGTCCTCCTACTCCGCCACCACGACACGCGCCGGCCGGATCAACTGCTCACCCAGCCGGTACCCCTTTTGCATCGTCTCGACGACGACCCCCGACTCGACCCCGTCGGCCGGCTGCATCGAGAGCGCCTCGTGCTCCTGCGGGTCGAACCTCTCCCCGGTCGGGTCGACGGCTTCGATCCCGTGCTTCAGCAACGAGTCGCGCAAGCTGCGAAAGACGAGCAGCACCCCATGCGCCAGCCCATCCTCGGAATCCCCCTCCGGGTCCAAGCCGGCCGCCTGAATAGCCCTCTCCAAGTCATCGAGCACAGGCAAGACGCCTCGCAGCACTTCAGCTTTCCCTCTGCCCCCGGCAGCGAGCACCTCCGCACTCATCCGCTTCCGAAAGTTCTCGAAGTCAGCCTTGGTCCGCTTCGCCAGATCCAGATACTCATCCCGCTCCCGCTGGGTATCCGCCAGCAGCTTCTCGAAGTCGGCCTCGACATCCCGGGCGTCAGCCTGCGAGGCCGACCCTGAGGTGCCGTCAGACGCCCCTCCGGCGGGTGGCGGCGTAGGGGGGACCTCCCCCGAGGACGCTTTAGCGACCGCAGGGGGAGGTGGGTCCCCTGCGCCGACAGGACCCGCCGGCCGGGACTCATCGGTCCCTAGGTCGTCCCGATGCTCCGGCCTCATTTGTCGTCGCCCTCATCAACCACCTCGGCATCGACGACCTCCTCCTCATCGTCAGAGGAAGACCCCTCCGACGCACCATCGGAAGACGCCGCAGCCGCCTCTTCCTGCGCCGCCGCATAGATCTGCTCGGACACCTTGGTCATCGCCGCCGTCAGCGCCTCGGTCTTGGCGTTGATCTCCTCGACGCTGTCGGAGCCGAGCGCCTCGCGGACATCCTTGATCGCCGTCTCGATCTCCTCCTTGTTGGAGGAGTCGATCTTGTCGCCCAGCTCCTCGACCTGTTTCTCGGACTGGTAGGCGAGGCTCTCGCCCATGTTGCGCGCTTCGGCCAGCTCGCGCTGTTTCTGGTCCTCCTCGGCATGCGACTCGGCGTCGGAGACCATGCTCTGGATCTCCTCCTCGGAAAGCCCGGAGCCGGATTTGATCTCGATTTTCTGCTCTTTCTGGGTGCCGAGGTCCTTGGCCGTGACGTGGATGATCCCGTTGGCGTCGATGTCGAAGGTGACCTCGATCTGCGGCAGGCCGCGCGGCGCCGGCGGGATGCCGGTCAGCTGGAACTTGCCGAGGCTCTTGTTGCCGCTCGCCATCTCGCGCTCGCCCTGCAGCACGTGGATCTCGACCGAGGGCTGGTTGTCGTCGGCGGTCGAGAAGATCTCCGACTTCTTCGTCGGGATCGTCGTGTTGCGCTCGATCAGCTTCGTCATCACGCCGCCTTTGGTCTCGATGCCGAGGGTCAGCGGGGTTACGTCGAGCAGCAGCACGTCCTTGACGTCGCCGGCCAGCACGCCGGCCTGGATCGCGGCGCCGACGGCAACGACCTCGTCCGGGTTGACGCCCTGGTGCGGGTCCTTGCCGGTCAGCTCCTTGACCTTCTCGCGCACCGCCGGCATGCGGGTCATGCCGCCGACAAGGACGACGTGGTCGATCGTCGCGTCGGCGTCGCCGAGCGCCTGCTTGACCGGGCCGACGACGCGGTCGAGCAGGTCACCGGTCAGCTCGTTCAGCTTCGAGCGGCTGAGCTTCATGTCGAGGTGCTTGGGCTGCCCCTCGACCGCGGTGATGAAGGGCAGGTTGATCTGGGTCTCCTGCGCCGACGAGAGCTCGATCTTCGCCTTCTCGGCGGCCTCGTAGAGCCGCTGCAGCGAGTTTTTGTCAGCCGCCAGGTCGACGCCCTGGTCTTTCTTGAACTCGGCGACCAGCCACTCGACGATCGCTTTGTCCCAGTTGTCGCCGCCGAGGTGGTTGTCGCCGGCGGTCGCCTTCACCTCGAAGACGCCGTCGCCGATTTCCAGCACGGAGACGTCGAAGGTGCCGCCGCCCAGGTCGAAGACGAGGATCGTGTGATCGGCCTCCTCTTTCTCCAGCCCGTAGGCGAGCGAGGCGGCGGTCGGCTCGTTGATGATCCGCTTGACGTCGAGCCCGGCGATCTTGCCGGCGTCCTTGGTCGCCTGGCGCTGGTCGTCGTTGAAGTAGGCGGGGACGGTGATCACGGCGCTGTCGACC
>DASTAY010000029.1:0-2971 GCA_035712345.1 Solirubrobacterales bacterium
GAGATCTACTGCGCGTCGACGACGAGACCCTCCGCACCCAACTGCACGGCTCTCGCGAGGCGATCGCCGCGCGGCTCGGCGAGTGCCGGACGATCGCCTATCCGTACGGCAGGGCGGACGAGCGGGTCGCCGCGGCCGCGGCGGCCGCCGGCTACGAGGCGGGATGCACGCTGTCGCGCTACCACCGCGCGGACGAAACCTACCGGCGCCCGCGCATCGCGCTCTTCCTCAACGACTCCGGCTTACGCCTGCGGCTGAAGCTCTCGCGCTTCGCCGAGGCGGTTCGCGACTCCCGGATCCTCGCGAGCCTCTCGAAGGTCGACGACGCTCCGCCGATTGCGACATGAACAGCTCACGGCGAGGCTAGACTGCGGCGCGGATGATCGCTCGAGCCGCAGCGATGCAGGTCCGGCGCCCGAGCCCGCCGATCGTGATCGCCGGCTTGACGGCGGGCGTGCTGGCCGGCGTGCTCGTCGCCTGGAACCCACTGGCGGGCCTGGCCCTGCTCTTCGCGCTCGTCTACGCCCCGCTGGCGATGACCAACCTGCCCTTGGCGCTGGGGCTGTGGCTGCCGCTGATCTTCCTCGAGGGGATCCCGGGCGCGAAGATGCTGCCCGAGGCGGGCGCCCTGGTGATCGCGGCCGCCTGGCTCGCCCAAGCCCTGCAGCGCGACTCCTGGCAGCGACGCCAGCTCCGCCGGCACAAACGCTCGCTCGCGCTCGCCTGCGCATTCGTCCTCTGGCTCTCCCTCTCGTTGATCTGGGCCCAGGATCCGGGCCGCGGCCTGACCATCCTGCTTTCCGCGACGGAGGTCCTGATCTTGCTCGTACTCGTTGCCACCACGCCGACCGAGCCGTCTCACCTGCGCATCGTCGCCGCTTGCTTCGTCGCCGGAGCGGTGCTCTCGTCGTCGATCGGCATCGTCGGCCACTCCGCCGGCGTGGCATTCGTCGATTCCGAAGGGCGCCTGCAGGGGGCCGCCGGCGACCCCAACTTCTTCGCGGCGCAAATGGTCGCCGGAATGACGCTGGCCCTCGGCCTGCTCGCCGGCGCCCGTCATGCGGGGAGCCGCGTTCTGCTCACGGCTGCGCTCCTGCCGCTCGCCTACGGCGTGATCGCCAGCGAGTCGCGTGGTGGGTTCGTCGCGCTGATCGCGACCGGCATCGCGGCGATCGTGATCTTCCGTCGCCAGCGCGCTCAGATCCTCCTCGTGGTCGTGGGGATCGGGGCCGTGATGGGAATCTGGCTGACGAGCAACAGCGCGGCCTGGGAGCGGATCAGCCATGCGAGCGCAGACCGGGGCAGCGGCCGCCAGGACCTCTGGACGGTCGCGCTGCGGGTCTACGACAGCCATCCGATCCTGGGCGTCGGCATCAACAACTTCGCCGTCTATGCGCCGCAGTACACCCGCGAGCCCGGAACGCTGACCGGAGTCATCCATATCGAAACCGGACTCGGAGTTCACAACGCCTACCTTTCGCTGCTCGCCGAGACGGGCGTCCTCGGCATCGTCCTCTTCCTCAGCGCCGCCGGCTCGGGGGTGATCGCCGGCGTGCGCGGCGGGCGGCGCTTCGAGCTCGACGGCGACGCCCGGGCGGCGCTGCTCGCCCGGGCGGGCGCGGTCGCGCTCACCGGGATGCTGAGCGCGGCATTCTTCCTCTCCGACGCGGAGGACAAGCGAATTTGGGTGCTGATGGGGCTGGGGCTTGCATCCGCGGGCGTCGCCGGGAGGACGATCGAGGACCGGCGGCGCCTCGGCGTGCTGCCGGCGGCGACGCTCAGCCCAGGGCGGTCTCGCCCGGCGCCTGGGAGGTCCCCTGCCGCTCCGTCGCGTCCTGCGATCGCGAGCGCTCCTCCTCGACCACTTCCATGATGCTGGCGATGTAGTGTCGACGGGTGAACCGCGCGCTCACCGCCGCGCGCGCCTGGGCCCTGATCCGGTCGACCTCCTCACGGTTGGAGGGATCGAGCAGGCGGCGGATGGCGGCGGCCATCGCATCGGTGTCCCCCAGCGGCACGATCAGCCCCGTCTCGTTGTCCTTGACGTAGTCGCGCACACCGGGCGCATCGGTGACGACCACCGGCTTCCCGAGCGCCATCGCGTTGAGATAGGTCTGCTGACCGGCGCTGCGATCCGAGGAGTCGTCGAGGGCGACGACGACCACCGAGGCCGCCCGGTTCAGCTCCTCGAACCTCTCTGGCGAGACCTGCCCCACCGAGAGGTTGGGAGGAGCGTCGGGCCCGGCACGAAGCTTGCGCGATGCGATCGTCACCGGCGCATCGATGTCCCCCGCGGCGGCGAGCAGAGGGCCATAGTCGCGCATCGAATCGCCGCCGGCGAAGACGCCGCCGTCCTCGGACACCGGCAGCTCGAGCTCCCGATCCGAGATGGTGCGGCAGAAGGGAGTGAAGCGAACCCTGTCCGGGGGCACCCCCCAGGTCTGAGGGAAGCGATCGCGCTCCCAGCTGGAGAGGACGCAGAAGGTTATGTGCGGGCCTTGCATTGCCCTGATCCCGGCCGCGCAGGCGAGCCGGTCCGGCAGCGATGACCCGCGCTTCCAGGTCGCGTCGGTCATGATCAGCCGAGGGCGGCGGCGCTGCGCGGCGATGATCGCCGCCGCGATCTGATCGGTGCGGGCCGTTCCGTCGAGGACCAGCACCGGATAGCGCGAGGAGGCCGCGACGATCGTCCGCACGGTTCCAAGCCAGGAGTGCTCGCTGCGATCGTGGACGTCGACGCACTCCGTCCATTCCGGATAGCTGGTGTAAGGCAGCGTGGAGAAAAGGCGGTTCTCTGCCATGAGCCGAAGGCTAGACAGTAGCCTTCCTGCCCTCAGCAGGTCCCGGCGCTCACGCAGGGGTCGACCACCTTGAGGTAGCGGCTCCAGTCGACCGAGCTGGCGATGTCGAAGACGTAGGCGCCGTTCCAGGTGCCCACCCCCCACTTCTTGCCCAGTTCGGAGTAGCGACC
>DASTAY010000030.1:0-73557 GCA_035712345.1 Solirubrobacterales bacterium
GCCAAGAAGGGCCTGATCATCAACTCCCGCAACCTCTGCGCGCACAGGTCCCGGGCCAACGACATCGCCACCGGGCAGAACGGCAAGCAGGTCCACACCCACCCGGTGATGCAGGCCCAGTGCGGCAAGGCGCGGCATAAGCGCCATGGGCGGCATCGCTGACGCTAGGCGTCTTCCGCCGGGGTCCCACGGGATCCCGGCGGACGTCGTCGCCCGCAACCAGCGCGAACGGCTGGTTGCGGCGATGGCGGAGGTCTGCGCCGAGCGCAGTTACGCGTCGACCTCGGTCGCCGAGGTGGCGAAGCGGGCGGGGGTCTCCTCGGTCACCTTCTACAAACAGTTCGAGGGCAAGCGCGAGTGCATGCTCGCGGCCCACGAGGAGCTGCTGGGGCGGCTGTTCGAGGCGCTCGACGGAGCGGCAGGGGACGCAGAGCCTCACCACCGTACGGCGCTTCGGATGGCGCTCGCGATCTTCGCCGCCGACCCGCCCTCGGCGCGCTTGTTGACGGTCGAGATCCTCGCCGCCGGGCCGCAGGGCGTCGAGCGCCACGACGCGATGGTCGCCGGTTTCGCCGAGCGGCTCGGCTGCGGTTGGGTTCCCGCCGCCGGCCTGCTCGCCCTGGTAGGCAAGCTCGCCGTGGCCGGCGAAGCCGATCGCCTGCCGGGGCTCGTAGAGGAGCTGGCGGTCACGCTGGGCTGACATTTGGCGCGTCCTGTCGGAGGTCCAAGGCATCCTGTCAAGTGCCATGAGGTTTGGGAGTACGAAGGCGTTGCCGGTAAGGACGAATCGCTCCCCGCTATAGGAGAAAGCCCCGCTACGGGTTTTTTCGTGTCTATGGCGCTACGGCAGCTCCTCCGCGGTACTAAGGTCGCGGCGATTAGGCCGATGAGCACCGGAGAGAGAACGAGAGTGACGTAGTTCCACCACTCCACCGGGTCGTGCGGCCCAAAGATGCGCCGGGAAGCGTCTCGCCCATGATTCCCATTGAGAGGAACGCCGCTCCTGAAATCGCCGCCGCCATCTGCCATTGACGTCCCGAGAAGGCGCGCAGC
Organism: Solirubrobacterales bacterium; assembly: GCA_035712345.1. Taxonomy (GTDB): domain Bacteria; phylum Actinomycetota; class Thermoleophilia; order Solirubrobacterales; family 70-9; genus VRUE01. Next base: position 1,054 of record DASTAY010000030.1, read on the forward strand.
TCAGCGAACATCGCGGCAGGCGTCGCCAGGTTCACGTTCGCTTGGTGACGGCGCTGACATAGAAGAAGCCCAGCAGGAACCGCTTGGTCTCGACCGGGCCGTAGTGGGCGAGGTCGCTCCACGGATCGGAGTAGGGGTCGCCGGGGGCGTACTTGACTAGAAGACGGGCGATTGGAGTGAGCAGGCGCCAGGGCCCGCCCTGGGTCAACCCCATGTCCAAGATGACGACACGCGAGGAGGGGCGCAGTCGCTCCCACGCCTGCGCCAACGCCGGACGCGGTTCCGGCATCGCCGAGTAGCTGAGGCTGAACAGCACACCGTCTACCTCGCGATCGACCTCGAGCTGAGTGGCGTCTTGTTGGAGCAGCTCGACGTTCGACCAGCCATTGCGCTCGATCAACTTGCGCGCCTCGGCCAGCATTCCGGGCGAGGCGTCGACGCCGATGACGGTCCCACTCGGGCCAACCGCCTCGACCAGATAGGGGAAGTTTCGCCCGGTGCCGGCGCCCATCTCCAGCACCGTGTCGCCGGGCTTCAGCCCAAGCGCTGCCACGGCCCTGCGGCGGGCCGGCGGGAAGACGAGGTACAGCGGCTCGAGCACGCTGTAGGTGCGGGCAATTCGGTCGTAACGCCCGGTATTGGCACTCTGGGATCTGCGGGTCGGGTGGTCTTCGGAGCTGTTCATGGCCGCGGAGCATATACTACGTTTATGTAGTAGATTGCAATTGCGATGGATGGCGAGAAGGTCAGCCGCAAGGACTTCGGCCCGTTGGAGAGCGAGGTCATGGAAATGGTGTGGCGAGCCGCTCGTCCGGTGGCGGTGCGAGAGGTCGTTGACGATCTGAACGAGTCCCGATCCGAGCCGCTTGCCTACACGACCGTGATGACGGTGATGAGCCGCTTGGCGGAGAAGGACGCGCTCAGTCGCCGCAAGTCCGGGCGCAGCTACGTCTACGAGGCCAATGCCCCCGACGCCGCCGGCATCGCGGTCAAAGACGTGCTGCGCGCCTACGGGGATGTGGCAGTGGCTCACTTCGTAGACGAGGCGCGCGCCGACCCTTCTCTTCGGCGCCGCCTGCAACGACTGTTGGACGAGGACGATGGATAGCCCCACCCGGAACTTCGTCGGGCTGGTTGGCACCTCCGCCGCGCTGGCCGCCTACCCGGTCTGCGGATTCATCGCCTACGTGTTGGTTCCGCTCGTCGGCATCTCCCCTGGAGCGTTGGCGCACCTCGGTCCCGTCTGCCTCTTGCCGGCGATCGCGCTCACCGTCTTGGTCGCCACTTCCATCGGCCTCGCCGCGAGGATGCTCGGGCGCCAGACGTCGGCCTCCCGCCGCCTCTCCCGTCGAGTTCGAGCCCTTGCGCTTCCGCCGCCGCCCGAGCTGTCGGTCGCGGCGAAAGCAAGCGGGCTGGACGGCAGGGTGACGGTGGTGGATTCGGCCGAGCAGCTCTCCTTCGTCTACGGCATCCTCGTTCCCCGGGTTGCGATCGGTCGCGGGTTTCTCGAAAGCCTGACGGGGGAGGAGCTTCGAGCTGCTCTTGAGCATGAGGGCTACCACGTGCGGCATTTGGACCCGCTCCGCGCCCTGCTCGGCAAGGCACTGACTGAGGCGTTCTTCCTCCTGCCCGCCCTCGAGGTTCTGCGTCTCCGATATGAGGCCGGTCGCGAGCTGGCGGCCGATCGCCGCGCCGAGCGCGTCGCCGGTCGTCGCGCGCTTCTCGGAGCCCTGGCGAAGGCGCTTGAAGAGGCGCGCCGCGAGTCGGTGATAACCGTCTCCCTGGCGGACCCCGGACTGCTGGATGCGCGTATCTCTCGCCTCGAAACCGGGAGGGCGCCGGCGCTGGCAAGGGTCGACATTCAGGGCCTTCTCACGTCCGCGCTGGGCGCACTTTCCTTCCTCTTGTTGCTCATCGCGGCGGTCGTCGGCCTCGGTGGAACCCCGGCGCTCGCCAGCATGGCCGCCGACGAACTCAGCGCCAGCGGCACTCTGCTGGGCGCCCTGTGTGCCGCGCCCGTCGTCGCCCTGGTCGGTTTGGCCTATTGGCGCCTGGCGAGGCGAGCAAGCGAGCCTCTGCCTCCAAGGGATCACATATGAGCAGGGGCGTGTCGCAAGCGCTGCCGCCCGGCCCGCGCGCTCCGGCGGCGGTCAATATGGCCCGCCTCGTCCAGCGCCCGTTGGAGTCCCTGATCAGTTGGCGTCAGCGCTACGGCGACGCCTACACCGTCAAGCTTCCCGTTTTCGGCACCGGCGTCTACGTGTCCGATCCAGACGCGATCCGCGAGATGCTGACCGGAGATCAGTCCGACCTCCATGCCGGTGAGGCCAACGCTCCCCTGGCTCCGGTCCTCGGCGACAAATCGGTCCTGATCCTTGACGGACGCGAGCATCTGCGTCAGCGAAAGCTGCTGCTGCCCCCGTTCCAGGGGTCGGCGATCCAGAACTTCCGCGATGTGATCCGCGAGGTCGCCGAGGCCGAGGTCGGCGACTGGCGGGAAGGCGATCGCATCGTCATGCGCGAGCGGATGCGGGCGCTGACCTTCGAGGTGATCGCCCGCGCCGTCTTCGGCGTCACCGAGCGGGAACGGATCGAGCGACTGCGCGCTGCGCTGGTCGCCTTGATCGACATGCAGATGATCTTCGTGATGCCGAGCGCACTGCGCCGTGATCTAGGCCGTTTCAGTCCGTGGGGCCAGTTCCAGCGACGGTTGAAGGCGGCCGACGCGCTGATCTACGAGGAGATCGGCCGCCGCCGCGGGGCGAGCGACCTCGAGGATCGCATCGATGTTCTCTCGCTCCTGCTTCGCGCCCGCGATGAGGACGGCGGGGCGATGAGCGACGTGGAGCTGCGTGACGAGCTGATGACGATGTTGCTTGCCGGCCACGAGACGACTGCCACCGGGCTCGCCTTCGCCTTCGATCTGCTGATGCGCGAGCCGCGCGTGCTTGCTCGGCTCCGCGATGAGCTGGATGGCGAGGACGACACTTACCTCGACGCCGTTGTCACCGAGTCGCTGCGGCTGCGTCCGGTAATCGACGCCAATGAGCGCACGCTTACCAAGCCGCGCACGATCGCCGGTTGGGATTTGCCCGCCGGCATCCGCGTCTATCCGGCGATCGTGGTCGTCCAGCTCCGCGAGGACCTCTTCCCGCGCCCTCACGAGTTCCGGCCCGAGCGCTTCATCGAGGAAGAGGCGACCTCCTACTCGTGGCTGCCCTTCGGCGGTGGCATCCGCCGTTGCATCGGCGCCGCGCTGGCCCAGGCCGAGATGGCAGAGGTGATCCGCGTGGTCGTCTCGCGAGTAGACCTCGAACCCGTCCGGCCCAGCCGCGAACCAGTCGTCATGCGCGGCGTCACCTTGGTTCCTCGCCACGGCACCCCGGTCCAAATCAGAAATCGCCTGGTGAGCAGTGGTGGACGCCGCCGCGTACGATCCACCGCGAGTCGCACCTAGGCGCGACCGCGATCATTTAGAGGCAGGAGCCATTCCTCGCTTGGCTGAGGCGAGGCAGCACCGCTCGGGCCACCTCGTCGCGCCGGCATGTCGACTAGCACCCAGAGCCCGGAAGCCGCGGTGAGGGCTGCGACGAGGGAGATCGCGCCGCCGTAGCCGAGCGCGTCCGAGGCCACCCCGGCCACCAGCGCCCCGGCTGCGTAGCCCATGTCACGCCAGAAGCGATAGACCCCCACGACCGGAGCCCGCGCAACCGGCGAGACGGCGTCGGAGATCGCCGCGATCAGGGTCGGGTAGACGAGGGCGGTGCCGAGGCCGAGAAGGACGGCGGCTGCGAGTGCGAGGCCGAGGGCGCCGCCGCTCAGCGCGAGCAAGGCGAGCGCCGCCGCCTGCACGAGCATCCCGGCGACGATCAGCGGCTTGCGCCCGACCGAGTCCGACCAGGCGCCGGTCGCGATCTGGGCCACGGCCCAGATGCCGGGGTAGACGGCGGCGACCAGTCCCACGTCGACGACACCCGCGCCGTGGGCGGCAAGGAACAGCGGCACCAGCCCCCAGGCGAGACCGTCGTTGAGGTTGTTGACGAGCCCTGCCTGCGAGCAGGAGCGCAGGGCGGGGACCCGATAGCTCGCCTCGGTGAAGGCGCGCGCGAGTGGCGGCGGGGCGTTGTCGGCTTCGCGGTGGTGGCGTGCCTGCTCGAGGGCGACGTGGGCGCCGGTGTCGCGGACGAAGAGGACCGAGAGCAGGAGGGCGGTGAGCGCGACGGCGGCCCCCGCGACGACGAGCACGTCGCGGGCGGCGAACTCGGCCGCCAGCCAGCCGGTCAGGCCCGCGGCTACGGCGACGCCCCCGTAGCCCGCCGCCTCGTTCAGTCCGAGCGCGAGGCCACGTCGGCGCGGGCCGACGAGGTCGATCTTCATCACCACGGTCATCGACCAGGCGAGGCCCTGGTTGATCCCGAGCAGGAGGTTGGCGGCGACGACCCAGCCCCAGCTCGGCGCCACCGCGATCAGCAGCGGAACCGGCAGCGCGGCCGCCCAGCCGGCGATCAGGAGCCGTCGCCGCCCGACCCGTTCGGCGAGGGCGCCGGCGCCGAGGTTCGTGAACGCCTTGACCAGCCCGAAGGCGACGATGAAGGAGAGCACGGCCGCGTTGGAGCCGAGGCCGAACTCTTCGCGGCCGATCAGCGGCAGCGTCGAGCGCTCGAGGCCGACCATCGCCCCGACGAAAGCGTTGACAGCGACCAGAAGCGAAAACTGCGCGGCGTTCTCGCGCAGGCCCAGCCGGACCGACGGAGTCACGACACCTCGGCGAGCGGCCTGCCGCTGCGGTTGGCTGCGACGATCGCCGTCTGCTGCTCGGGCGGCGGCGGGGTCTGCGCGGTGATAGCAGCGACGAACTCCTCCTCGGAGCCGAGTCGCAGCGCCGGGTTATGGCGCCGCTCGAAGCCGATGCTGGAGACCGGGTTGGCCGAGAGCCCGCGCCCGCAGACGGAGCCCGAGTAATGGGACGGGTAGAGGACGAGGTGGTCGGGCAGCGTCAGCAGGCGCTCGGTCAGCGAGCGATGAAGAGCGCGGGCCATCTCCTCGACGCTGTGCTCGGCGCCCGCGTGGAGATCGGGGCGCCCGGCGTCACCGACAAGCAGAGCGTCGCCGCTCAGCACGAGCCAGGGCTTCTCACCCCGCGTGCGATCGGTGACCAGGTAGGCGTGATGGGCAGGTGCGTGGCCGGGGGTGGCGATCGCCTCCACTTCGGTGTTGCCGAGCTCGACCACCTCGCCGTCGGCGAGCGGGTGATGGTCGAACTCCACCCCCGCCCCGGCGGGGAGGTAAGCGCGGGCGCCCGTCCGCTCGACCAGCTCCGGCAGGCCGGAGAGGTGATCGGCTTGAACGTGGGTCTCGAAGACGGCGACGATCGGCGAGTCCTGCGCCTCGGCGAGGGAGATGTACTCGTCGACGAAGTCGACGTGGGGCTCGATCACAGCCAGCTTGCCGTGGGTCTTGCAGCCCAGCAGGTAGGAGGCGCAGGCGGTCTCGTCGTTGAGGAGCTGTCGGAAGAACACGTCGGCCTCCAGTCGATTCGCAGGTTGGCCTTGACAAACTATCAAGAGTTCTATTGAATAGCGAATTATGGCATCTGTAGAGGCAAAGCAAACGCTGTTCGAGGCGATCGCCCTGATGGGCAAGGCCTTCTCCAGCCCGCGCCGGCTCGAGTTGCTCGACCTGCTGGCGCAGGCGCCCCGCAGCGTCGAAGAGCTCGCCGACGCGAGCGGCCAGTCGGTCGCCAACGCCTCCCAGCATCTTCAGGCCCTGCACGCGGCGGGCATGGTGACGCGGACGCGCGAAGGCACGCGGGTCCGCTACGCGCTTGCCGGTGAGGAGGCGCTGCGCCTCTGGCTGGCCCTGCGCGACGCCTCGGCGGCCCGCCTCGCCGAGGTGCAGCGCGCCGCCCACGACTATCTCGGCGAGGACGTCGAGACGGTTGGGCGGGAGGAGCTCTTGAAGCGACTGGCGAGCGGAGATGCGGTGCTGGTCGACGTGCGGCCGCAGGAGGAGTTCGCCGCCGGCCACATCGAAGGCGCCCGCTCGATCCCGATCGCGGAGCTGGAGCGGCGCCTCGACGAGCTGCCCGCCGACCGCGAGGTCGTCGCCTACTGCCGCGGACCGTTCTGTGCCTACGCGCACGAGGCGGTCCGCCGGCTGCAGGAGTCCGGGCGCGAGGCCCGGCGACTGGAGGACGGCTGGCCCGAGTGGCGCCTGGCCGATCAGCTTACGCAAAGCCACTGATGGGAGATGAACCCGACGATGGACACGACCGCAGCCCTCGACACCGCCGATCTGACCAGGCGGGTCAAAGACATGTACGAGGAGGTCGCGCTCCATCCCGACCGCGAGTTCCACTTCGAGACGGGCCGCCCGCTCGCCGAGCACCTGGGCTACCCGCCGGCCGATCTCGACCGCATCCCCGCCGCGGCGATCGACTCCTTCGCCGGGGTCGGCTACTTCCTCGACCTCGCGGCGATCGAGCCGGGCGACGTCGTCCTCGACCTCGGCAGCGGCTCGGGCACCGACTCCCTGCTGGCGGCGCTCGCCGCCGCGGAGGGCCTGGTGATCGGCATCGACATGACCGACGAGCAGCTCGCCAAGGCCACACGGCTCGCCGAGGAAGGGGGGATCGGCAACGCGGCGTTCCGCCGCGGCATGATCGAGGAGCCCGCGGTCGAGGCCGGATCGGTCGACTGCGTGATCTCCAACGGCGTCGTCAACCTCTCGCCCGACAAGGCCGCGGTCTTCGCCGCTGCCGCGGCGGCGCTGCGGCCTGGCGGGCGGCTGGCGATCGCCGACATCGTCAGCGCCAAGCCCCTCCCCGAAGGCGTCACCTGCGACGCCTCGCTGTGGGCCGCCTGCATCGCCGGTGCGATGCAGCGCGACAGCTACCTGGAGACGATCGAGCGCGCCGGCTTCGAGATCGCCGAGGTCCGCGAGAACGACTACAGCTTCATCTCCAATCGCGCCGACAACGCCACGCAGAAATACGGCGTCACCAGCATCTCCCTGCTCGCCCGTCGTAGCGAGGAGGGATCGAAATGATCGAGCGCTTGGGAGCCTGGTCGCGGAGCTGCCTCACCATGCAGGGCTACGGCCACCTCACCGACTCGGAGCGGAGGGAGCTTTGGCTGGGCTTGCGCTTCTCGCCCGCCCTCTGCTTCGCCGGAATCGCGCTCGGCACCGTGCTCGCAAGCCCGGCCCTGCTGTTTGCGATGGCCCTCACCGCCCTGCTCGGCGGCTTCGTCACCGCCAAGCATCCCTTCGACTACTTCTACGACGCTGCGGTGCGGCCGTTGCTCGGCGGTCCGAGTGTGCCGCCCAGCCCGGCGCCGAGGCGCTTTGCCTGTCGACTGGCGATGTTCTGGGTCGCAGCCATCGCCCTCGCCTTCGCGGCGGGTGCGGCGACGCTCGCTTGGGTCCTCGCCGTCCCCCTGCTGCTGGCGGCGGCGACCGTAGCGACCACGAACTGGTGCCTCCCCTCACTGATCTACGGCCTCCTGCATGGGGGCCGCAGTGGCGAGCCGAGGCCCCTCTGAAAGCAAAAGCGAACACCAGGAGGAGACGCCGATGGCAAACGGAGAGCGAGTGATAGTCGGCTGCACGCACGGCGAGGAGGACCCCGATCGGGTAGTCGTCGCCTATCTCACGGCGGTCGCCGCCCTCGACAAGGGCAAAGACGTGGTGATGTGGCTGACCGTCGACGGTGTTCGCCTGGCGTTGTCGGGTTACGCGGATCGCATCCGTGTCGGCATGGAGCCGCCGGTGGAGCGGGTCCACGCGCAGTTCGTGGAAAAAGGCGGCCGCTTCTACGTTTGCCCGATCTGCTTCAACGAGCGCGACCTCGATGAGGGAGACCTGGTCGAGAAGGCCGAGCTCAAGGGCGCGACGCCGCTGATGGAGTTCGCAGCCGAGGGGGCGATGACCTTCAGCTACTGATTCAGAGGGCGAGTCGTTGCCGGGTGGGCCTCGCGCGGTTCACTATGTCCTCGTGATCACCTATTCCATGAGCCTGTCGGCCGACGGCTACATCGCCGGGCCGGACGGAGGCTTCGACTGGGCGGTGCCCAGCCGGGAGCTGCACCGGTTCCACAACGAACGGGTCGCCGCGATCGACGCTCAACTGCTCGGCCGGCGCCTCTACGAGACGATGCTCGTGTGGGACACCGAGGAGTTCTCCGAGCCCGTGATGGCGGAGTTCGCCGAGATTTGGCGCCCGCTCGAGAAGATCGTGTTCTCGACCACGCTGGCGAGCGTCGAGGGCAGCAACCGCCTGTCCACCGGAACGCTCGAGGAGGAGATCGCCGCGCTGGGGGACCGGAGGATCGCGGTCGGCGGCGCCGGCCTCGCGGCGGAATGCATGCGGCGCGGGCTGATCGATGAGTTCGAGCTGTTCGTCATTCCGATCGTGGTCGGTGGCGGCACGCCGTACTTCCCGTCGGACGTGCACGTCGAGCTCGAGCTGGCCGAGACCCGCACGTTCGGCGCGACCGTATACCTGCATTACCGCCGGCACGGCTAGAGGTCAACTAGCGGCAGCGCGCGGTCAGCGCGGCGTGAGGCGGTGCGGCCGGCCGACCCGCAGGTGCACGGGACGGCTGAGGCGCAGCACGGCGCGTCGGCCGGCGTCGTCGAATTCGAAGTGGGCTCGCATCACCCGCCCGCGCCTGCCGTGGTGGTGGCGGCGGGCGGCGAAGGTCGCGCGGCCGCCATTGGTGAGCGGGACCCGCAGCCGGACGGTGCGACCGGCCGGCACCGAGTAGCCGCCGCGGGCGAGCAGACGCGACGGGTAGCGCCCGGCGCGGTCGCGGTGCTTGCCGCGTACCAGGAGCTCGCCTGAGCAGGAAACGGCCTTGCCGACGCAGTGCACGCCGACGATCAGGACCCGGGCGCGGGCCATGATCCGGCCACGCGACAGCTCGATCGTGCCGCGGCTCGGCTTGCGCGGGTGCCCCCCGCCGCCGTGGCCGTGGTGGGGGGAGGTCTGCGCCGCGCCACCGCCGGGCGCCGCGCCACCGCCTTCACCGGCCCGGTAGTCCCCGGCGAGTTCGTAGCCGGGGGGGACGATCTTCGGCGCCGGCGCCTGGACGAGGCCGCCGAGCGCGCCGGGCCCCTCCAGCACGGGCAGGCGCAGCTCCAGGTTGGAGACGGTGATCGCGCCCTCCGTGTTGGCCGGTCGCAGGTAGGGAGGGTCGGAGGGGAGCAGTTCGAGCTTCGGGATATCGCCGGGCGCGAAGCGGTAGGCCTGCGGGTGCAGCTGGAAGACCATGTGCCCGCCGCCGCCGGGGCGCAGCACGCCGCGCGCCACCAGCCGCTCTTCGCCGCTCGACGGAGAGACGTCGAGCAGCCGCGCCGCCAGCTCCGATTCGGAGTTGGTGGTGGCGAGGTCGGCGACGACCGTTGGCGAGCCGAGCAGGGTGAAGCCGGGCGAGGGCAGCGGGTCCAGCCTGTAGGTGGCGACGCCGGCCTGGTCGGCCCCGGAGGCGGTCGCGCACGCTTCGCCGGTGGCGATCGGGTCGAAGGTGGTGCCGATCGCCGGGTTGCCGGAGCCCGGGACCACGGTCTGGGCCGCGCCGCTGTCGAAGCGGATCTCGCCCGGCGAGACGTCCTTCCAGTCGTCCGCCGTGTAGGGGCCTTCGGAGGCGGCGCCGCAGGTCGTCGTCAGCGCCTCGACGCTCGATTGGGGAACCGCGCCGGCGCCCTTCAGGTAGTGGTCGAACCAGGCGTCCTCGCGGGCCGTGAAGACGGCGAGGTCGGCCGGCTTGTTCTGGCTGCGGGCATGGCCGTCGTCCATGAAGAAGAGCGAGATCGGGTCGCCGGGGTACTGGGTGCGGGTGCGGTTGTACAAGCGCAGCGCCTCGTCGGGCGGGAAGAGGTCGTCGTTCCAGCCGCTCTGGATCAGCAGCGGCGCCGGCGGCTCGGAATGGTCGATGTAGTAGGAGGAGTGATAGGCCTCGATCGTCGCGACGATCTGCGCCGCAAGCGGATTCGAGCCGTAGGGCTCGCCGGCGTTGATCAACGCGTACCAGCCGGTCAGGTCCGGTTCTCTGCCAGCCGCGTAGTTGCTTTCGGCCAGGCCGGTCCCGTAAAGGCCGCTCACGTAGGAGAGCTTCTCGACCCCTATCGGGGCATCGCCGCTCGGGCCGCGGTAGGGCGCGTCGGCGACGTAGTCGAGCGTGCGGCCGTTCGGCATCAGCGAGTAGGCGAGGTCGCTCCAGGGCCACTGCGGCGCCGCGGCGGCGATTTCCATCGGCTTCCCTTCGGGGCTGGTCCAGGGGGCCAGTGAGCCGTCGGGGAGCATCACCCGGTTGCGCAGCGCCGCCAGCGCCATCGAGATCCCGCCGCCGTAGGACATCCCCGTGGCGCCGATCCGCTGCGGCTCGGCGAGGCCTTCGTCGGCCAGCACCGAGATCAGGTACTGGGCGTCGCGGACTTCATAGCGGTCGTCCATCAGGTGGTTGAATCCTTCTTCGCATTCGGGCAGCAATTTGCCCGGGTCCGCGCCGCCGCACGATTCTCCCCAGCCGCGGTCGCTCATGCTGAACACGACGTAGCCGCGTTCGGCCCAACCCTGGGTTTGCGGGGAGAGCCCGAGCTTCGAGCCGCCCCAGCCGTGGAAGTCGCCGATCACCGGGTAGGGCCCGTCGGCCCCGGTCGCCGGCGCCGACGGCAGGATCACGTTGAGGTCGATCTTCGTCTTGCCGTCCCAGGTGGTCGCCTTGCCGCTGCAGAGGCGCACGTTGCCGTTGCCGGGCTGCACCGCGCAGCTGACGTCGCCGCCGTAGAGGCTGGCGAAGCTCGCCTGTGCCGCCGCCGGGAGGACCAGTGCGAGCAGCGCCAGCGCCGCGCCGCCCATCGCAGTTCCGATCCTTGTCGAGCCCATTGCCGCTCCTGTAGTCGACGCCTCGCCGCTCCGGGTATACCCGGCTTTGCGTCGATCGAACGCAGGGTCTACGAGCTGGGCGGTTCGGCTGTGGTCATCGGTTTGCCGTCATGACTGCATCAGACGGCGCCCGGTTACGGTTACGACGAGGAAGGCGAGATCACAGCGACGAGCCAGGCGCTGCTGCTGCGACGGCGGTAGGCGAGGCGCCTGCCCGACTAGTCGACCCACCAGTCGCGCTGGCCATCGACGTCTTCGCGGGGATTCTCGCCGAGGTTGGGCGCGCCGATGACGAGGATCTCGAGGCCCTCCGGCCCGGCCTCGTAGCCCCGCCACGCGCCGGGCGGCACGCGCACCGCGTCCCATTCCTCGAGCTCGACGATCTCGTCGTCGACCTTCATCCGCCCGCTCCCGCGCACGACCACATACACCTCCTCCTGCTTCTCGTGCGTGTGGCCGTACGGAAAGCGGTAGTCGGGCGGGACGCGCTGGTAGGTCAGGCCGGATTGCTCGAGAGCGAGCGCCTCGGTCGCCGCGCGGAACTCCAGGTCCGGCGCGCCGTCGAAGTTGGACCCGAGGTCCTCCAGGTCCTCCTTGAGGTTTCTGAGGGTGAACGGCACGACGCAATCCTATGGCACCCCTTGGCAGTCGATCCAAGGGCGATCTGGAGGGGCGCTGCCGCTCAGGCAAGCCCTGCCAGGGCCTTGAGGCCTCGAGGAAAGCCGTTCATCGAGGTGAGGTGCATCGCAGCCAGCTCGGCCTGAGCCGTCAGGTCGCCACCGAACGCCTTCACGCACCGTTCCGGCTCGGCATTCGCCATGGCGAGAATGGCCCCCGCTGCGCCGACGCTCCCGGCGAGGCTCAGCAGGTTGGCCGACCCGGTGTAGACGGCGTAATCGCACAGGTCGATCTCGATGGCCAGGCGGTCTGCATCGGCGGAGGAGTCCTTGATCCCGGCAACCGGCAGATCGGCGAGCTCGTCCACGCCTATCCCAGGGGGAGCGAAGGCCGGGAAGTGGTAGGCCAGGACAGGGACACCTGCCGCGGCCTGCGCGATCTGCTCGTAGAACGTGGGTATCGTCTGGGCGTCGGCTGGAGACCGCACGAGCACGGCATCCGCGCCGGCCGCCGAGCACCGTGCCGTCAAATCCCGCGCCTTCGCGGGATCCGAATGACCGGTCCCGGCGATGACCGGGACGTCGCGCGGCAGACTCGTGCGACAGGCCTGCACCAACGCGACCCGATCCTCGTCGTCCAGCCGCCAGGGCTCCCCGGTGGTCCCGGCCACGGTGACGGCGGCCACGCCACGCTCGACCAAGCTGGCGGCGTGCTCGATCGTCTCGGATGTCAGGAGACGGTCGTCGCCATCGAACAGCGAGACCAAGGCCACGCCGACGCCTTCGAAGATCGGTTCAGGCATTTCAACGGGTACTTACACCGTGTGATCTCATGCGAGCCAGTCAGCCTACTCTCGAGCACCCGTCGCCACCTCACCAGATGCACGAGACCTTGCGCGGCTGCCGGCTATTTGAATTGCGAGGCGTGTTTACCCACTATCGATGAATGCGTTCGGTTCGCAGAATCGGCGCATTGGCGCTGATCCTGACTGCGTTTGTCGCGCCCGCCCCCGCCGATGCGTCGCCCGCGAGAGTCGCCGCCCTGCAGTCGGCGCTGCAGTCCCTGCGGCTCTACAGCGGCTTCGTCGACGGGATCAAAGGGCCGCTCACCCGCCACGGGATCCGCGCCTTCCAGCGCCGGCGCGGGCTGCATGTCGACGGGATCGCCGGGCCTGAAACCCGGCGGGCGCTCGGCTGGCGCGGTAGGCCTGGGCTGGGGAGCAGGGTGATGCGATACGGCGACAGGGGCTGGGACGTCGCGGCGCTCCAATACCTGCTCCAGCGCGCCGGCCATGGCCCCGGCAGGGCCGACGGCCTCTTCGGCCCACTGACCAGGGCGGCGGTGATGCGCGCCCAGGAAGCGGCCGGCATCGGGGTCGACGGCCTCGCGGGGCCGGTTACGATCCGCTCGCTGCGCTCCGGAGCGGGTGGAGACGAGGGACGAGCGCCCACCGGTCCGGTCCGGTTCCTGCGACCCGTCCCGGGCCCGATCGGGTCGCCGTTCGGCGCCCCGCGCAACGGCTATACCCACACCGGCGTCGACTTCCCGGAGCCGGAAGGCACCCCGATCGGCGCCGCCGGTGTCGGGACGGTCATCTACGCCGCATACAACGGCGGCGGCTACGGCAATCTCGTCGTGATTCAGCATCGCCTCGGGTACACGAGCTGGTACGGGCACATGTCCACGATCGCCGCCTACGTCGGGGAGGACGTGATCGGCGGGACGCGGATCGGGTACGTCGGCTCGACCGGGGACGCGACCGGTCCCCATCTGCACTTCGAGGTGCGTCACTACGACACGCCGATCAACCCGGTGCCGCTGCTGCTTTCGGCGGTCGCCGCGCGGGTGTCGACGATCGCGCGGCTGCCGAGGAGCGCGCGACGCGGGTCCCCAGGCGGCTGCGACGGCATTGGTCGGGCCCGCCGCGACTCCGCCCGCCGCGACAACTGGATCGCCGCCGAGCGCCTCTGCGCAGAGCGGTAGCGACCGACGGGTGAGGCGCCGCTCCGGCAGGATCGCGGCATGAGGTTCACGCGCGGGGAGCTGGAGGAGTTTCGCGGCTGCGAGGTCGACGATCTCGTCGGGCCGGGACTCAGGCTCCTTTTCGTCGGCATCAACCCGGGCCTGTGGACCGCCGCGGTGGGGACCCACTTCGCGCATCCCACCAATCGCTTCTACCCGGCGCTGGCCGCGGCCGGCATCACCGAGTACGAGGTCGATCGGGTTGCTGGGATGACCGACGCCGATCGGGCGCATCTCGTCGCCCGGGGTGTCGGGATCACCAACCTCGTGCGGCGCGCCACCGGGCGCGCCTCCGAGCTCTCGCGCGAGGAGCTGCGCGCGGGTGGCGAGCGGCTGCTGCGGTTCGTCGCCGATCGCCGCCCCAGGGTCGTCGCGATCGCCGGCATCTCCGCCTACCGCGACGCGTTCGGCGAGCGCGACGCTGCCTTGGGCCGGCAGCCGGACACGCTCGACAGCGCGATCCGCTGGTCCGGTGCGGCGCTCTGGGTGGTCCCCAACCCGAGCGGGCTCAACGCCCACGAGACCGTCGCGACGCTCGCCGCCGCCTACGCGGCGCCGGCCGCCGAAGCCGGCGTCGTCGCTCGTTGACGCCGCGAGCTGTCGCTCGAGGCGCTCGGCGGGGATACTCGGGGACGGGCGAGCACGACAATCACGAAGGAAGGCGATGCCGGCGATGAAGAAGACGAAAGACAGTTCGAAGGAGGGCAAGGAAGGCTCTCCCTCCGAGCTGATCGACGCGAGAATCGAGGAGCTGGGCGATTGGCGGGGCGAGATGCTGGCGCGGGTCCGAAGCCTGGTCAAGCAGGCCGACCCCGAGGTGGTCGAGGAGTGGAAATGGAGAGGGGTCCCGACCTGGTACCACGACGGGAAGATCATCTGCACCGGTGAGACTTACAAGAAGCAGGTGAAGATGACCTTTGCCAAGGGCGCCTCGTTGGAGGACCCGTCAGGACTCTTCAACTCCAGCCTCGAGGGCAACACCAGGCGCGCGATCGATTTCCACGAGGGCGACGAGATCGACGAGAAGGCGTTGAAGGAGCTGATCCGCGCCGCGGTGGAGCTGAACGCGTCCGCGGCCGGCTAGATGCGAGCAGGCGGTATGGGCCGCCCTGGGTCAGCCCTATGTCCATGACGACGACGCGCGAGGAGGGGCGCAGTCGCTCCCAGGCTCGCGCCGGCGCGGGGCGCGGTTCCGGCAGCTCAGGAGCTCGAGGGCGCCGGCAGGAGGCGCGAGCGAAAGAGGGAGGTCGTCGCCTGTACGGCAAGCGCGGTCGCCGCCGCCAGGCCGAAGGCGGCGGCGACGGTCAGCCCCGGCAGGGCGACCGCGAGGATGAAGCAGAAGGCCGCGAAGCCGTAGAAGCCGAAGAGGAAGTTGCGCAGCAGGACGCTGACCTGGGCAAAGCCGCCGTGCGCGTGGGTGAAGACGGCGAGGACGCTGGTGATGATCGGGAACGGCGCCAGCAGGCCGCTGAGGTGGGGGCCGAGAGCGCCGGAGACGGCGGTCAGCGTCAGCAGGAGCCCGAGCGCCGCGAGAGCTCGGGCGGGGAGGTCCCACCAAGGCGGCGTGGCGGCGGCCAACGGTGGGCGCGCGGGGGGCAGCAGCCGCAGGCCGAGCGCGAAGCAGGCGGCGACGAAGGCCAGCGACGCCGCCGGCGGCGGTTGGGCCAGGCTGAGGACGGCGACGCCGAGCAGGAACGCGGTCCAGCCACGCAGCACGCTCGAGAAGGGGCCGGACGCCGCTGCGACCCGGCCGTAGACGACCACGAAGGCGGTCAGGGCGGCGAGCCCGAGCAGGGTGCCGGTGGCGGCGTCGGCCCCGAAGCCGCGGCCGTGGAGGATGGTCTCGACCAGCAGGATCGGGCCGGCGACGACGGGCAGCCCGCCGAGCACGCCCGCGGCGGCCACTCCCCAGCGGCGGCCGGCCAGGGAGACGGCGACCACACAGAGAGGGGCGAGGAGGAGCTTCGCCGCAAGCAGTGTCACCGCGGCAGGCTCGCAGATCGCGACGGCCGAAGGTCGCGCCGATGACGCGCCGAGCCTGCCTGCTGAGCCGGTCGACAGCTGTTCGCTGACTATTGGATTAAAACAATCTATTACTTAAACATGTACTGTCCAACCGTGTTAGCTTGCGCCCAACAGCGCCGGGTGAGAGCACCCGGCGCAAGCTCGGGAGGAGAGCAGCATGAAGTGGAAGCGCATCTCAGCGGTTCTCATGGCGATCGCGATCTGCGCCGTATTCGCCAGCTCGGCGTGGGCGACGAAGTACGTCGCGTTGGGGGACTCGTACTCATCCGGCACGGGAACGCGCACCTTCTACGAACCGGAATGCCAGCGGTCCATCTACGCTTACCCGTACCTGCTGCACAATGCCCATCCCAGTTGGACGTTTGTGGATGCGGCGTGCGCCGGCGCGAAGACGGGCGACATCATCAACACCCAGGCGGCAAGCCTGACCTCGGACACCAACTGGGTCACCTACACGATCGGCGGCAACGACGCCGGCTTCTCCAGCGTGATCACGGAATGCGCGTTGCCCTCATGGGCATCCGACTGCGACGGCGCGATCGACGAAGCCCAGGCCTATATCCAGAACACGCTGCCGGGCCGGCTCGACCAGGTCAACAACACGATCAAGTCGCACTCTCCCAACGCGGAGGTGGTCGCGCTCGACTATCCGCGCCTCTTCGACGGCGTGGATTGCAACGCGTTCACCTGGTTCAGCTCGGGTGAGATGACGCGGCTCAACGAAACGGCCGACATGCTGAAGAACGCGATCAGCGCGGCGGTCGGTCGCGCCGGCTCGAAATTCGTCTTCGGGAACGTCATCCCGCCGTTCATCGGCCACGCGGTCTGCGACGGCGGCAGCGGCTCGTCGACGGAGTGGATCAACGGCCTCTCGGACCCGGTCGGCGAAAGCTACCACCCGAAGGTCAGCGGTCACGCCAACGGCTACTACCCGGTGGTGCACGGAATCACCGGCTGAGTGCGTTCGGGCACGGCGACGGCGGGCGGCGGCTCGGCGTCGCCGTGGCCTGAAAGCCACTGCGGTTTCGTTACCCGTTGAGCCGTACCGGCAGCGATTTGAGCTGGTTGAGGAAGGCGGACTCGATGAAGGTCGGAGCTCCGTCCAGCGTCATCTCGGGATAGCGGGCGAGCGTCTCCTCGAGCAGGATCTTCAGCTCGAGCCGGGCGAGGGCGGTGCCGAGGCAGAAGTGGCGGCCGCCGGCGCCGAAGGCCTGGTGCTCGGGGTTGCGGTGGACGTCGAAGCGGTTCGGTTCCTCGTAACGGGTCTCGTCGCGGTTGGAGGAGGCGTACCACATGACCACCTTCTCGCCCTTCTTGATCTTCGTTCCGTTCAGCACCGTGTCCTCGGTCGCCGTGCGGCGGAAGTGGGCGAAGGCGGGGAACATCCGCAGCGACTCCTCGACCACGCCCGGGATCAGCGCCGGGTCCTCGACCACCATGTCGCGCTGCTCGGGATCTTCGATGAGCGCCCGCATGCCGCTGCAGTAGGTCGCCTTGGTGCTGTCGTTGCCGGCGGCGACGAGCAGGAAGAAGCCCATCACGATCTCGTGCTCCTCGAGCTTCTCCCCGTCGACCTCGGAGTTGACGAGGACGCTGGTCAGGTCGTCGGTCGGGTGCTCGCGGCGCTCGGCGATCATCGTGCTGCAGCGGGCGAAGACTTCCTCGATCGCCCTCTGGATCGTCGCTTCGATCGTCTCGGCGCCTTCCGGGCTGTAGTCGGGGTCGCTGGCGGCGAGCGCGGTGTTCATCAGCTCGGCCCAGGCGCGGTCGTCCTCCTCGGGGATTCCCATGAAGCTGCCGATCACGCGGGAGACGGCGGGCTGGGCGACGTCGGTGACGAGGTCGCAGGTCTCGCGGCCCTCCAGTCGATCGAGGACCCTGGTGACGATCTCGCGGATCGCCTCCTCGTGGGCGGCGATCCGCTTCGGCGTGAAGCCCGCCTGGAAGAGCGCCTTGAGGCGGTCGTGCTTGGGCGGGTCCATGCCTATGAACATCGCCCGCGCCAGCTCGATCGGGAAGACCTCGTCGATCGCGACGACGCCGCCGAGTTCGGAGGAGTAGGTCTGCCAGTCGCGGCTGACAGCGTGCACGTCCTCGGCGGTGGTAACCGACCAGAAACCGGCGGCCTCGGGGACTTCGGTGACCTCGCTGGTCCAATGGACCGGGCAGTGCGCCCGCATCTGGGCGAACAGCTCGTGCGGGGGGCCGTCGAGCCAGTGCTCACGCTCGAGAACCAGCTCCTGCTCGAGGTCCAGCTTCTCGGCGGTGTCGATCTCCTCGCTCACGCCCCGCGGATCTTACTGGCTGGCTGGCCAGTCACCAAACCGGGACGCCGCAGCGCTACCGGCAGGACTCGAGCGTCAGCCGCAGCCCCTCGTCGAGATCGGTCTGTGGGCGCCAGTCCAGCTCGCGCTCGGCCCGCGCCGGATCGATCGAGATCCGCTGCACCTCGCCCTCGCGGGCCGGGGCGAGCTCAGGCTCGAAGCCGTTCTCCCTGCCCTCGAGCGCGCCCAGCCGGGCGGCAAGTTCGATCACGTCGGTCTCGACCCCAGTGCCGACGTTGATCGGCCCGGTCGCGTCGGATTCGCCGGCGGCGAGCATCGCGACGACGACGTCGCCGACGTAGACGTAGTCGCGGGTCTGGCTACCGTCGCCGAATACCGTCGGGCGCTCGCCCGCGAGCAGGCGGCCGCAGAAGATCGCGATCACCCCCGCCTCGCCCAACGGGTCCTGGCGGGGGCCGTAGACGTTGCCGAAGCGCATGCTCACGGTCGAGAGCCCGTAGAGGCGCTCGTAGAGGGCGAGGTAGCCCTCGCCGCAGTACTTGCTCTGGCCGTAGGCGGAGAAGGGTTCGATCGGCGCGTCCTCCTTCAGCGGCAGCTGCTTGTCGACGCCCTCGCCGTAGATCGCGCCGCCGGTGGAGGCGAAGACGAATCTGCGCACCCCCGCCAGGCGGGCCGCCTCGAGCAGGTTCGCCGTCCCACCGACGTTGATCGAGGCGTCGAAGGCCGGATCGGCAAGCGACTTGCGGACGTCGATCTGGGCCGCGAAGTGGAAGACCGTGTCGGGGCGCTCGGAGGCGGCCAGCGCGGCGAGCGCCTCGCCGTCCGTGATGTCCAGCTCGACGAGCTTCGCACCGGCGGCCAGAGCGCCGTCGAGGTTCACGCGCCTGCCGGTCGAGAGGTTGTCGACCACGACCACCTCCGCGCCCCGCTCGAGCAGGGCGTCGACGAGGTTCGAGCCGATGAAGCCGGCGCCGCCGGTGACCAGGGCCTTCATGAGGCGGCGATCCTAAACGCTCGGCCTCAGGTCCCGTCGCATTCCCCCCGCCGCCGTTCGAGCAACCTCCGCTCGGCCGCGTCCTCGGTCATCTCCAAGGCCCGGCCGTAGGCGCGCCGGGCCTCCTCGTTGCGGCCCAGGCGGCGGAGCAGCTCGGCGCGGGTCGAGTGCAGGTAGCGGTAGTCGTCGAGCTCGAGCGAGTCGGCGATCGCGAGCCCTGCCGCGGGCCCCTCCGCTTCGGCGATCGCCGCCGCCCGGTTCAGCTCGACGACCGGCGAGCCCGAGAGGCGGGCCAGCTCGCCGTAGAGGGCGACGATCTGCGGCCAGTCGCGCGGCTCGCTCGCGTGCAGCGAGGCGATCGCGGCCTGGATCACGTAGGGACCGCGGCCGTGCAGCGCAAACGCCCGGTCCAGCGAGGCGCGGCCCGCGGCGATCTCCCCCTCGTCCCAGAGCGAGCTGTCCTGGTCGGCGAGCAGGACCAGGTCCTCGCCCTGGAAGCGCGCCTCCCGCCGAGCGTCGAGCAGCAGCATCATCGCCAGCAGGCCGTGGACCTCGGGCTCGTCGGGCATCAATTCGGCGAGCGCGCCGCCCAGCCGCAGCGCCTCGGCTCTGAGCTCGCCGCGCCCGCTGTAGCCCTCGTTGAAGATCAGGTAGACGACTGCGAGCACGGCGGCGATCCGGTCCGGCAGCAGGTGGTCGGGCGGGACGCGGAAGGGAATCGCCGCCGCCTTGACCTTGCGCTTGGCGCGCACCAGCCGCTGCGCCATCGTCGCCTCCGGGACGAGGAAGGCGCGGGCGATCTCAACCGTGCTCAGCCCGCCCAACGTGCGCAGGGTCAGCGCCACCTGGGCCTCCGTCCCCAGGGCCGGATGGCAGCAGGTGAAGACCAGCTCGAGCCGCTCGTCCGGGAACGCAGGGCTCTCCATCTCGCTCTCGGCTCTCGTTGTCGCTTCCGCCTCCAGCAGACGCCTCTTCTCGGCCAGGTTGCGCTCGCGGCGCATCCGGTCGATCGCCCGGTTGCGGGCCGTGCTGACCAGCCAGCTGTCGGGATTGGCCGGCTCGCCCTCGCGCGGCCAGCGCTCGGCGGCGACGGCGAATGCCTCCTGGGCCGCTTCCTCGGCGAGGTCGATGTCGCCGAGGAAGCCGACCAGGGCGGCGAGGACGCGTCCCCACCGCTCGCGGAAGGTGCGCTCGACGATCGCTACCGCTCCGCCAGCGGTCGCACCTCGATCGCGCCGCCGAGGCGCGCCGCCGGGATCCGGGCAGCCAGCTCTATCGCCGCGTCGAGGTCGTCCGCCTCGAAGAAGAGGTACCCGCCGAGCGCCTCCTTGATCTCGACGAAGGGCCCGTCGGTGGTCAGCGCCTTGCCGTCCTCGACGCGCACCGTCGTCGCGGTCTCCGGCGGCTGCATCCGCACGCCGGAGCTGACGCCGGGGGTTTCGTTGATCGCCTGGTAGTCGGCGTAGACGGCCTTCTGCTCGTCCTCGCCGAGGCGAGCCCATGCCTCCGGGTCGTCCGGGGTGGGGGTGGAGCCCTGATGGATCAGCAGCATGTACTTCATCGCGTTCCTCCTTTTCGGGGATGGTCCCCTATTAGACGAACGGGATGTGGCGAAATCGACAGCCGACCA
This sequence comes from Solirubrobacterales bacterium, assembly GCA_035712345.1. GTDB lineage: Bacteria > Actinomycetota > Thermoleophilia > Solirubrobacterales > 70-9 > VRUE01. Next base: position 21,513 of record DASTAY010000030.1, read on the forward strand.
CCTGGTTTGCTTCAATCGGGTGACCAGAGAAAGGAGGTGGTCCTAACTTGATTCACATGCTTGATGGGACTCTGGAGGTGCAGGGCCGCTAGGCGCCGCACTGGTTCGGGCGCCCGGCGGAATCCACCCCGGGCACCGGCGATCGTCAGGGAGGCGGGTCTTGTCCCACCCGTTCGCTGTTCCCGTGTTCGTCTCCAAGCACCAGGCCGGGGCCGCCTTCGGGTGGCCCCGGCTCTTTCGTCAGGCCTCCAGACGCAGGCGGCCTCAGCCTGTGGGCGCTTCGCTCAGCCGCTCGAACTCCTCGTCGCTGAGCTCGATCTCCGCCGCCGCCACGTTCTCTTCCAGGTGGCTGACCGAGGACGTGCCGGGAATCGGGACCATCACGGGCGAGCGTCGCAGCAGCCAGGCCAGCGCTATCTGACCCGTGCTCGCCCGATGCGCAGCGGCGATCTCGGCGGCGGCCGCGCCGGGCTCGGCGAGGTCGCCCGCGGCGAGCGGGAACCAGGGGAAGAAGCAGATGCCGAGCTCCTCGCAGCGCTCGAGGACGTCCTCGGAGCCGCGGTCGGAGAGGTTGAACCGGTTCTGGACGGAGACGACGTCGACGATCTCGCGCGCCTGTTCGAGCTGGGCGACCGTGACGTTCGAGATGCCGACGTGGCGCACCTTGCCCTCTTCCTGCAGTTCCTTCATCGCCCCGACCGAGTCTTCGTAGGAGACGTCGGGGTCGGGCGAGTGCAGCTGGTAGAGGTCGATCTGGTCGACCTCGAGGCGACGCAGCGAGCCCTCGCAGGCCTGCTTGAGGTGGTCGGGGTGGCCATTGCGCGGCCACTCGCCGGGCCCCGTGCGCTCGAGACCCCCCTTGGTCGCGATCGTCAGGCCCCTGTACGGGTGGAGGACGTCGGCGATCAGCTCCTCGCTGACATGGGGGCCGTAGGAGTCCGCCGTGTCGATCAGGTTGATGCCCAGCTCGGGGATGCGACCGAGCACCGAGAGCGCTTCCTGGGGATCCTCGGGCTCTCCCCAGACCCCCTTGCCGGTGATGCGCATCGCGCCGAACCCCAGACGTCGCACCGATATGTCGTCGCCCAGCCTGAGTGTGCCGGCCGAGCTGTCCGTGAGTGGCCCGGCTGCGGGCATCCCTCGCCTCCTTGATTGGTTTGGGCGCTCCTACCCGGTCACGTCTGAATGCACACCTGTCGGGAGTCGTCGGGGGTCGCGGCGATCCGGCTAGGCGAGCAGGCTCCGCGCGCACTCGGCGATCGTGTCGTCGAGTGGGCGGGGGGACCAGCCGAGCATCGCTCGGGCCTTCTCGCCGGAGACCGCCGTCTTCTTGCCGAGCTGGCCGGTGACCGACCGCGCGCTGGGATCGAAGAGCGCCATCGCGCGGACCAGCAGGTTCGGCACGGTGCGGGTCGGCACCTTGGCGGCGTCCTCCCCCAGGCGGTCGCGGAGAACCGCGGCGACCTCCGACATCCACCTGAAGGAATCGACCGCGATGAAGCGCTCCCCGCCGGCCTCGGGCGCAGTCATCGCGCGGATCTCCAGGTCGGCGACGTCGCGCACGTCGACGAAGCTGAAGCCGATCCGCGGCACGCCGGGCATCCCACCCAGCAGTCGTTCGATCGCCTGCAGGGAGAAGGAGCGGCCGTCACCCATCACCGGGCCGACGATCGCGCCCGGGTTGATCGTCGTCAGCTTCCCCTCCTCGCCGCGCTCGCGGACGAGGTCCCAGGCCGCCAGCTCGGCGATCGTCTTCGAACGAGCGTAGGGCGTCATCTTCAGGTTGTCGGGGTCGCTCCAGTCCCGCTCGTCCAGCGCCCGTCCGGACGCAGCCTTGCCGCCGCCGGTGATCGCGGCGACCGAGGAGGTGACGACGACCCGCTCGACTCCCGCGTCGAGGGAGGTGCGCAGCACCCGCAGCGTGCCCTCGCGCGCCGGCACGATCAGCTCGTCGGCGTCCTTCGGCTGGACCGGGGGGAAGGGCGAGGCGACATGGAGGACGTAGTCGCAGCCCTCGACCGCGCTGTCCCAGCCCTGGTCGGAGAGGAGATCGGCGGCAAGCACCGCGAGGCGGTCGCCGGCGTCGACCTGCGAGGCGACCGCGGCGCGGACCTCGGGCTCGCGCGCGGGGTCGCGCACGGTGGTGCGCACCGTGTAGCCCTGGCGCAGAAGCTCGACCACGCACCAACCGCCGAGAAAGCCCGAGCCGCCGCTGACGAGGACCGTCTTGCTGTTTGCTCCGGCACCCTCCACTTAGCTGCGCAGTATGACCGTGAGAGCACTCGGGTGTTCGATCGAGTGGAGCTTCCCTGCTCCTCGCATTGCGCATACAAAGTCCACAGCGGTCGAATTTCGCCCCCGGGGCGCTAGGCTGATCGTGCTTTCCGCGCTCACTCGTGATTGGGGGACTTGTGGTCACCAAGGTCGATTTCATCGGGATTCCTTCCACCGACAGCGAGCGCTCGCGGCGCTTCTACGTCGAGACGTTGGGGTTGCGGCCGGACGAGCGCGGCAAGTACGAGTTCTGGGCCGGCGACACCTGCTTCGGGATCTGGGAGCCGGCGCAGATGGGGATGGAGTTCGCCCCGCAGAAGAACGCCCATCCGGCCCTGCACGTCGAGGACGTCGCCGCCGCGCGGGCGGAGCTCGAAGGCAAAGGGGTCGAGTTCAGCGGCGAGACCATGGACACTGGCGTCTGCCATATGGCCCTCTTCACCGACCCCGACGGCAACGACCTGATGCTCCACCATCGCTACGCGCCCTACGAGGGGTGAGCCCGGCATGTCCAAGCTGAGGTTCGAGATCTCGATCTCGCTCGACGGCTACGTCGCCGGTCCGAACCAGTCCGAGGAGCATCCGCTCGGCGAAGGGGGAGAGCAGCTGCACGAGTGGGTGCTCAAGCTCGCGGCCTGGCGCGAGCCGCACGGTCGCGAGGGTGGGGAGGTGAACGCCAGCACTCCGCTGATGGAAGAAGCGCAGAGCGGGGTCGGCGCAGTGATCATGGGGCGGAACATGTTCGGCGGTGGTCCAGGGCCGTGGGGCGAGGACCCGTGGCAGGGCTGGTGGGGCGAGGAGCCGCCCTTCCGCATGCCGGTCTTCGTCCTCACCCACCACGAGCGCGAGCCGTTGACGCTCGGCGAGACGACCTTCCATTTCGTCACCGACGGGATCGAGTCGGCGCTGGAGCGGGCACGCGCGGCGGCCGGCGACCAGGACGTGACGATCGGCGGCGGCGCCGAAGCTGGCCGTCAGTACCTGTCCGCGGGCCTGGTCGATCAGATGCAGCTCAACCTCGTGCCGGTCGTGCTCGGCGACGGGGCGCGCCTCTTCGACGACGGCGCCGGCGCGGGCTTGGAGCTGGAGCCGGTCCTGGTAGTCGATACGCCCGAGGTGACCCATCTGCGCTATCGCGTCGGCTAGGAGGGCCTGGCCTGGCGGCCCCCGGGGCTATGCGGCACGTCACACTGGCTGACCAGCCAGTCTGCGAAGATTGCCGCGTGGCCGAGGGATCGTCCGAACATCTCGACGTGCTGATCGTCGGCGCCGGTCTCTCGGGGATCGGCGCCGCCTGGCATCTGCAGGACCGCTGCCCGGGCAAGAGCTACGCGATCCTCGAGGCCCGCGAGGACCTCGGCGGGACCTGGGGCCTCTTCCGCTATCCCGGCATCCGCTCGGACTCCGACATGCACACGCTCGGCTACCGCTTCAAGCCATGGACGGCGGACAAGTCGATCACCGACGGGCCCTCGATCCTCGAGTACGTGCGCGAGACCGCGCGCGAGGGCGGCATCGAGGAGAGGATCCGCTTCGGCCACCGCGCCGTCGCCGCCGAGTGGTCGAGCGAGGAGGCCCGTTGGACGCTCGAGGTGGAGCGCGCCGACGGCGAGCGGGTGCAGCTCAGTTGCGACTTCCTCTGGACCTGCAGCGGCTATTACCGCTACGACGAGGGCTACACGCCCGAGTTCGAGGGAGTCGAACGCTTCGCCGGGCCGGTCGTCCACCCGCAGCACTGGCCGGAGGGGCTTGACTACAGCGGCAAGCGTGTGGTCGTGATCGGCAGCGGCGCGACCGCGGTGACCCTGGTGCCGGCGATGGCCGAGCGGGCCGCGCACGTGACGATGCTGCAACGCTCGCCCACCTATATAGCCTCGCTGCCCGCCGAAGATCGGATCGCCGCGGCGCTGCGCCGTTACCTGCCCGAGCGCGCCGCTTACGCCGCGGTGCGCTGGAAGAACGTCCTGATCCAGTCGCTCTTCTACCAGCTCAGCCGCCGCCGCCCGGCTGCGATCAAGCGGCTGATCCGCAGAGGCGTCGAGCGTTCGCTGCCGCCGGGCTATGACATCGACAAGCACTTCAAGCCGCGTTACAACCCGTGGGACCAGCGCATGTGCCTCGTTCCCGACGGCGACCTCTTCCGCGCGATCAGGGAGGGCGAAGCCTCGGTCGTCACCGACCGGATCGCGCGCTTCACCGAGCGCGGCCTGCAGCTCGAGTCCGACGAGGAGCTGGAGGCCGATGTGATCGTCACCGCGACCGGCCTCAACCTGCTCTTCCTCGGCGGCATGAGCTTGACGGTCGACGGCAAGGCCGTCGACGTGCCCGCCACGATGGCCTACAGGGGGATGATGCTGAGCGGCGTTCCCAACATGGCCTTCACCGTCGGCTACACCAACGCGTCCTGGACCCTGAAGGCGGACCTGACCTCCGAGTACGTCTGCCGCCTGCTCAATCACATGGACGCCCGCGGCTACCGGCGCTGCGTGCCCGAGGTCGACCCCTCAGTGACCGAGCAGCCCCTGCTCGACTTCACCTCCGGCTACGTCCAGCGCTCGCTCGACCACTTCCCCAAACAGGGCTCGAAGGAGCCCTGGAAGCTGCGCCAGAACTACGTGTTCGACATCCGCGCGATCCGCCGCGGGCGGATCGACGACGGCTCGCTGAGGTTCGGATCCGCAGGGACGGGTACGGGGGACGGATGCAAGCCAAACAGCTCGTCCCGTTCTCTGTCCTCGGTCTCCTCGTAGCGCTGGCGGTGGCTGGAGCCTCCGGCTGCGGCAGCGGCGGCGACTCCGGCTCGGCCACGACCACGGAAACGGTCACCGAACAGGAAGGCGAAGCCGGCTCCTCGACCGAAGCCGGCGCCAATGCGCCGGCGCCGAGCGGCGACGCCGTGCGGTCGGCCAAAGTCGAAATCTCCAGCAGTGGCTACGAGCCCGATCCGGTCACGATCGAGGAAGGCGGCAAGGTGATCTGGATCAACACGGACTCCGAACCGCACAGCGCGACCGCCGAAGACGGCAGCTTCGACACGGGACCGCTCGCGGAAGGCAAGCTCAAGTCGGAAACGTTCAAGCAGCCCGGCACCTACCGCTACTCCTCCACGGTCGGGCCACAGATGCAGGGCACGATTGAAGTGGTGCCCGCCGGCTAGCCTTCGCTCGCCTCGAGCCGCTCGGCGAGGCGGTTCATGCCGCGCTCGCGCGCGGCGGCCGCGGCGCCGCCCCAGTCGGTGGGGCGGTCCGGCGGCCGTTGGACGCCCGCGTCGCGCAGGGTGGCGATGTCCTTGAAGGCGAGCAGCTCCTCGCGGGCGTCGATCAGGGCGCCGCGCAGCTTTGGGCGCTGCTCGCGGATCGCGTTGTCGAGGATCGCCTCCAGCGAGCCGTGCTTGCGCAGCAGCTCGGCCGCGGTCTTCGGGCCGACGCCCTTGGCGCCCGGGAGGCCGTCGGCGGGGTCGCCGCGGAGGGCGATGAAGTCGGGCACCTGGGAGGGGTCGACGCCGTAGCGCTCACGCACCTCGCCGGGGCCGACCGCTTCGGCGCCTTTGCCCCCGCCGGTGCGGACGTAGAGCACGGTCACGCCGTCGCCGGCGCACTGGTACATGTCGCGATCGCCGGTCAGCAGCAGCGCCTGGCCGCCTGCCTCGGCCTCGAGCCGCGCGTAGGTGCCGAGCAGGTCGTCGGCCTCGAGATCGTCGCTGGTCGCGACGGTCCAGCCGAAGGCGGCGAAGAACTCGCGCGCGGCGAGGAACTGCGGCGCCAGGTCATCGGGCATCGCCGCCTCGCGCTCGGCGTGGTAGGCCGGGTACAGCTCGGTCCGGTAGGACGCCGCGTCCGGGCCGAAGCAGAGCACGACCGCGCGCGGCCGATGGGCTTCGACCTCCCGCAGCACCAGGTTCGCCGTCCCCAGCAGAGCGTTGACCGGCCGCCCGTCGGGCCCCTTGATCGAGTCGGGCAGGGCGTAGAAGGCCCGGAACAGCATCGAGGGCGCGTCGACGGCAAGGAGTGGTCCTTTTCCAGCTGGCACGGGGGTAGGCTCCCACACACGCATGGGCTTCATGCAACCCACTCCACCGCCTTTCGAGTACGAGGAGTGGAGAAGCCGTCCGCACCTGGAGCGGATCAAGCTGTGCGCCCAGGACTGGGCGCTGAACGGGTTCGGCACGCCCTACTTCGTCTACGTCCTCTACATCGTCAAGCTCGTTCTCTACGCGGGGGGAGGGCTGCTGCTGATCTCGGCGACCACCGCCGGGCTCGGTGGGCTCGGCGACCTCGGCTCCTGGTGGAGCGAACCGATCGTCTTCGAGAAGGCCGTGATCTGGACGATGCTCTGGGAGGTGCTCGGCCTCGGCGCCGGCTCGCTGCCGCTGACCCTGCGCTTCTCGCCGATGATCGGCGGCGTCCTCTATTGGCTGCGGCCGGGGACGATCCGCCTGCCGCCGTGGCCCGGGCGTGTGCCGCTGACCGGGGGCACGCGCCGCACCCTCTTCGACGTCGCCTTCTACGCCGGCCTGCTCGCCGCCGCGCTCGACCTGCTGCTCTCCGACGGGATCGACGCGACCGCGTCGACGGGGGGCCGGCTCGACCCGGTGGGGGTGGGGGTCCTGCTGGCGCTGCTGGTCGGGCTCGGCCTGCGCGACAAGGTGCCGTTCCTCGCCGCCCGCGCCGAGATCTACGGAACCCTCTCGCTGATCTTCCTCTTCCCGTTGACGAACATGGTCGTCGCCGCCCAGCTCGTCTTCGTCTGCATCTGGTGGGGCGCCGCCTCCTCGAAGCTGAACCGCCACTTCCCCTTCGTCGTCACGGTGATGATCAGCAACACCCCCTGGAACCGCTCACGGGCGATGAAGCGGCGCCTCTACCGCGACCACCCCGAGGACCTGCGGCCCTCCGAGCTCGGAGCGGCGATCGCCCACCTCGGCACCGTCATGGAGTTCACCCTGCCGCTGATCCTGCTCATCTCGCAGGGCGGCTGGATCGGCACGATCGCCGTCGCCGGCATGGTGATCTTCCACCTCCACATCCTCTCCACGTTCCCGCTGGCGGTGCCGCTGGAGTGGAACGTCTTCATGATCTTCGGCCTGCTCTTCCTCTTCGGCCACTACGGCTCGACGCCCTGGTCGACGGTCGAAGACCCTGTGCTCCTCCTGATCCTCGCCGTCCCCTGCATCGGCTTCCCGCTGCTCGGCAACTTCCGTCCAGATCTCGTCTCCTTCCTGCCCTCGATGCGCTACTACGCGGGCAACTGGGCGACCACCCAATGGCTTTTCCGCCGCGACGCCAAGGCCGAGGCGAAGCTCGACGCCGAGCTGGTCAAGCCGGCGGCGATCGTCACCGAGCAGCTCGCCAAGCTCTATGAGCCCGACCTGATCGACGTGCTGGTCCACAAAGGCCTCGCCTTCCGCTCGATGCACTCGCACGGGCGGGCGCTCAACGGGCTCGTGCAGCGCGCCGTCGAGGACGTCGAGGACTACGACGTGCGCGAGGGCGAGCTCGTCGCCGGCGTCGTGCTCGGCTACAACTTCGGCGACGGGCACTTCCACGACCAGCGCCTGCTCGCCGCCGTGCAGGAGCGTTGCCGTTTCGCATCGGGCGAGGTGCGGGTGGTCGTGCTCGAGTCCCAGGCGGCGCACGTCCAGCGTCAGCGCTACCGGATCTTCGACGCGGCCGACGGCCTGGTCGAGGAGGGATGGGTGAACGTCGCCGACATGGTCGAGCGCCAGCCCTGGCTCGACGGGCGGCCGTTCCCGGTCCAGCCGCTCGGCTCCGCCGCGCCGGCGCCCCATGCGGCCAGGCCGGCATGAGCGAGGCGATCGTCGTCGGGGCGGGCCCGAACGGGCTCGCCGCGGCTGCCACGCTCGCCGCCAGCGGGGTGGGGGTGACGGTGATCGAGGCGGCGCCGTCGATCGGCGGCGGCGCCCGCAGCAACGAGCTGACCCTGCCCGGCCTCCTGCACGACGACTGCTCGGCGTCCCACCCCTTCTCGCCCGGCTCGCGGGCCCTGGTCCCGCTCGGCCTCGAGCGCCACGGCCTCGAGTGGGCCTGGGCGGAGATCGACCTCGCGCACCCGTTCGACGACGGCGGCGCGGCGACGATGCAACGCTCGATCGATGCGACCGCGGCCGGGCTCGGCCCGGCGGGCGCTGCCTGGAAGCGGCTCTTCGGCCCCTCCTCCTTCCACTTCGAGGCGCTCAGCGAGGACATCATGCGGCCGCTTGCGCACCTGCCGCGGCATCCGCTAGCGCTCGCCCGCTTCGGGCCTGCTGCTGCGGCGCCGGTCTCGCTGCTTGCCCGCAGCCTGCCGACCGAGCGTGCGAGGGCCCTCTTCGCCGGTACCGCCGCGCACTCGTTCAGCCCCTTCTCGCGCCCTTTCAGCGCCGCCGCGGGCATGGCGCTGACCTGCGCCTGCCACAGCAACGGCTGGCCGGTCGCCCGCGGCGGCTCGGGCGCGATCTCCGCTGCCCTGGCCGCCTCGCTGCGCGAGCACGGCGGTCGCATCGAGACCGGCCGGCCGCTTCGCTCGCTCGCCGAGCTGCCCGCGGTCGACGCCGTGGTCTTCGACCTCGCACCCGCGGCGGTCGCCGAGATCGCCGCCGACCGCCTGCCGGCGAGGACGCGACGCGCCTACCGCCGCTACAGGCACGGGCCAGCCGCCTTCAAGGTCGACCTCGCGGTCGCGGGCGGCGTGCCCTGGACGGCGGAGGCGGCCGGGCGAGCGGGAACCGTGCACGCGATCGGCTCCTACGAGGAGGTGGTCGTCTCCGAGCGCGAGATCAACCGCGGCTGCATGCCCGAGCGGCCCTTCGTCCTCGTCGGCCAGCAGTACCTCGCCGACCCCTCGCGCTCGCACGGCGACGTCCACCCGGTTTGGGCCTACGCCCACGTCCCGCACGGCTACACCGGCGACGCCACCGACGCGCTGCTCGACCAGGTCGAACGCTTCGCGCCGGGGTTGCGCGAGCGCATCCTCGCCCGCCACGTCCGCTCGCCGGCCGAGCTCGCGTCCTACAACCCCAACTACGTCGGCGGCGACATCGTCACCGGCGCCAACACCCCGCTGCAGTCGCTCTTTCGGCCCCGGATCGCCCTCGACCCGTACGCGACCGGCGCACCCGGCCTCTTCATCTGCTCCGCCGCAACCCCACCCGGCGCCGGAGCTCACGGCATGAACGGCTTCAACGCCGCCCAGTCTGTGTTGCGCCACCTCAAACGCCTCGCCTAGGCGGGCCGAGAGGGGCGGTCGCATAGATTTCGGACGGTGAAGGCACTAGACGTAGAGGGGCTCGAGAAGCGCTACCCGACCGGGGTCGAGGCGCTGCGCGGGGTCTCGCTGGAGATCGAGCCGGGTGAGCTGTTCGGGCTCCTGGGGCCGAACGGGGCCGGCAAGTCGACGCTGATCCACTGCACGACCGGGCTGGCGCAGCCGACCGGCGGCTCGATCCGCGTCTTCGGCCATGACGCGATCGGCGATTACGGCGCGGCGCGACAGGCCGTCGGGCTGGCGCCGCAGGAGCCCAACCTCGACTGGTTCCTCACGGTGCAGGAGTCACTCGACTACCACGCCGGCTACTTCGGCATGCCCAAGCGCGAGCGGCGCGAGCGCGCCGCCGAGCTGCTCGAGACCTTCTCGCTGACCGAGAAGGCCGACGAACGCACCCGCACCCTCTCGGGCGGGATGAAACGGCGGTTGATCCTGGCGCGGGCGATGATGCACAAGCCGCAGTTGCTGATCCTCGACGAGCCGACCGCCGGGGTCGACGTCGAGCTGCGGCTCGAGCTCTGGCACTACGTGCAGCGGATCAACCAGGAGGGAACGACGATCCTGCTCACCACCCATTACCTGGAGGAGGCCGAACAGCTCTGCGACCGGATCGCCTTCATCAACGAAGGCAAGATCGTCGGCGAGGGGACGAGCGCCGAGCTGTCCGCTCGCTACGGCGCCGCCAGCCTCGAGGACGCCTACCTGACCTTGGTCGGGCGCAAGGAGCTGTCGCGCTCGCACATCGAGGTCGAGGCGGAGACCGTTCGGTGAGCACCGCCCAGATCCGCTTCGCGACGCTCTGGCGCCGCGAGGTCAACCGCTTCATGAAGATCAAGAAACAGACGCTCGGCGCGCCCCTGCTCGAAGCGTTCCTCTACATCAGCGTCTTCGGCGCCGCGCTCGGCTCGCGCGTCGGCGAACTGCACGGCTTCGACTACATCGTCTTCGTCATCCCGGGCCTGATCATGATGTCGTTCTCGACCAACTCCTTCGCCAACAACTCGTCCTCGATCCTGCAGCAGAAATTCCAGGGCGCGATCCAGGACCAGCTCTCCTCGCCGGCCTCGCCGATGGAGCTGCTGCTCGCCTTCTCCTTCGGCGGCTTCACCCGTGGCCTGATCGTCGCCTCCCTGACCTTCATCGCCTCCGCGCTGCTCGTCGACCTGCCCGTGGACAACGTGCTCGTGCTGATCCCGGCGCTCTTCCTCGTGGGCTTCTTCTTCGCTCAGCTCGGCGTGCTGATCGGCGTGCGCGCCGAACAGTTCGACGACGTCGCCTTCGCCCAGACCTTCGTCCTGCAGCCGCTGATCTTCCTCGGCGGCGTCTTCTACTCCGCGACCCTGCTGCCCGAGCCGTTCTCGACCCTGACCCACTTCAACCCGCTCTTCTACATGATCAACCTGGTCCGCTACGGCTTCATCGGCTACAGCGAAGTCAGCGTTCCGCTCTCGCTGCTCGCGCTGACCGCGGCCACGGCGGCGCTCTTCCTCGTCAATCTGCGCCTCTTCTCACGCGGCTACCGGCTGCGTGCGTAGGGCCCGCCGCTTGATCGCGGCCGCCCGAACCTCTAGCTTCCCCGGTCAAACGTTCGTGCCATCCCCCTGCGCAGGTGGGTCGGCGCAGAAAGGAATCGAATTGAGGAAATTTCGTCTACGCCCGGCCTCGGGCAGGGCAGCTCTGTCGCTCGTGGTCATCGCACTGGTCTCCCTGGGGGCGTTTGCCTCCGCGGCCTCGGCGGGCACCGTGCCTACCGTCTTCATCAAAGACGGTAAGAAGGGACTGCACTTCGAAGCCCCGAAGACGATCGCAGACGGAGAAGAACTGGCGATTGTCAACACGACCAACCCGCACCAGGTCGGTCCGCACACGTTCTCGCTGGTCACCAAGGCGTCGATACCGACGACGCCCAAGGGCCGCCAGCTCTGCTTCACCCCGAATCACATCTGCAAGGCGATCGCCGGTTGGCATGGCGCAAAGGGCAACGGCCCGGTCAAAGTCAACCCGGTCGAGGTCGGGCCCGAAGGCTGGAGCACGATGGGCAGCCTGACCAAGAAGGGCGACTCCTGGTTCACCGGCAACAAGCCGGGCACCTCGATCAAGCAGAAGGTCGACGTCGACACCTCGGCCGGACCGACGCGGATCTACTTCGTCTGCGCGATCCATCCCTGGATGCACGGCTCGATCAACGTGCTGCCGGGCAGCTAGGCCGACGTCTGGCTCCTCGCAGTCCCCGCCGCGCCTGGGGCGCCGAGCTTTCCTCGGCGCCCTCGGCGGCGGCGCGCTCGCGGCGCTGCTTCCCTCCGGGCTGCGCTCGAGCGGTCTGACCCCGGCTGCGGCACGGGCCGGGCGGATCGCCGCGCCGCCACCCTTCCGCGATCCGCTGCCGATCCCGCGCGAGCTGCGCGGAGGCAAGCTGGACATCCCGATCGGTGAGGCCGAGGTATCGATCCTGCCGGGCCGTCCGACGCGGATGTGGACCTACGACGGCACCTTTCCGGGGCCGACGATCAGGCGACCGGCGGGCCACCGGACCGAGGTCACCTTCCATCACCGGTTGTCGCCGAAGGTCGGCGAGCTTTCGGTCCACCTGCACGGCGGTCACAACCGCACCCAGTTCGACGGGCGGCCCGGCGGCCTGACCCGCTCCCAACCGCGCTCCTTCTACTGCCACATCCCCAGCGGCCTCTCGCCGCGAGAGTCGGGAAACGACGTGCTGATCGAGCCCGGCGGGCGCCGCCGCTACGTCTGGGACCTGATGGAGGACGGCCGCCCCGAGCGAGCGGCGATGCAGTGGTACCACGACCACCGCCTCGACCACACCGGTCGCAACGTCTGGCACGGGCTGGCGGGCATCTTCATCATCGACGACGAGCTCGACGCCTCGCTGCCGCTGCCTGGCGGCGAACGCGACGTCCCGCTGATGATCGCCGACCGCAGCTTCGATCGGCACAACCAGCTGACCGATCCCTTCACCGGGCTGCGTCCGCCCGCCGACGGCGTCGTCGGCCACCGCGTCCTCGTCAACGGCGCTTACATGCCGCACCACCACGTGACGCCGCAGCGCTATCGCCTGCGCCTGCTCAACGTCTCCGGCTTCCGCGCCTACAACGTCCACCTCTCGAACGGCGCGCCGCTGATCCAGATCGGCACCGACAGCGGCCTGATGCCGCAGCCGGTCCGCCGCAGTCAGATCCTGCTCGGGCCGGCCGAGCGGGCCGAGGTGATCGTCGACTTCGCCGCTGCCCGTGGCGAGACGCTCGAGCTGCGCAGCGGTCCCCGCCACGACGGCCACAACGGCCCCGGCGCCCGCCCCTACGTCGGCGCCCTGATGCAGTTCCGCGTCGGCTCGCGGCGAGTGCCGGACCGCACCCGAGTACCGCGCAGGCTGCGCCCGCTGCCGGCCTGGACCAGGCATGTCTCGCACAAGCCCGACCACACCTGGGAGATCTCGATCGGCGGCCTCTTCAAGCCGACCTGGTTGATCAACGGCCGCACCTACAACCCGGCCTACGCCGACGCCTTCCCCAAGCTGGGACAGACCGTCACCTGGCAGCTGGTCAACCGCACCGACGTCGCCCACCTGATGCACCTGCACCACACCGACTGGTATCTGCTGGCGCGCAACGGCAAGCCGCCCCCGCCCTGGGAAGACTGCCTCAAGGAGACCTTCTTCCTCTACCCCGGCGAAAAGATCCTCGTGGCCGGCCACTTCGCCGACTACACCGGCAAGTTCGTCATCCACTGCCACATGCTCGACCACGAGGACCACGGCCTGATGAGCCAGTTCGAGGTGGTCAGAGGCTGACTGGACACTTGACCCCCGTTTTCGGTGGTCAAGCGTTCATTCGACGCTGCTGCCCAGCCACTCCAGGTAGCCGGGGCTGCCGGCGGCGATCGGGGTGGCGACGATCTCCGGCTGCTCGTAGGAGTGCAGCTCGCGGATCGCGGCCTCGACCTCCGGATAGCGACCATCGGTCGTCTTCGCAAAGCACAGCCACTCCGCGGCTTGCTCGATCTCCTCCTGCCAGCGGTAGCGGCTGGAGATCGGGCCCACGACCTGCACGCACGCGGCCAGGCGGCGCTCGACCAGCGCGGCGGAGATTCGCTCCGCCTCCCCCTCGGAGCCCACAGTCGTCATCACCTGCAGGTACTCGGCCATCGACCCCAATCTAGACGTGCCGGCTCAGCTGGGGTTGGCGACGAGCACTTCACCCTCGTCGTCGGGCAGGACGAGGATCGCGCCCTCGCCCGAGGCGTAGGCCTCCTCGCCGTGCTGGACGACGTCCATGCCGACCGCCTCGTCGTGCTCGCCGGCGCGCAGCGGGACGAAGAGGCTCATCGCCCTCAGCAGCACGTAGGTCATGCCGAACGCGTAGAGCGGCGTGACCAGGGCGGCCAGCGCCTGGTCGCCGAGCTGCGAGGCGTTGCCGAAGAAGAGGCCGTCGGAGACGCCGTTCCACGCGGCCGAGGCGAAGAAGCCGATGAAGAGGATCCCGGTGAAGCCGGCGATCCCGTGCGCGGCGAGCACGTCGAGCGTCTCGTCGACGCGCGTGCGCGGGCGCCAGACGATCATCGCGTAGCAGGGCAGGGCGCCCACGGCGCCGAGCACCATCGCCCAGCCCGGGCTTATGAAGGCGCCCGCGGGGGTGATCAGCACGCAGCCGACGATGATCGCGGTGGCGGCGCCGATCGCCGTGACTTTGCGGCCGCGAAAGAGGTCGAGCAGGAACCAGACGACGAGCGAGCAGGCCGGCGTCAGCAGGGTGTTGACGAAGGCGAGCACGCTCGGGTTGCCGGTCGAGAAGCCGCTGCCGCCGTTGAAGCCGAACCAGCCGAACCAGAGCAGCCCGGCGCCGAGCAGCACGTACATCGCGTTGTGCGGCAGCAGCGCCTGGCGGCCGTAGTCCTTGCGCGCCCCGACGACCACCGCGGCGGCGAGGGCGGAGAAGCCCGAGCCCATCTCGACCGGGATGCCGCCGGCGAAGTCGAGCGTGCCCCCCGAGGAGAGCCAGCCGCCGCCGAAGGACCAGTGGGCGAGGACGGAATAGACGAGGAGCGACCAGAGGGCGACGAAGATCAGGAAGGGCCCGAAGCGCATCCGCTCGACCACCGCGCCGGAGATCAGGGCGGCGGTGATGATGCAGAAGGTCGCCTGGAAGGCGAAGAAGAGGAGATGGGGGATGGTCGTCCCTTCGCGCGGCACGAAGGTGACGTCGTGCAGGCCGACGTAGTTCAGGCCGCCGAGGATCGAGCCGCTGCCGTCGAAGGCGAGCGAGTAGCCGACCAGCGCCCAGACGACCCCGGCGACGGCGATCGCGCCGATGCACATCATGAAGGTGTTGAGGGTGTTCTTCGAGCGCACCAGGCCGGCGTAGAAGAGGCCGAGCGCCGGCGTCATCATCAGCACCAGCGCGGTGGCCGCGAACATCCAGGCGGTGTCGCCGGTGTCGATTCCCGCGGCCGTCGCCGCGATCGGCAGGCCGCTCACTTCGCCACCGGCGTCACGGCCGCCTGGTCGGACTCGCCGGTGCGGATGCGGACCGCCCGCTCCAGCGGCACTACGAAGATCTTGCCGTCGCCGACCTCGCCGGTGCGGCCGCCGTCGCAGAGCGCGTCGATCGTCGGCTGGACGAACTCGTCGGAGACGGCGATCTCGAAGCGCGTCTTGTCCTCGAGGCCGACTTTGACCGTCGTGCCGCGGTAGGTCTCGACCCGGTCGAGCTCGCCGCCGTGCCCCTGCACGCGGCTCATCGAGACGCCGCGCACCTCGGCCCGGTAGAGGGCCTCCAATACGTCGTTCGCCTTCTCCGGGCGCACGATTCCGATCACCAGCTTCAAGACGCCTCCTCCCGTTCCAGAGCCAAAGCAGTGGCAGGCTAACCGCTTAGGAGCGTCTGTGCACTTCGGTCGCCGCCGCCTGGTCACGGGGGCGGACGACGATCTCGTCCACGTTGACGTGGGCCGGCTGGGCGACCGCCCAGCGGATGCACTCGGCGACGTCTGCCGCGCGCAGCGGCTCCATGCCCTCGTATACGCGGCGGGCGGCCTCCTCGTCGCCGCCGAAGCGGACCACGGAGAACTCGGTCTCGACCATGCCCGGGGCGACCTCCGTCACCCGCACCGGCTCGCCGAGCAGCTCGAGCCGCAGGGTGCGCATCAGCGAGCGCTGGGCGTGCTTGGCGGCGATGTAGCCGGAGCCGCCACGGTAGGACTCGAAGCCGGCGATGCTGGTCACGGTGACGACGTGGCCATCGCCGGACTCGATCAGGCGCGGCAGCAGGGCCCGCGTCATCCGCATCGTGCCGAGCACGTTCGACTCGTACATCGTGCGCCACTGCTCTTCGTCGGCCGCGGCCAGCGGCTCGAGCCCGAGCGCCCCGCCCGCGTTGTTGACCAGCACGTCGCAGCGGGGGACGCGATCGCAGAACTCCGCGACTGAATCCGAGTCGGCGACATCGAGGTCATGGGCCTCGCCGCCGACTTCCTCGGCGAGCTGCTCGAGCCGATCCACCCGCCGGGCGCCGAGCACGACCTGGAAGCCGTCCGCCGCCAACGACCGCGCGGTGGCGGCGCCGATGCCGCTGGATGCCCCCGTGATCACCGCAATTTGCGCCACCTCCGCGAGCGTACTAAGCGCGAGAGGGGGAGAGATTTGGATGACAGGGCCTTTGTTTGGCATGACGGCATCCTCGCTGTATGCCATATTTATGCCATGCGAACCACGCTCGATCTGGACGACGGTCTGATGGAGGCCCTGATGGCCCGTCACCCCGAGCTGAGCAAGACCAAGGCGGTGGAGGCCGCGATCGAGGAGCACGTCCGCCGTGGCGCGGTCGACTGGCTGCTGGAGAATGCCGGGAAGATCGACATCGAAGATGTCTCCAAGGAGATGCGCGCGATCGACCGGCATATCTGATGGTCCTGCCGGATACGTCTGTATGGGTCGACTACTCCCGTCGCGGGCTCGAGGGAGAGACTGCGGGTATGCGCGAGCTTCTGGACCGCGGGGAAATCGTCACCTGCGGGCCGGTGGCAGCTGAGTTGCTGGTGGGCGCCGATGGCGACGTAGCAGAGCAGATGTGGGGCATGTTGTCGTCCATACCCTGGGTGCAGCTGCCGACGATGAGCTGGCGAGAGGTGGGGCGGCTCGGCCACCTCCTGCGCCAAGCCGGCCAGGCGCTGCCCCTGACCGACCTTGCGATCGCCTTCGCCGCGGCTCGCGGCGGCCACCTGCTCTGGAGCCTCGACTCGGACTTCGAGCGGATCGCCCCGGCGCTCGACGACCTCGAGCTCTACCGCGACTGAGCGCCTACTCGCCGATCAGCTCGATGCGATAGCCGTCCGGGTCGCGGACGAAGGCGATGCGGTGGCCCTCGGTGCGGCCGCCGGGGCGGTAGGGAGGCTTCTCGGGCTCGACGCCTTCCGTGGCGAGGCGCTCGAGCGTCCCGTCCAGGTCGTCGACCGCAAGCGCGATGTGGTTGTAGCCGCTGCCGTGCTCGTAGGAGTCGACGCCGTGGTTGTAGGTCAGCTCCAGGCGTGGCATGTCTTCGCCCGGCATCGTCATGAAGACGTTGATCGCCTCGTCGCCGATCGGCATCCGGCCGGCCACCTCGAAGCCGAGCTTTTCGTAGAACTCGACCGAGCGATCGATCTCGCCGATCCGGTAGCAGGTATGGAGGAAGCTGGACATGCGATCTCCCGCGAAGGCTACTGTTTATCCGCATGACCGAGATGCAGGTCAGGGCGGCGGCGGTCCACGGACGCTCGATCTCCTACGCGGAAGCCGGGCGGGGGCCGGTGCTGCTTCTGGTCCACGGAATCGCCGGCAGTCGCGAGAGCTGGCGCGAGGTGATCGAGCCCCTCGCCCAGCACCACACCGTGATCGCCCCCGATTTTCCCGGCCACGGCGATTCCGACGCCGGCGGCGGCGACTATTCGCTCGGCGCCCTCGCCGGTGGCCTGCGCGACCTGTTGCTCGCGCTCGGTCACGAGCGCGCCACCGTCGCCGGCCACTCGCTGGGCGGCGGTGTGGCGATGCAGCTCGCCTACCAGTGCCCCGAGATGATCGAGCGCCTGGTGCTCGTCTCCAGCGGCGGCCTCGGCCCCGAGGTCAGCCCGGTCCTGCGTGCCGCGGCGCTCCCCGGCGCCGACCTCTTCATCTCGCTCACGGCCGGCGCCGGCCGGCGGGTCGGCTCGGTGCTCGGCCGCGGCCTCGGCGCGATCGGCCTGCGTCCAAGCGCGGACGTCGCCGAGGTTGCCCGCGGCTACGCCGGGCTCGAGGACCCCGCTCGCCGCGCCGCCTTCCTCGACACCCTGCGCGCAGTCGTCGGCACCCGCGGACAGCGAGTCGCCGCCGGAGACCGCCTCTACCTGGCGGAGGCGGTGCCGGTGCTGATCGTCTGGGGCGCGCGTGACTCGATCATCCCCGTGCGTCACGGGAAGGACGCCGCGCGGGCGATCCCCGGCAGTCGCCTGGAGGTCTTCGAGGACATCGGCCACCTGCCGCAGCTGGAGGCGCCCGGACGCTTCATCGCGGTGCTCGAACGCTTCCTGCGCGAGACCGAGCCTGCCGAGTTCGATGCCGAGCAGTGGCGGACGAGGATCAGGGCCGCGGCCTGAGCTGCGGCCAGACGGCCGCTGGGCGGAGTCCGACTCCTCCGCCGCCGGGCATTTCCTTGCGCTTGCCAGAGCGGAAATGACCCGCTTGGCGCTCTGAATAGAATTTTTGCGATGAGCAACCGCGAGCGACGCCAGCGGCGCAGGTCGCGCCACGGCGGCTGGAAGTCGAAGGTATCGGTCGTCCTCGGCGCGATCTTCGTCGCCGGCGCGGTGGCGATCAGCGTCGGCGCGAGCTGGGCGGTCGACGTCTACAACTCGGCGCCGCCGCTGGCCAGCCTCAAACCGGTGCAGAGGGGCCGCTCCTCGGCTATCTACGCCGCCGACGGCAGTCTGATCGGCTTCATCCGGGCCAGCAGCATCCGCCAGCCGGTCTCCTCGAAAGCGCTGCCGCAGAACCTCAAATACGCCACGGTGGCGATCGAGGATCGCAACTTCTTCAACCACGGCGCGCTCGACCCGGCCGGCATCGCCCGCGCGGCCTGGAAGGACATCCTCGCGGGCGGCAAGCCGGTGCAGGGCGCCTCGACGATCACCCAGCAGCTCGTCCGCAATCTCTACATCCGCGATCCCGAAGAGACGATCAAGCGCAAGATCGTCGAAGCGCACCTCGCCTACGAGGAGGAGGAAGCGCACTCCAAGCAGTGGATCCTCAAGGAATACCTCAACACCGCCCCCTACGGCACGGTCGAAGGCGAGACCGCGGTCGGCGTCGAGGCGGCGGCGCAGACCTACTACGGCAAGCCCACCAAGGACCTGGGACTGAGCGAAGCGGCGATGATCGCCGGGCTGCCGCAGGCGCCGTCCGAATACAACCCCTTCCTCGACCCGCAGGCGGCCCTCGATCGCCGCAACCAGGTGCTGGAAGCGATGCAGGACCAGGGCTACATCACGCCGAGCGAATACCGCGAGGCACGCCACGAAGGGCTGAACCTGCACCCCGGCCACAAGTACCGCGTGATCCGCGACCCCTTCCTCTTCGACCTGGTGCAGCAGGAGCTGATCGACAAATACGGCCTCAACACGGTCCGCTACGGCGGCCTCAAGGCCTACACGACGATCGACCCGGCCCTGCAGGAACGCGCGCAGGAAGCGGTCGATTCCTGCGGCGTCTGCTACTCCGGGGGCGGGCCGGCCGCGGGGCTCGCCTCGGTCGACCCCGCCAACGGCGAGATCGTCGCCCTCGCCTCGACCGAGGGCTCGGAAAGCGAAAGCGAATTCAACTACGCGTGGCAGGCCCATCGCCAGCCGGGATCCTCGTTCAAGACCTACGTGCTGACGACGGCGATCAAGCAGGGCATCGACCCCTACAGCACCTACTACGACGGCACCTCGCCGAAGACCCTGGAGACGCCGGGCGGCATCCCCTGGACGGTCAACAACGCCGAGCCCGGCGCCGGCACGATGTCGCTCGAGCAGGCGACCGTGGACTCGGTCAACGTCGTCTTCGCCCAGCTGGACCTCGACGTCGGGCCCGAGAACGTCACCCACACCGCGCACCAGATGGGGATCGAAGCGCCGCTCGAATCGGTGCCGGCGGAGGCGATCGGCGGGCTCAGCATCGGCGTCACGCCGCTCGAAATGGCCGACGGCTACGCGACGCTCGCCAACGGGGGCGTCCATCATGATCCGACCGCGATCGCCCGGGTCGAGTTCCCGACCGGCAAGGTCGATGAACCGGAAGCCGATTCCGGCGACCGCGTCCTCACCGAGGGTCAGGCATACGAGGTGACGAAGATCCTCGAGGGCGTGATCACGGAAGGGACGGGCGCCGGCTACACCTCGATCGGGTGCTCGGCCGAGGCCGGCAAGACCGGCACCTCGGAGGACCTCTCCGACGCCTGGTTCGTCGGCTACACGCCCAAGTACTCGACCGCCGTCTGGGTCGGCCACCCGCAGTCGCGAGAAGAGACCGGCTTCGGCGGCCCGACCGCCGGCCCGATCTGGCGCTCCTTCATGGAAGCCGCCAACGGCGGCGAATGCGGCGAATTCGTCGAACCTTCGAGCATGCCCGAGCTCTCCAGCTTCAGCGGAGGCCACACCAACGGCTCCTCCGGCTACTCGGGCGAAGGCGAATACGAAGAACTCGAAGAATACGCCGAAGAAGGCGAAGCGGAAGAAGGCGAAGAAGGCGAAGAAGGCGAAGAAGCCGAAGAAGCCGAAGAAGCCGAAGGCGGTGGCGGCGGCGCCAAGCCCGAAGCCGAAGCCGCGCCCGCTCCCACCCCGGCGCCGGCCCCCACGCCCCCAGGCGCGGGCTCGCCCGCCGGCGGAGTCGGCGCCGGCTGACCCCGGTCAGCCTTCCTTTGCCTTGCCGGCTTTTTCGGCGTCCTCCTTGGCTTTCTCCGCCATCCTCTTCAGCATGAGGTCGTGATCTAGGTCGATCACGGCGCGGGCCTCGGCGCAGGCGATCGGGTCGCGGGCGAGGGTGAGCTGGTTGTCCTGCTCGGCCTCGCCGCCGAATGACCAGTTGGTCGAGCCCGTGACCAGGTAGAGGCCGTCGACCACCATCAGCTTGTCGTGGCTGATCGCCCCTTTTTCGGAGCGGCCGATAGCGATGCTGTTGCCGCCGAGATCGTTTTTCAGCTTTTCGAGCAGCGCCTTCTCGCTTTCGCCGCCGGCCTGGCTCGAGTCGAGCGAGAGGGTCACGATCATCTTGGGGTCGTGGGCGTAGTGACGCAGAACCGACACCATGTGCCCGTCGGCGAAGCCATACATGTTGATCGCCACGGAGCTCTTTCCCTGCAGCAGCGTCCAGAGCAGGACCTCGTGGACGCCCCCGTCGCGAGGCGCGTAGAAGGTGAGGTAGTCGCGGTCGTAACCGTGTGGGAACGCCTCGGCCTGCTTGAACTGCCCGAGGTCCTCGAAGCGGACTTCCGCGAGCTCGTTGAGAGAGCGCCCGTGGAGCTCGTCGCGTTTCTCGTCCAGGTCGAGCGGCCACTCCCATTCTTCGAAGCCCTTGGATTTCTTCGCGCTCTCAGGAATAGGACATCACCGCCAGGCGCTCGAAGCGCAGCACGCCTTTGGTCGCGCCCGGTTCGCTCGCGCGGGTCGCGTGGACGGTCACTTCGAGCCGGTTGGGGTTGCCGAGGCGGCGGATCGTCTCGGTCACGTCCATCGAGACGTTGATCGGCGTGAGGTGATGCTGCGGGCGCCGGTCGAAGCGGCTCACCGGCTCGCGCTTCCAGTCGCAGTGGCCCTCGCCGCCCCAGCATTCACTGCGGGTGAAGAGGGTGAAGGAGCCGGCGAAGCGGTCGTGGTCCCGTCCCGCGTCGGCAGGCAGCTCGCCGGCGTTGAGGAAGACGAACGCCGTGAACGAACCGGCGTCGCGGTGGACGTCGACGAACTCCAGGTCGACCCGGCTCACCCCGTCGAAGGCGATCGGCGTGGCCAACGGTTTCGGCGTGGTCCATGCCTGCATCAGCGCGGCCCGTCCACCACCGCGGCCTGCGCGGCGTACTCGTATCCCAGCGCTTTGACGTCGAGGACATCGCGGACGCGCAGCGAGGGCTCGCGCGCGAAGGTCATCGGCTGCTCCAGGGTGGCGTGATCGGGCAGCGCGCCGGGGTTGTTGTGCTGCCAGATCCGCCAGAGCCGGTCGACCATCGCGTGGTGGGCCCAGAAGAGCGGGTCGAAGGCGGCCCAGTTCTGGTCTTCCATCTCCCCGCCGACCCAGACGTGCACGTTGTCGTGGACGCGGGCGCAGCGCTTCCAGAATTCTTCGTAGGAGGGAGCGGACATGATCCAGGCCGACGCGCCTCCGCCCGAACCGGGGAACACGGCGCCACCCAGCGGCGGAGGCAGCGCCAGCGGGTTGCTCCCCGGCGCCCGATGCGTCTGCCGCGGCCAGCCCTGCCCGCGGGGGATGCCGAGCGGCCTTATCGGCGCGCTTGCCAGCACGTTTTTCCTTTTGCCGACCCGCTTGAGGTCGAACGCTTTCGGGATCCAGGGCTCGTCCATCCAGTTCCACCACGGAACCGTCACCTCGGGGTCCACCTCCTGCAGCGCCAGCTCGAAGTGGTAGAGGTAGCCGCGATGCCACGGCAGGAAGTATTTGTTGTGGTGCTGGCAGATCTCCAGCGGCACGCCATGCCAACCGGCGAAGAACTGGTAGCCGCGGTTGTCTTCGCGGGCGAGCATCCCCTCGAGCGCTTTGCGCAGCCGGTTTACCTCCGCCGCCGACATCTGGCTGATGTTCTGGCGCACCTTCAGGGCGGCCTGCGCGGGCCGGGCCTGGGCGGTGACCTGGAGCGTCATGGTCGCGGGCTCCGGGCGAAAAGGCGATCCGCCGGGTCGCGGCGGCGCCTGGCCGCCCCGGCCCGCCGTGAGACCCCGCGCCGGATGTTGCGCAGCGCGGCGCCGCCGAGCACGGTTGCGACCGGCGCCATCGTCAGCGCCGTCTCCTCGACCGGTATCCCCGCGATGTGCGCCGCCAACATGCGGGTCACCCTCTCAGAGGGATACCGAGTATGCAAAAACAGCTGAGTATCTATTGGCGAGAGCTGTCCGAGCTCATGGCCGGCAGGGAGCCGAGGGACGGGCGAGGACGGTCTTGCGCTGGACGACGGAGGGCTTGCGATAGCCGCACGTCGGTGGAAAGCCGCAGGCTTCGTGTGGTCGCACCCCGATGAAGGCCACGCCGGCCGCGCCTACGCTCGGCCGATGAGCGTGAGGAGCATGTGAAACGGCGGCCGGTGTTGATCGCCGGCGGTGGCGTGGCCGCGCTCGAGGCGGCGCTGGCGCTGCGCGAGCTCGCCGGCGAGCGGCTCGATGTCGAGCTCTGCTCGCCGCGGGCCGATTTCGTCTACCGGCCCTTCGCGGTCGGCGAGCCCTACGGCGCCGCCGGCGTCCTGCGCTACGACCTCGACTCGTTGGCAGGACGGATCGGCGTCTCCTTCCGCCTCGGCGGCATCCTCTCGGTCGACGCCGCGAACGGCGTGGCGACGGTCCGCGACGGCGAGCGGATCGACTATGACCATCTGCTCGTCGCCACCGGCGCTCGCATGCTGTGGGCGGTGCCCGGCGCCGTCACCTTCTGGGGCGTGTCCGACGAAGGCGGCTTCGGGAACCTCGTCCGCCGCCTGCGCAGCGGCCTTCTGCGCGACGTCGTCTTCACCATGCCGGGTGGAAACAGCTGGGGCCTGCCGGTCTACGAGCTGGCGCTGCTGGCCGCCGCGGTCCTCGCCAAATCGGGGATCGGGGATGCGCGTCTGACGGTGGTCACGCCGGAGGACGCCCCGCTCGAGCTCTTCGGGCGAGCGGTGGGCGAGCGGATGACCGAGCTGCTGGGCGAGCGCGGGATCGGAGTCCTCACCGGTGCGCACCCCGTCGCCTATGAGGGCGGGCGGCTGAGCGTCGCCCCCGGCGATCCGATCGAGACCGAAGCGGTGATCAGCCTGCCGCGGCTCGAGGGCAGGCGGATAGACGGTCTGTCGCCCAATTCCCAGGGGTTCCTCCCGACTGACGAGCATTGCCGGGTGGTCGGGGCGCCTCGCGTCTACGCCGCCGGCGACATCACCTCCTTCCCGGTCAAGCAGGGTGGGATCGCGACCCAGGAGGCGGACGTCGCCGCGGAAGCGATCGCGGCGGCGGCGGGGGTGGAGATCGACCCGGCGCCATTCGACCCGGTCTTGCGCGGCGTGCTCTGGACCGGGGGCGAGTCCCTGTACCTGTACGGCCGGCCGGCAGGTGGTCATGGCGAAGTCTCCGAGATGAGCAGCGAGCCCCTTTGGCCAGAGCCCGGCGGCAAGATCGTCGGCCGCTTCCTCAGCCCGTTCCTCAACGGCATGGCGGATAGGAGGTGGCGCACGGCCACCGGCTGAGCGTCCTCTGCCGGATCGGTAGATGATGTAGCCGTGAGCGGGGCCGAGGAGCAGGCGCTGATCCGCCGGTATCGCACGGCGCGCCGCGATGCCGGCCTGGCCGTGCTGGAGGGGTTTCACGCGCTCAAGCACGCTCTGCGCTTCGGGGCCGAGGTGCTGGAGGCCGTCGCGGTCGATCGGGAGGAGCTGGAGGCGCTCGCGGCCGGGCTGGCCCCCGACCTCGCCGGCTCGCTGTCGGAGCGCACCGCGCCGGTGAGCGCCGCGGTGGTGGCGGAGCTGGTGCCGCAGGCGCCCCGCACCGGCGTCGTCGCGATCGCGCGCCGACCGGAGGCTGACCTCGCGGAAGTGCTTGCCCAGCGCCGTCCGGAGCCCCTGGTCCTGCTCGAGGACCCGCGCACGATGGGCAACATGGGCGCCTGCGTGCGGGTCGCGGCGGCGGCGGATGTCGCCGGCGTGCTGAGCACCGGGAGCAACGATCCCTGGCATCCCGATGCATTGCGTGCCGCGGCGGGCCTGCACTTCGCCCTCCCCGTCGTCGGCCTCGCCGAGCTGCCGGAAAGCGACCGGCCCTTGGTCGCGATCGACCCCGGCGGGAAGGACCTGCGTCCCGCCGATTTGCCGCCGCGGGCGATCCTCGCCTTCGGCACTGAGCGCTATGGCCTCAGCGAGGCTCTGCTCGACCGCGCCGACGCCCGCCTCGGCATCCCGATGCGGGCCGGCGTCTCCAGCCTCAACCTCGCCACCGCCGTAGCAGCGGTCCTCTTCGCCCAGCGGCTCTAGGCGGGCCCGGCGGGGGGAATTACGGATGCCTGGGGCAGGAGCTGCCAGTAGCGTGCGAAATATCCGATCTGCGGCGCTCCGCCGCGTCACCGACCGAAAGGAACGCCCTTGCCCTTCGCAGACATCAACCTCGGCGAAGCCCTTCTGCTCGCGCTCGAGATCTTCTTCTTCGTGATCTGGATCTGGATCCTGATCACGATCCTCACCGACCTCTTTCGCGACCACGAGCTCTCCGGCTGGTGGAAGGCGGTATGGGTGATCTTCCTGGTCCTGATCCCGTTCCTGACCGCGCTCGTCTACCTGATAGCGCGCGGCAACGGGATGCGCGACAGGACGATAAAAGCGCAGGCTGAGGCCAAACAGCATTTCGACGCGTATGTGCGCCAGCAGGCGCACAGCGGCTCGCCCGCCGACGAGCTGCACAAGCTCAACGACCTGAAGGAAAAGGGCGCGATCTCGGCCGAGGAGTTCGACAAGGCGAAGGCGAGACTCCTCGCCTGAGCTTGCCGACGGGCTGAAATGCGGGCTCGGAGCCCATGTTTCGGCCCGTCGGCCCCTCGCCGCGGGGAGGATTTCTCCTGCACGGTGCGGAATTCTGCAAGAGGAGTTGCAAGTTATTAGCAACTCCTAACAGTCTTCAGGCGACTTCGCTACGGTGCCCCGCGATGCGCGCCCCTTCCGGTTCCTCCCGGTGGCTGTTGCTACCGGCCGCCCTGCTGCTGCTCGTGCTCTGCCTCGTGGCGAGCGCGCCTGCCGACACGCTGCAGGAAAAGCTCGACGCCACCCAGGGCAAGCTCAGCAAGGTGCGCGAAAGCCAGAGCGCGCTCTCGGCGACGATCGAAGAACAGAACAGGGCGATCGACTCGATGCTCGGCGAAGTCTCGCGGCTGCGCCAGGAACAGCAGGCGCTGGAAGCGGAACTGAGCGACAAGCAGGATGAACTGGACAGCGCGACCGCCAAGCTCGAAGCCGAGCGGCGTCACCTGCAAGAGGTCCGCAAACGCCTGCACCGGGCGCTCGGCGTGCTGCGCGAACGGCTCGTCTCGATGTACGAGGCGGGCAGCCCCGACGTGCTCGACGTGGTGCTCGAATCGAAGACCTGGTCCCAGGCCAACGTCCGCGCCGAATACCTCAGCCGGGTCCAGGACTACGACGACTCGGTCGCCGACCGGGTCAAGGGCCTGCGCGACGAAGCGAAGGCCGCGGTCAAGCGCATGGCGGCGATCCGCCTGCAGCTGAAGGAAGCGCGCGACGAGATCGCCGCCAAGGAGTCCGAAGCCGCGGCCGCCAGCGCCGAAGCCGCCTCCCGCTTCGCCGAGCTGAAGGAAGCCCAGGCCCAGCGCCAGGCGGACCTGGAAACGCTCGAGTCGCGCGAATCCGCGCTCAGCGACAACCTGGCGGCGATATCGGAACAGCTAGCCAGCGCGGGTGCGCCGGTTTCGACCGGAACGCCCGCCCCGCTCACCCCCGGGCAGAGCGCCGAATACATCTCCGAAAGCCAGGCGAGCGTGCCGGCCAGCGCTCCGCCGGCGGTGCAGGCCGCTATCGAAGCCGCCAACTCGATCGCCACCACCCCCTACATCTGGGGCGGCGGCCACGGCTCCTTCGAATCCTCGGGCTATGACTGCTCGGGCGCGGTCAGCTTCGCCCTCAACGGCGGCGGCTTCCTCTCCAGCCCACTCGACTCGACCGGGTTGGAGACCTGGGGCGAAGCCGGGCCGGGCCAGTGGATCACGGTCTACGCCAATGCCGAGCACGCCTGGATGATCATCGCCGGCCTCGCCTTCGACACGGTCGGCGGCCCGGGTCCGCGCTGGCACCCCGAACTGGTCGATTCGCCCGAAGGCTTCATCGCGCGGCACCCGAGCGGGTATTAAGCGCCTATCCCGGTAGGGGTTCCACTTAACTTTTTCGGTGGTTTGGGTTGTGGCTGACGCCCGTTGCGCTCGACGAAAAAGTACAAGACGCTTCACCCCTGCCGGGATAGGCGCTGAGCTCCGGGCCGGGTGAGCTCGCTCAGGTAGCTGGGGCAAGGGATGGTTGGGGGGAGTCTCTCGTCCGGCTGGGGAGGGTCGAAAGTTGAGCGGAGGTCGATGGTGCCCGCCCAGACGGGGAGGGCGTAGTCGTCCTCGTCGTCGAGGGGGCCGCCGGTGCGGAGCTTGGCCGAGGCCTCGGCGAGGGGGAGGCGGAGGACGGCGGTGCCCTTCAGCTCCTGTGCGGTGGGCAGGCGGGCGTCGCCCCAGCGGCCGGGGACGAGCTTTTCGGTGAAGGCCTCGAGGGCGGCGCATTTGCCGGCCTCGCCTGCGACCGGCTCGGCTTGGCCGAAGACGACGACGGAGCGGTAGTTGACCGAGTGGTGGACGGCCGAACGGGCGAGGACGAGGCCGTCGATCAGCGTCGCGGTCAGGCAGGTCTCCACCTGGCCGGCGCGGCGCAGGGTCGTGCTCGCGGCCGAGCCGTGGATGTAGAGCCAATCGCCGTCGCGGGCGTGGAGGGTAGGGATGACAACGGGGTGCCCGGCGGGGGCGACCGTGCCGACGTGGGAAACCATCGCCTCGTCGAGGATCGCGTCGGCGACCGCGCGCTCGTAGCTCGCGCGGCTGGGCATCCTCGTGACCTTGGTCCTCTGTCTCGTCGACATCGCGCTCGCTCCTTGGGAACTGTTACAGTACAGATATGTCCACTGAACTGACACAGTATCGAATCGCGGGCGATGGGGCGGCGGAGATCGCCGCAAGCGTCGAGCGGGGAATCGAGGGTGGGGAGCTGCGGCCGGGCACGCCGCTGCCCGCCGTGCGATCGCTCGCCGCCGAGCTGGAAGTCAGCCCGGCGACGATTGCCGCCGCGTACAAGGCCCTGCGCTCGCGCGGCCTCATCGTCACCCGCTCCCGCAGCGGCGCCTTCGTCAGCTGGCGGCCGCCCGTGGCCGGCGCTTGGCTCGGCGCCGCAGCCCCCGCGGGCGTCCGTGACCTTGCCAGCGGCAATCCCGATCCCCAGCTGTTGCCGGGCCTGGCGCCGGTGCTGCGCCGGATCGAGCCGGCGCGCCAGCTGTACGGCGGCGACCCCGCCGACCCACGGCTGCTCGAGCTCGTGCGGGCGGAGCTGGAGGAGGATGGGATAGGGGCCGGTGCGCTCGCCGTCGTCAGCGGCGCCCTCGACGGGATCGAGCGCGCCCTCGCGGCGCGACTGCATCCCGGGGACGCGGTAGCGGTCGAAGACCCGGGCTTCGCAGGGCTCTTCCATTTGCTGCGCGCAAACGGCTACGCCCTGCGGCCGGTGGCCGTCGACGGCGGGGGGATGGTCCCGGCGGCGCTCGCCGCGACGCTTGACGACGGGGTTGCCGCGGTGATCGTCAACCCCCGCGGCCAGAACCCGACCGGCGCCTCGCTCGGCGAGGAGCGGGCGACGGCGCTGCGCGCCGTGCTCGACCGCCATCCCGACGTCATGGTCCTGGAGGACGATCACCTCGGCCCGATCGCCGGCGCGCCTCGCGTCATCTTGACGACCGGGCGCCGCCGCTGGGTGGCCGCCCGCTCGCTCGCCAAGTCACTCGGTCCCGACCTGCGCCTCGCCGTCCTCGCCGGCGACCCCCACACGATCAACAGGGTCCGCGGCCGCCAGGCGGTCGGCCCCGGCTGGGTCAGCCACCTCCTTCAACGCACGGCCGCCGAGCTCATGGCGGACGACGATGTCGCCGCGCTGCTCGAGCGCGCCGAGAGGACCTACGCCGAGCGCCGCGAGGCTTTCGTCACCGCCCTCGCCGATTGCGGCATGGAGGTCGAGTGCTCCAGCGGCCTGAACGTCTGGATCCCGGTCCCCGACGAGACCAGCGTCATCCAAGCTCTCCAGTCCAACGGCTGGGCGGTGATGCCGGGAGCTCCCTTCCGGCTTCAGGCTGACCCGGCCATCCGAGTAACGATCAGCTCCCTAGAGCCCGCCGAAGCCGGTGACCTGGCTGGCGCCATAGCGTCAGCTCTCAAGCCCTCAGGCCGCACCCGCGCCGCGTAGTCCTGTTGCAACGTTCCGAGAGGGCCGATCGAGATCGGCCCTGGCAACCCTGCCGGGCTTTTTACGCAGGTGCGGCCCCGGTCTCGACCGCCCTTCCTTCGCCCCGCCAAGTCCCCACCCCCCCATATGCGACATGGATGGTCGAGAACCCCTCGCGCTGCAGGATCGACGCGGCGAGCCCGCTCCGCTTGCCCCCCTTGCAGATCGTCGCAACGGTCCGCTCCCGCGGCAGCTCGTCCAGCCGGCGCGCCAGCTCGCCGTAGGGGATGTGGACGGACCCCGCGATATGGCCCTCCTCGTACTCGTCGGCTCCGCGCACGTCGAGCACGAGGGGCGGCGCGTCGTCCTCGAGCAATGCCGCCAGCTCGCCGGGGCCGATCGGCTCGATCCGCGCGACGGGGCGCTCCTCGGCACGCCAGGCGCTCATCCCTCCGCCGAGGAAGCCGCGCACCTTCAGCCCGACCGCGGCAAGCAGCTCGGCTGCCTCGAGCTCGTTGCCGTCCGAGGCGGCGACGACCACGACCTCACCGTCGGGCGGCACGACCTGCGCCACCTTGGTCGCGAAGCCCGTGTCGTAGCCGGAGGCGCTGATCGCGCCGGGGATGTGGGCCTCGTCGAACTGCTCGTTGGTGCGCGAGTCGACCGCGTGGGCGCCGGCCGCTATCGCCGCCTCGAAGCGGCGCGGCGTCAGCGAGGCCGGCGAGCCGATCGACTCGACCAGCGGTCCGCGGTTGAGTGAGACGATGTGCTCGACGTTGGGCGGGCGCTCGCCGATGCTGGCGACCGCGTCCTCTACGAACTCGGCTTCGTCGGTGAGGGCCAGCGCTCGGTTGTGGCGGCGCTCGAAGCCGATCGTCGAGGAGGTCTTGAGGTCGATGCCGGAGCTGCCGCAGAGCGAGCCGCCCAGGTGCCCCGGCCAGACCTCGACCTCGTCGGGCAGCGAGAGCAGGCGCTCGTGCAGGGAGCGGAAGATCCCGGCGGCGCCCTCGCGCGGCTCGACCGCGAGGTCGGGGCGGGCGACGTCGCCGACGAAGAGAGAATCGCCGCTCAGCACCGCAACCGGGTCGCCACCGCGCTCCGCGTCGCGCAGCAGGAAGGAGGTGTGCTCGGGACGGTGGCCGGGGGTGTGGATCGCCTCGATCGAGACGCCGCCCATGTCCAGCGTCCAGCCGTCGACGATCGGGTCGTGCTCGTACTCGACCTCGGCCAGCTCATTGATGTGGATCGTCGCTCCGCTTGCTCGCGCCAGGCGCCCGTGGCCGGAGACGTGGTCGGCGTGGTTGTGCGTCTCCAGCAGGTGTTCGATCCGCACGCCGTGCAGGCGGGCGAGGTTGAGGTAAGGGTCGATGTCCCACTGCGGGTCGACCACCGCCGCCGCTCCCGAGCCCGGGTCGCCGATCAGGTAGGAGGCGCAGCCGAGATCCTCGTGGACGATCTGCCGGAAGAGCATGGAAAGCAGGCTAGCCGGGTAGCTCGACGAGGTGTGAGATTGCGCGCTGGCGGGTAGCTCTGCGCGTGCGGGAGCGCGCCTCGAAAAAGGAGGCATCATGGAGTCTGTATCCGTTCCGGGCAAAGAGCCGCTTGGAGGAGAGTCGGCTCGACAACGCGTCGGGACCGCCGATGTCCGACCAGGTTGGACCCCCGCCGATCCAGGCCCGCTCGGCCTCGCTGCGTTCGCGCTCACCACCTTCGTCCTCAGCATGTTCAACGCCGGGCTCGTCAGCCACGCCGGCGAGCCGGTCGTGCTGGGCCTGGCGCTCGGCTACGGCGGCATCGCCCAGATCCTTGCCGGGATGTGGGAGTTCCGCACCGGCAACACCTTCGGCGCGGTCGCCTTCACCTCGTTCGGTGCCTTCTGGCTCTCTTTCTGGGCCATCGTCGCCTTCTACGCCGGTGACATCCCGGCGGCCCACGTCGGCGACGCCGTCGGGCTGTACCTGATCGCCTGGGGCATCTTCACCGCCTACATGTTCATCGCCTCGCTGCGCACCACGGCGGCGGTCGCCCTGGTCTTCATCCTGTTGGCGATCACCTTCTTCCTGCTCGGCATCGGCAACGCGGGCGAAAACGAAGGCGTGGTCGAAGCTGGCGGCTGGTTCGGGCTGGCAACGGCGGTTGCCGCCTGGTATGCATCTTTTGCGGCGGTCACCAACTCGACCTTCGGACGAACCGTCCTGCCGGTGCGCCCGCTGCGTCGCTGACGAGGAGAAGGGAGCAAGATGGCAACGCGAGACCTGACCGGCCTGGAGGGCGAGCTCAACCGGCTGCTCGAGGTCGAGCGCTTCGATCCGCCGGACGGGTTCGCCGCCAAGGCGCTGCTCGGCGATCCGTCGGTCTACGCGGAGGCGGCGGCGGACCCGCAGGCCTGGTGGCTGCGCCAGGCGACCGAGCTGCTCGACTGGTCGAAGGAGCCGAGCGAGTCGCTCGACGAGTCCAACCCGCCCTTCTACAAGTGGTTCGCCGACGGTGAGCTCAACGTCTCCGCCAACTGCCTCGACCGCCATGTCGCGGCGGGACTCGGCGATCGCGTCGCCTTCCACTGGCGCGGCGAGGAGGGGGAGGAGCGCGACATCACCTACGCCGAGCTGCTCGCCGACACGCAGCGCTTCGCCAACGCGCTGCGCGATCGCGGAATCGAGAAGGGCGACGTGGTCGGGATCTACCTGCCGATGATCCCCCAGGTGGTGGTGGCGATGCTCGCCTGCGCGCGCATCGGCGCCGTCCACAACGTCGTCTTCGGCGGCTTCTCGGCCGAGGCGGTGCGCGAGCGGATGGAGTTCTCCGAGGCGAAGGCGCTGATCACCGCCGACGGCGCCCGCCGCAAGGGCAAGACGGCGCCGGTCAAGGCGAAAGTCGACGAGGTGATGGGCGGGGTCGGCTCGATCGAGACGATCTTCGTCGTCAAGCACACCGAGGAGGAGTGCGAGATGCAGGAGGGTCGCGACGTCTGGTTCGAGGACGCGATGGCGGCCGCCGCCGCCGAGTGCCCGGCCGAGCCGATGAACGCCGAGGATCCGCTCTACATCCTCTACACCTCGGGCTCCACCGCGAAGCCGAAGGGCATTCTGCACACCACCGGCGGTTACCTCGCCGGCGTCGCCTTCACGCACCGCTACGTCTTCGACCTCAAGCCCGAGGAGGACGTCTACTGGTGCGCCGCCGACGTCGGCTGGGTCACCGGCCACTCCTACATCGTCTACGGCCCGCTCGCCAACGCGGCGACCAGCGTGATGTACGAGGGGGCGCCGGACTATCCGGACAAGGACGTCTGGTGGAGCCTGATCGAGCGCTACGGGGTGACGATCCTCTATACCGCGCCGACGGCGATCCGCGCCTGCATGAAATGGGGCGCCGAGTACCCCGGGCGCCACGACCTCTCCTCGCTGCGCCTGCTTGGCACGGTCGGCGAGCCGATCAACCCCAAGGCCTGGCTCTGGTACCACAAGGTGATCGGCGGCGAGCGCTGCCCGATCGTCGACACCTGGTGGCAGACCGAGACCGGCCACATCATGATCACGCCGCTGCCGGGGATCACGGCGACCAAGCCGGGCTCGGCGACGCAACCACTGCCGGGGATCGATGCCGCCGTCTTCGACGAGGACGGTGAGCCGGTCGAGACGGGCGGCGAGGGCCTGCTGGTCCTGCGCCGCCCATGGCCGGGCATGCTGCGCACCCTCTACCGCGAGGAGGACCGCTTCGTCGAGACCTACTTCGCGCGCTTCGGCAAGGAGACCTACCTGGTCGGCGACGCGGCGCGGCGCGACGAGGACGGCTACTTCTGGGTGCTGGGGCGGATCGACGACGTCGTCAACGTCTCCGGCCACCGGCTCTCGACCGCGGAGGTCGAGTCGGCGATCGTCTCCCACCCGAAAGTCGCCGAGGCGGCTGTGATCGGGCAGACCGACGAGGACACCGGCCAGGCGATCTGCGCCTTCGTCACGCTCGAGGGGGACCTCGAGGGCGACGACGAGATGGTCGCCGAGCTCGCCGGGCAAGTCGCCGCGCGGATCGGCAAACTCGCCCGCCCCAAGCGGGTGATCTGGTCCGGCGACCTGCCCAAGACCCGCTCCGGCAAGATCATGCGCCGGCTGCTGCGCGACATCGCCGAGGGACGCGAGCTGGGCGACGTCACCACCCTGCGCGACCCCGACGTGATGAAGGAGCTCGAGTCCAAGATCGCGGCGCGGCAGGACTCCGAAGGCTGACCCGGCGGGTCAGACCGAGCCGCGCTCGTCGGCGATCCGTTCGACCGCCACCTCGAGCGCCTGCAGCTGTTCGCGAACGTTCTTCAGTTCGCGCAGCGCCAGCGCCTCGGCGGAGAGCTGCTCGGCCGCCAGCTCCTCCTCGACCTCGACGATCTCGGGGCCGAGGAAGCGCTGGGCGACCGAGCCGGTGAGCAGGGCGACGAAGGAGATGCCGACGAGGACGACGACCACGGAGACGATCTCGCCGCCGGTCGTGGTCGGGTAGATGTTCGAGCCCAGCGTCGTCATCGAGGTGACCGCCCAGTAGATGCCGTCCCAGGCGTTGAGGTGCTGGTTCGACTTCTCGAAGCCGACGAAGAGCGCGCCCCCGGTGAGCGCGGTGAGGATCGCCAGCAGGGCGGCGTAGTGCAGGCCGCGCAGGGAGAAGACCTGGCGCGAGAGCTGGGCGAGGCGCAGCAGCCGCAGGAGGCGCAGCAGCCGCAGCACGCGCAGGCCCTGCAGCCCCGGCGGCAGCAGCGGCGGCGTGAAGACGACGATGATCAGGTCGAGCGGGTGGCGCTTGAGCCAGGTCCCGCGGTTGGGCAGCACCGCCAGCATCACCACCAGCTCGATCAGGAAGGCGACCCAGATCACCCAGTTGAGCGTGCGTGCGACGTCCTCGAGCAGGCCGCCCGGGTGGGACTCGTTGATCGCGACCGCGGGGATCGTCAGCGCCGCGGCGATCAGCATCGGCGGGTTGAGGAATTCGGCCACGCGCGTGCTTCGCGCGTCCATCCCCGGCTCGTAGCTGAGCTGCTCGGTGACCTCGAGACTCAACGCTTTGGGGCGAGGGCGCCGGGGTCGAGGGCGCCGAGGAAGCTGCGCGCGGCAGGTCCCCCTGCCTTGAGGCGCTCGCGGAACTCACTCGGGAGCTCAGCTATCGAGTGGTGCTCACGCTCGAATTCGGCGTTGAGCCGCTCGGCCTCCTCCTCCACTGCTTTGGGGTCGAGCTCGGCCCACATGCCGCTCGGCAGGGGCTCGGCGCTGTCCGGCGCGAGGTAGTACGGACCCCCCTTGCTGTTGCGCAGGTGAGCGACATGGGGGGAGTCCGGGATCGGCACCGCCTCGTCAGCCAGCTCTTCGGGGCTTTGCGCTTTGGGATCGGGCATGTGAAAGCTCAGTTGGCGGTGAAACCAGTCGTCAGCAGATAGAAGCGCTGCACTGTACTACCCCTGCTTCTTCCACGGGTAACAATCCGAACCATGACCACCACGCGTGCCAGACATTACCCGGAAACTCGGGCGTAAAGAAATGGCTGTGCTGTAGGACCATCTGTGAACGCCCGAAGACCAGTAGGACGATCGTCCAGACGAGGAGAAAGCCCAGGGCCTGCCATATCTGATTCCTCCGGCACCTGTTGGGAGAGGTTTCAGCCGTTTTCTTCTTTCGCCTAGAGCGTTCGTGTTTACGCCATCTTGGTCCTAGTTGAATAAATCCAAATATACCAATTATAAAAAGACTATAAAGTGACAAGGCGTAGGCGGTTACTTCAGTCAGGTCCCCGAGGTTCTTGAGGCTCACGACTATGGCGAAGAACATCGCCTGGGCGGCGAGCACGGCGACCAGGACCCGCGGTCCTCGGCTGGCTCGCCGGATGAAGGTCTGGCCGCGGTAGGCAAGGCCGCCGACGATCCCCGCCGGGATCGCGGAGAAGAGACTTCCGAGGGCGACGAGGATGGCGCGTTCATCGCCGTGAGGTTGGGTCCGCAGGTCCGGCAGAGCCTGGAAGACATAGGTCGAGACCACCAGCAGGATGGCGGCGAGCGCGATCGTGGCGGTGATCGTCGAGGAGGGCGATAGCTGCACGTCCAGCAGCAGTAGGTCGTTCTCGGATTGCTCGTGGCGCCGCGACACCACCGCCCGGGTGCTTTCCACGGAGATCGGCTCAAGCGGGCGGACGATGTCCTTTTCCCCCTCCCAGTAATAGCGGAGCGCCTCGGCCCCTTCGGGAACGGACTGGACGATCCACAGGGAGGCGGCCTGACCTAGGTTCGCTACCGAGCGCGCTATCTGCATGCCGACCAGGCCGAGCCACACCAGCGCGATCCCCAGAAGGTGGCTCGGGCTCATCCTGGAGAGGTCCTGGTAGTGGAAGCGCTCGGTGTATTCGACGGTCACGACGTAGGTGCGTCCCGGTTCGCCCTGCATCTTGGCCGTGAGCAGACGGGTTTCCGCCAACGCATTCAGGTCGCGCCAGAACTCGTCCTCCTCGAGGATCGAGCGGGCGAAGTCCCTCACGCCCTGGCCGATGTCCTCGTCCTCGCTGTACTCCGCCAGGTAGCGGCTCAGCCGATACACCTGGATTTTCGCCTCCCTTTCGGAGCGCATCACTATCTGGCTGACCGCGATGTGGATGTCGATCCTCCAGAGGCGCTCCGCCTCCGGGAGCGTCTTGGCGTCCACGTCATCGAAGAACCGGCCCTGCCATCGACTTCTGAATAGGGTTGCGCCGACGTACCCGCGCTCGGTTCGACTGAGCAACGGGAGGGGTAGGCCATCGGGACCGACCACGCGTAGACCCGGCATTCGGTCCTTCGAGAACTGTCCGAGGGGAACCAGCAGGTCTCGAGCGCCCGGCTGTTCGCCGGCGTCGCCCTCGGGGCCATGGTGAGGGATCACCAACTGCTGCGTCACCCTGACTCCGTAGTGGTAGTCATCGGGCAGGTCGAGATGCTCGACTCGGCGCTCGACGTAGCGCGTCGGCGCCTGTTGCATTTTCGCGAGCCTGCCCAGCTCGATTGGTGGAAGGGTCATATACGCAGGGGGTGCCCAGGCTCACTCACACTGTGGAGCGGTGCAAAATACTTAAACACTTCTCCTGGTGCTCACTCGCGCGCCGCCTGTGGCTCCCAGCGGGAAGCGCCTGGCGGCGATCCAGACCCCGGCCAGGGCCCAGGCGGCGAGCACGGCGACGTTTCCGGCGTCGAGGCCGCTGCCGCTTGCGCCGGGGGCGAGGGTCGTCTGCAGCCCGAGCGAGAGGTGGTAGAGCGGGAAGATCTTGCCGACCGATTCGAGTCAGTGGGGAAGCTGGTCGACCGGGATCCAGACGCCGGAGATGAAGGCGAGGAGGACGACGGTGAAGGGCGCGACGGTCGAGGCCGAGTCGGGGGTCGAGGTGAAGGCGGAGAGGGCGATCCCGAGCGCGCTCAGCGTCCGCGCTCGCGCAGCGTCGTCAACGAGACGGCCAGCGTGGTGAAGATCGAGTTGAAGAGGAAGAGGAAGAGCTGCGGGAAGGCGATCGTGAAGAGCATCGCGCGGCGTGCGCAGGGCGACCACCACCGCGGCCCGGGTCTGCGCGAAGACGATCGCCCGAAGCCGAAGACCTCGCCGCTTGCCACCTCGAAGTCGATCCCCCGCACGGCTTCGTGCTCGCCATAGGACTTGCGCAGCCCCCGCACGCTGATCGCGACCTCGCTCACGAGCCCCACGCTAGCCAAAGCGGAAATGGGACGCTTCCGGTGCTCTTTCCGCATGGGCGGGAAAGGCGCACCGGAACGTTTGCGAAGGTAGTTTGCTAGACTAATTACCGAGGCTAATGACTTTGGTGACCGACGACACGACGCTCATCGACACCGCGGCGCGGTTGCGGATGGCGATCGTGCGCACCTCGCGGCGGTTGCGCCAGGAGGCGGCGGGAGTGGGGCAGTTGACGCCGACCTCGGCGGCGGCGCTTGCCACGGTGGAGCGGCACGGTCCGTTGACTCCCAGCGAGCTGGCCGAGATCGAGCGCGTCAAGCGGCCGACTGCGACCCGGACCCTGGGGGTGCTGGGCGAGGCCGGCCTGGTCGAGCGGGCGCCTGATCCCGCCGACGGCCGCAGCGCGCTGGTCAGCATCACCGCCGCGGGGCGCGAGCGCCTGCGCCGTCTGCGCGGCCGCAAGAACGCCTATCTGGCGCGCCGCATGCGCGAGCTGGCGGACGACGACGTCGCGACCCTCGACCGCGCCGCGGCGATCCTCGAGCGCGTGCTCGAGGAGGAGCGGCCGGCGAAGCGGGGGGTGGGGAGTTGAGCGCCGCGGTACGGCGCAGCTTCGACTCGCTTTCGGTCCGCAACTACCGCCGTTACTTCTTCGGCCAGCTCGTCTCCCTCTCAGGCAACTGGGCGCAGATGGTGGCCTCGGTATGGCTCGTCCTCAGCCTCACCCACAGCGGCTTCGCCGTCGGGCTCACCACCGCGCTGCAGTTCGTGCCGATGCTCGCGATCGGCGCCTGGGGCGGCCTGCTCGCCGATCGCTTCGACAAGCGCCGGCTCCTGATCGTCACCCAGCTGCTGATGGCGCTGCCCGCGATCGGCCTGCTCGTCGTCAGCGCCACCGGAATCGTCACGCCGTGGATGGTCTACCTCGCCGCCTTCTCCCGCGGCGCCGTCAACGCGGTCGATAACCCGACCCGGCAGAGCTTCGTGATCGAGATGGTCGGCGCCGACCGGGTGGTCAACGCGGTCAGCCTCAACAGCGTCCTCGTGCAGTCGGCGCGGATCGTCGGCCCGGCGCTGGCCGGCGTGCTGATCGCGACGCTCGGCGTCGTCCCCTGCTTCGCCGTCAACATCGCCAGCTTCGGCGCGATGATCCTCGCCCTCTGGGGGATGGACACGAGCCACCTCGCGGCCGCGCCGAGCAGCGGTCGCGAGCCCGGCGCGATCCGCGCCGGGCTGCGCTACGTGCGCCGCACTCCGGAGCTGGCGATCCCCTTGGGGCTGATGGCGCTGGTCGGCACCTTCGGCTTCAACTTCCAGGTCGTGATCCCGCTGCTCGCCACCTTCAGCTTCGACGGCGGCGCCGGCGCCTACGCCGTGCTGATCTCGGCGATGGGCGTCGGCTCGGTGATCGGCGCCCTGATCACGGGCTCGCACGGGCGCACCGGCCCGCGCCTGATCGCCGGCGCCGCGCTCGCCTTCGGGGCGACGGCGCTGCTTGCGGCAGCGATGCCCTCGCTGGCGCTGGAGATCCCGATGCTGGCGCTGCTCGGCGCCGCCGCGGTCACCTTCGCGGCGACGATCAACTCGACCCTGCAGCTGGCGGTCGAGCCGGCGATGCGGGGACGGGTGATGGCTCTATACTCCGTCGTCTTCCTCGGCTCGACGCCGGTCGGCGGCCCGTTGACCGGCTGGCTCTCGGAAGCCTACGACCCGCGCGCGGCGCTGCTGCTCGCGGCCGTGGCCGGCCTCTCCGCCGCCTGGGCCGCCCGTATTGCCTTCCGGCGGATGGAGACAAGGGCCGTAGAGGTTCGGTACGCCGAGCGAACCGAACCTCTACGGGGAGTTTCGTCAAAGGACGCTCAGCCGGTGTAGCCGGCTTCCTTCAGGTAGGCGGCAGCCGCTTTGGCCGGCGACTGCTTTTCGAGTTCGACCCGGGCGTCGAGCTCCTGCATCACCGGCAGGGTCAGACCCTTCTGCACCGCGACGATCGTCTTTTCGTAGTCCGGCCCGGCCTTTTCGACCGTGGACTGCTTGCTGACGAAGATGACGTTGCCCGTCGGGAAGACGTGCTTGTCGTCTTCGAGGATGACGAACTTGTCCTTCTCGGCGGAGAGCTGCGCGTCGGTGGTGAAGAGGATCGAGAGGTCGGCCTGGCCCGTTTCGAGCACTTTGTAACGGAGGCCGATGTCGACCGGGGTGAATTTCTTGAATTTGAGCCCGTAGTACTTTTCGAGCCCGGCCAGGCAGTCGATCCGCTGGCGGCACTCGGGCGAGCCGTCGAGGGTCATTTCTTCGGACTGGCCTTCGAGATCGGAGATCGTCTTCAGATTCCGTTCTTCGGCCGTCTTCTTCAGCGTGCCGACCGCGTTGGCGCTGGCGAAGGGGGTCGGCGGAAAGGCCGTCAGGCCTTCCTTTTCGAATTCGGCCTTGGCCTTTTCATACGCTTCCTGCGCGTCGGCGGGAACTTCTTCGGGTTCGAGGCCGAAGAACGAGGTGAGCGCCGTGCTGGCGTACTCGGGGTAGCCGGAGATCTGTCCCGACGTGACCGCCTTGTGCGCGACGGTTTCGGAGCCGAGGTTGAGCGCCGACTTCACCTTGTAGCCGGCCGCTTTCAGCGCCTGGGCGTAGATTTCCCCGAGGATTTCCTGTTCGGGAAAGTTCTTCGAGCCGATCGTCAGCGTCACTTCGCCGTTCTTCGGGTTGGAGACGATCGCGCCGCCCCCTTCTTCGCCGCTCGTGCCTTCGTCGTTGTTGCTCGAGCCGCAGGCGGCGACGCCGATGCTGAGGAAGAGCGCGAGCAGTACCGCTGCGGAGGCGCGCGCCCTCTTGGTGGTGGTTCTCACTGGACTTCCTCTCTTCTCGGTTGCATGGGGGTGGCTTCTCGGAACAAGTCAGGCCTCGCTCAACCGCAAGCCTCTCGAAGTGAGCAGACGTTGCAGCCAGGCGAGCAGGAACTCGAGCGTGAGCGCGAGCAGGGCGACGAGGATGCCGCCGGCGAGCAGCCCGTTTTCGCCGTAGACGTTGTTGTTGATGATGAAGTCGCCGAGCGTGAGCACGCCGGCGATCGGGCCGATCGTGGCGGTGGCGACGATCGCGATCATCGCCGAGCGGATCCCCGCCATCAGAGTGGGCACCGCCAGCGGCATCTCGACCTTGAGCAGGATCTCCATCTCGGTCATGCCGATCCCTCGCGCGGCGTCGACGGGCGAGCGGTCGACCTGGCGGATGCCGACGAAGGCGTTGGTGAGAATCGGGGGGATGCCGAGCACCGCGAGGGCGATCGTCAGGTTGAGCAGCCCCACTCCGATGACCGCCGCCATCAGGGCGATCAGCGCCAGCTCGGGCACCGCTCGCCCGACGTTGCCGAGCCCCACCGCAAACAGCTCGCCAACTCCCCGGTGGCCCAGGTAGAGGCCGATCGGAAGCGCGATCGCGGTCGCCAGCGCGAGGGCGAAGACGGTGACTTCGAGCTGGTTCAGCATCAGTTCCACCACCACCTCGAGCCCACCCACCTTCTTGCCGCCGGTGACGTTCGAGCTCTGCGGCTCGAAGATGAATTCGATCGCGCCACCGATCGAGGCGGGCAGGATGGGGGGGAGCAGCGCGCCGATCATGCCGCCGCCACCCTCCGCCAGGGGGTCGCGTAGCGCTCGATTCCGACCAGCGCCAGGTGGAAGGCGAGCGCCATCAGCATCGCGATCCCGCCGGCGATGATGATGCTCGTCGGAAAGGTGAGGTTGCCGCTGCCGTAGATCTTGACGCCGAGGCCGCCGGCGTTGACGAAGACGGCAAAGGTCGCCAGGGCGACGGTGCTGACGGTGGCGATGCGCAGGCCGGCGACGATCTCCGGCGTCGCCAACGGCAGCTCGACCCGCCAGAGGATCTGCGTCTCGGTCAACCCCATGCCACGCGCCGCGTCCTTGGCTGCGGCGGGGACGTTGGCGAGCCCGGCGATCGCGTTGCGGTAGATGATCTGCAGCGTGTAGGCGCTGAGCGCGACGATCACGGTGTCACGGCCGAGGCCGGTGAGCGG
This sequence comes from Solirubrobacterales bacterium, assembly GCA_035712345.1. Classification (GTDB taxonomy): domain Bacteria; phylum Actinomycetota; class Thermoleophilia; order Solirubrobacterales; family 70-9; genus VRUE01. Next base: position 61,967 of record DASTAY010000030.1, read on the forward strand.
CAGCAGCAGGAAGAAGAAGGCGATGCTCGGCACGGTGTAGATGACGCCGGTGATCGCCAGCAGCGGCGCCTGCAGCCAGCGCCGCCTATGCGCGAGCAGCGCCAGGGCCATCGCGACGACGAAGCCGGCGAGGACCGAGAAGAGCACCAGTTCGAGGTGCTGCAGGGTCGGCGTACCGAAGCTGTCGATGTTTTCCTTCGCCCAGTCGAAGCAGAACAGGTGGCTGCTGCTCGCCTGGCACGGCAAGGTCTCCGAGGTGCGTTCATGGAAGAAGCTTTCGCCGACTTCGCCGACCTTGGCCACGGGAAGCGCGAGCGCGGCGGAGCTCATCGCGGCCGCTCCGCGGCGCCGTGCTCCTCGGTTTTCGCCTTCGGCGAGCCGAGGAACTCGGAGATGATCTCGACCGAGAGCACGCCGTCGATCCGCCCGTCGTGGTCGGTGACCGCGGCGTACTGCGCCTCCCCCTGCAGCAGGTCGGCGAGCGCGTCGCGCATCACGTCGGCGCGGTCGAGCACCGGGCCCAGCGGCGAGTCGGGCCGCGCCGGCACGGTTTCGGCGGCGAGGTCGCGCTCCGAGAGCCAGCCGAGCGGGCGGCGCTCGGAGTCGACCAGCAGCGGGTAGGGCACCTCGGCGCCGGCGAGCTTCGCCCGCACCTCGACGGTCGCCTGGCCGACGTGGGCGAGCGGCGCCTCCCAGAGGTCGATGTCGCCGACGCGCATCAGCGCCAGCCGCTTCAGCGCCCGGTCGGCGCCGACGAAGTCCTCGACGAACTCGTCGGCAGGCGCCATCAGCAGCTCGGCCGGCATCGCGTACTGGGCGACGCGGCCGCCCTTGCGCATGATCGCGATCCGGTCGCCCATCTTGATCGCCTCGTCGATGTCGTGGGTGACGAAGAGGACGGTCTTGCGGATCTCCGCCTGCAGGCGGAGGAACTCGTTCTGCAGGCGCTCGCGGTTGATCGGGTCGATCGCGCCGAAGGGCTCGTCCATCAGCATCACCAACGGGTCCGCGGCGAGCGCCCGGGCGACGCCGACGCGCTGCTGCTGGCCGCCGGAGAGCTGCGCCGGGTAGCGCTCGGCGAGCTCGGCTTCGAGCCCGATCAGCTCGAGCAGCTCCTCCGTGCGCGCCTCGATCCGCTCCTTCTTCCAGCCGAGCAGGTGGGGCACGGTGGCGATGTTCTCGGCGATCGTGCGGTGGGGGAAGAGGCCGACCTGCTGGATCACGTAGCCGATCTCGCGCCGCAGCCGTGCCGGGTCCCGGTCGCGTACCGACTCACCGCCGATCAGCACGTCGCCCTCGCTCAGCTCGACCGTACGGTTGACCAGCCGCATCGCGGTCGTCTTGCCGCAGCCCGAGGGGCCGACCAGGACGCAGACCTCGCCGGCGGGGACCTCGAGGCTCAGCCGATCGACCGCGGCCTCGGCGGAGTCGCCGTAGCGTTTGGTCGCGTTCTCGTAGCGGACCGCCGAAGCGTCGGACGAGACTTGCTCGGTGACCTCAGGGACGGGCACTCACGGCGAGCCTATACCCCGTCGGGCGCGGGCGAGCCACATCAGTACCGCGAAGATTCCCAAACCAAGGACGTTGAGGAAGAGCTTGTAGTCGACCTCGACCGAGCCGAAGATGTCGTCGCGGGTGGGGCGGGGGCCGCTCGGGATCAGGCCCGCCCAGCCGAAGACGAGGTCGACGACCAGCGCCGCGATCACCATCGTCACGAACATCAGGGCGACGATCCGCAGCGTGAACGGGGTGCCGTAGAACTTGCGGTAGGCGGCGACGATGGTCAGCACGATCAGGTCGGCGAAGATGAAGGCGAGCACCCCGGCGAAGCTGATCCCGCCCGACCAGAGCACCGCCGCCAGCGGCACGTTGCCGATCGAGCAGACGAAGCTGAGGATCGCGATCAGGGGGCCGACGAGGACGTTCTCGATCGTGCGGATCGCCGGCGGCGCGTCGGTGATGAAGAGGAAGTTGAAAAAGTCGTTGCCGAGCAGGCCGATGAAGCCGGCCAGCAGGAAGCCGATCGAGATCTCCTTCCAGAGCATCGACCAATCGGCCCGGAAGCTGAGCGCGACCGCCGTCCATTTGCCCGGTTCGCCGCCGTGCGCACCGTGGCAGCCGTGCTCGTGCACGTGCCCTTCCTGGGCTGCTCGGGCGTGCTCGCGGGCCTGCGCTTCCAGCCGCGGTGAGACGAAGAAGCGCAGCAGCGCCGCCATCAGGACGATCAGGATGACCCCGCCGACGTACTCGGCGAGGGTGAACTGCCAGCCGATCAGCACCCAGAGGACGAGCCCCAGCTCCCAGACCAGGTTGGTCGAGGCGAACTGGAAGGCAAGCGCGGTCGTCGCCGAGGCGCCTTTCTGCAGCAGCGAGCGGCCGATCGCGATCGCCGCGTAGGAGCAGGACGAGGAGGCGGCGCCGAGCGCAGTCGCCAGCGCCACCGGCCGCGGCCCGCGACCGGAGAGGCTCGCCTGGATGCGCTCGGCCGGCACCGCGGTCTGCACGACCGCCGAGATCGCGAACCCGAGCACCAGCGCCCACCAGACCTGGTAGGCCATCAGCAAGGACTGCTCGAAGCCTTCGCCGATGGTGCTGAGGACGTCCGTCACCGGCCGATTCCCAGCCGACGGGCGCGCTCGGCAGCGCGGGCGACGATCTCCTCGACGCCGTCCACCGCGCCGCCGCGCATCAGCACGCGCCCGGCGACGACGGTGGTGTCGACGACCGAGCCGGCGGCGGCGTAGACCAAGTCGGAGGCGAGATCGCCGATGCCGAGCTCGGGCGAGGCGCCGCGGAGGAGGAGGAAGTCGGCGGGGGCGCCGGGGACGAGCAGGCCGCTTGCGCTCTCCGCCGCGCCGGAGGGTGAGCCGCCGCGCAGCAGTGGCGCGCGGGCGCCGGTGGCAATCTCCACCGCCTCGGCGGCGGGGACGACGGTCGCGTCGCCGCTCGTGTGGCGCTGGCCGAGGGCGAAGAGCTTGAGGTCGGCGAGCAGGTCGAGCGAGTCGTTGGAGCCGGCGCCGTCGGTGCCGAGGCCGACCGCGACCCCGGCGCGGCGTGCCGCCGGGTAGGGCATGACGCCGCCGACTGCGAGCTTCATGTTGGCGACCGGGTTGGCGACGACGGTCGCGCCGCGGGCGGCGATCAGCTCCAGCTCGACGTCGTCCAGCCAGACGCCGTGGGCGAGGACGGTGCGCTCGCCGAGCAGGCCCAGCCGGTCGAGGTAGGCGGCCGGCCGTACGCCGTGGGCGGCCACGCAGTCGCTCACCTCCCGCTCGGTCTCGGAGAGGTGGATTTGGATAGCGAGCCCGCGCGCCGCCGCGGTCTCGCCCGTCCAGCGCAGCAGCTCTTCGCTGACCGTGTAGATCGAGTGGGGAGCGAGCGCGGCCTCGGTCTCCGGGCCTCGCCCGGCGAGCGCCTCGAGCTCGGCGAGCACCCGCGCCTGCGTCTCGGCTCTGCGGCCGTCGGCGTCGAACAGCGGCCCGCCGATCGTCGCCCGCAGGCCGGCGTCGGAGACCGCCTGCGCGGTCGCCTCCGGCTGCCAGTACATGTCCCAGAAGCGCCCCGTGCCGGTGCGGATCATCTCCGCGCAGGCGAGCCGCGTCCCCCAGTAGACGTCCTCGGCCTCGAGCTTCGCCTCGACCGGCCAGATCTTCTCCTCCAGCCAGCGCATCAGCGGCAGGTCGCCGCCGTAGCCGCGGAAGAGCGTCATCGCCGCGTGCGTGTGCCCGTTGACCAGCGCCGGCACGAGCGGCATCCCCGCCGCGTCGATCGTCTCGTCCCCCGCCCGGGCCGCGACCCCCGGGCCCACCGCCTCGATCGTCCCGTCCACGCAGCGCAGCCCGACCGTCTCCCCGTTCAGCACGGCCCCCGTTACCACCAGTCCGCTCACGGCCAGGCCGGCGCTGTGGACTTTTTACGTGCCCCGGTACGGCAAAAGTCCACAGCGCTCATTGGAGCTCCGGCAGGGCGGCGGCGAGGTCGTCGCGGAGGCGGGAGGCGTTGCGGGCGCGGTCGCGCTCGAGCTCGGTGGGGGACAGGGGGCCGGCGCCGATGCCGTTGGCGAGGTTGTCGACGACGCAGACCGCCGCGTAGGGCAGGCCCAGCTCGCCGGCGACGGTGCACTCGGAGGCCAGCGTCATCCCGACCAGATCGGCGTGGGCGGCCAGCAGGCGGATCTCGGCCGGGGTCTCGAAGCGCGGCCCGTTGGTCTGCCAGTAGACGCCGCCGCCGCGCAGCGGCCCGGCGTCGCCGGCCTCCCAGGCTGCGAGGACCTCGTTCCGCCAGTCCCCGTCGAAGCCCGGCGTGGCGTGTCCTCGGGCGTCGTCGAAGGTCGTCACCGTCGTCTGCAGGGCGATGAAGTCGTCCGGGCAGACGAAGCTGCCGACGCCCAGCTCAGGGTCGACCGAGCCGACCGAGCAGATCGCCAGCACCCGCTCGCAACCGGCCTCGAGCAACGAGCGCAGGTTGGCGGCGTGGTCGATGCGGTGGGGCAGGACGTAGGCGCGCCCCGCGCCCCGGTGGCGCTGCAGCACGGCGGCATGCGGCTCGGCAGCCGCGATCACCTCGGCCCCGCCAGGTCCGGCGGCGTTGCTGCCGAGGATGACTCCGAGACGCCCCACGCCGCGATCCTATGTGTGCCGTAGAGGTTTGGTCCGCTATGCGGCCCAAACCTCTACGGCACATCCTTGTCGCGCGGGTATCTTGCCCTCCTATGACCGACAGGCCATCCGGGCGGGACGAGAGCGAGGACGAGCGCCTCGATCGCAACCTCGGCGAGCTCCTGCAGGAGCTGCGGGTCGCGCTGCCGGGCGTGCAGGTCCTCTTCGCCTTCCTGCTCGCCGTGCCGTTCCAGCGCAACTTCACCGAGATCTCGCCCTTCGAGGAAAAGGTCTACTTCGCCACGCTGCTCTGCACGGCGGTCTCGGCGGCGCTGCTGATCTCGCCGACCGCCTACCACCGCCTCACCTTTCACCTGCAGCCGAAGCGCGAGCTCGTCTTCGTCGCCAACCGCATGACGATTGCCGGCCTCGGCTTCCTCGCGCTGGCGATGACCGGCGCGATCATGCTGATCACCGACGTGCTCTTCGGCAGCCCCGCGACCGTGGTCTTCAGCGTCGCCGCCGCGGCGCTCTTCGTCGCGCTCTGGGGCGTCCTGCCACTGCGGGCGCGGTCCAGGCTGCTCGGCGAGCAACGCGACCGCGGCTCAGCATAGGGACGCCCGCTCGCCTTCGGCCCGCTGTCCCCAGAGGCCGACCATCTCGTCGGCGAAGCGCTCCACTAGGGCTGCCTCCGGCGCGTTGGCGAAGAGCATTTCGAGGTCGAACTCCCAGACCAGCATCTTGACGTCGAGGCTGACCGGCAGGTCCTCGTCGACGCTCTCGCCGAGCACCGCGTAGGCCTCGCGCAGGACGGCGACGTTCGCGGCTTTGTCGGCGGCGAAGATCGCCTGCGCCTGCGAGCCGGCTCGGGCGACTCGTTGGCGATGCTCCTTCTTGCGCGCCTCGTAATCCTCGATCGAGGCGTCTTCGGTCATCGTCGCGACCAGGTCGGCGACCTCGTCGCCGAAGCGTTCGCGCAGCCCCTCCAGCTCGACCTCGGCGTGCTCGACGACATCGTGCAGAAGGCCGGCTGCGACCACCTCATCGAGGTAGTTCTGCCCCGCGAGCAGCTCTGCGACCGCCAGCGCATGCTCGATGAAGGGGATCTCGTCGCAGCCCGTCTGCTTGAACTGGCCGGCGTGGGCACGACGGGCGACGGAGAGGGCGCCGCGCACGGACGCCGAGCGCTCGGCCCTGGAGTCGATCCGACTGACTGGGAGAGACATCCACTACGCAGCGTAACGGACTAAACGAGAAAAGCACTCTATTCGTACCGAAATAGGACACATGTCTCGTTTAGCCTGCAACGACTGGGCCGGCGACGCGTGCGGGCAAGTCGACCTCGGCTCCCTCCTCGGCAAGCTCGATCGCTTCCGGGTCGCCGCCGCTCGCGGCCCAGCGCTCGCGTGCTTCGAGGCCGAGCTGGTCCAGCCGCGCGTCGGAATGGAGAGGATCGTGGTGGAAGAGAACCGTGCGCCGGGCACCGGTGCGTCGCGCGAAGCTGAGCGCATGCGAGACCGACGAGTGGCCCCAGCCGAGGTGGTCGGGGTACTCGGCGTCGGCGTACTGGCCGTCGTGGATCAGCAGCGACGCGTCGTGGGCGAGCCCGAAGCCGGAGATCCACTCCTCCTCGAGCGTGTCGAGGTCTGCGCCGAGGGCGGGCTCGTGGTCGGGGATGTAGGCGAGAGAGTCGGCGCCGTCGTCGATCCGGTAGCCGAGCGTCGGCCCGCGGTGGGAGACCGAGGCGGCGCGGATCCGTGCCGGGCCGATCTCCCACTCGGTCTCCGGCGTGCTGCGAAAGGAGACGTCGCAGGGCAGCTCGCGCACCTCGACCGGGCTCAGCGGCGCCGAGATATAGCGGGCGATGCGGTCGCGCAGCGAGGCCTCGGGCGAGGCGGGCCCCCAGATCACGATCTCGGTCTGGGGGCGGAAGCAGGGGGCGAAGAAGACGAGGCCCTGGATGTGGTCGAGGTGCAGGTGGGTGAGCAGGATGTGCAGCCGGGTGGGCTCGTCCGGCAGGGCGAGGCCGAGGTTGCGGATGCCCGTGCCTGCGTCGAGCGCCAGCAGCGAGCCGTCGGAGAGGGTGACGCCGACGCAGGAGGTGTTGCCGCCGTAGCGGATCGTCTCCGGCCCTGGGGAGGGGACCGAGCCACGCGTGCCCCAGAGCTTGGCCTTCATCTCAGCCCGTCGCTCCGTTGGACGAAGCGTCGCCGCCCTTCGCGGCCGGCCAGAAGACGGCGATCGCGCCGCGCGAGCCGTGCGCGGTCTGGATCGGGAAGGCGGAGACCTCGACCCGGTGGTGAGCGCCGTCGGTCGAGCGGATCTCGAATTCGGCGTGGGCGGGCCGGTCGTCGCGCACCGCCCTGACCAGGGGCAGCGAGTCGTAGGGGATCGGCTCGCCTCCGTCGTCGAAGGGCCCGAAGATGGCGCCCCACTCCCGCGGTCCCACGGTGCCCAGCTCCTCCCACGGCTTGCCGAGCAGCATCCCGGCGGCCTCGTTGTAGAAGACGAGCAGCCCTCCCTCGTCGACGAGGAAGGCCGGGGTCGAGAGAGCCGACATCAGATTGCGGGCCAGAATCAGCTCCAGTGGCTTTTGGGACGCAGTTGGCACGTGATTGTCTAGCCTCCGACTCCGGTGTATACCCGGGCTGTGACTTTCGTCACTTAGGCAATTTACAGCGTGAGGGGATCGTCGTCGGGAGGCCCGCCGCGGCGCCGGTCGAGTAGAACTCCCGAGCCTTGAAGGAGCCGAGCCGCACTTACAAGCTGGCGATGACCGTCTGCCGCCCGGCGGTCGCGGTGTGGGGGAGGCTCGAGGTCGAGGGGCTGGAGACCCTGCCCCCGGCTGGGCCTGTGCTCGTCGTCGGCAACCACGACAGCCATTGGGACCCGGTGACGGTCGGCGTCGCGGCGATCCGGCGGCGCCAGATCAGGGCGCTGGCGAAATCGACCCTGTGGGACGTGCGTGGACTCGCTCCAGTGCTTAACGGCATGGGCCAGATCCCGATCGAGCGAGGGGCGGGCGACGTCGGCGCCCTGGCGCGGGCGATCGAGGAGCTGCGCAAGGGCGCCTGCATTGGCGTCTTTCCCGAAGGCACCCGCTCGCGTGGTGATGTGCTGCGGGCGCGCAGCGGCGTCGGCCGGCTGGCGCTCGAGGTGCCCGAGGCGAGGCTCGTCTGCGTCGCGATCGAGGGGACCTCGGAGATGACGGGCTTCCCCCGACGGCCGCATCTGCGCACGCGCTTCTTCGAGCCGGCCGGCGGCCAGGCGCGGCCGGGGGAGGACCCGGGAGAGCTTTCGGCGCGTTTGCTGGCGGAGATCCGCGCGCAGGTCCCGCCGACGATCTCCTGGCGCAAGCGTCCTTAGAGGGGGGCGAGCAGGAGCTCGCTCAGCTCCGGTTCGAGATCGCGCAGGCGGCGGGGGTCGCCATCCGCGGCCCGAGTCGAGACCAGCGCCAGGGCGGCCCCGATCAGACGGCGCTCCAGGCCCGGCAGGGGAGTGACGCCATCGGGGTCGGTGAGCACCACCGCGCGCAGCATCGCTCCCAGGCGTTCGATCAGCTCGCGGCGGGCTTCGGCGAGGGCGGTGATCTGCGGCGGCGGCTCGGCGCTGAGCAGGCGGGCGACGGCGGGCTCGGCGGCGAGGAAGCCGAGAGCGGCGCCCACACCGGCCCGCCCGACATCCGCCGTAGAGGTTTGGTCCGTTATCCGACCCGAACCTCTACGGCGCTCGGCGGTGCAGGCCACTTCGATCTCGGCGCAGAGCATCCCGGCCTCGGTCTCGTATGCGGCCAGCAGGCACGCCCAGAGATCCTCGAAGTGCTGGTAGAAGGTGCGGCTGGAGACTCCCGCCAGCTCAGTCACCCTGGCGGCCGTGACGCGGCCGTAGCCCTGCTCGGCGAGCGCTGCGGCGGCGGCCTCGAGCAGTCGCTGGCGCTGGTGGGTGCGGACCAGGTCGGCCGGGATGCCGTGACGGCCGGGGGGAAGGCGCAGGGTCGGCTCGCTCGCCAGCGGCTCGGCCAGCGCGGTGCCGCCGATCAATCGCAGGTCGGTCATTCCACCGCCCCGTTCAGCCGAGCCCGTTCGCGCTCCAGGAAGAGGCTCGCCCGCTCGAAGGCGCCTTCGGCTTGCTCCTTGCCCAGGTAGGAACCGGCGGCAAAGTGCATCAGCTCCGGCAGGGCGTCCCAGACGCGGCCCGGGTCACCGGCGCTGAGCGCCTCCGCCGCGCAGGACTCGATCCCGCCGACTACGAAGACGCCGGTCGCCTCCGGCGGCGCCTCGGTCGGATCGATGTCGGCGCGGACGCTGTCGATCGTGGCGGCGAGTCGCTCGACCGCCGCCTCGTGCCGGGCGAGGGCCGGCTCGCCGGCGATCTGCACCTCGACGAGGAGCGCCCGCGCGATCGCCGGCCGCGCCGCGACGAACTGGAAGAGGCGGACGATCGCGGCGCGCACGCCGCCCTCCCAGCCCGGTGTCGTGGCCGCCGCTTCCAGGACGCTGACGCAAAGCCGCTCGATCCAGGTCGCGTAAGCCTGCGCGAAGCAGTCCTCCTTGCTCGCGAAGTCCTTGTAGAACTGGGCGCGGTGGCCGCCGCTGCGCTCGAGGATCGAACGGACCGAGGTCTCGCGGTAGCCGAGCTCACCGCAGGCGAGGAGGACTCCTTCCATGGCGCCCTCCCGCGCGTCGCCCTCGGGGGCCTCGCTCGCTGCCAGCGAATCGACTCGATTCGGGGCTGCTGAAGCTTCGGCTGCCATAGGCCCTATAAAAACTACTCCTTTTTTGCCAGATATGAAATCTTTCTCAAGTCGGCTACCCTCGGAGTCATGCAGTACCTCTCGCAAAGACTGGCGACGAAGCCGTCTCCGAGGCGAGGGAGAGCGGTTGAAACAGGGCCCGCTTCGCCCCCGCAGCGCGAGCGCATCCTCGACGCCGTCGAGCTTTTGGTCTCCGAGCAGGGCATCGCGGGCACCGCGATCGAAGCGATCGTCAAGCAGGCGGGGGTGTCCTCGGTCACCTTCTACGAGTACTTCGAGGGCAAGGAAGAGTGCTTTCTCGCCGCCTACGACCGGGCGGTCGATGCTGCGACCGGGGCCCTGGCGAAGGCGGCGGCGGGAGACCCTGCGGCGGGCGGCCTCTCCTGGTCCGAACAGATCGCCACCGGCCTGCGGACGCTGACAGGTCTGATCGCAGCCTGGCCCGAGCGGGCGCATCTCTGCCTGGTCGAGGCGCAGACCGGGGGGCCCGAGCTGGCTCTGCGCTTCGAGACGACGCTCGACCGGGTGGCGGCGAAGCTGCGCGAGGGCAGGGCGCTGAGAACGGCGCCGGCGGATCTACCGGCGACGCACGAGGAAGCAACCGCCGGCGCGCTCGCCTGGTTGCTGCGGGAGCGACTCGAGGCAGGGGACGCGGAGGGGCTGGAGAAGCTCTATCCCGAACTGATCGACATCGCCCTCGCCCCTTACCTCGGCGATGGCTGAGCGCGGCGCACAGGCCGCTGGGGCGGTGGCGGGGGGCGATCGCCTGCCACCTGGCCGCCACGGGCTGCCGCGCTCCTTCGTCGCCGAGAACCAGCGCGAGCGGCTGCTCAACGGCGTCGTCGAGTCGGTCGCCGAGCGGGGCTACAACGCGACGACGATCGCCACGATCACCAAGGCGGCGAAGATCTCGCGTCGCACCTTCTATGAGTATTTCGAGGGCAAGGAGGACTGCTTCGGTGCTGCCTACGAGATGATCGTGGCCCACGTCCTCGACTCGATGCTGGCGGCCCCGGGAGCGGGGGAGGAGTGGCCCGAGCGCGCCCGCGCCCGCCTCGCCGCCCTGCTCGAGGTGCTCTCCCGCGACGAGGCGGTGACCCGCTGCTTCCTGGTCGAGCCACTCGCCGCAGGCGGCGAGGTGACGGGCCGCTACCGCGAGGCGATGGGCCTGCTCGCCGCCACCCTCCGCCCCGAGCCGCCACCGTCCGAGTTGAACATGGAAGTCCGCGACCAGGCCCTGATCGGCGGCATCGCAACCCTGATCGTCCGTCGCCTCAACTCGGGGGGCACGGCCCGCCTCTCCGACCTTCTCCCCGACCTCACCGAGCTCGCCCTCGCGCCCTACATGGGTCGTCAGGAGGCCAAGCGGCTGGCGGCCTAGAGCCAAAAGCCTTCTTCTTAAAAACTTCTCCTTGCATTTGTAAACCATTTCTTTTATGCTGCGGCCACGTCGTCCTCAGGGAGAGGGCGGCAGGGAAGCAACAAACAGGGAAAACGTGCCAGGCGAACCGCCGCAGGGAAAGCGGTCCGTCAGGGCTCGAGGGACAAGGAGAGAGCTACGTGAGACGCCACGCGAAGGCATCGACCGCGGGATCGACGTCAACCAGACGGGCAGCGCTGCCGATCGGCGCCTTCGCGGCGATCTTGGCGGCGCTCGCGCTCGTCGCGGCTTTGGCCAGCGCGGCCGTGCCCACGGCGACCACGGGCTCTGCCTCTGAAATCCAGAAGACGACTGCGACGCTGAACGGCACGGTCAACCCCGAAGGCGCCTTGCTCGAAGAATGCAAGTTCGAATGGGGGACGAGCGAAAGCTATGGCCAGAGCCAAGCCTGCGACCTGACGCCGGCCGAAATCGGCGAAGGGACCGCCCCCGTAGCGGTCAAGGCCGAAATCACGGGCCTCTCCGAAGCGACGACCTACCACTTCCGCCTCGTCGCCAAGAACTCAGAAGGCACCTCCAACGGCGCCGACGAAACCTTCAAAACCCTCAGCCCCCCTGTCGTGGAAGCCTTCGCCACCGAAGTCGTCTACAGCGAGGCGATCCTGAACGCCTCGATCGACCCCGAAGGTTTCCCCACCACCTACAAGATCCAGTGGGGCCCGACCGCCGCCTACGGGTCGGAAGTCGAAGGCAACGCCGGCGAAGACAAAGCCGTCCACCAGTTCAGCCACTTCCTCGAAGGGCTCTCCGAAGGCGCCACCTACCACTACCGCGTCGTCGCCACCAACGCCAACGGCAC
>DASTAY010000031.1:0-10557 GCA_035712345.1 Solirubrobacterales bacterium
CCCTACCACGGGGATCCGCTCAGCGTCATAGCGATCACCCCTGCGGTGGCAGGCCCCTTCGACGCCGGCACGATCGTCGTCCAGGAGGCATTGACGCTCAACCCGAAGACCGCAGAAGTGGAAGTAGACGGGGCCCACTCAGACCCGATCCCCCACATCGTCAAGGGGATCGTCTTGAAGCTGCGGGACCTGCGCGTGAACGTCGATCGACCCAACTTCACGCTCAACCCGACGAGCTGCGATGAATCGAAGGCACGCTCTGTCCTCTTCGGGAGCTACATCAACGTCCTCGATCCGAGCGACGACAGACCGGTCGACCTCTCGACCCGCTACCAGGCGGCCAACTGCCTGAACCTGGGCTTCAAGCCCCGCCTCGCCCTGAGCCTCAAGGGCGGCACCAAGCGAGGCGGACACCCGGGCCTGAAAGCGCTCTACAGCCCCCGCAAGGGCGATGCCAACATCAAAGGCCTCGTAGTGAGGCTGCCCCGTTCGGCATTCCTCGACCAGGCCCACATCAAGACGATCTGCACCAGGGTCCAGTTCGCAGCCGGCGGCGGAAACGGCGAACAGTGCCCGGCGGCCTCCAGATACGGCTTCGTCAAAGCCTGGACGCCGCTCTTGGACGAACCGCTGGAAGGCCCTGTCTTCCTCAGATCCTCAAACCACAAGCTGCCCGACCTGCTCTTTGCCCTGCACGGCCTGGTCGACATCGAAGTCGACGTGAGGATCGACTCCTCACACGGCGGCATCAGGGCGACGCTCGAAGACGCACCCGACGCCACCCTCTCCAAGGTCGTCTTGCACATGCAGGGCGCCAAGAAGGGGCTGATCATCAACTCCAAGAACCTCTGCGGATCCAACAACAGGGCCAACGTGCTCGCCACCGGGCACAACGGCAAGCAGTTCCATACGCATCCCGTGATGAAGGCTCAGTGTGGGAAGGCGCATAGGCGCTCCCACAAGGCGCATCAGGGGGGTTAGGCGGGGACGCAGACGAGATGGAAACGGCCTGGCTCATGCCGGGCCGTTCTCCGTAAGGCCCCTGAGGGCACGCGCCGCTAAAGTGGATTCCAGCGCCCGGATAGCTCAGTTGGTAGAGCACTTCCATGGTAAGGAAGGGGTCACGAGTTCGAGTCTCGTTCCGGGCTTCCGATCAGCTCCCCGTCGCTCAGGTTTTGCGCTCGAGGTCGGCGACTTCCTCCGCCTTTTGGTCGGCCTTCTCCTGGGTGCGGTCCAGCTCCTCCTTCTTTTTGCCCTTCCGCTCCTCGCGTTTGCCTTGGCGGCGCAGGGAGGCGTCGTCAGCGATGTCGCCGGCCGCCTTCTTGGCTCTGCCCGTGATCTTGTCCATGATTCCCATCTCTGAGCCTTTCTCTGGGGTTCAAAGCTCCGGCTACCCCGGAAATGGATGGGCGAACCGCTGCTGCAGATGCTGACCAAGTCGAGGCGGCGTGACCCGGCGTTTCGCCATGCGCAAGGCAGGGCATCTGGACGCGCATGAAGGGCGAGACGGCCTCAGATCGCTACGACCACAAGTTCGGCAGCTCGCCGCCGCTCTCGCTCGGCGTCGAGGAGGAGCTTCTGCTGGTCGACGAGCGCTACCAACTGGTCGCGGAGGGCGAATCGGTCCTCGAGCGGGTGACGGGCCCAGCGGCGAAACGCGTCTCCACCGAGATCTTCGCCGAACAGATCGAGCTGAAGACGGGGATCTGCCTCGGAGCCGACGACGTGCTGGCGGAGCTGGACGGGTTGCGTCGCGCGATCGCCGACGCGGGCTTCCGCCTGCTCGCCGCCGGTCTTCACCCGACCGGCGCGAGTGAGCCGACGCTCGTCTCCAACCCGCGTTACGAAGTCGTCCGGGAAGACTTCGGCAACCTGCTCAAGACGCCCCCCTGCGGGCTGCACGTCCACGTCGGCATTCCCGAGCCCGACACCGCGGTTCGCCTGGCGAACGCCTTTCGCCTCTACCTCCCGGCCCTGCAGGCCCTCAGCGCGAACTCGCCCTTCCAGGCCGGGGTCGACTCCGGCCACGCCAGCGCCCGCACTTCGGTCGTGCGGAGCTACCCGCGCTTCCAGGTGCCGAGGGAGTTCCGGGACTACGAGGATTTCTGCCGCGTCGCCGACCAGTTGATCAGCGCCGCCGGGGTGGACGACTACACCTACATCTGGTGGGACGTCCGGCCTCATCCTCAGCTCGGCACCGTCGAGGTGAGGGCCGTGGACGTGCAGATGGACGCCGTCGGCTCCAGCGCGATCGCGGCGCTGGTCCAGGCGATCGCCGCCAGGGAGCTGGCCGATCCAAGCGACGTCGACCTCTCCCGGGAGGCGCTCGAGGAGTCCTATTTCCAGGCTGCGAGCCACGGGCTCGATGCCGAGATCCTGCTCGATTCGGCGGTGCCCGAGCCGGCGCGGGAGGCGTGCCGCCGCATGCTCGACTCGGTTCTCCCGTATGCGCGCGAGCTCGGCAGCGAGGCTGCCCTGGCCGAGATCGAGCGGGTCCTGCGCGAGGGCAACGGAGCGGACGAGCAGCGCCGCGTCCACGGGCAGGCCGGGATGGAGGGCCTGCTGAGCCACCTCGCAGAGCGCACGCGTTGACTGTCGACCCCAGATGGCGCAGGGCCTGGTTTCCAGAAGGCCAAGCCGGGGGAAACGGACAAGATGAGCACGGTCGCGGAGAAGGGAAGCGAATCGAGCACGGCGTTGCCCTCGGCGGGCCCGATCTGCGATCTGGTCGTGGGGATGCTCTCGGCTCCGCGGGCCGAGGCGGGCCTTGCGGCCGAGCCCGCCGAAGAGGCGGCGCGTCTCGTCCTCACCGTCGATGACCCTCTCGGCGACGACGATCTCCAACTGGCCCTGTACCTCTGCTTCGAGCTGTACTACCGCTCGTTCCCCGGCGTCGACCCGGAGTGGGAGTGGGATCCGAGCCTGATCGCGATCCGCGACGTGTTGGAGGGCGCCTTCTCGGCGGCGCTCGCCGAGGCGGTCGGAGAGATCGATGCGGTCGACCCCGCCGACGTGGGTGAGCTCCTCTTCCGGCTCGAGGCCGAGGACGACGGCCCCTCGCTCTCGCGCTACCTGGAGCGGGAGAGCGACATCGAGCAGTTCCGCGAGTTCGTCGTCCACCGGTCTCCCTATCAGCTGAAGGAGTCCGATCCGCACAGCTGGGCGATTCCCCGCCTCGACGGCCCGGCGAAGACGGCGCTGCTGGAGGTGCAGGCGGACGAGTACGGCGGCGGCCGGCCGGAGCGGATGCACTCGCGGCTCTTCGCCAAGACGATGCGCGCGCTTGGCCTCGACGACCGCGAGAACGCCTACCTCGGTCGCATCCCGGGAACGACCCTGGCGACGGTGAACCTGATGTCGATGACCGGCCTGCGACGGAGCCGGCGCGGCGCCATCGTCGGCCACCTGGCGATGTTCGAGATGACCTCCTCGATCCCCAACCGCCGCTACGGCAACGGCCTGCGCCGGCTCGGCCTCGGGGCCGAGGCGACTGACTTCTACGACGAGCACGTCGAGGCGGACGCCGTGCACGAGAACATCGCCGCCTATGACCTCGCCGGGGGGCTGGCGCGGCAGGAGCCCGAGCTGGCGGCCGACATCGTCTTCGGCGCCCGCGCCCTGCTCCTGCTCGAGGCCCGCTTCGCCCGGCGCCTGCTCGACTCGTGGCAGGACGGCGAAAGCTCGCTGCGGTGAGCGGCGCCGGGGTCGCCTACGTCCTGCCGCTTCGCTGGACCGAGCCGGGACCGATCGGAGAGCTGGCGGATTACCTGCGCGGGATCGCCGGCGAGGTCGAGGAGGTCCTCGTCGTGGACGGCTCGCCCGAGCCGCTCTTCGCTCGCCACGCTGAGGCCCTGCGCGGGCTCGCGCGACACCTGCGGCCACACGCGGACCTGTGCTTTCGGATGGGCAAGGTGAACGGGGTCCTAACCGGCGTGCGCGAGTGCTCCTGCGAGCGGGTCGTCCTCGCCGACGATGACGTCCGCTACGACGCAGCGGCGCTCCGTCGCGCCGCCCGACTGCTCGATGAGGCTCACCTCGTGCGCCCGCAGAACTACTTCGACGAGCTGCCCTGGCACGCTCGCTGGGACACCGCCCGCACGCTTCTCAACCGCGTCTTCACCGGCGACCCGGAGTTCCCGGTCGGCGACTTCCCGGGCACTCTCGCCGTCCGTCGCTCCGCGCTTCTCGCCACCGACGGCTACGACGGCGACGCGCTCTTCGAGAACCTGGAGCTGATGCGGACGATCCGTGCCGCCGGAGGAACGGTGCTGACCCTGCTCGACCTCTACGTCGCCCGCCGCCCGCCCACCACGGCGCATTTCCGCTCCCAGCGCGTGCGCCAGGCGTACGACGACTTCGCGATCCCGGCCAGGATCGGCTTCTTCCTGGCGGTGCTGCCGCTGGCGCTCGCCGAGCTCGCGACGCTCCGGCATCGCCCCGCGGCGGGTCGCGATCTGGCCACCGCCGCGCTCGCCCTGACCCTCGCCGCCGAGGGAGGGCGCCGCCGCGCCGGCGGCGCCAGTCGCTTCCCGGCCGCCTCCGCCCTGCTCGCCCCGGCCTGGGTCGCCGAACGCTCGCTCTGCGCCTGGCTCGCACTCGCCGCGCGGTTGCGCGGCGGCGTCTGCTACGGCGAGGCCCGTCTCGGCCACTCGGCCACCTCCTCACGCGCCCTGCGGAGGCGCTACGCCTCGAGGTCCACCGGCGACTCGGCCGGAACGGGCGCCGGGAGCCCGCTGTCGGCCCGGAACCCGATCGCCTTGTGAGTCCCGTCGCAAAAAGGGCGCGTCCGTGAGCGCCCGCAACGACAGAGAGCGACGACCCGCCGCTTGATCTCGATCTCCTTGCCGTCCTGGTCGACGATCGAGAAGGGACCGCGCACCAGGTAAGGACCGTCGCGGTATGGGGTGATTTTCGCCTGGGTGCCTGGCATGGCTTGGTTGCCCGTCAGGCCTCGCTTACCCCGTTTACGGCCTTTCTCACCCTGGAGCCCCGCCGCTCAGGCGGAGCGCGCCGAGCGGGGATCGGGCCTGATCGCGAGGATGACCATGTCGTCGTGCAGGGAACCGTCCCCGCGCGCGATCGCGTCCTGTCGCAGGCGGTCGGTCATCTCGGCCAGCTCGGCCCCGGCGAGCGAAAGCGCCATCTCGGCCAGGGTGTCCGGCTCCCGGTGCCGCTCCCGCGGGCCGGCCTCCAGCCAGCCGTCGGTGCAGAGCAGCAGCGTGTCGCCGTCGGCGAGCCTGCCCTCGTGGCGCTCGAGGCTCGCCTCCTGCCAGGCGCCGAGCACGCTGCCGCCGCCGAGCTGCCTCGCCGCTCCGGCGCTGACGTGTATCGCCGGCGGGTGCCCGGCGCCGGCGAGGGCATGGCTCCAGCCCTCCGCGTCGCAGCGCATCCGCACCAGCAGCGCGGTGGCGAAGTCGTTGAGGCTGGTTCCCTCGAGCAGCAGCTCGTTGACCCGTCCCAGCACCTCCTCGGGCTCGTCGATCTCGCGGGTCAACCCGCGCACCGAATGGCGCACCGCCACGGAGACGCCCGCGGCGGCACTGCCTTTGCCCGCGACGTCTGCAATCAGGACCCAGCAGCCGTCCTCGGTCGGCAGCACGTCGTAGACGTCGCCGCCGATCTCGATCCGCTCTCCCGCTGCCTCGAAGACGACCGAGATCTCGAGGCCGGGCACGTCGGCCGGCCGGGGTGGGCGGAGGCCGCGTTGCAGGTTGCTGGCGATGCGGTCGCGTTCGCGGTAGAGGCGGGCATTGTCCAGGGCCATCGCGGCGCGGTCCCCCAGTTCGGTGAGGAACTCGAGGTCGGCGGTGTCGTAGCGCAGGTCGGGGCGCGCGTGCAGAAAGGAGAGGGCGCCCAGCACGCGACCGCGGGCGACCAGCGAGACGACCGCCGCCGAGTTGTAGCCGGCATCCGTCATCAGCTGGCGATGATCGTCGTTCTGGGCCACCTGCTCGACCACGCCCGGCGCCTTCAGGTCGCGCCAGATCATCGGCCGGCCCTCGCGCAGCACCTGCGCGGCGGGGTGCTCGCCCGCCGGGTCCAGCGGTTTGCGCCGGCGGATCTCCTCCAGCCGCGCGGCGGCCTCGGGATCGGCGCCGGCGACGACGCTGTCGCCGAGCCAGCCGTCGGCGCGGACGAAGTCGATCACGCACAGCTCGGCCAGCTCTGGCACCGCCGTGGCGACGATCGTGCGGGCGGTCTCCGCGGGGTCGAGCGAGGCGTCGAGCGAGCGGCTGGCGGTGACGAGGAACTCCTGGGCGCGGCGCCGTCGTCGTTCCGCCGTGATGTCGCGAGCGATCACCGAGGCACCGACGATCCCCAGCACCGGGCTCTCGAGCGGCGAGACCGTGAGTGAGACGTCGACGCGGGCTCCGTCCTTGCGCAGGCGCTCGGTCTCGAACGTTTCGAGCCGCTCGCCGCGGCGGACGCGGGCGATGATCTCCTGCTCCTCGTTGCGGTGGTCGGGGGGGACCAGGAAGGAGATGTGGCTTCCGATCGCCTCCTCGGCGCTGTAGCCGTAGAGGCGCTCGGCCGCCGGGTTCCAGGAGGTGACGATCCCCTCCAGGTCCTTGCTGAAGATGGCGTCCTGGCTGCTCCGGACGACCTCCGCGAGGCGCTGGCGCACCCGCTCGGCCTCGGCCCGCTCGCTGGTGTCGCGCAGGAAGCCGGTGAAGATCGGCGGCCCCGCGCCGTCGTTGCGGGAGATCGTCAGCTCGACCGGGATCCGCGAGCCGTCGCTGCACATCGCCGGCAGCTCGACACGGCGACCGATCATCGTCGCCCGTCCGGTCTCCAGGTAGCGGCGCAGTCCGGCGCGGTGGCGCTCGCGCAGCTCCTCGGGCACGATCAACTCGGCCAGCTCGCGGCCGAGGGCCTCCTCGCGGCGGTAGCCGAAGAGGCGTTCCGCCGCCTCGTTGAACTCGACCACGGCGCCCTCCTCGTCCATCCCGACGATGCAGTCCAGCGAGGCGCTGAGCGCCGCGGCTTTGAACTCTTCGCCGGCCCTGATCGCCGTCTCCGTCCGCCGCCGGGAGATGAAGGTCGCGAGCTGCTCGGCGAAGCCGGTCAGCAGCCCGATCAGCTCCTCCGACTGGGGGTTGAAGGCGCGGGTGTGAAACTCGGCGACGGCAAGGACCTCCTCGGGGGGCCCGATCGGGACCGGGATCGCGAGCGCGGCATGGAGGCCGAGCTCGGCCGCTGTCGCCCGGCGCAGAAATCCCGAATCGCCGCCGTGCTGCGGCGCCCAGACGATTTCGCCCTCCGCCCAGGCCCGTCCCGGCAGGCCCGTCCCGCGGGGCACGGCGAGCTCGCGGCTCTGCCGCCAGAGCGGCTCCGCCTCCAGCCCGGCCGCGCTCCAGCTGGCGACGAACCGCATTGGCGCGTCCTCCTCGCCGACCTCCCAGAGGGCGCCGGCCTCCCAGCGCAGCAGCTCCGCAACGGTCGAGAGGAAGTCGATGGCGACGCTGTCGAGCGAGTCGCCGCCGATCAGCTTCGCGGCCAGCGCCCGCTGGCTTTGCAGGTAGCGCCGCAACTCCAGTTCCCCTGATTTCCCCATCGCCCTAAAGCTACTGCCGGAGCGGGGGCCGGATTCAGGCCGCCTCGCGCCGGGTAGCTCAGCCGGGATCGAAAGCCGTGCTCCTCCTCGAGCGCGAGGGCGGCGATCGAGCTGGAACGGGATTCTGATGGCGGCGAACGCGGGCAAGAAGAAGGGTGGCAGGCTCGAGGAGTACAAGCGCAAGCGCGACTTCGACGCCACGCCAGAGCCGGCGTCGAGGACGCGACGCAAGCGGGAGGGCGCGCCGCGCTTCGTCGTCCAGGAGCACAGCGCCCGCCGCCTGCATTGGGACCTGCGCCTCGAGCATGAAGGGGCGGCCGCCTCCTGGGCCGTCCCCAACGGCATCCCGGCCGACCCGAGCGAAAACCGCAAGGCCGTGCAGACCGAGGACCACCCCTTGGAGTACCTCGATTTCGAGGGCGAGATCCCGGCCGGGCAGTATGGGGCCGGGACGATGCGGATCTGGGACCGCGGCACGTATGAGGTGGAGAAGTGGGAGGAGGCGAAAATCGTCTTCAGCCTTTCCGGTGCGCGGCTGAGCGGCCGCTACGCGCTCTTTCGCGCCGGCAGCGAGGCGAAGGACTGGATGATCCATCGCATCGATCCGCCCGCCGAGCAACGCGATCCGTTCCCGGAGTCGGTGGTGCCGATGCTGGCCCGGCTCTCGCAGCTGCCGGCAAGCGACGAAGGCTGGGCGGTCGAGGTCAAGTGGGACGGGGTGCGGGCGATCGCCTACTGCCGGCCCGGCCGGCTCGAGCTGCAGAGCCGCAACCTCAACGACATCACCGCCCAGTACCCCGAGGTGCGGCGGCTCTCGCGCCAGCTCGGCGCCCGCGACGCGGTGCTCGACGGCGAGCTGGTCGCCTTCGACGAGCAGGGGCGGCCGAGCTTCGAGCGCCTGCAGCAGCGTATCCACCAGACCGCGGAGAGCGTCGTGCGGCGGCGGATGAGATCCCACCCCGTCACCTACGTGATCTTCGATCTGCTCCATCTCGAGGGACGGGACCTGATGGGCGAGCCCTACTCGCGCCGCCGCGAGCTGCTCGAGGGGCTGGAGCTGGCCGGCGAGAGCTGGCAGACGCCGGCCTACTCGACGGGACACGCGAGCGAGCTGCTGGCGGCGAGCGCCGAGCAGAAGCTGGAGGGGATCGTGCTGAAGCGGCTCGACGGCCGCTACGCGCCCGGCAAGCGGACGGGCTCCTGGCTGAAGGTGAAGAACCTCGGCCGGCAGGAGTTCGTGATCGGCGGCTGGCAGCCCGGCGAGGGGCGCCGCCGCAACCGCCTCGGGGCGATCCTGATCGGCTACTTCGAGACCGAGAAGGGGCGCCGCGAGCTGCGCTACGCGGGCAAGGTCGGCACGGGCTTCTCCGATCGCGACCTCGACGAGCTGCTCGAGCGCCTGCGGCCGCTGGCGCGCAAGGCCAATCCCTTTGCCGGCAGGAGAGGGCCGCGGGACGCCAACTTCGTCGAGCCCCGACTGGTCGCCGAGATCGAGTTCCGCCAGCTGACCGCGGAGGGACTGGTCCGTCACGGCTCCTTCAAGGGGCTGCGCGAGGACAAGCCGGCCGATCAGGTCGGGGTCGAGCGCCCCGAGCCGCCGGACGGCGGGACGAGGATCGTCCCCGAGGGTGGCCCGCGGAAACGGGCGAAGGTGACGGTCGAAGGCCGGGAGCTGGGCCTCTCCAACCTCGACAAGGTGCTCTACCCGCGCACCGGCTTCACCAAGGGGGAGCTGATCGAGTGGTACGCGCGGATGGGGGAGGTCCTGCTGCCGCACCTGCGAGGGCGGCCATTGACGATGAAGCGCTATCCCGACGGCGTCGAGGCCGGACACTTCTACGAGAAGCGCTGCCCCAAGCACCGGCCCGGGTGGGTGCGGACGGCGAGGGTCTGGAGCGAGCGGCACGGAGAGGAGATCGACTATTGCCTGGTCGAAGACCTGCCGACCCTCGTCTGGGCCGCGAACCTGGCGGATGTCGAGTTGCACACCTCGCTTTCGGTGGCGGCGGAGATGGAGCGGCCGACCGCGGTCGTCTTCGACCTCGACCCCGGGGCGCCCGCTGACGTTCTCGACTGCGCTCAGGTGGCGATCTGGATCGGCGGCATGTTCGAGCAGCTCGGCTTGAACGCGTATCCGAAGACCTCGGGCTCCAAGGGCATCCAGGTCTACATACCCCTCAATACCGAGGCGACCTATGCGCAGACCAAGCCCTTCGCCAAAGCCGTCGCCGAGACCCTCGAGGCCAAGTTCCCCGAGCGGGTCGTCTCGCGGATGGCAAAGAGCAGGCGCGGCGGCAGGGTGCTGATCGATTGGAGCCAGAACGACCCGCACAAGACGACGGTAAGCGTCTACTCGCTGCGGGCCGGAAAGCGACCGACCGTCTCGACCCCGCTCGAGTGGGACGAGCTGCGGGAGGCCCTTGACGAGTCCACGCCGGGCCTGCTCGTCTTCGACCACGAGGCGGTTCTCCAGCGGGTCGGGGAGAGGGGCGATCTCTTCGCGCCGCTGCTCAGCGAGCGCCAGCAACTGCCCGACTGATCCGCTTACGCCGATGACCGTGAGAAGACCCAAAGCCGAGCCCACGCAGCTGTTGGCGGTCATCGCCGAGGCGGTCGACGACGGGTTCTATCCGACCTCCTCGCTCGCCGCGGCCTTCCCGAAGATGACGCATCGCGAGCGGGTGCGACTCCGCAAACGGGCCCTGCGGCAGGGGCTCGTATTGGAGCGTCGCGGTCCCGACGGCCGGGCCTACCTCGCCCTGTCCAGCGAGGGCTGGCGGGCATTGCGAGGACTCTCGAGGAGTCGTTGACCTATTCGTCGGCGACTTCCCGGGCTGGTTCTCTGGGGCGGGCCCGCTGTTCCTAGCTGTAAGACCCAAGCAGGTTGTTCCGCTTCAGCTCGCCGAGGCGAGCTCCGGGCGGCTTGTGGCTGAGGGAGCCGTGTGGTCTGCGCCAGTTATAGAACTCCAGCCAGCCGGGTAGCGCCGCGGTGCGCTCGACCG
>DASTAY010000032.1:0-13673 GCA_035712345.1 Solirubrobacterales bacterium
CGCGTCCTCGATGCCCGAACGGGCGAGCTGATCAGGCGGCTCACCCTCGATCCGAGCCGGGACTACCAGCCGATCGGAGGGGGCTGAGGTGTCTACGATGTCCCGCGACATCTGTCTCCGATGTCGCGACACATCACAAAAAGCGGCTGAAGGGATTCGAACCCTCGACCTTCTGCATGGCAAGCAGACGCTCTAGCCAGCTGAGCTACAGCCGCATGGGAGGGATTATAGGCGGGGGTCGCTCGGCTGCTCGCCGAGCTCGGCGAGGAGGTCGTGGAGGTCGAGCGGCGCGGTGGCCATCGCGATCTCCTCGCCGTCGGGCGAGCGGGGCCATTGCTCGCGCGGGCGGTCACGGTAGAGCTCGAGGCCGTTGCCGTCGGGGTCGCTCAGATACAGCGCCTCGCTGACGCCGTGGTCGGACGCGCCCTCGAGCGCGATTCCCGCCTGCGAGAGCCTGCGCAGCGCGTCGGCGAGCGAACGTCGGTCGGGGTAGCGAATCGCGACGTGGAAGAGGCCCGCCGTCCCGAGCGGCGCCGGGGGCGCTCCCTTCGAGTACCAGGTGTTGAGGCCGATGTGGTGGTGGTAGTCGCCGGCCGACACGAAGGCCGCCTCGTCGCCGATCCGCTGCTGCAGCTCGAAGCCGAGCACGCCGCAATAGAACTCGAGCGCGCGGTCGAGGTCGGCCACTTTGAGATGGACGTGGCCGATGTCGACACGGGAATCGATCGGGTCAGCCATCGCCGTCCAGAGCTGCGTTCACGAGACGATCGGCCTCGGCGTTCTGAGCGCGGCGGACATGGCGGATCGACCAGCTCTCGAAGGGACTAAGAGCCCGCTTCACCTCGGCGTGCAGCTCGCGCAGCGTCGGGTCCTTGACCTTGTACTCCCCCTTGACCTGGCGCACGATCAGCTCCGAATCGCCGACCAGCTCCAGCTCGGTCGCGCCGAGCTGGCTCGCCCGCTCGATCCCGAGCAGCAGCGCCCGGTACTCGGCGACGTTGTTGGTGGCGGCGCCGATCCGCTCGCCGCGCTCCTCCACCACCTCGCCGTCGGCGGCCTGCACGACGGCGCCCACCGCCGCCGGCCCCGGGTTGCCGCGAGCGCCCCCGTCGACGTTGACGACAAGCTTCATGCCGGGACGCCGAGCGCCAGGCGCCCGCCTTCTCCGGCGCGCGCATTCCACTCGCGGGCGGAGCCGTCCAGCTGGTCGATCTCATCGCCCCGACCGAGCTGGAACACGGCGCGCAGCTCGTCGCCGAGGTCGACGCCCCATTGGTACCAGCAGAGGTCCCAGGCGACGGTCACGCGGACCTCGCTGGGCGACCCCGCGGCGGCGCCGATCGAGACGCGCGGCTCGCCGAGCGTCCTTGTCAATCCCCCGACTGTGCGCGCCGCCTCGCTCGTGTTGAAGCGCTCGACGGCCCGATCGAGGCGGCTGCGCGGCGACTCGGTCGGCTCCGGCTGCGGCCGGCGCCCGACGTTTGCGCCCGGCGCGGCCGGGTCGACCCAGCCGAGCCGCTCGGCGCGACCGCGACACAGCTCGCAGACGCGCCGTGGACCGTCCTTCGGGCTCATGTAGCTGCGGGTGCGCTCCCCGGCCAGGATGGTCCGGCCGCAGACAGCACAGATCTCGTCAGGGCTCACGCCGCAACGCTAGCAGCGGCGACGACCCGATCGGCGAGCTGCTGCGGCACCGGCTCGTAGCGCTCGAACTCTGCCGTGAAATCGGCCCGGCCGCCGCTGATCGAGCGCAGATCGGGGGCGTATTCGAGCACCTCGGCCATCGGCACCTCGGCCCGCACCTCGGTCACCGCGCCCTTCGGGTCCATGCCGAGCGGATGGCCGCGCCGCGAGTTGAGGTCGCCGATCACCTCGCCGACGCAGTCCTCCGGGCAGCTCACCGTCAGCCGCACGATCGGCTCCAGCAGGACCGGGTCGGCCGCCTCCATCGCCTCGCGGAAGGCCATCGAGCCGGCCAGCCTGAAGGCCATCTCCGAGGAGTCGACGTCGTGGTGCTTGCCGTCGACCAGTCGCACCCGCACGTCCTTGACCGGATAGCCGGCGACGGTGCCGTGGCGCATCGCCTCCTCCACCCCCTTCTCGACGGCGGGGACGAAGCCGCCGGGGATCGCGGCGCCCTTGATCCGGTCGACGAACTCCAGGCCGACCCCCTCCTCGGCGGGCTCGATCTCGATCCGGCAGTCGGCGAACTGCCCGCGGCCGCCGGACTGCTTCTTGTAGCGGGCATGGGCTTCGGCCGGCCGCCGGATCGTCTCCCGATACGGGACGCGCGGCGGGTGCAGCTCGATCTCGGCACCGAAGCGGCGCTTCATCCTTTCCACGATCACCTCGATGTGGACCTGGGTCAGCCCGGCGAGGATCTGCTCGCCCGTCTGGGGATCGCGGTGGACGTCGAGGGTCGGATCCTCCTCGCTGAGCCGACGCACCGCGGCCGCGGCCTTCTCCTCGTCCCCCTTCGTCTTCGGCTCGTAGGCGAACGCCATCACCGGCGAGGGAAGGTCGAGGCGGGGAAAGGCAAGCTCCTCCTGGCCCTCGCAGAGCACGTCGCCCGCCTGCGTGTGCTTCAACTTGGCAACCGTGCCGATCTCCCCCGCGCCCAGCTCCGTCACCTGCGTCAGCTCGCCGCCGAGCGGGCGGCCGAGCTGGCCGATGCGCTCCTTCTCCCGCCTGGCGACATTGACGACGTGGGAGTCTGAGCGCAGCGTGCCGCGATAGACGCGCAGCATGTTGAGCCTCCCCGCATAGGGGTCGGCAAGCGTCTTGAAGACATAGGCGACGAGCGGGCCGCTCTCGTCGGGGGCAACCGCGATCGGCTCGCCGGCCTCGCCCAGCGCGGCGACGGGGCCCCGCATCGCCGGCGAGGGCAGATCCTCGACCAGGGCGTCCAGCAACCGGTTGACGCCGAGGTTGCGGGTCGCCACGCCGCAGGTCACCGGGAAGATCCGCCCGGCGGTGACGCCCTGCTTGAGCACGGCGACGATCTCGGCGTGGTCGATCTGCTCGCCGTCGAGGTAGCGCTCCATCAGCTCGTCGGAGTTCTCCGCCACCTCGTCCATCAGCCTCTCGCGGTATTCCTCTGCCTGCGCGCGCAGCTCGTCGGGAATCTCGACCCGCTCGGCATTGCCGCGCTCCTCGCCCTCGTAGAGAAATGCCTCGAGGTCGATCAGATCGATCACGCCGCGCACCTCGTGCTCTGCGCCGATCGGGATCTCGGTGGCGACCACGTGGGGACCGAAGGCCGTCTTGAGCGAATCCAGGACGGCGAAGAAGTCGGCGCGCTCGCGGTCGAGCATGTTGACGAAGACCAGGCGCGCCAACCCCTCGGCGTCCGCCCGCCGCCAGAGCCGCTCGGTCTGCACCTCGACCCCGGCGACGCCGTTGACGACGACCACCGCGGCGTCGCACACCCGCAGCGCCGCCGCCGCGTCGGCGACGAAGCTCGGCTCGCCCGGCGTGTCGATCAGGTCGATCTCCCGCCCGTCGTGCTCGAAGCAGGCGACCGAGGCGCCGATCGACATCCGCCGCTCGCGCTCGTCGGGCTCGGAGTCCGAGACCGTGGACGCCTCGGCGACCCGGCCGAGCCGCCGCGTCGCCCCCGCCTCGAACAGCAACGCCTCGTGCAGGCTCGTCTTGCCGCAGCCCCGATGCCCGATCAAGGCGACGTTCCTGATCCGATCTGCGGCCTTGTGCGGCACGCAACGAGGTTAGCCCGCCGCTATGCCTCCTGCAACGAGGATTTGAGTCGCATCACTGCCTTGGTGTGGAGCTGGGAGACACGCGACTCGGTGACGCCGAGGACCTCGCCGATCTCCCGCAAGGTGAGGTTCTCGTAGTAGTAGAGGGCGACGACGAGCTGCTCGCGCTCCGGCAGGCCGGCGATCGACTCGGTCAGGCGGTCCTTGATCTCGCTGCCGGCGAGCGCCTCCTGGGGATCGTCGGCGCGCGGGTCGGAGATCGTGTCGAGCAGCGAGACCGAGTCGCCGGAGGAGTCGGAGATCGTCCAGAGCTCGTCGAGGGCGTAGATCGACGAGTTGGCGATCTCGAGCAGCGAGGTCTGCAGTTCGTCCTCGGTCAACCCCACCTTCGCGGCCAGCTCGGCCTCGGTCGGCGCCCGCTGCAGCTCGTGCTCCAATTTCGACTGCGCCGCCTCGATCTCTCGCGCCCGCGAGCGCACCGAGCGCGGCACCCAGTCGAGCGAGCGCAGCTCGTCGATGATCGCCCCGCGGATCCTGGTCATGGCGAAGGTCTCGAACTTGATCCCGCGCTCGGGCTCGAAGCGCTCGATCGCCCCGATCAGGCCCATCAGGCCGTAGGAGATCAGGTCGGCGTCCTCGACGTGGGACGGCAGCCCGGCGCCGAGCCGCCCGGCGACGAATTTGACCAGCGGCGAGTAGGCGACGACGAGGCGCTCGCGCGCGGCTTTGTCCCCGTCCCCCTTGTAGCGCCGCCACAGATCGCGGAGCTCGACCTCTTTTACGCCGGTTTCCATGGAATTCGCTCGATTCTATGGCTGGCAGAGCATAAGTTGGGCAAAGAGCTCGTCATGCACGCGGGTGGGTCGCAGCGTAGGCCTCCCGCAGGCGAGCGGCATCGACACGAGTGTAGACCTGCGTCGTCGATATCGAGGCGTGGCCGAGCAGCTCCTGGATCGCGCGCAAATCGGCGCCGCCTTCGAGCAGATGCGTGGCGAAGCTGTGCCGCAGGGCGTGCGGCGAGACCCCGGCGGCCAGCGCGGCCTCCCTGACCCAGAGCGCGAGCCGGCGGGTGACGTCGGAGCCGGAGAGGCGCCGACCGCTCTTGGAGAGGAAGAGCGCGGCCTCGCGCGGGTCCGACGCCAGGGCGCGGCGGCCCTTCTCCAGATAGCGACGCAGGGCGCGTTGCGCGGGCTCGCCCACTGGCAGCAGTCGCTCCTTGGAGCCCTTGCCGAGCACCCGCAGCTGCTCGGTCTCGAAGTCGCAGGAGCCCGTGTCGAGGTTGACGATCTCCTCGCAGCGCAGCCCGCACGAGTAGGCCAGCTCGAGCATCGCCCGATCGCGCAGCTGCAGCGACGTGCGCGCCGGGATCCGCTCCAGCAGCGTCCGCATCTCCTCGCCGCTCAACACCCGCGGCAGCTTCTCCTCGCGCTTCGGGCTGGAGACGAGGTCGGCCGGGTTCTGCCCCACCCGCTCGGTACGGACGAGGAAGTCGAAGAGGCCGCGCACGGCGGCGAGCTTGCGCGCCACGGTCGCCGCCGAGGCGCCCTGCGAGGAGAGGCCGGCGCCGTAGCGCCGCACATCGCGATGCCGCACCGCGCCGAGCTCCAGCCCCCTCCCCTGCGCCCACTCGACGAACTGCCCCAGGTCAACCCCGTACGCCCTGCGCGTGCGCTCAGCCAGATTGCGCGCGCGCATGTCGCGATCGTATGCGGCAAGCGCCTCGTCCCAGGTCACCCGAATGTGATTCGCCGCGCGGCCTCCGGCGCCTCCCCAAAAGCGCCGTAGAGGTTCGGACCGCTATTCGACCCAAACCTCTACGGCGCTCGGAAGTCAGCCGATGTAGATCGGGGTTCCGACCTCAACTCGGTCGTACAGTTCTTCCACGTCGGGGATCGACATGCGGACGCAGCCGTGCGAGGCGGCGGAGCCGAGCGACCAGGTCTCTTCGGTGCCGTGGATGCCAGCGCCTTCGAAGATCCCCATCCAGCGGGCCTTGATCGGGTCGTCGGGGCCGGGCGGAATCACCTGGCCGGCGAGGTCCCCCGCCCAGGCCGAGTCGGGCACGTGCCAGGAGGGGTTTTCTTCCTTTTCCTGGATCGCGTAGAGGCCTTCGGGCGTTTCCAATCCTTCCTGGCCGACCGCGACGGTGTAGGACTTGGCCAGCTTCAGGTGTTCCCAGAGCCGCAGGGTGAAGGTGGCCCGGTCGAGCGTCAGGTAGGACGGGTACTCGGCGGCGACTTCCTTGGCGGTCACCTCCGGCTTCACCGGGTGGGTGCGGGCGGCGATCGTGTGATCGGCGTCGGCGTTGAGGACGGCGGCGCGCAGCTGCCGGGTCAGCAGGTTGTCGCGCAGCTTGCGACCGTACTTGGCGGGGGTGATCTCGAGCGAGTCGCCACTGGCTTCGACGTCGGCGTTCTGCGCTTCCCGATCGATCTCGCCGGCGACATGGCGGACGAAGCGATTGATCGTCCGCTGCGAATAGGCGATGCCGGCCGGGACGTCTCGGTCGACGCTGCCGCCGGTGACGTAGCGGACGACGCGGGTCGGGAACCCGCCCGAGCGGCTGGCGTCGAGCGCTTCCTCGACGGCCCGATCGAGGTTTGCGCGCACCTGGAGGCGCTTTCCGTCGAGCGTCCAGCTCTCACCGTCATAGCCGACCCGGAGCGAGTGCCGCAACGGCGCCAGCAGCTGTCGCCGCACCGCCCGCTTCGCTTCGGCTTCGTCCATCCCCTCGACGTCGACGCCGCCGACGCTCACCCCCTCGGCGATCACGCCGTCCTGCGACCCGTCGTATGCGAACGCCGCGCCCACGAGGACGAAGAGCGCGCCAACGCCCGTAAGAGCGGCAATTCTGGCTTTACGACCCATCGAGAAAGTCTAGGCGCACAAGTCGGTCGCCTTCACGGATATGTTTCGGCTTCGTGCGTTCCAAGGATGAGATCCGCAAGGAAGTCTGGAAGGCGATGGACCGCGAGGGCGTCTCCCGCTTCCCCGGCGCCGAGGGACGCATCCCGAACTTCGCGGGGGCGCGGTTGGCCGCCGAGAAGCTGGCCACCCACCGGCTCTGGAAGCGGGCACGGACGATCAAGGCCAATCCCGACTCGCCCCAGACGCACGCCCGTCGCATGGCGCTGGAGGAAGGCAAGACGCTGCTGATGGCGGTGCCGCGGTTGCGCGACCCCCACCCCTTTCGGGTCCTCGACCCGAAGCGGCTCTCGAAGGCCGCGATCAAGGAGGCGGCGACGATCAAGGGCGCGCTCAAGCACGGGCGCGTCGTCGCCCTCGACGAGCTGCCCGAGATCGACTTCGTGCTCACCGGCTCCGTCGCGCTCAACCTCAGCGGCGCCCGGATCGGCAAGGGCGGCGGCTATAACGACCTCGAGTACGGCGTCCTGATCGACGCCGGCAAGATCGACGACCACACGACGATCGCGACCACCGTGCACCCGATCCAGATCCTGCGCCGCCACCTGCCGGTGATCTCGCACGACCTGCCCGTCGACATCATCGCCACCCCCCGGGCCGTGATCGAGGTCGAGCGCCAGTACGAGCGGCCCCGGGGCATCCTCTGGGACCACCTGCAGCCGCCGCAGATCCGCGAGATACCGATCCTGGAAAGGATGGGGTATGCCTGAGGCGGTGAGGAGCGGCTCGGTCGTGTTCCCGGCCAGCGACTACGGCAACCCGGATCCCGAGTGGCTGAAGATCGACTGGCGGGAGCACCTGCACCGCGTTCAGCTGCCGGGCGCCGAGGTCAACTACGCCGAGATCGGCGAGGGCGAGCCGATCCTCTTCGTCCACGGCCTCGCCGGCTGCTGGCGCAACTGGCTGGAGAACCTCCCCCACTTCGGCCGCACCCACCGGGCGATCGCCCTCGACCTGCCGGGGTTCGGACACAGCCCGATGCCCTCATGGTCGATCGAGATGCCCGCCTACGGGCGCCTGATCCACGATTTCTGCGAGAAGCTCGGCATCGACCGGGTGGCGGCGCTGGTCGGCAACTCGATGGGCGGGTTCGTCTCGACCGAGGCGGTGATCGAGCAACCCTCCCGCTTCGACAGGCTCGTGCTCGTCTCGGCCGCGGGGATCAGCTTCGCCGAGGCGCAGGGACGGCGGCTGGAAGCCGGCGTCAGCCTCCTCGAAGCCGCGATCCCCTTCCTCGCCGGGCCGCGCCGCGCCTGGCTCAACCGCCCGCGCGGACGCGAGTACGCATTCGGCCGGATCTTCAACTACCCCAACCGGGTGCGTCCCGAGCTGCTGCGCGAGCAGATCGAGCCTGGCCTGCAGAGTCCCGGCTTCGCCGATGCGATCCGCTCGATCGGCGGCTATGACACCCGCGACCGCCTGCCCGAGATCGAGATCCCGACGCTGGTCGTCTGGGGCCTCGACGACCGCGTCGTCCCGGTCGAGGCGGCGATCGGCTACCACCGCCTGATCCCCGACTCGCGCATGGAGCTGTTCGAGCGCACCGGGCACGTGCCGCAGATGGAGCGGCCGGCGCGCTTCAACGCTGTACTGGACGACTTTCTCGACGAGTAGAGCGCTCAGCCGGTCACGGCGCCGAGCGAGGCCGACGACACGGTCGCCGCGTACTTCGCCATCACACCGCGCTCGAAGAGCGGCGGAGGCGGCTCGTATTCCGCCACCCGCTCGGCGATCTCCTCGTCGGAGAGGGCCACGTCGAGCCGGCGGGCCTCGACGTCGAGCGTGATCTCGTCGCCCTCGCGGATCGCCGCGATCGGGCCGCCCCTGGCCGCCTCGGGGGCGACATGGCCGACCATCAGGCCGCGGGTGGCGCCCGAGAAGCGGCCGTCGGTGAGCAGGGCCACCTCCTCGCCGAGCCCCTCGCCGACGATCGCCGCCGTCACCTGCAGCATCTCGCGCATCCCGGGACCGCCGGCCGGCCCCTCGTTGCGGATCACGACGATGTCGCCGGGGCGGATGCCCCGGTCCTTGACGGCGCGGAAGCATTCCTCTTCGGACTCGAACACGCGGGCGGGCCCCACCTGCCGCTTGCGCTCGGTCCCGGCGAGCTTGACCACCGCGCCGTCGGGAGCGAGGTTGCCGCGCAGGATCGCCAGCCCCCCTTCGGCCTTGAGCGGGTCCGCGATCGGCCGCACGACTTCCTGGCCCTCGGCCTCGCTCGCCGCGGCGGCCTCTTCGCCGATCGTGCGCCCGCTGACGGTGATCGCGTCCTCGTGCAGCTTCCCCGCTTCGGCCAGGCGCTTGAGGATCAGCGGCACGCCGCCGGCGCGGTAGAGGTCGGTCGCGACGAAGCGCCCGCCCGGCTTGAGATCGGCCAGCAGAGGCGTTTCGCGCGAAATTCGCTCGAAGTCGTCCATGGTCAGCTCGATGCCGGCCTCGTGGGCGAGCGCGATCAGGTGCAGGACGCCGTTGGTGGAGCCGCCGGAGGCGCAGACGCAGGCAATCGCGTTCTCGAGCGAGTCGCGGTTGATCACACGGCTCGGCCGCAGGTCCTCGGCGAGCACCCGCATCACCAGCTCGCCGATCCCCTCGGCCACACCGCCCTTTTCGTCGTCTTCGGCCGGCACCATCGCCGAGCCGCCGGGGCTGATCCCCAGCGCCTCGAAGGCGCAACCCATCGTGTTCGCGGTGAACTGCCCGCCGCAGGCCCCGGCGCCGGGGCTGGCGACGCCCTCGAGCTCGTTCAGTTCCTCGTCGCTCATGTCGCCGGCGGCGTGCGCCCCGATCGCCTCGAAGATGTCGAGGATCGTCACGTCGCGCCCGTGCCAGTGGCCGGGCGCGATCGAGCCGCCGTAGAGCAGCACCGAGGGAACGTCGAGCCGCGCCATCGCCATCGCGCCGCCGGGGATCGTCTTGTCGCAGGCGCAGAGGACGACGATCGCGTCGAACTGGTAGCCGCGGGCCATCAGCTCGATCGAGTCGGCGATCACCTCGCGACTGACCAGCGAAGCCTTCATCCCCTGCGTCCCCATCGTGATCCCGTCCGAGACCGCCACGGTGTTGAACTCCATCGGCGTGCCGCCGGCGGCGCGCACCCCCGCTTTGACGTGCTCGGCGAGCCCGCGCAGGTGGAAGTTGCAGGGCATCGCCTCGGTCCAGGTGTTGGCGATGCCGATCGTCGGCCGGCTGAGCGCGTCGTCGTCGAACCCGATGCCCTTCATGTAGGCGCGCGCGTGAGCGCGGTCGGGGCCGTCGAAGACGACGCTGGAGCGGGGCCGGGGCAATGAGGTCTCGGTGCTCACAGGAGGGAATCTACTGACGAGGTTCGGCTCGTGAGACGCCGCATCCCGACTTCGACCCCACTCCAGTGTGGGTCAAGGTCGGATGCGCCGCGAACGCCATTGGCCGGCCTAGGAGCGTGCGAGGCCGAAGACGTCGACCGGGCCGGGGCCGGAGCCGATTCCGCGCAGGCCGTTGCCGACCGCCTCCGAAGCCACCTCTCGTGCCCGCCTGGCCGCCTCCAACGGGGTCGCCCCGTGGGCGAGAAACGCCGCCAGGGCCGCCGAATGGGTGCAGCCGGAGCCATGGGCCGCCCCATCGGGGTGACGCTCGCCTGGTATCTCGACGACGCGCTCGCCGTCGAAGAAAACGTCGACCAGCTCCTCGCTGTGGCCGCCGGTGACGACCACCGCCTTCGGCCCGAGCTCCAGGACCCCCCGCGCCAGCTCCTCCTGCGTCGCCCCCGCCCCCAGGCCGGTCAACTCGCGGGCCTCGGGGATGTTCGGGGTGACGACCGAGCAGCGCGGCAACAGCACACCGACAAGCGCCGCTCTGGTCTCGTCGTCGATCAGCGCCGCTCCGCTCTCGGCCACCATCACAGGGTCGATGACCACGGGGGCGAGCGCGACTCCGAGGTAGGTAAGCCCGACAGCCACGGCATCGATCGTCTCCGGTGAGCCGAGCATGCCGATCTTCACCGCATCCGCCCCCATATCCTCGGCGATCGCCAGGATTTGGTTGAAGACCGCCTGCGGCGAAAGCGCTTCGACCCACTCGACCGCCCGCGTGTTCTGCGCCGTGATCGCGGTGATCGCCGTCGTCCCGTGCACGCCGCAGCGCGCGAACGCCTTCAGGTCGGCCTGGATACCGGCCCCACCGCCCGAGTCCGAGCCGGCGATCGAGAGGGCGGTTGGGATGCGTTTCGTGTTCATCGAGCCTCCAGACTAGATGTCGGATGGGCGTTGCAGGGTCGTACGCGTATAGACGCCGACCAGCGAGCAGCTGACGTAGCCGAGCGCCTCGAGATCGGCCAGGGCGGCAGCCGCCTCGGCGCCCATGAGGCCGAGATCAGCGGCGATCGCGTCACAGGTCTCGCCGCCGAGCTCGAGCGCCTCGAGCACGGCCTGCTGCGGGCGACTCAGCCGCGGCCCCCGGCGCTCGATCCTCCGGGCGCCCGGCCCGAGCATCGCGTCGAGCACGTCCTGGGCGTCGCGGACGAGGCAGGCGCCGCCGGCGAGCAGGTTGTTCGGCGCCGCCGAGACGCGCGAGCTGACCGGCCCGGGTACGGCGCCGAGATCGCGCCCGAGATCGGCGGCCAGGTCGGCCGTGATCAGCGAACCCGAGCGCTCCGCCGCCTCGACCACGATCGTCATCCCCGCGAGGGCCGCCATGATCCGGTTGCGGGCCGGGAAGCTCCAGCGCCAGGCGCCGCAACCGGGCGGCAGCTCGGAGAGCACCAGGCCGGTCTCGACGATCCGTCGCCACAGCGAGCGGTGCGCCGCCGGATAGGCGACGTCTGCGCCGCAGCCGAGCACGGCCACGGTCAGCCCGCCGTCGAGCGCGCCCCGGTGGGCGCAGGCGTCGATGCCGAAGGCGAGCCCGCTGACCACGATCAGCCCCACCGAAGCGAGTTCGCGGCCCAGCTCCCGCGCCACCTCGCGGCCGTAGGCGCTGGCGCGGCGCGCGCCGACGACCGTCACCGACTCCTCCGGGGAGAGCCGCATGAGCGGCGCCGGGTCGCCTCTGCCGATCAGCGCCCAGGGCGCATCCGCGGCGTCTCGCAGGCCGACCGGGAACAGCGGGTCGTGGCGGCAGCAGCCCCAGCACCCGGCTCCCTCCAGGTCGCCGTAGAGCCGCTCCTCGCCGAGAGCGGAGACGCGAGCGAGGATCTGGCCGGCCACCTTCGGCGCGACGGCCTCGGCAAGGTCCTCGTTGCCGAGCCGCAGCAGTTCCGGCGAGCGCCTCCCCGGCGTGCCGGTGGCGATCTTCTCGATGTAGGGGGCCAGATCGGCGAGCAGGCGCGCGCGGCGCAGGCACTCCAGACAGGCCTCGGGCTTGACTTGGCTAATCACGGTCCCTCCTCCTCAGTTGCAGCGCTTGGGCGATGTGGTCGCGTTCGATCGAGTCCGATCCGCCCAGGTCGGCGATCGTCCGCGCCAGGCGCAGCACGCGGTCGTGAGCACGGCCGCTGAGCCGGCGGCGCCTGTAGGTCTCGGCGAGCAATGCCGCGGCGTCTTCGTCGAGCGCGCACTCGCGCGCCTCGCTCGGGCTCATCTCGGCGTTGCACCGCCCTGCGCCGAGACGCGCTTCCTGTCGCTCACGCGCGGCCGTCACCCGCACGCGGACCGCCGCCGAGGGCTCGCCGGCCGGGCCGCCGATCTCCGCCGCGCTCGGCTGGCGGATCGCGGCGAGGATGTCGATCCGATCTGCGAGCGCTCCGCTGAGCCGCCCCTGATAGCGGCGCACGGCGAGCGGCGCACAGGTGCACTCCGGGTCGGCCTCGCCGCGCCCGCAGGGGCACGGGTTGGACGCGGCGACGAGCATGAAGCGACAGGGCAGGCGGCGGTTGCCGCCGACCCGCGCGATCGTGACCCAGCCGCTCTCCAGCGGCCCGCGCAGCGCCTCGAGCGTGTCGCGACGAAACTCGCAGAGCTCGTCGAGGAAGAGGACGCCGCGGTGGGAGAGCGTCGCCTCCCCGGGGCTCGGCGGGTTGCCGCCGCCGATGATCCCGGCGGGGCTGACGGTGTGATGGGGCGCCCTGAAGGGGCGCCCTTCGCCACAGCCCTGGCTGAGCCGACCGCAGGCGCTCGCGATCCGCGCGACCTCGAGCGCCTCGGCGCCGGCGAGCGGTGGCAGGATCGAGGGCAGGCGGCTCGCCGCGAGCGACTTGCCGGCCCCGGGCGGCCCCACCATCAGCAGGCTGTGCCCGCCCGCGGCGGCGACCTCCAGCGCGTAGCGGAGATGGGGCTGGCCGCGCAGATCGGCCAGGTCGGGTGCGCCGGGCCGTGGATCGAGCGCGAGGCGGAGCGGCTGCGGGCGAGCGGGCACCCACTCCCCCGTCGCCAGCTCCACGACCTGGGCGAGGCTCTCCAGGGCAAGCACCTCCAGCCCGTCGACGAGGGAGGCCTCCGGCCCGTTCTCGGCGGGCACGACGATCGCCTCGGCCCCCTGCTCGCGTGCCGCCTCGGCGATCGCCAGGACGCCCGGCACCCCCCGCACCGTGCCGTCGAGCGCCAGCTCGCCGACCATCGCCAAGCGCGGAAGGCGTTCCCACTCCAGCTGCCCGGACGCGACGAGCAACGCGATCGCGATTGCCAGGTCGAGCCCCGGGCCGGCCTTGCGCAGGCTGGCGGGCGCGAGGTTGGCGACGATGCGCTGCAGGGGGAAGTCGAAGCCGCAGTTGGCAAGCGCCGCCCGCACCCGCTCACGCGCCTCGCGCACCGCGGCGTCGGGCAGGCCGACGACGTTGAAGGCCGGCAGCCCCCGGTGCACGTCGACCTCGACCCGCACGGGCCGCGCCGAGATGCCGTCGAGGGTGAATGTCCGCGCCGTCGCGAGCATGGCGGCCACGCTCGCCGGCGCAGACGCGCGCGTGGCGCGCAGGCTCTAAATTGAACTGACTCCAAGTTCTCCCGACACTTCCGGGAGATCGATAGCTCTTCAAGACGAGACGGCCCCCGACCCAGCTGGGTCGGGGGCCGTCCGCGCTGCGACTCAGGCTCCTGGCTTCAC
The DNA here is from genome assembly GCA_035712345.1 of Solirubrobacterales bacterium. Classification (GTDB taxonomy): domain Bacteria; phylum Actinomycetota; class Thermoleophilia; order Solirubrobacterales; family 70-9; genus VRUE01. Next base: position 13,653 of record DASTAY010000032.1, read on the forward strand.
GCCAATGAAGTTCAGAAAGGG
>DASTAY010000033.1:0-31192 GCA_035712345.1 Solirubrobacterales bacterium
TCGGTCGAGCGCACCGCGGCGCTACCCGGCTGGCTGGAGTTCTATAACTGGCGCAGACCACACGGCTCCCTCAGCCACAAGCCGCCCGGAGCTCGCCTCGGCGAGCTGAAGCGGAACAACCTGCTTGGGTCTTACACCTAGACCCAGCTTAGGGCATGGACGCGGTTCATGTGCAGATATTTAGTGGCGCGACCTCAAACACGCGAACAGCGGAAGCGATTACGCAGAAGCCTTGCTCTTGTAGTACTCGGCGTTGATCTCGGCGTATTTGGCCCACTCGGCGGGGAGCTGGTCCTCGGCGAAGCAGGCGTCGACCGGGCAGGCCTCGACGCAGGCATCGCAGTCGATGCACTCGTCGGGGTCGATGTAGAGCATCTCGACCGAGTCGTAGTCGGGCTCGTCGGGCGTGGGGTGGATGCAGTCCACCGGACAGACCTCGACGCACGAGTTGTCCTTCTGGCCAATGCACGGCTCGGCTATGACGTAGGTCATTCGAAGATTCTCCTGGGGTCGTCTTTGCGGTGCCTGGCGGGTACTCGGGCCCCTGCCAAGCGCGAGCCGACATTTTAGGGATGATGTCCCGATGCTGCTGCTGACGGGGGCAACGGGAAGCATCGGGTCGCGGCTGCTGCCGCTGCTGCTCGAGCGGGGCGAGGACGTGCGCTGCCTCGTGCGCGAGCCGCGGCGACTGGGCGCGCACCGGGTCGACGTGCAGATCGCGCTCGGCGACCTCGGCGAGATGTCGGACCCCTACCTCCTGCGCCAGGCGCTGCGCGGCGTCGACACGGTGGTCCACCTGGCGGCGACGATCCGCGACCAGCCGCCGCACCGGATCGAGGAGCTGAACGGGCTGGCGACGGTGCGGCTGCTGCGCGCCGCAGAGCTGAGCGGGGTACGGCGCTTCGACTTCTTCAGCGCGCTCGACGCCGCCTCGGCTCAACGCACGCGCTTCTTCCGCGCCAAGTGGCTGGCCGAGCGGGCGATAGCTTCCTCGCGGCTGCAGACGACGGTCTTCGCCCCCTCGATCGTCTACGACCACAGCGACCCCTGGATAACCCTGCTGCGTCGCTTCTCCTTCCTGCCCGTGCTGCCGGTCTCCGGTGACGGACAGGCCCGCTTCCAGCCGATCTGGGCAGCGGACGCCGCCCGCTGCGTGGTGGCCGCCCTCGACCGCGATGGCGCTTCAGCCCGCGATCGGTACGAGCTCGCCGGCCCGCAGACGCTCAGCTACGACGAGATGTCCGATCTGGTCAGCCGCGTGGCGGGACGGCCGCGGCTGCTGGTCCACCTGCCCCTGCCGCTCGTCCGGGCCGGTTTGATCGCCCTCCGCAACGTCTTCGGCGAGGCCGTGTTCGCAACCTGGGAGGAGGCAGAGCTGATGGAGGTATCGATGACCACCGAGCGCGGCACCGCGGATGCGGAGGAACTGGGAATAGAGCCAAGAAGGATGGGCGATGTCCTGGCGGAGGCTTAGAGCGTTCCTCTCCGCCGCGGCGCTCGCGGCGGGCATCGCGGCGATCGGCGCGGCGCCGGCCGCGGCGCTCAGCCTGGTCCCGCCCAAGCCGAATGTCTTCTTCGGCGTGAGCGACCGCGGCTCGACCCAGGAATTCGACGAATTCACGGAACTGCTCGGGGGCAAGCACCCGGCGCTGCTGGAGACCTTCCATCCCTGGGGCAACAGCCTCAACAAGTCCTACGAACGTTGGCGCGAAACCGGCACGCGGCCGATCCTGCACATCTCGACCACCGACGACCAGACGCTGGCGGAGCTGATCACGCCGGAGCAGATCGCACTCGGCGCCGGCGACGACTACCTGCTGCAGCTCAACGACTTCTTCTACAAACACGGGCTGCCGGCCTACATCAGGCCGCTGGGGGAGCCCAATCGCTGCCTCAACGCCTGGTCGGCGGTCAACTGCGACGGCAGCCAGAAAGGCGGCGAACACACGACCGGCTGGTACAAGCAGGCGTTCCGCCGCATCTCGCTGATCGTGCGCGGCGGCGACACCCTGGAAGGGATCAACGCGACCCTGGCGGAAATCGGCCTGCCCCCCGTCAACCGCACCAAAGGCCCGCCGCCGACCGAACTGCCCGGGGCGCCGGTGAGCATCATCTGGAGCCCGCTGCCGGGCGGATCGCCGCGGGTAAAGGGCAACTTCCCCGGCAACTACTGGCCCGGCGCCCGCTGGGTCGACTGGGTCGGGACGGACTTCTACTCGCAATATCCCGTCTGGAAGGACCTCAACCACTTCTACGCAGGCAAGCAGTGGAAGCGCAAGCCCATCGCGATCGCCGAGTGGGCCGTCTACGGCGAAGACGAACCGCGCTTCGCCAAGCAGCTCGTCTCCTGGCTGACCAAGCGCCAGCGGGTGCGGATGTTCGTCTACTACACCGGCTTCGGCCCCGGCTACAACCCCTACGACCTGAAGCTCTACCCGCGCACCCTGAACACCCTGCGCCTCAAGGTCCGCCGCGCAACCTTCCTCACCGAAGCCGAATACAACGCCGGCCTGCTGCCCCCGCTGCCGAAAAAGGAAAAGAAGAAGCCGCCGGTTCCGGCGCCGGCCCCGGAACCGGTTCCGGCCTCCTAACGACGAGGGGCCCGGTTTCCCGGGCCCCTCGGAAGTCACTCGCCTGTTGGGGCGAGCATACGCCTGGGCAGGCGTGACTACATCATGCCCCCCATATCGGGCATGCCGCCGCCGGGCATGCCGCCGCCGGCGCCTTCCTTCTCGGGCGGTTCGGCGATGATCGCCTCGGTGACGAGGATGTTCTTGGCGATCGAGGCGGCGTTCTGCAGCGCCGACCGGGTCACCATCGTCGGGTCGATCACGCCGGCCTTGATCAGGTCGCCGTAGTCGCCGTTGGCCGCGTTGAGGCCTTCACCGGGCTTCAGGTCACGGACCTTGTTGACGACGACCGAGCCCTCCAGGCCGGAGTTCTCGGCGATCTGGCGCACCGGCTCCTCGAGCGACCGGTGCACGATGCGCGCGCCGGTCACCTCATCGGGGTCGTCGAGCTTGTCGGGGTCGAGGTCTGACTGCGCGTTCAGCAGCGCGACGCCCCCACCCGGCACGACTCCCTCCTCGAGCGCCGCCCGGGTCGCCTGCAGGGCGTCCTCGACGCGGTGCTTTTTCTCCTTCATCTCGGTCTCGGTGGCGGCGCCGACCTTGACCACGGCGACACCGCCGGCCAGCTTGGCGAGGCGCTCCTGGAGCTTCTCGCGATCGAAGTCGGAGTCGGTGTTCTCGATCTCCTGCTTGATCTGGTTGATCCGGCCTTTGATGTCCTCGGCGTCGCCGGCGCCGTCGATGATCGTCGTCGTGTCCTTGGAGACGACGACGCGGCGGGCCTTGCCGAGCTGGGCCAGCTGGGTGTTCTCCAGTTTGAGGCCCATCTCCTCGGTGATCACCTCGCCGCCGGTGAGGATGCCGATGTCCTCGAGCATCCGCTTGCGGCGGTCGCCGAAGCCCGGGGCCTTGACCGAGACGCCGGTGAAGGTGCCGCGCAGCTTGTTGACGACCAGGGTCGCGAGGCACTCGCCCTCGACGTCCTCGGCGACGATCAGCAACGGCTTGCCACCCTGCATCACCTGCTCGAGCACCGGCAGGATATCCCGCACAGAGCCGATTTTCTGGTTGGCGATGAGGATGTAGGGATCCTCCAGCACCGCCTCCATGCGGTCTTGGTCGGTGACCATGTACGGGGAGATGTAGCCCTTGTCGAACTGCATCCCCTCGGTGAACTCCAGCTCCATGCCGAAGGTCTGGCCCTCCTCGACGTTGACGACGCCGTCTTTGCCGACTTTCTCGATCGCGTCGGCGATCGTGTCGCCGATCTCGTCGTCGGCGGCGGAGATGGCGGCGACGCGGGCGATCTGCTCCTTGCCCGCGACCTCCTTGGACTGCTTGGCCCGCAGGTTGTCGACCACCTCGTCGACGGCCTTCTCGATCCCGCGGCGCAGGGCCAGCGGGTTGGCGCCCGCGGCGACGTTCTTGAGGCCGTGGCGGACGATCGTCTGGGCCAGCAGGGTTGCCGTCGTGGTGCCGTCACCGGCTACGTCGTTGGTCGCCGTGGCGACCTCGCGGACGAGCTGGGCGCCTTGGTTCTCGAAGACGTCCTCGACCTCGACCTCGCGGGCGATGGTGACGCCGTCGTTGGTGATCGTCGGCGCGCCGAACTTTTTGTCGAGCACGACGTAACGACCCTTCGGGCCGAGGGTGACCTTGACCGCGTCGGCAACCGCGTCGACGCCGGCCTGCAGGGCCCCGCGCGCCTCCTCCTCGTACTTCAGCTCCTTGTGAGCCATTGGTTTCCTTCCTCCTTGGTGTCTCTAAGTCCAGTTGGCGGGGCCTAGCCGAGCTTGGCGAGCACGTCCGACTCGCGCAGCACGAGAAGGTCGTCGCCCTCGACGGTGACCTCGGTGCCGCCGTATTTGGAGTAGAGGACTTCGTCGCCCTCGCCCACGTCGAGCGGTTGGCGGGTGCCGTCCTCTTTGATCGCGCCGTCGCCGACGGCGACGACCTTGCCCTTCTGCGGCTTCTCTTTGGCCGTGTCGGGGAGGACGATGCCGCTGGCGGTCGTCTCCTCCTCCTCGATCGGCTTGACGATCAGCCGGTCCCCGAGGGGCTTCAGCTTCATCCTTGGACCTCCGTTATCGGTGGTGATTTACTGGTCAAAAGTCAGGAAATCGCGCCTCAGAGCCATTTCGCGGTCTCCGGGCGTTGGCACTCTACACGGGTGAGTGCCAACAGGAGTAAAGATAGCGATCCGACGGCGCGTGTGCCACCGCCCCGTCCCCAGCTAATCGCTCGCCAGCAGCTCGCAGCCGAGCAGCCGGGCGATACCGGCGCCGCCGTGGGACATCACCCAGTCGTGGTTCCACTCGAAGGCAGGGCGGGCGAAGGGCGCCAGCAGGTTCATCCACGGCTTCGTCGTCGCGACGTTCCACTCGTAGAGGACCGCGGTGACGCCACCCTCCTCGTAGAGGCGCCAGCGCCCGATCCCGGCGAGCTCGCCGGCGGCGTCGGCCTGCAGCAGGTGGGGGCGCTCGACGTGGGTGGTCGTGATCTCGAACTCGACCCGGTAGGGCAAGAGGCTCTTCCAGACCATGCGCGAGACCGCGCCGACCCCGTCCCCGTTTCCCCCGTTGCGTTCTTCGACCTCCTCCACCCCGCGCCACCACTCGGGCCAGCGCTCCTGGTCGTAGATCGCGTCCCAGACCCGCTCGCGCGGCGAATCGAGCAGCCAGGTGGTGAGGAACGCGTAGTCGGCCATCGGGCGGGATACGTAACCGAGCCGCGATCCGCTCAGTTGTGGTGCGGCGTCTCCCCGTTGCCGAAGTGCGCCCCGGGGGGCTCGACGATCTGCGAGAAGCGGATCACGGTGACGATGTCGTCGGGCCCGATCGTGCGGCCGTAGATCTGTTCGAGGAATTTGACCTCGTCCTCGAGCCGGCGGAACTCGGGGTTGTCGTGCTCGATGTCGCGGGGCGAGAGGTCGTTGACCTTCTTCACCTCGACGTCGTCGATGCAGGCGGCGAAGATTTTCTCGCGCGGGCTGTGGCGGAAGCCGACCGTGATCCAGACGACCTGGCCACGCTCGTACTTGCTGGTCTTGTCGCCGAGACGGATGGTCGCCGTCTTGCGACCGCGCTTGAGCTGGTCGACGAATACCGTCGAGTAGAAGTTGAGCACGTAGATCCCGCCTCGCATGCGCAGCGAGAGTATCCGAACCCGCCCTGCATGGCGCGCACGCGTGCATCGACCCTGGATCGGCCGCCGGAACGATCGGCGAAACCGCGGAGGACCTAGACGCCTGTATGAGGCAAGGGTTTTAGGCGCGGCAAATCGGGTCGATGAAGGCCAGGATGCGGCGGCCCCACCTGCTCCCGGCTCGAATCTTCCTCTCGGTCTTCGCCTGCCTGATCGCCCTTTCGGCGCTGAGCGGCGCCGGCGAGGCCGCGGCGGCGACCTGCGCCGGCAAGCACGCGACGATCGTCGGCACCCCCGGAAACGACGTGATCGTCGGCAAGAGGGCCAGCGACGTGATCTACGGCGGCGGCGGCAACGACAAGATCTACGGTGGGCCGAACGGCAACGACACGATCTGCGGCGGGGCCGGCGAGGACGTGTTGATCGGAGGAAGCGGCAACGACTCTCTCCACGGCGAAGAAGGCGACGACCGCCTGCTGGGCGAAAAGGGCGCCGACCACCTGGTCGGGGGCGGCGGCGCGGACCGGCTCTTCGGCGCCAAGGGGCCGGACAGCGCGCAGGGCGGCCCCGGCGCCGACCTGCTTTTGGGCGGGCGCGGCCCTGACGCGCTCCGGGGCGGCAGCGGCGACGACGTGATCTACGCCGGCAAAGCGAGCGAGAAGATCGTCGACGGCGAAGCTGGCGACGACCGGATCTACGGCGGGCGCGGCAACGACACGCTGAAGGGCGGGGGAGGCGACGACAGGGTCGACGGCGGCCTCGGCGACGACACGCTCGAGGGCGAAGGCGGAGCCGACCTGCTGATCGGCAGCCACGGCCGCGACGACATCGAGGGCGGTCCGGGTAACGAAGACGTGCTGCGCGGCGACATCGGCTTCGATCATCTCGACGGCGGGCCCGGCGAACGCGACATCGCCTCCTTCTCCACCGCCTCCACGGCGGTCACGGTGGATCTGGCAACCGGGACCGCCCACGGCGACGGCCACGACACGATCTCCGACGAAACCGAGGACGTCGTCGGCTCCGCCTACGACGACACGCTGATCGGCGACGGCGCCGCCAACCGACTCGACGGCGGTGGCGGCTACGACACGCTCGAGGGCGGCGGCGGTGGCGACGAGCTCTTCGGCGGCCCCGGCGGCGCCAGCTGCAGCGGCGCGGCGACGACCGAAGGTTGCGAACCGCCGAAGAAGCCCACTGCGGGGCCGGAGGTCTCACGCGAACACAGCATCGACGGCAGCAGCTCGCTCAGCGTGCGCGGCACGGGCGCCGACGACTCGATCTCGATCGCCCTCCAGGACGGCCGCTATGTCGTCTCTGACGCGGCCGCCCCGTTCCCAGCGAGCAATGTCGAAGAATGCGACGCGGTGAGCGGGAGCGCGATCTGCGACGCCGACGTGCAGACGATCCTGATCGACGCGGGCGCCGGCAACGACCAGGTGAGCGTCGACGCCAGCGTCCCGTCCCAAGTCGAAGTGCGGATCGAAGGCGGGCCCGGCGCGGACCGTCTGCGGGGCGGACCGGGTGGCGACGTGGTCGAGGCCGGCGACGACAGCGACCCCGACGTGCTCGAAGGCGGGGCCGGCGACGACGCGCTGATCGGCGCCCGTACCGACTTCCACGTCCCGGTCAACAGCGGCAAGAGCACTTTCATCGGCGGCCCCGGAGACGACGTGATGGTCGGCGGCGACCCCTGCGACGGCGACCTCTTCGACGGCGGGCCCGGCAACGACGACGCCGACTTCTTCCGCTTCACCCCGGGCGTGACCGCTGAAATAGGCGGACCGGTGAGCCGCGCCGGAAGCCCCTGCACCCCCGGGCACGTCGACACCTCGGTCGAGCAGCTGGAGGGCTCGCCGGGCCCGGACACGCTGATCGGCAGCCACCGCGACAGCCTGATCGGCCACGGCGGCAACAACAGGCTGCGCTTCCGCCCGAATCGCTGAGGCATCGTCGGTGGTCCCGGCGTGGGGGCGCCCAGGCGGACGTCGCTCCACCGGCAAGCCTCAGTCCGCGGCGAAACCCTCCTCGCCGATCAGGGGGACGAAGCGACAGGGGCCTATCTCCTCGCGGAGCAGCTTCTCGCCGCGGCGGTGAAAGAGGGTGAGCAGGTCGACGCCCTCGGCCGCCAAGGGGACGACGAGGCGACCGCCGTCGGCGAGCTGGCCGAGCAGGGTGCGCGGCGGCTCGGGCGACGTGGCGTGGACCGCGATCGCCTCGAAGGGCGCCCGCTCGGCCAGGCCGCGACTGCCGTCGCCGACCAGCAACTCGACGTCGGTGGCGCCGACGCGGTCGAGCGCCTGCCGCGCCGCGACGGCCAGCGACTCGTGGCGCTCGACGCCGATCACCTCCGCCGCGAGCTGGGCCAGGACCGCGGCCGAGTAGCCCGAGCCGACGCCGACCTCCAGGACGCGCTCGCCGCCGCGCAGCTCCAGCGCCTGGCAGATCGCGGCGACGATCCACGGCTGCGAGATCGTCTGGCCCTCGCCGATCGGCAGCGCCGAGTCGGAATAGGCGCGTCCGCGCATGCGCCCTGGGACGAATTCCTCGCGCGGGACCCGTCCCATGGCCGCCAGCACCCGCTCGTCGCCGATCCCGCGACGCCGCAGCTGCCGCTCGACCATCCGCGCCCGCAGCTCGGCGAACTCGGCCACCTAGAAGATGTAGTTGCGCAGCTTCCCCGGATCGAGGACCGTCACGCGGCCGCGGCCGGGTCGGACGATGCCGGAGCGCTCGAGATCGGCGAGGAAGCGACTGACGCTCTCGCGCGAGGTGCCGGCGAGCTGGGCGAGGTCGGACTGGTTCATGCGGATCGTGATCTCGCCGCTGTCCGTCGTGCGCGGGGCCTCTTCGGCGACGAGCTGGGAGAGGACACCGGCCACACGGCTGGGAACGGTCTGGAAGGACTGGCGGGAGATGCGCTCGTTGGCGGCGCGCAGGCGGCGCACCAGGGCGCCGATCAGCTTCACCGTGATCTCCGGATGGCGGGCCAGCAGCGAGCGCACCTCGCCCGCGGGCAGGGCCAGCAGCTCACCGTCGCTGAGCGCTTCGACGCTGGCCGAGCGAACCTCGCCGTCGAGCATCGCCAGCTCGCCGAAGATGTCGCCCGGCCCGAGCGTCGCCAGGGTGATCGCGCGCCCATCGGAGTGCTCGCGGGTGACCCGGAAGCTGCCTTCGCGGACTATGTAGCAGGCGTCGGAGTGGTCGCCCTCGTGGAAGACCCGGGTCGCGGCCGGAAAGGAGCGCGGCACGGCGACCTGGGAGAAGCTCGCCAGCTCGCCCTGCTCGAGATCGGCGAAGAGCGGCACGCTGCGCAACAGCTCGACCGGGCTGACGCTCTCCTCCGCAGCGCTCACACCGTGATTATCCGCTTTCGGGCGCCGTAGCGCCGTAGAGGTTTGGTCCGGATAGCGGACCAAACCTCTACGGCGCTCAGCGGGCGCTCAGCGGGCGGAGGCGGTGAGCTTGCGGGGGCCACGATTGAAGCCGGCGTTGAGCAGCGCCTCCTCGTGGCCGGAGCCGATCACCGGCTCGCCGTCGAGCTTCTCGACTCCCAGCTTGGGCAGGCGACCCGCCGTGACCGCGTCGGCCAGCGCCTGCATCGCCGCCGCCAGCCCAGCGTCGTCCAGGCCGACCAGGCGGAGGACGCTGCGGCCGCCGCGCTCGACGTAGACGAGCGGCTCGCCGTCGCGCAGGAGGACGTAGGCGCCGGGCGCGCGGGCCGGACGACGACCCGACGGCGGCTTGGGCCAGGGCAGCGCCGCGCCGTAGGGGTTGGCCGGGTCGGTCGCCGCGAGCAGCTGGAAGGCGCCGCCGGCTTCGGGCTGGGAGCGCAGCCGCTCGACCGCGCCGGGCAGGGCGAACTGGGCGCCGCCGAGGCCCTCGACGAAGTAGCCGCGCCGTGCCGTGCCGAGCAGCTCGAGGTTGCCGAGCTCGGCGTAGAGGGTCGAGAAGCCCCCGGGGATGCCTTCGGCGAGCACCGTCTCGCGGGTGACGATGCCGTAGCGCTCGAGCATCAGCTCGGCCTGGGCGCGCAGCTTGGCGCCGGGGCCGGGAGCATCGGCGAAGAGCGGCGCGGTCAGCGACCAACGGCCCTGGACGGCGGCGCCCGCGCCGGAGCGACGGCGGGCGAAGCGGCGCCCGCCGCGTTCGTGGGCCGGGACGGAGCGCAGCCGCGGCGCCCGCAGCGGGGCGAAGGCGTCGTTGGTCACCTCGCCCGACCAGGCGAGGTCCCAGAGCGCGTTGTGCAGCTCCTCCGCCGGGAAGTCGAGGTCGGCGAGCAGGTCGAGCCAAAACGACGGCCCGGTGGCGAGGCGCTCGCGGATCGCCTCCTGCGGCGCGCCCTCGCTGCGCTCGAGCTTGGCGTTGGCGGGGGGCGGCCCGGCGAGGCGCACGTCTTCGCGGAAGTAGAGGGCGATGCGGCCGTCGCTGCGGCCGCGCGAGCCCGCCCCGATCCAGACCACTTCGCCGCTGGTGCAGAGCTCGTCCAGCCAGGACGAGGAGTAGGCGCCGAGCCGACGCGGCAGCACGTCCTCCTCCCAGACTTTCGGCGTCAGCGCGACGCCCTGCAACGGCACCAGCGCGTCGCGCAGGCGGTCGGGACCGGCGCCGGAGGCGCGGTGCGCGTCGACGTTCTGCCAGCTGGGCAGGAAGCGGGCGAAGCGGTCGCGGGACGCCGGCTCGACTTCGCGCCGCAGATGGGCGAGGCTGGCGCGGCGCACGCGGCGCAGCACGTCGGAGTCGCACCACTCGCGCTCGCTGCCGCCGGGCAGGAGCTCGCCGCGCACCATCGCCCCCTCGCGCTCCAGCTCACGCAGCGCCGGGGTCGGGTCGACCCCGTAGCGGGCCGCGAGCTGCGCAGTCGGGAAGGGGCCGTGCGTGCGTGCGTAGCGGCGCACCAGGGCGCGCATCGCGTCGGGGTGGTCTTCGAGGAAGGTCTCCGGCAGGCCCGGCGGCGGCGGCACGCCGAGCGCGTCGCGATAGAGGCCGGCGTCCTCGCCGGCGATGTAGCGCTCCTCGCCGCCGATGCGGACCTGCGCCACGCGGCGCTCCGCGACCAGCTTCTCCAGCATCGACGCCGCCGAGTAACCCTCCTGCACCCGCTCCTCGCACTCCTCCGCGCTGAGGTCCCCGACGTTGCGCAGCAGCTGCTGCAGGGCGTCGCGGTCGAGGGCGCGGCCGGCCTCGGTGCGGTGCTGGAGCTGCGCCTCGACCTCCTCCAGCGCCTCGGGGTCGATCAGCTCGCGCAGCTCCTCCTGGCCGAGCAGCTCGCGCAGGAGGTCGCGGTCGAGCGCGAGCGCGGCGGCGCGCCGCTCGGCGTTCGGCGTGTCACCCTCGTACATGTAGGTCGCCACGTAGTCGAAGAGCAGCGAGGAGGCGAAGGGCGAGGCGGTCGGCGTCTCGACCTCGACCAGGCCGAGCTTGCGCGAGTGCAGATCGGTGAGGATCTGGCGCAGGGAGGGCAGGTCGAGGACGTCGCGCAGGCACTCGCGGTAGGTCTCGAGGATGACCGGGAAGCGGGGGAAGTCGCGGGCGACCTCGAGCAGGCTCTGCGACTTGAGCCGCTGCTGCCACAGCGGCGTGCGCTTGCCCGGGTAGGCGCGGGGGATGAGGAGCGAGCGCGAGGCGTTCTCGCGGAAGCGGGCGCCGAACAGGGCCGAGCCCGAGAGCTCGCGCACGACCAGGTCCTCGAGCTCGTCGGGCTCGACCATGATCAGGTCGGCGGGGGGCGGCTCGTCGGCGTCGGGCAGGTGGATGACGATGCCGTCGTCGGACCAGATCGCGTCCGCCTCGAGCTCGAGCTCGTCGCGGATCTTCTGCCCGAGCGCGAGGCCCCAGGCGGAGTGGACGCGGCCGCCGAAGGGCGAGAGCACGCAGAGGCGCCAGTCGCCGATCTCGTCGCGGAAGCGCTCGACCACGATCGTCTCGTCGGAGGGGACGACGCGGGTCGCGGCCTGCTGCTCGCGCAGGTAGGCGACGAGGTTCTCGGCGGCGCGGCGGTCGAGGTCGTACTCGGCGGCCAGCTCCTCGGGCTTGCGCGAGACCGCCTCGCGCGAGAAGGCGCCGATCGCCCGGCCGAGCTCGGCCGGGCGGCCGATCCCGTCGCCCTTCCAGAAGGGCACGGCGCCGGGCAGGCCGGGGGCGGGGGTGACGATCACCCGGTCGCGGGTGATGTCCTCGATCCGCCAGGTGGTCGCGCCGAGCAGGAAGGTCTGGCCGGGGCGCGCCTCGTAGACCATCTCCTCGTCGAGCTCGCCGACCCGGCGGCCGTCGGGCAGGTGGACGCCGTAGAGGCCGCGGTCGGGGATCGTGCCGGCGTTGGTGACGACGAGCTGACGGGCGCCTTTGCGGTCGTGCATCGTGCCCTTGGTCCGGTCCCAGACGATCCGCGGGCGCAGCTCGGCGAAGCGGTCCGACGGGTAGCGGCCGTCGAGCATGTCGAGCACGTTCTCGAGCTGTTCGCGCGAGAGCTCGCCGAATGGCTCGGTCGCGGTGACGAGGCGCTCGACCTCGTCGATCTTCCACTCGTCGAGCGCCGCCATCGAGACGAGGTGCTGGGCGAGCACGTCGAGCGGGTTCTGGGGGATCACGGTCTCCTCGATCGCCCCGTCGCGCATGCGCCGGGCGACCACGGCGCACTCGAGCAGGTCGGCGCGGAACTTGGGGAAGATGCGGCCGCGGCTGACCTCGCCCAGCGAGTGGCCGGCGCGGCCGACCCGCTGCAGGCCGCGGCTGACCGACTTCGGCGACTCGACCTGGATCACCAGGTCGACGGCGCCCATGTCGATTCCGAGCTCCAGGGAGCTCGTCGCGACCAGGCAGGGCAGCTGGCCTGACTTGAGCATCTCCTCGACTACGAGGCGCTCCTCGTGGGACAGCGAGCCATGGTGCGCCCTGGCGATCTCGGGCAAGGGATCATGCGCATCGCCGGCGGGTCCTGTCGCGGTAGGGGACCCCCCATCCCCTGCGGTCGCTAAAGCGTCCTCGGGGATGGTCCCCCCTACCGCGCCACCCGCCGGAGAAGCGGATTGACCCTGCCCCGAGGGGCTCCCATCTGTAACGGGACTCGGGTGCCCGGCGTGCTCGGTGGCTGGAAGATCCTGGGGGGCTTGTTCTAATGCGAGCTCGTTGAGGCGCTTGGCCAGGCGCTCGGCGGCTCGGCGGGCGTTGACGAAGATGATCGTGGAGTTGTGTTCCTGGACGAGCTTGAGGAGCTCGGGGTAGATGGCGGGCCATATGGAGCGGACGTGGGCGTTGGGCTCCCCATCGGCGGGGACGCCGTCCGAGTTGGGGAAGTTGGGCGCCCCCGGTTCGGACATGTCCTCGACCGGGACGACGATCTCGAGGTCGAGCTCCTTGGCGACCCCCGCATCCACGATCTCGCAATCCCGCTTGGGCCCGACCAGGAACTTCGCAATCCGCTCCAACGGCCGCTGCGTCGCACTGAGCCCTATCCGTTGGATGCCCTGCGCCCCTCCTGCGACAGGACCCGCGGGCGGCGACGCATGGTCCCTTACGAATTGATCCAACCGCTCCAAGGTCAGCGCCAGGTGCGACCCGCGCTTGGACTGGGCCACCGCGTGGATCTCGTCGACGATCACCGCCTCGCAGCCCGCGAGGATCTCGCGCGCGCCCGAGGAGAGGATCAGGTAGAGGGACTCGGGGGTCGTGATGAGGATGTCGGGCGGCGTTTTGCGCATCGCCCGCCGCTCTTTCTGGCTCGTATCGCCGGTCCGCAAGCCGACCGAGATGTCGGCGCCGATTCCCCGCAACGGCGCCCGCAGGTTGCGCTCGATGTCGTAGGAGAGCGCCTTCAGCGGCGACACATAGACGATCTTCACGCCTCCCCCCGGCCGAGTGGTCGATTTGCCACCGATTCCGTGGGCAAATTGACCACTCGCGGCTTGGCGGGAAAGCTTGTCGATTCCCCAGAGGAAGGCGGCCAGGGTCTTGCCGGAGCCCGTGGGGGCGCAGATCAGGGCGTTCGAGCCGCCGGAGATCGCCTCCCAGCCGCCCGCCTGCGCAGGCGTCGGGCCCTCGAAGGAGCCCTCGAACCAGCGCCTTACCGCCGGGCTGAACGGCGCCAGCGGATCGGACTTCGCACTTGCTTTCGCGTCAGCGGCCAAGCCACCGATCTTACGCCCCGGCCATGAGTGCCGTAGAGCTTTCCACCGCTATCCGAATCAAACCTCTACGGCGCTTGGTGGGCAGTCGACCGTTTGGCGGGCGCTCGCTCGGACCGAGTCAGCGGGCGAAGTGCATGTAGGCGCTCCACGCGGGCTTGGGCTTGCTTTCGTGGAACAGCCCGGAGCCGCCGCAGAAGTTGCAGAGGCCGGCGTAGTCGCCGATCGAGAACCAGTAGACGCCCTGCAGGTGCCAGCGCCGCTGGTTGGAGCTGAGCAGGCGGAAGGCCCCCTTCAGTTCCCGCGCCTGGCCGCTGAGACCCTTCGCGAAGCTGTTGTGGGGTTGGTGCGGTTCGGAGCTCCAGCCCATCTCGGTGATGTAGAGGTCCTTGGCGGCGTCGTGGTTGGCGACCAGCACGCGGCGCACTTCTTCGATCCGCGGCGACAGGTTCTTCCAGCTGCCGGTGTAGGGGTGCAGGGCGATCCCCGTGAACTTCGACTTGATCCCGGGGGTGCTCGCATACAGCTGCTGCAGGAAGGTCGAGGCGAAGTAGGCCTGTGGAGGACGCACGTGGAAGGTTGCCTCGATCGGACGTGAGAAGAGGCCTCCGAGGATCAGCTGCGCGCCCGGATCGGCCGCTTTGGCCGTCGCATAGGTGAGCTTGACCAGCTTTCCGTATTCGGCCGGGTTGGGGCGGGCGACGAAGTATTTGAAGTTGGGCTCGTTCCAGACCTGCCAGATATGGATCGGCCGCGGCGGCAGCTGCGGGTTTTCGCGCCAGAAGGCGCCATTCGGCCCATAGCGATGGATGGCTTCGGTGACGAAGCGCTTCCAGCCGGAGCGCTGCTTGGCGGTGCGGACGGGCAGGTTCTCGGGGCTGCCGAAGCTGCGGTCGGTGTGCACGGCCCAGCCGGGCGCGGTCGAGAGGAACGGCAGGACGTTCAAGCGCGCCGCAGCCGCGGCGCCGATCAGCGCGTCCGCGTCCGACCAGTCCCATTCACCGGGTCGTTCGGGTTGCACTGAGCCCCAGGAGACCGGTACCCGGATGCTGTCCACGCCGCCCCGTTTGAGCCGCTGCAGGACCTGAACGCTCGGTGGCACCTGCGGCACGACGCCCCAGAAGTGGGCCGGCAGCGCGACCGCGGAGCCGGCGGTGGCCAACGAGCCGAGGGCGGCGACGGCAAGAGTCGCTAGCAGCAGGCGAGCCCGCCGTGGCGGGCCGGTACGTAGCTCATACATACGGCTAGCTTGCCTCTGGCGAGGGAGAGGAGCCGGACGAACCGGGAGCCCCAGGGGTGCCCGAGGGGCCGGAACCCGAAGAGCCGGGGGTTTTCGGCGAGCCGGGCCCTTTCGGGCTGTCGGGACCACCCGCGGCGGCCGCCGCGCGGCGGCGCCGGATCATCACGTAGGCGATCGAGCCCGCGGCGAGCACGACGATCGCGATCAGGATCGGCACCAGCGGCGAGGAGCCGCCGTTGTCGGAGCCGGGTTCGACGCCGCTGGCGAGATTCTGGCCGGCGCCGGCGCCACCGGTCTCGCCGCCATGGGGCTGGTTGCCCTGAGCCTGGCCCTGACCACCCGCGCCGTTGGGGTTCGTGGCGGAGCCGTTTCCGCCGCCGCCCTTCCCGCCGTGCTGGGCGCCGCCGCTGTTACCGCCGCCACCACCGCCGCCACCGACCCCGCTGGTCGGCGATCCACCTTGCAAGTTCGATTCGCTGGGTGGCTTGCCGGTTACCGTTGGGGGGGCGTTCTGGTATTCCAGACCTGCGGACGAGGCTTGAGCGAACACCGGCAGGCAGCAAAATGCGAGCAGAGCAAGCGCTGAGAGAGCGAGTATGGAGCGGCCCCGAGCGGGGGTCGAAGAGTGGCGCGTCCCAAACATGGCGCGGTAGGTTAGAGGAAAGTGCGGCGCTACTTGCTCCGGTCGCCCTGATCGTAGGTCTGGCGCTGGCTGGAGGCGGGTTTGAAGTCGGCGACCGGCACATCGCGGGCCTCGCGGTATGGCTCGTGGTCGTCGCGCTGATCCTGCTCGGCGTCGCCTCGCGGGCAGTGCTGGCACGACCCTTCTACTGGGCGACCGGGCTGCTCCTCGCTGTCTCTGTGCTGTCGGCAATCTCGTCCCTCTGGTCGGGCTCAGTCGAGCTGAGCTTTATCGAGGCGGACAGGATCCTGGTCTACCTCGCCTTCTTCCTAGCGGCCTTCCTCATCGCCCAAACCGACCAAAGGCGGCAACGTTTCGCTGAAGGCCTGGCAATTTCCCTCGCCGTCGTCGCGCTGCTCGGGCTCGCCAGCCGCCTGCTGCCGCACCTGCTCGTCGTCAGCGACTCGTTCGACACCACTTCGCGGCTCGCCTATCCGCTCGGCTACTGGAACGCCGACGGCGCCGCCTTCGGCATCGGCGCGGCGCTGCTGCTCTGGATGAGCCGCCGCTCCAGCTTCACCGCGCTGCGCTGGCTCTCCGTCGCTTTGCTGCCGGCGACCCTGCTGGCCCTCTACTTCACCTACTCGCGCGGCGGCCTGCTGGCCCTGGCGGTCGCGGTCGGCTGCACGATCGTCCTCTCGCGGGATCGGCTGTGGCTGCTGGGGAGCCTCGCGATCGGCGCGCTCGGGGCGCTGCCCGCGGTGCTCTACGTGCAGGCGCACCACAGCCTCGCCGACAGCGTCGACAACCAGGCTGCGGTCAGCCAGGGGGTGACGACGCTGCTGATCCTCCTGGCAGGCACGGCTCTGGCCCTGGCCCTCTTCGCCGCGCTGCGCTGGGAGGAGCGGCGCGAGGGCCGGCTGACCGGGCGGGCGCTGGAGCTCTCCCGCAACCCGACGGCCCTGCGCTGGGCCGCGGGGGCGATCGCGGTGGTGGCGATCGGCGCCGCGATCGCGGTCGGCGGCCGCGCCTGGGATCAGTTCTCCAGCTCCGACGTCCAGTTCCCGACCAACCCGTCGACCCACTTCTCCCAATTCAGCGGCGCCGGGCGGCATGACTTCTATCGGGTGGCGATCGACGCCTTCGAGGAAAAGCCGGTGCTCGGGATCGGCGCCGGCGCCTACGAGTTCGCCTGGGAGCGGCACCGCTCGATCCCCCAGGCGGTCCACAACGCCCACTCGCTGTACCTGGAAGCCTTCGCCGAGCTCGGCCTCCTCGGCGGGCTGCTCGTCCTCGGCCTGGTCGGGACGCTGCTGTGGACCGGCTTCGCCGCCTGGCGCGCCGCGCCGCATCCACAGCGCGAGCGCTACGCAGTCCTGTTCGCGACGACGCTCGCCTTCGCGATCGGCGCCGGCCTCGACTGGTTCTGGGAACTGCCCGGCCTGGGCGCGGTCTTCTTCCTCGCCTCGGGGGCTCTGGTCGCGGCGCGCTGCGCACAGCTCTCCCCCTCCCCGGCGGTCTTCGCCTTCGCCGGCGAGGAAGCCCCGGAAGAGCGCCGCTTCGGCCTCGCCGTGGCGGCGCTCGCGATCGCCTGGATCTCCGCCGTGGCGCTGATCGGCCCGCTGCTGGTCGAACGGGAGATCGACGCGAGCCAAAGCGCCGCGACCTCCGGCGACCTGACCAGCGCCGTCGACCACGCCAAGACGGCCCGCTCGATCGAGCCCTTCGCCGCGACGCCCTACGTTCAGCTCGGGCTGATCGCCGAGAGCCAGGGCGAATACGACGTCGCGATCGAACGGCTGACGCAAGCGATCGACCGCGAGGACCGGAACTGGCAGTACTACTACCTACGCTCTAGAGTCGAGGAAGAGGCAGGCGACCAGGCCGCGGCCCGAGCCGATCTCGTCCGCGCCCGCCACCTAAACCCGCTCGAACAGTGCCTCCGCGGAAAACCGAGCTGTGGGTGATCGCACGATGACCAAAGCGCAGGAGACCGCATCGCGCAAATCCTCCCCGGCGCAGGCGCCGGCCCCCCAGCCGCGCCCTGGCGCGAGGCGGCGGGCAACCCGCCTCGGCCTGACCGGTCCCGACGGCGCCCGCAGGCGTGGCGCGCTGCTGCGCCGCATGCTGGCGACCGGGGACTGGCTGACCCTGGTGGCGACGCTCTGCATCGTCACCGCGGCGAGCCCGAAGACCGATATCGGCACGCTCTTCTGGGCGGCGATGTTCAGCCCGATCTGGATCCTCGTGCTGAAGCTGCACGGGCTCTACGACAACGACCACCGCCGCATCCGCCACAGCACGCTCGACGAGCTCTCCAGCCTGATCTCGGCGGCGGCGCTGGGGACGCTGGCACTCGACGGCCTGCTGGCGCTCAGCCCGGTCGGCCCGCTGGCGGCGAGCAGCGCGATCGCGGTCGGCGTCGGCGCCCTGCTCGGCAGCTTCGCCTCGCGCGCCGTGCTGCGCTTCTTCTGGCATCGGCTGGCGGGGGCCGCGACCGGCCTCGTGATCGGCCCGGCGAGCGCCGTCGCGGTGGTCGCGCGGCGGGTCGCGACCCACCCCGAGACGCGCCTGCACCTGGTCGGGTACCTGGCGCCGCGCGGCGAGGACGCGACCGCACGGGCCGGCGTCCTGTCGTGTCTCGGCACGACTGTCGACATCTCGCGCGTCGCCCGGGAGGAGGGCGTCGAGCGGGTGATCGTCACCGAGCAGGACATGAGCGAGCCCGCGGCGGAGCGGCTGATCGAGCAGTGCAAGACGGCGGGGCTGGCGCTGACCTTCCTCCCCCAGCACTTCGGCCTGCTGGGGCCGGGGATCGAGCTCAATCGCCTCGCCGAGCTGCCGGTGCTCGACTTCCGATTCTCCGACCCGCCCCGCTCGACCGAGGCGATGAAGCGGGTGATGGACATCGCGATCGGCAGCGCGATGCTCGTCCTGCTCTCGCCGGTGCTGGCACTCAGCGCGCTGGCGATCCTGCTCGACACGGGACGCCCCGTGCTCTTTCGTCAACGCCGTGCGGGCAGGGACGGCAAGCCCTTCACGATGCTCAAGTTCCGCACGATGGTGCAGGGCGCCGAGGAGCAGCTGAGCGAACTGGTCGACCTCGACAAGCTCGACGAGCCGGCCTTCAAGATCGCCGACGATCCGCGCGTCACCCGCGCAGGCCGGACGCTGCGCCGCTTCAGCCTCGACGAGCTGCCCCAGTTCGTAAACGTCCTGCGCGGCGACATGTCGCTGGTCGGCCCGCGACCGGAGGAGGAGGCCATCGTAGCCCTCTACGACGAGCGTCAGCGCATCCGCCTCGCGGTCAAGCCCGGCATGACCGGCCCGATGCAGGTCTACGGCCGCGGCGAGCTGACCTTCGAGGAGCGCCTGGCGATGGAGCGCGACTACCTCGACAACATCTCCGTCGCCGGCGACCTGGCGATCCTCATGCGCACCCCCGCCGCGATCTTCCGCGGCGAGGGGTCGCATTAGGCGCGGGCCCTCTACCGCCTGGCCGGGCCGGCGCGATCCGATCCGGCGCTTACCATGGAGGCATGGCAGTTTGCAGAAAGCCACTGCTTGCTCCTGGCAACGAGGCCGAGTGGGCGAAGATCAATCGTGCGGAGGCGAAGCAGTTGCGTGCTTCTAACTTGGCGCTGACGCCGACTCAACGGTTGGAACTGGGCCAGAAGATGTCGCAGCAAGCTGTCTCACTGCTCGCCGCTTCCGTAAAGGCCGGCAATGTCCCAAGACGAGCCCTCTGGTCCTGATCTCGTTGGCGTCATAGCCGACGCCAACTCGGCAGGCTTGGAGCACGTTGTCATCGGCGGATTTAGCGTGATTTTCCATGGCTATATACGGGCAACGCGCGACTCGGACTTACTCGTCCCCGACGGCGAGGAAGCTGACGAGACGATCTTGCGCTTTCTCGAATTGGCGGATGCCCAGAGATTCTCCGATGGAAAGAAGCTCACGATTGATGACATCGCTGGTGTCGAGCACCTGCGGATAAACAGTCGCCACGGCATCATCGACATCATTCGCGGCGGGTCCCCTCCGCTCGACTTCGACACGGTTTCCGATCGAGCAGACATGACGGAGTGGGAGGGCCAAATGGTCCGGGTCGCAGCGTTGCCGAGCCTTGTCGGCTTCAAGCGCCTCGCCAGGCGCCCGCAGGATCGAGTCGATCTGGAAGAGCTGGAGGCGATCCACGGCGACCTTCCGGTGGAGCCGATCCCCGGCCTAGATTCATAAACGTCGCCCTCTACTCCTCCTATCAGCTGCTGCCGGTCACGGCTGCGCTCAGGCGCGAGCGACCCGCGCCCAGGGCATCTCCTCGGGCGGTGTCGCGGCCGCATCGTCCGGGGGATCGAAGATCGCGCCGAGGATGCCGTCCATCACGTAGCCGGCGGCGAGCGCCTCCTCCGGGGAGCGGGTGACGAGCTGGTCGCCGGTCACCGGGTGGATCGTGCTGTAGAGGGTGCTACAGCCGGGCATCAGCTGGCGCGGCAGGTAGCCGAGAATCTCACCCTCCTCTTGCGTCAGCCGACGCGATCCAGAGTGACGCGCGAGGTGTCGCAGGCGCGAGGCTGCGCCGCGGATCCGGGCGCCCGGCTGATTGTCCGCGGCAAGCGGTTCGGCGACCCAGCGACCGATCTTGCGGGGATCACGGCTGGCTCGACCTGGGTTCACCAGCTCGCTGGCAAGCCTGCCGTCGGCCCGCTGGCACAGCGCAACCATTCCCGGGCCGGGATAGCGGCGAAGGGAGCCAAGCTCGACTCCATCCGCCGGGTCGCCAGGCAACCGGACCAGATAGCCGTGCCTCCACGTCGAGTAGTCGGCCTGCCGCCGCAGCGAGACCACCGCCCAGGGTCCCGTATAGAGGGTGTCGCGAGCCCTTGGCAGGATCGGGCAAGCCTCGATCCAGCCGAGACTCTCGATCAGCTCGGAGCTGTGGATAAGCGGGTCATCCGCGCCGGCGACCAGAACCTCCTGTCCATTGTCGGGAACACGCCGCAGCTCCAGCGTCTCCATCAGGACGAACGGCTCCTGCTCGACGAAGCCCATGTCGTATTCGCCCTCGATCAACTTGCCATGGTCATCGCCCAGCTTGTAGGTGTGGCTGGCATGAACGAGACGGCGGGTGCCAGGGGCCGGGAAGAGGTGGGTACAGCCCAAGACGTGCTCCAGACGTTTCCCTTCGGGAGACTCCCGATCGGGGCTCATCGTCCGCAGACCGGTTTTTAGATCCAGATGACGACAGAGAAGCTGCGTTTGCGGAGGGGTCCACGGCTCCGTCTGCCTCCACCGCCTCACCCTGTCCCGAGTCATCTCGGGCAGGCGTGGCTTCTGATGGGCGATCGTGTGCCGCATCGCGGCCTCTGACTCGTCTTCCGGACGGGGGACGTTGATGTCCAGAGCTGCGGGGCCGCCCCGAGCGTCGGTTGCCGAATGTGTCAGCCAAGGCTTGCCCTCGATACCCACTGGGGCCGCCCGCCACTGCGCCGGGCCGATCATCCCCAGCCCGACCACGAGGTCGGCCATCGGCGAGTCCTCCCCGCCGAGCGGAATCTCGGGCACACGGCCCCACAGCGGCCGTTCGAACGCCACAGCGCCTGGCCTTGCCGATAGCCGCTCGGTGTTGTTCAGTTGGGAGAACCTCGCCAGAAAAGGCGCTTCGGCGAGGACGAGGATTGGAACATCGGCATTCACGAAGAACGCGTGAATGAGCTGCTCGACGAATGAAGAGGCGTCCAGCACCTTCGCCGCGGAACGCGGGAGAAGCAGGATCCAGCGCCCTTGGGCAGCGTCAATCGCATCCTGAAGCCACTCAAGTGAAGAATCAGGTGTCGACTCGACCCGGCGGACACCCTCCCCGAGATCTCCACGAGCGAGGATCTCGAAATCCCGGCAGGTCTGCCGCTCCAATCCTTCGAGGTCCTTTCCGCCCCACGTTCCCTCATCCTCATCAAGCAGCACGACACTCAAGGCAGGGGCCCATTCGGCCTTGATCCGGTCGCTGTTGAGGTACAGGTGCTGGTGACGTCCCTCGATCGTCGTTTCGAACGAGTCAGGGCCGTAGTCGACCGCGTTGACCCGGCTGAATCCCTGCTTGCGGTAGAGGAAGGTGGGCGCGTCCGCCGGAATCCCACGCACTCCCCTTTCGGCGAGCTGAAGGATCAGATCCCAGTCCTCGTGCCCGACGACAATCTCCTCGGCAAAGCCGATCCCGTGCGGCGAGAAGAGCCGCCGATCGAAGAGCCCCGGGGTGCCGCAGTAGTTCTGATTCATCAGCAGCCAGATGTTGTAGGCAGGCACCCGTACCTCGTCCAACCGATTGCCGATGTGGTGCCAGTGGGGATAGACGAAGCCGACATCTGCGGGGGCGGACTCGAGCTGAGCCAGCATGCGCTCGATCGCATCGGGCAACAGCTCGTCGTCGGCATCGATCGGCAGCACATAGCTCGTATCGAGCTGGGCCATAGCGCGGTTACGAGCGGCGCTGGGCCCAGTGTTCTCCGGCTGACGAAGGACGGTCACCTCCGGGTCGTCGTCGAAGCGGACGAGCGCCTCGATCGTCTCTATGTCCTTGGATGCATCGTCGACCACGACGATCCGCGCCGGCGCCACGGTCTGCGCCTTGATCGAGGCGATGCAGGCGTCGAGGAAGATGCCGTGCCGGTAGCAGGGCACTACCACCCCAACCGTGCGCTCCGGCCGCGGGTCGCGCGGCAGCGCGATAGGCGCCGGGGGAGAACCATTCGGCTTGTGGTGCAGGGGGTCCTGCTCGCCGAAAAGCTCTTCGTTGCGCCATCGGCTGCTCGCGGTGCGCTCGGAGAGCAGCCGCTCGTAGAGGGCATCGTGGCGACGCCCCATCTCAGCCGGCGAGAACTTCTCCAGCATGCGCCGACGTGAGTGCTCGCCCATCTTGCGGCGCCGCTCGTCGTCGCCGAGCAGCGCCACAAGCGCCTCCGCATAGCGATCGGCGTCGTCTCGCGGCTCCACCAGAACGCCGCTCTGCGCATCCATCAGCTCGAGATTGCCCGGCAGGGCGGGGGCGACAACCGGCACGCCCATCGCCAGTGCCTCATAGATCACCAGCGGCATGCCCTCGAAGAGACTCGTCATCAGGAGCAGGTCGGCGCTGCGGAACCAACGCGGCATCTCTTGCGAGGGGGGATGCCAGTTGATCATCTCGCTGACGCCCAGCTCCTCGGCGCGGGCGCGGGTGGGGTCCTTCAGGTGTCCTTCCCCGACGATGTCGAGCACGAAGTCCGCGCCCCGTGTGCGCGCGCGGGCAAGCACCTCGACGGTCAGCAACGGGTCCTTGTCGCGGACCAGGCGGCCTGGCCATAGGACCCGCTTGGCGCCGTTGCCCGGCAGCTCGAGCGGCTCGACGCGCGCCGGATCGAACTCCTCCTCGCCGTCGACGCCGAGGTGGATCACCTCGATCCGGCTGGGTGGGATCTCATAGGCAACGATCGTCTCCTTGAGGTTCTCGCTGATGACAGAGAAGGCGTCGACGAGGTTGGCATAGCGCCGGGTCACGTAACGGACGTAGCCTCTCTGGTCCGGTTCCTCCCCGTGCATCTGCACAACCACGGCTGGTGGTTCGGGCAGGCAGGTCATGTCCGGCAGCAGGTCGAAGCCGAGGCGGGCGTTCATGATGTGGACGACGCGCACCCCGCGGCTCTCGATGAAGCCGAGGATGAACTCGGGGAAGGCCGCGCCGGGCATGAGATCCGGCAGATCCCAGATCTCCTCGGCGTACGGCTCGATATGCCGGAGCCACCTGTTTGGCGAAGGAGTGGTCGTGATCAACGACGCAGCCCAGCGACTGCGATCAATGTTCTTGAACCAATCGATCGTCCCTCGATCCGCGCCGCCGAGGTCTACCCAGGGCGCGATATAGAGGATTGGGGTCCGTCCGTCACTCACGGCGGAAAATCATATGTAAGACCGCTGGCACGATGGCGGCGCCATCAAACCCTTCGCGCAACGATCGTCGCTATATCGAACAGATTGAGGCGCACCGAGCGCTCACCCAGAGAGCGGCCGCTGACGACCGCACTCAACCTTCGAAGGCCTGCGCTTCGTGGAGCCATAGTCCCAAGCTTGTGGACCAGGTAACGCAGTGAGTAATGGGCGCTCGGATGCCCCACCGTAAGCACCTCAAAGCCGCTCTCCCGCAGAAAGCGTGTAAGCGTGTCAACGGTAAAAAAGAAATTGTGATGCCGTGGCGTGAGGAGATGCCAGCGTTTCCCAGACAGGCGCGCCACCAGCGAAGCGGCGTCCCCAGTTGAAAGCACGAGCGCCCCATCTCGCCGAAGTACCCGCGCTGCCATGGCAAAATCACGGGTTGGATCGATCGAATGCTCGATATAATCCCACATCGTCAACGCATCAAACGAATCTGCCGGATAGTTGGATTGCTGAAAGAGGCCGGTGGCAATATCCAGCCCAAGGTGCTCCCTTCCCCACGCACTCATATCGGGGGAGACATCGATCCCCTGCACGTCCCAACCTCGCAATCTTGCCTCGTCTATGAAGAAACCCGCCGCAGCGCCGACATCCAGCAGACGACCTCTAGAAACGACGCGAGACAAGCGTTCGACACGTCTGCGCGCGGTAAGCCGATGCTCTGACTCGTCGCTCAGATAGTCGGCGTAGCCGTCCGCATCTCCTCCCTCTTGGCTCCGAAAATAACTGGGCGCGTAGATGGATAGCAACTCATTTGGAGTCGGCACGTCACCACGGTAAATCAACCCACAGGATGAGCATTGATAAATCGCGTACCCATCCTTGACCCAACGGGGAGCCTGTCCGGGTTCGACTTGTGTTTCGCAGAGATTGCAGCGTGCAACGGTCTGCGGCGACCGTGCCGCATGAGTTCCGGCATCCCCCCCCACCGATGCGGAACTCATCGACCTAAATCCATGCCGACGACGTAAGCCTTCTCGACCGATGTCGCCACACCATCGATCCCGTCTACTTCCCTGACGATGTACAGCGGACGGCTCTTGATCTCCTCATACATACGGCTCATGTATATCCCCATAACCCCGAGGATGAGCAGCTGCATCCCCCCCAAGAACGAGACGGTAATCGTTATCGATAGCCAACCCGGGACGGTATCGACCGCGAGAATCTTTGCGACGAGATCTCCAATCCCAGCAAGAAACGACAGACCGGCAACCACGAAGCCGATGTGCAGGGCGAGTTCGAGTGGGGCATTGGAGAAGCTGACCAGGCCATTGACCGCGAAGGTCAACATTCGCCTGAAGTTGTACTTAGGCTCGCCCGCGTGGCGATCGCGGTACTCGTACGGAAGCGCGGTCTGCCGAAAGCCAACCCAGCTGAACATGCCGCGCAGGTAGCGCGTGCTCTCACGCAACGACTTGAACGCGTCGAGCGCCTTGCGGTCGATCAACCTGAAGTCGCCGACATTCGGCGACATTTCGATATGGGAGAGGCGGCAGAGCAACCAATAGAACATCCGCGCGGTAAATCGCTTAAAGACCGTCTCTCCGCTGCGATCGGCTCTGATCGCGTTAACAATCTCGAATCCCTCGCGCCAACTCGAGATCATCCTCGGCACGACCTCTGGAGGATGCTGCAGATCCGAATCCATCACGATCGTCGCATCGCCGCGGGAAAGATCCAGGCCAGCCGTTATCGCCGCTTGGTGGCCAAAGTTGCGCGAAAAAGAAACCAGCTTGACCCTGAGATCCCGGCCACGGATAGCCTTCATGACCTCAAGGCTCTCGTCGTATGACCCATCATCGACGAAAATCACCTCGAACGGCTCGCCGACCCCCTCCATGACAGTGGCGATCCGACGGTAGAGCTCGTCGAGATTCCCCGCCTCGTTGTGAACCGGTAGGACGAAGCTGAACGTCGGGGATTCTGAGCCTGCCATTGCGTCGAGCCCTCGTAAGCCCGCAACGCAACCTTAGCGAAGGAAGCCGAGTTCGATATCGCCAAATCCTAGCCGAGGCCGCCGCGACTACCCGCGTGGCTATTGTGTCGCGAAGTGTCTGTGGAAGCTACTTCAGCTACGCGATCACCAGCGGACATGCCAGTCGCCGGTCGCACCGGAAAGACTCCGTGGTACGCGCCGATGACCACGCGCGAGATCGCCGCCGCATGGAGCGGTCTGGCGATACTCGGCCTTCTCGTCTTCTTGCCCCATATTCAGCATGGGGGTCTATATCTCGACGACTGGGCCGATGCGGCCCTCACGCTCCACCCCCCCGGCGACTCAGGACTCTTGCCTGCTCTCTCTCACTTCAATGAAGTTCTGTCGTCGTCTCGACCGGTCCTGATCGCATTCATTCCTCTCAAATACCTGCTCTTCGGGACTCACATCAAGGCCTTGCTCATTCTCTCTGTCGCATTGGCCGTTCTGGCGGCGGCTCTGATGTATGCCGTATTGCGGACCCTGAGCCTACCTTGGTACCACGCCTGGCTCATCTCTGCGCTGACGATCGCCTACCCATGGTTCGACTCCACCCGCTTCTGGGAATCGGCAAATCCCATAACCCTGGCCGTAGTCCTCCTCTTCGCAGGCATGTGGATGGCCCTACACGGGCTGACGCAGGAATCGTGGCGCCTTCATGCGGTTGCCGCATTCCTGTATCTCCTCTCGATGCTGGCCTATGAGATCACGCTGCCGTTCGTCGCGGCGCTCGGCTTCCTTTATCTCGCTCGCAACGGCTGGCGTGCCGCCAGATTCCGCTGGGCCGCCGATCTCGTAATGGTCGCTATCGCCGGCATTTGGGGCAAGGCACATACCCCCAAGACCGTCTCAAGCCTTTCAGGGGACATCACGCATCTTGAACAGATCGTTCATCAAGGCAAGGAATTATTTGCCAGAACCGCCTTTCCGGTGGGAAATCAACCACACACGTCCGCTATCGCCGGGGCCTTCGCGGTCGTTTTCGCCTTCGGCATAGGGGTCTACCTCTTGAGTCTCAACAAACGAGACACCAGCACCAGTCAAAGCCTGCGCAACTGGCTGTTCTTAGCTATCTTCGGATTATTCATTGCGATACTTGGCTGGGCTATCTTCATACCCGCAGACCCCTACTACACGCCAAGCGTTTTTGGTGCGACGAATCGAGTGAATGGGTTTGCCGGCTTTGGCCTCGTGTTGCTCGTTTACTCGCTGATTGGCGTGGGCGTGACCCTGGTTGGCCGGCTCTTCAAAGCAAAGAGCTGGATGGTAGCCGGGGTCACCGTCACCTTAGGACTTTGCCTAGGCGCCGCGTACATCCACGTTTTGGAGCGACACGGTCGCCTCTGGGACGATTCGTATAATTACCAGCTCGGTGCTATTGAACAAATTCACCGGGCCTTTCCGAATCCCTCGCCCGGAACCACGGTATTTGCTGGAGGTTACCCAGCAAATATCACTCTGGGGGTACCGATCTTTGCGGCCACTTGGGATCTCAGCGGCATGGTCAAATTGACTTACGCGGATTCCACCCTGCGTGCATATCCAATTACGGAAGAACTCGGTGTCGAATGCCTTCGACCTGGCATGCGACCTACCGGTGAAGAAGGCATCCCAATTGCTCGGTATGGCACCACCCGCTTAATCAATCTTACGACGGGGCAGACCGCATCACCACGCACCAGAGCTGAGTGTCGCGACGATACCTCGCAGTACGCCCCGGGACCGCTCTATCTGGCTACCGCATACTGATGATTGAAGTAGTCGTCGTCAGTCACGGCGCCAAAAATCTCCTCGGCCGCTGCTTGGGCTCTCTCGAAGCGCACCCTCCAAAAGGGGAGATGTCTATCACCGTCGTCGATAGTGGCAGCATCGATGGGACGCCAGACATGGTCGAGCGGGAGTTCCCGGCCGTGAAGCTAATTCGACGGGCCAACATCGGTTTCTCCGCCGCCAACAACCTCGCTCTGCGCGAGAGCAAAGCGAATGCCGTTCTGCTGCTGAACCCCGATACCGAGGTATACGCCGAAACGCTCGACGCTGCGCTGCGGCGACTCCAGAGCGACGACCGGATCGGCATGGTCGGCGTCAAGCTTGTCACCGAAACTGGGGATTTAGACCATGCGTGCAAACGCTCATTTCCGACTCCGCTCTCCGCGCTTGCGCACTTCACCGGCGTCGGCAGATTGAGCAGCTCCTCTGGAGCCTTAACCCAATATCGCGCTACGCATTTAGGAGATGACGAGCCGGGCGAGGTAGACGCGGTCAACGGCGCCTTCATGCTCTGCAAGGCCGAGGCAGTGCGAGAGGTCGGACTACTGGACGAGGGCTACTGGCTCTATATGGAGGACCTTGACTGGTGTCACCGCTTCTGGGACGCCGGCTGGAAGGTTTTCTACGAGCCGGCGGGCGTCGCGCTCCATGTCAAGGGCGGCTCGAGCGGTGCCCGACGTGGTTACCGTCAGGAGATCGCATTCCATCGCGGCATAGCTCGCTTCTACCGTCGCTTCGACGCCCCCCTGCACAGCCCGCTCATCAACGCAGCCGTCTATACCGGAATCTGGGCCAAACTTGCGACCAGCCTCGTTCTCAGCGCGTTTCGGCGACTGCTATGACAACAACCGTCCTGGGGAACCACCTCGGTGACACGATTCCTACACGACGACAGTTTCTTTGCGCGCGCGACAACGCCCTACCTCGTATATTTTGTCCATGGACTGTCCCATTTGCGGGGGGCCGAGCTCGCCGATGCCTCGCCACCCGGATTCCGATTTGTATCGTTGCGCATCATGTAGTCACGCGTTCGGTTTTCCGCGAGAGCACGAGACCTACGATGATGACTACTACGAGATCGAGCACCGACGCTGGTTCGATCATCCCAACACGGCTCTGTTCGACCAGATCGCGGAAGCGATTCCCCCCGCCTCAGCCGTGCTCGACGCCGGATGCGGCAAAGGGGACTTCCTGCGGCACTTGCACGCTCAGCGCCAGGACCTGAAGCTCACCGGCCTCGACTTCACGGCAAACGAAAACACGAACGGGATCCGGTACCTCCAGGGGGATGTTATGACCCTGGATCCAGGTAAATTCGACGCAGTCGTGTCACTTGCGGTGATTGAGCACATCCCCGATGTGACCGAATTTGTTCGACGCCTGTACTCCTTTGTCCGGCCTGGCGGGGTGGTCGCGATCATGACCGTCAACGAGTCGAGCCTCTTGTACCGACTGGCACGGGCCACCCGTCCAGTAACTCCCATAACTTTCAACCGGCTCTACTCGGCACATCACGTCCATCATTTCACCCGTCAGTCTCTGGAGTCTCTGCTTCAGTCTCGCGGCGCCCGTATCGAGCGCTCCTGGACCCATAACATGCCCCTCGCTGCAATCGACATTCCGGCGGAGGGGATAGCTGGAGCCGTGCTACGCGCCGGTATGTGGGGAGTTTGCGTGGCCGGCGATCGGACCGGGATGGCATATCTCCAGACTGTCATTGCCCGAACTTAAAGGGCAGATCTTGAGGCTCCCGGGATGTCCTCGCTGACGCCTCCACGGTCGTCTGCTTTGATGACCGGGAGCACGTTCGCGGAGGAAAGCTCGCAGCTTAAACATCTCGGATCTTTTCCCCTTCGCGGAGTGTCAAACGAGCCGGGACGCCCGTGACGACAGCACCTGCCAGCACGTCCTTGGTGACGACCGCGCCGGCGCCGACGATGGCCTCTTCCCCGATCTCGACGCCGGGCAGGATGAGGGCGCCGGCGCCGATCTGGCAGGCTCGCCCTAGGCGCCCCGGTGGGCGGGGGTCCATGGAGTTCATCGCTCCGGTCAGGACCTGCACCCCGGGGGCCAGGAAGGCGCCCTCCCCCACGATCACCCCAGGGCCGATGACGCAGTAAGCCTGGACGCGGGTCCCCCTGCCCAATCGCGCCTCGCGATTCAGCACGCTCGAATAGCCGATCACGGCGTCTTCCTCGATGACCGCTCCCTCCCGTATCCCGGCGTGGTCTCCGACCATGCCGCCCGGGCCGATCCAGGCGCCGGCGTCGATCAGCGCGTAGGGACAGACGATCGCCTCTCGCTCGATCACCGTCGGCGCCGGCTGCGGCTGGTGCCGTCGAGAGCCGCGGTTCAGCCTCGCGATCCGACCCAGCACGGCTCCGTGGCCGATGCTTGCGCGCTCACCGACGGTGACGTCGTCGTGAACGACGATGTTGGCGCCGATGTCCGCGTCGGAGGCGAGCTCGACGCGGGCTCCAAGCAGCAGGTTTGGAGCCCGATCCGATTGGATCAGCGAATACAAGTCTGTGAGTATCCCATGCATGGGCGAGGCTGGAAGCGGAGCTTTTCGCAAGATCTGCTGCCTGCTGCACAGTCTTGGAGAAGGCGGGGCGACCTGGCACTGGGTTCGGCTGCTGGCCCATCACGTCGAGCGAGGAGACAGTGCGACGATCATCGCCCAGCCGGGCCCGCTGGCCGAGGTCGCGTGTAGCGCGGCCATCGATGTGTCGCCCGTGAGCTGGAGCGAGGGCGGGAGCCAGGACAGGATCTGGCGCACCGTGGGCGAGCACGACGTCGCGATTGTCCAGTGGGAACTGGGGCCGGTGGATATCTTCGCGCGCACGCTCGAGACCTGCGGGGGCGCGGCGCTCGCAGTCCATGGCGCCCCGCAGACGGCGACCCGGAGGCTCGCGCCGCCGGGACCGATGAAGCTGCGGCGAGCGATCGAGCGGGCCGCGGCAGATCCGCGTGCGGTCGCCCTCGTGTGCGGCGCCGCCCACAGGCGAAAGGTGGCGGCTGCATACGGGATCCCGACCGACGCTTTGCGAGTCATGCCTGCATCCGTGCCGCTGCAGGAGTTGAGCTTCGACCCGGCCGTGGGAGAGCCGCGGAAGCTGCTCGCAATGACGCGCCTGGCGCCCGAGAAGATGGCAATCGTCCGGCTCGCGGTCGAGCTGACGCGCGAGCGTCTGGCCAGCGGAGGCGCATGCCGGCTGGCGGTGGTCGGCGACGGACCGCGGCGCGCGGAGGCGGTCGAGCTGTGCGAACGGCGGCTGCCGCCGGGCTCGTGGCAAGTCGACGGCGCCCCCGCCGACCCGATCGCGCAGCTGGCCGCGTCCGACCTCATCGTCGCTCAGGGCATGACCACGCTCGAGGGGGCGGCGTTGGGGCGGCGGGTTGTCGTCGCCCGCTCGCTCGGCGCCCGCGAAGCATCCGGAGCGGTGCTCACGCCAAATAACTACGACGAGGCCGCGCGAGATCCGTTCGGCGGACCGCGCGTGACCGAAGACGCCGCGCAGCTATGGGACGAACTGCTCGCCGTCGACCAAACGGATCTCACCACCCTGCGGCAGTTGGTCCAGAAGCACAACAGCCTCGAGGTCACCGCACAAGCGCTCGACCAGGCGCTTGCGGCCGCCTAAGAACCTGTTTCACAATGACCTGAGCCTCCGCCAGCAGACGATCGCGCAGGCAAGGTGCATGAAGGCGAGGTGTTGGTCGGGGTCACGCTCCCAACGGATGCGGAGCCTGCGGAACTGGTGAAGCCAGGTGAAGCTT
>DASTAY010000034.1:0-55234 GCA_035712345.1 Solirubrobacterales bacterium
CCATCGTGAGCCTTCCCTTCGGACCGAAGGGGGCATTAGCGTGAATCTTCATCCGGGTCTTCTCCTTGGTGCTGGGTTGGCTTGACACCCCCAGCCTCCAAGGAGGCCCGGATGAACAACGTGGTCAGGAATTACACCTAGCGCGTCGTTGCGGGAGCGGCGATCGAGCTGGTCGGCGCGGACCGCTACCGCTTCGGTTCCGGCATGACGACGAGTCCTGAGCCGCCCAAACCGCGCCCCGCACGCTACCGTCCAGCCCCCGGGGCGGTAGCTCAGTTGGTTAGAGCAGCGGACTCATAATCCGTCGGTCGAAGGTTCGAGTCCTTCCCGCCCCATTAAGGAAATGGCTCTATAGAGCCAAGTAGATTAGAGCCGTTCGGCACGAGGTGGCGAAATTGGTCCCGAATTGGTCCCGAAACGCGCTAGAGTTTCGGGACCGATGCGACAGCCAGCGCCCCGCCCGATCTCCGGCCACGTCTTCAAGCGCAAGGGGAAGCGCGGTGCAGTCTGGTACGCGAAGTACCGACTGCCGGATGGACGGCAGCAGAAACGGCGACTCGGGCCGGCGTGGACCGAGAAGACCGCGCCGCCCGATGGCTACTTCACGAAAGGCAAGGCAGAGGCGCACCTGGACGAGTTGTTGCGCCAGGCCCGCGACGGTTCGCTGCCGGGGATGGTCGAGACCGGCAAGACCTTTGCCGACGCGACCAAGGAGTGGCTTGCCTACAGCGAGAACGTCCGCGACTGCAAGCCGTCGACGCTGCGCGACTACCGCAACATGGTCCGCGTCCTCGACCGCGAGTTCGGCAGGCGCAAGATCGAGACGATCACTACCGAGGACATCTACCTTTGGATCAGCGGCTACGGCGGCTCTAACCGGACGCGGCAGAAGTACCTCGTCTGCCTTGGCTCGATCTTCAAGCGGGCGATGAAGGTCTACGGTCTGCCTCGCAACCCCGCCGATCTCGTCGAGCGCCCGCGAGTCCGCCGCGCGGCCAAGATCGACGTGTTGCGTCCAGAGGAGGTCTTGGCACTCGTCCGGGCTGCGGAGTCTGAGCAGGACGCGGCGATCTTTCATACGGCGGCATTTGCCGGTCTGCGAATGGGCGAGCTGCTGGCGTTGCGTTGGCGCGACGTGGATTTCACCCGTCGCACGATTCACGTCCGCGAGAACTGGACCCAGGGCGAGACGACGACTCCGAAGGGCGGGACCGAGCGTGCGGTGCCGATGGCCGAGGAGGTCGCCGAACGGCTCGCGCGTCTCGGCCAGCGCAAGCACTTCACCGCCGACAACGATCTCGTCTTCTGCACGCCGCGCGGCCAACACGTCGGCTACAAGTCCTTGAAGGAGCGCTACCGTGCGGCGTTGAGAGCGGCGAGCCTGCGCGAGGATTTCCGCTTCCACAACCTCCGTCACACCTTCGGCAGCACCGTGATTCGCCACGCCGACTCGCGCGAGGTCATGGAGTGGATGGGCCACGCCGACCTGACGACGACCAGGCGCTACCTCGCCTTTGTCGACCGCGAGGACGCCGCCAAACGAGTGTCGGAAGCCTTCCGGCTTGAGGACCCGCAGGAGTCGCCGGCAGCGGCTCCCGCAGCCTGACGCCAGCCTACCCGCGTCGCAGCTTCCCATAGGTGTTCTCGGCGATCCAGCTCGACAGGTCGGAACGGGTGAACCTCAGCCCCCGCTCGCCGATCCGAACGTGGGGAAGACCCCGCGAGCGAACCAGCTCGTAGAGCGTGCTGCGAGGGACGTGGAGGAGCCGAGCCGCTTCGTCGGCGGTCATCAAGGGCTCAGTGGGGGTGGTGGGACCGGGCATCTGACTCTGCCCTTGTTGTCCACTGAGAGCGCGCATTGCATCGGGTACGTCCGAAACGCGCCGCGAATGCCTCGCCGTCCCCCGAAATCGAGACCAGAGTCATCAACCAACTGAACCCCGAGCCAAGACAGCCAGCCAAGCCACCCCAAGGCAAAAAACTCAAAGCAAGAAGGAAGGCCATCACGGCAGCCATCGAGCCGTGGGAGAGCCCATCAAGGCAAAGGCCAACAGCCAACAGCCACCACCCTCACGCCACATCACCTCCCGAGGTAGCCGATGCAAAACGCCGCCGCCGTGGACAACAGAGGTGATGCTCTCGATCGGCAAGCTCGGCAAAGGACAGGAGCGCTACTACCTGGGCAAGGTCGCCGAAGGCGCCGAGGACTACTACTCCGGCGAGGGCGAGGAGGCGGGCCAGTGGGTCGGCGACGCCGCTGAGCACCTGGGCCTCGAAGGCGAGGTCGGCGAGGACCAGCTCGTCGCGATGCTCACCGGCCGCAACCCGGTAGACGGGGAGCCGCTGCTCTCGATGAGCGGCGTGCCGGCGAGCGGCGCGGTCCCCGGCTTCGACCTCACCTTCTCGGCGCCGAAGTCGGTCTCGCTGCTCTGGGGCCTCGGCGAAGCCGATGTGGCCGCCGAGGTCAAGGCCGCCCATCAGGAAGCCGTCCAGGCCGCCCTCGGATACATGCAACGAGAAGCCTGCTGGACGCGGCGCGGAGCGGGCGGCGCCGAGTTCGTCAAGGGCGATGGCTACCTCGCCGCCGCCTACCTGCACCGCTCCTCGCGCAACGGCGACCCGCAGCTGCACACCCACGTGCTCGTCGCCAACGCGACCAAGGCCGACGGTCGCTGGACCCGCCTCTACCACCCGGCGATCTACGACCACGCGACCACCGCCAGCTACATCTACGAGGCGCACCTTCGCGACGCGCTCGCCCGCCGCCTCGGCGTCGAGTGGCAGCCGACCCGAAAGGGCATCGCCGAGATCGAGGGCTTCGCCGATGAGCACCTGCGCGCCTTCTCCACCCGCCGCGCCGAAATCCTCGAGGCGGCCGGCGAGAACGCCTCGGCGGCCACGCGTCAGATCGCCACGCTCGCCACCCGCAAGCCGAAGGACACCGACATCTCCCAGGTCGAGTTGCGCCAGCGCTGGCGAGCCAAAGCGGACGAGATCGGCCTCGACCGCGAGGCGATCGAGCGCACGCTCGGCGTCAGGGACCCGAGCGAGCACTACCCGGTCCTCACCGTGCAACAGCTCGACCGGGCGGTGACTGAGCACCAGTCGCACTTCGACCGCCGCGACGCGATCCAGGCCGTCGCCGACTCGCTGCGCAACGGAGCGAAGGCCGCCGACGTCGAGCGCCTGGCCGACGAGTTCCTCGCCGCGGAGTCGGTGATCCAGATCGCCGAGACCGCCAAAGGCCCCCGCTACACCACGCGCCGAATCTGGGAGCTCGAGCGTGAGGCGCTGGCGGCGGTCGAGCGGATGAACAGTGAAAGGGCGAACGTCGCGGGCGAGCTGATCGCGGCGCGCGTGATCGCAGAGCGCCCAACGCTGAAGGCCGACCAGCGCGAGATGGTCCGCCGCCTGCTAACGAGCCCCGAGCGGGTCGCCGTCGTGATCGGCGAGGCGGGAACCGGAAAGATGTTCGCGGTCGTCGCCGCAGCCGAGGGGTGGGCGCAGGCGGGGATCGACCTGCGGATCGCGGCGCCGACCTGGCGGACGGCGGGTGTCCTGCGCTCCGATGGGCTGCCTGCGGTCAGCGTCGCCGCCCTGCTCTCCGAACTGGACCAGGGCGGGCGCGAGGGCGGCGGCGAGGCGCTGGCCCAGGGCTCGGCCCTGGTGATCGACGAGGCGGCGATGGTCGATTCGGCGAAGCTCGCCCACCTGGTCGAGCATGCCGAGCGGGCCGAGGCGAAGCTCGTCCTGATCGGCGATCCCGAGCAGCTCGGAGAGATCGAGGCGGGCGGGCTGTTCAGGGCGGTCGCCGAGCGCACAGAGCCAATCCGCCTCGAAGAGGTGATCCGCCCCGAGCACCGGGTCGACCGCGAGGCGGCGAGGCTGATCCGCGAGGGTGAGGGAGCCAAGGCGCTCGGCCTCTACGTCTCCGAGGAGCGGGTCACGGTGGCGCCGGACTCCGAGGCGATGCGGGCGGCCTTGGTGCGCGACTGGCACGAGGCGCATGAACGCGAGATCGACGCTGTGATGATCGCCAAGCGAAACCGCGATGTCGAGCGCCTGAACGCGACGGCGCGCGAGGTCCTGCGCGAAGCGGGCCAGCTCGGCGGCGAGAAGGTCGAAGTCGGCGAGGCGCGCTTCGCCGCCGGCGATCGGGTGATCACCCGCGTCAACGACCGGCAAGCCGAGATCTACAACCGCGAACGCTGGCAGGTGGCCGAGGTCGACGCCGAGCAGCGCCGCGTCGTCCTCGACGGCATCGACCAGGCGCGGCGGGTCGAGGTCGAGGCCGACTACCTGGACAGCACCAACCCGCACTCCGAGGCCCCGGCGCTCGAACACGCCTACGCGGTGACGGCCTACTCCGCGCAGGGGACGACCGCAGATCAGGCGTTCGTCATGGTCGATCCCTCGATGGACAAGCAGGAGCTCTACGTGGCCGCCTCACGGAGTCGCGGCGAGACCTTCATCTACGCGACGCCGGAGATTCAGAGCCAGCGCGAGGAGATCGCGCCGATGCCCGACCGCAGCGCCGAGGCTCTGCCGCATGTCGCCCTCGCCGCCGAGCGCGACCGTGCGCAGCTCGCGGCGCACGATGCCGCGCTCCGCTCCCGCTTCTCCGGCCTGCCGACCGAGGAGCTGGTCGCCAGGAGCGATGAGCTGAGGGTTGCCGCCGGGCACGAAGCGAAGGCCGAGCGCGAGCTACGGCGCCTGCGCGAACGGGTCGAGACGGCCGAGGGTCGGGTCGAACGCTACGACTACGAGCGCGAGCGCGCGGCGGAGCTGAAGCGCCGGCCCCGCAAGAGCGAGCTGGCGCGGATCGACCGCGACGAAGCCGTCGCCGTGCGACGGCTCGATGAGCTTGAGGCCGAGGCACGCCGGTTCCCCCTCCCCTCGGGGACCGCGCGGCAGGAGCTGGCTGTCGCAGATCGCGTCCTCGCCGAGCGCCGCGAGCTGGCGATCACCGCGGCCCGCATCTCCCCGCCCGCCTACATCAAGAACGAGCTTGGCGAGAGGCCGCGTGAGCCGCGGAAACGGAACGCCTGGGATCGCGGTGTGGAGGAGATCGAGACCTACCGCCAGCGATACGGAGTCAAGGACCCCAAGCGAGCGCTCGGGCGGGAGCGCGACCGAGAGCGGCAGCGAGAAGCCCTACGCCTGATTCGCGAAGCTCAGCGGAGGCTCGGACTGGGGCAGCACGCGGCCCGGGAGCGCGGTCTTGGCCGGTCGCTGGGAATCGGTCGGTGGGCCTACCGCGTTGCTCAGGTAGCGGCGAGTTGCCGGTCCCTGATCTCAACCCGGTAATCGGCGGGTAGCGGCACGGCAGACTGGCCCTGCTTGACCTCGCGGCGACGGGTCAGTAGGTGCTCGAAGAAGGCGAGTGCGCCACCGCGCGGCGCGGCGACGATCTCGCGGCCGTCGGGATAGACGATCGCGAGCGGCCGGTGCTCGGCGACGGCCTCGGCGAGGATCGAGGCGAAGCCCTCCTGGTCGGCGGCGATGAAGGTGGTCCCTTCGGGATAGCGATCAGGGTCGAGCACGGCTTCGATCAGTCGCTCGTTGGCGATTTCGCCTGCCCGAGTGAACTTGCTGCGCTCCATCAAGCGGCGAGCTTCGGCTCGCTCGCCGCGTGAAACTCGGTTACCCACTCCCGAGGCACGAAGGTCGGCCGGTCGCGCTTGCGACGAACGTGGTCGGCCAGCCACAGGAGGCCGAGTACGATCACGAGGGCGGGCCAGGAGGCCGTAGGCGGTCGAGCCAGGACATCGGAGCCGTCCGGAAAGACGATGGCGATCGGCCTGCGCTTCTCGATGGCCCGGGACATCAAGGCCGAGGCATCGGGCGAATCGGCGGGGATCAGCACGGTCCCGTCCGGATAGCGCTCGTCGCTGGCGGGATCGATGGCGATTTCGCTCAGTAGATCGAAGGCGGCATCGGTGCCGGGCGTGTTCTTGCTGCGAGTTAGCTTCTCCATGACGCGATTATCGCTTCCCAATGGGCCTTCAGGTGGTCGATTGCTGCCGGAATGGCCTCGGTTGTCGAACCCTCGTGGAACGCAGATTCGGGCTGCTTTCCGCCTTGCCGAGTGTAGCGGTGCATGTGGTGGGTGCCGAGATGGTTGTCGTAGACGCGGACGGTCTGCCAGTCGCCGCCCTCGAGGACGAGCAGGACGACCGAGTAGCGCTCAATCGGTCGTCCGGTTTGGCTGAACCGAATGACGACCCCCTCGACGATCTCGATATCGATTGTCCGCTCGTAGGGCACGGTCGGCAGCCTCACATCCGGGGCGGACAGCGATGGCGAATAGTCTGCGGCGATGCCGAGCGACCCAAAGCAGAAGGCCCGCGCCCAGGTGCGCCGTGCACAAGCCGAGTTCGAGCGCGCTCAAGAGCACGTTCAACGTGAACGCGCGAAAGCACGAGCCACACGCCGCAAACGATTCGCGCAAGCGCAGAAGGACGGCCTGACTGTCCGCGAGATCGCCGATGAGGTCGGTCTCGACTTCAGCCACGTCGCCGAAATCATCCGCGGCAAATGAGCTGTGGGGCATAGACCCCACAAAACCTGCTAGGCTGACCGCCACGATATAGCGGCGGCCCGCCGTGCGTCAACACGACGGACCGCCTGACCACAAAGGAGGCGTAGCTCCCTTATGGCTGGTTCAGACCCTACGGATGGCAAGCGGGCCGTGTCGCTCGATCTGCCACCCTCGCAAGTCGAGATCCTGTGCGGGCTGCTGGACGACTGGCGGGAGGACGCTCAGCGCGACCTCGCGCACCCCAAGGGGGTGAAGGACCCCGACCTGACCCGCCGGGAGGCGGAAGCATTCGAGCGGCTGTTGCCAGGCGTCGAGAAGGGCGAGGTGCTCGTTCCCGACGAGACGGCCCGTACGGCAATCGAGGCAGCGGCAAGGGCCTACGACGAAGCGAGCGACTACGCGGAGATCGTCGCTCACCACGACGCGCTGCACGGCCTGCTCGCGGTCCTCACGGCGGAGGCGTCCTGATGTGGCGGAGCGGCGGCGGCGCTTGGCGTCGCCGCCTGCGCCGCGCCCCTTCGCTCAGCGCCATGACTGACGAGGAATTGCAGCGCGTCGTCCTCGACGTGCTCCTGCGCGAATACCCGGTGCTGCTGACCTATCCGGCCATCGCCTGCGAGCTGTTCGAGAACCCCGACGACATCATCGGCGGCATGGCGCTCGCCCGGGCCGTCCGCGATCTCGTCGTGGCGGGGCTGCTGCACAGCAACGGCTTCCTCGTTCTGCCGAGCCGCGCGGCGCTCCACGTCAAGCGCCTCAGCGGGCGCGACGGCTGGTCCGCCTGGAGCTGACAGCGGCTTTTCGGGGGTCGGGGCTTTCGCAGGGACCCGGGTGCGCTCCTGCGGGGGCGTGGGGGCCGTCCGGGTGTCTCGGCCCCCGAGAAGCCGCTGTCTGGCACGACGCAGGGTGAGCTAGCCGCTGAGGCGTGCCGTGAATCAGTGATCGTGCCAAGTCGTCCGGGTATCGGTCTAGGCTCCGCGATGTGAACATCGAGGAACTTCTTCAGACGGCCTGGGCTGCCGTTGAGAAAGCGGATGTGCCTGAGAGTCTTCAGGTGGTTGCCTTCCAAGAGGCGATCGACTACCTGCGAAGCACTGAAGATGGCCACGGCGATGATGGTCGTCGGAAGGCGAAAAAGCAGCAAGGCTCAACGAAAAAACGGCGGGCGACGAAGAGAACCAGTGGCGACGCTGGCGGCGACGCGCCTGAGGAAATTCCGGATGAGGACACGTTCTTTTCGCAACTCGCAACCGAGTCGGGCGTCGACGAGGACCGATTGCGGGATGTACTTCATCTAACGAAAACGGGGATCGTCCATGTGACGCCGCCAACGAAGGATCTCGGTGCATCGGTGGCACAGCAAGCAAAATGCGTTATTGCGCTCGTTGCTAGCGCCCGGTCCCGTGGGCTCGGTGAGCAGCCGGTCAACGCCGATGCTGTGCGGGCTGAGGCAAAGCGTAAGCACTGCTTTGATCAGAATAACTTCGCAGGCCATCACCTCAGCCCGATGAAGGGGTTTAACGCCGGCTCGAACAGATCCGAGATTGTCTTGACTTCGAAGTGGCTGGCTGATTTCAAGAAGGCAGTTGAAAGTGCCGGCGGCGTCGATCTGACCGCTGAGGATTAGAAACTCGACAGCACCAGGTGGATAGCCGCCAATTGGATCGTGACGCTTGCCGAGTTCTTACATCCCGTCCGGAATACACCCAAGCGGGTTGTGGTGCTTGCAACGCTTTATTACTTCAAGCACGAGGAAGATGCGCCGGATATGACGACCGGAGAGGTCAAGAAGGCGCTGGTGAAGGCACAGGTTCCCAGGGCGCGCAAGGCCAACGTCAGCGACGTGCTCGCGAAGCTAGTTCCGTGGGTCGACCGCGTGCGCCAGGGCAGGTGGGAAATCACGACCTCGGGCGAAGAGCGAGTACGTGCATGGCTTTCGCTAGGGGATGATGAACCGGCGAAGGAGGATGTGAGTTCACTTGAGCATCTTTCGGAGGGTCTCGAAAATGATGCTGCGCGTGACTATGTGGACGAGGCCATCCTATGCCTGCGCGCCGGAGCGCGCAGAGCCGCGGTGGTGTTTCTCTGGGCTGGCGCGGTGCATGAAACTCGAGAGCACATTTGGCGTGTTGCGACGAAAAAGGAAATTGAGGCGGCACTTCAAGTCGGAAAACCTAAGACCCGCTTTCGAAAGAAGGACGATTTTTCGCTAATCAAGGACAGTGCGCTGATAGACCTCGCGGGGCACCTTTCGGTTTTTGACCAGTCGGAACGAAAGCGTTTGACTGAGGCACTCAACTTGCGTAACGACTGTGGCCACCCCGTCAAGTACAAGCCGGGGGAGAAGAAGGTTTCTAGCTTTATTGAGGACGTTCTTCAAGTCGTTTTTGGTGCGACGTTCTAGCTCTGCTTACCGGCGGATCATGTTCAGTTGAAACTTGGTCCCGGAAATTGGTCTCCGACTCCACCGAACTCAGCCGAACTCCTTGGACGTGATTCGCTCTACCGGGCCAGATTCGGCTCTATAGGCGGGTTTTGGCACGACTCATAATCTGTGGAGCGCAGGTTCGAGTCCTGCCCGCCCCATAGATTTGCGACATGGGCGCGTGAGCAGGAAGTTTGTTTAGTGTCAGTCACCCCAAGCGGCGTCTGCGTCGAACAAGCTCTCCGGGGGGGTGGCTCGCTCGCGGAGATTCTCCCTCAGCCAGGCTCTATATCGCTCCCTTGAACGCTCGATGGCCGCCGGGGATTCGACGGGCTCGGCCAACGTGTCCATCGCCCGCATGAGCTCATCTATGTCGTAGAGATCAAGCGTGAAGCCCAATGCTTCAGGTGCCCCCGCAGCCGCCTCGGCTTGAGCGTCCTTCGAGAAACCCATTGTGGCGACCAAGATCGCGTAGGGCACGTTGTCACGAATTTGCACTCCTCGAAGCTGTCTCACGAGGTCAACGCCTACACGCTTCTTATGCCGCTTTACCTCAACGATCGCTTCGATCTCATCCGACTCACGGAGAACGATCAGATCACGGCCACCGTCTCGCGTGGACTGCGTCAGCTCCACGCGATAGCCCTCATTTGCGAACACATCACCAACCAGTTCCTCGAAACGCCGGGGAGGAAGCTGGGTGGCGCGCTCTGGCCGGGCGGCTATGGCTGTTCGCAGCTCGCCTAGAGACAGCTCGGCGGACTCGACGGGCAAAGTACGAAGGATGCGGCGGTACTTACCTTCGCCGCGGTGATGGGCACCTCGCTGGTGTTTGAATCCCCATCCACAGCAACCGCAAAACAGAAATAGATCGAGATTTCCAAAGCCGCGAGATTCGTTGCGAATTACCGCCTCGCCACACAGAGGGCAGCCTCCGCCGATTCCGCCAGCGGTGGTGGGTTGCTCCTGCATGGCACCACCAGGCGACCCCGTTCCCTTGGACTCAGTGTCGCGCCAGACGAAGATTGGTTGATGGTCGGTCATGGCCTCCGGCAACTCGAACAACTTTACAAGGGGATGGCTTGGGACCCTCGAAAACTTGGTCCCGAAATTGGTCCCCGACTCCACCGAACTCAGCAGAACTCCTCGGACGTGATTCGCTCTATCAGGCCAGATTCGGCTCTATAGAAGGGTTTCGGCGCGACTCATAATCCGTCGGTCGAAGGTTCGAGTCCTTCCCGCCCCATTTACCTCGATGGAGATCTTGGCAAGCCGCTCCATTTGAAGCCGTTTCAGCCGCCACGCCGCTGCTTGTTGAGGTGTCTGCGGATCTGGTCGATGGCGACATCTGCTGATCCAGCGATCTCAACCTGTTCCTTTGAGGTTGGGAATTCGGATGGCGGTTGCGGCTCTCGCCGAAGGTACGCGTCTAGTGCCTTGCGGAGATCAACGAGAGCGATACTCAGCGGCCAGAAGTTGATTGCCTCGCGGTTCTGCCGCAGACTCCTGTCGCTCGCGGACCATCTGCGCTTCCTGCCACTGGCGCTCCTCTCGGGCAACCTCGCGGGCCGTGAACCGACTGAGATACCAACCGAGCACGACTCCGAGAATCGTTCCGCCAACGCCTACCAGTGCCACCGCCATGGAGGAAGAGTCGCACGCGCGCCCGAGGAGGCGGGGGTAGCAATTTCTGCCGGGGGCTTTGAGAGTCTCTGTCTGTGGTCTCGAAAGAGCGAGAGATTTTCATCGACGTGGAGCCGGGCATCCGAATCCGGTACCGGCGCAGCGAGCCTCCGCCGCCGGTGTCCTACGCGATTGTGCTGGAGAGTCTTGAGGACGGCGAGTGGACGACAGTGCGGCTCTGGGACAACGCCGATGTAGTCGATGAGCACCACGAGCACGAGTACACGCGGGCTGGCGGAAAGCAGGCGCCCGACATCCTGGAGTTCAGCTCCTCCAACGAGGCGATGGCGGCGGCAATCGAGAAAGCCAAGACGGAGGCTCCGGAGATCGTGAGACAATGGCAGGAATCATGAGTCACGACGCCAACATCGATCCCGCCACCGAGAGGGTTCTTGCCGGCATCGAAGATGAAGACCTGGCCGCTCGCTACCCCAATCGAGCGCACTTCATCTCGGCCGACAATCCCCATCAAGGGGAGATGGCGACCCGTGCGTTGTTCGAAGGCGATCCCGTCGTGATCGTTTACTCCGACGGACACGAGCTACTCGTTCAGCCCGAGCAGGCGCATGGCATCGCACGCTGGTCGCGTGCGGCGGCGGCGCTCCTGCTTCGCTTCAAGCGACTCGACCAGGGAACTTTGCAGCTTCCGCCTCGCGCCCATCTCGAGGCTCGCGACTCTGGCGGCCATCCGATCGCGGCGTAGCCCCGGTTGCCGGAGGAGACCCATTGCACGCGCCTGCCGGGGCGAAAAACTTGGTCCCGAAATTGGTCCCCGACTCCACCGAACTCCTTGGACGTGATTCGCTTTACCAGGCCAGATTCGGCTCTATAGACGGCTTCCGCCGTGACTCATAACCCGTCGGTCGCGGCGACTCGTTCCATGAGCGCCGTTATGCCCCCGTTACCGTTGAGTCATGGACAATTCCCCTCTCGACGAGTTCGAGTCGTTCGTGGTCGATGCGATCGACCGGTTGCCGGATGAATTCCAGGAGGTGCTGGCGAAGGTCGCCGTGGTCGTGTCGGACCGCGGAGCGGAGGCGCGCGCCTACGGGCAGTACTTCGGGGACGGGTTGGCCGCCGAACGCTATGAGGACCGGATCGTCATCTACCGGGACACGCTCGAACGCGACTTCGGCCACGATCGCGCCCTGCTTGCCCGCCAGGTCGAGCGGACCCTGCGGCACGAGCTCGCCCATCACCTCGGCTGGGACGAGCGCGGGGTCGGTGGGCTGGGGCTTTGAGTCGCGCATATGATCGAGGCGTGGACGCCTCAGCCGAGCCGGAGCGCCTGAACGAAGAGGGGTTTGCCCGATTCTCGGGCCGCGCCGGCGACGGCACCCCCGTGGTCATGTTGAACCTGCTCGCCTTCGCGCCCGACGGCGGCCGGGAGCGTTATGAGGAATACGGCGAAGCCGTGGCGCCCTTGCTGGAGAGGGTGGGTGGGCGAATCGTCTTCATCGGGCCGGCGGCGGCGCCGCTGCTCGGGGAGGGAGCTTGGGATCTGGTCGTCCTGGTCGAATACCCGACCAGACAGGCATTCCTCGACATGATCGGCTCGCCCGAGTACAGGGAGATCGGTCGCCTGCGCACCGAGGCGTTGAGCAAGGGCGAGCTGCACCCGATGGATCCCGCGCAGGCCCGGCTTTAGAGATCGGGCTCCCGGTAGGGTCGGGATTCGACCAGGCGCGTCCGTCCACCAAGCTCGACCGTCCCGTCGCCAAGCGGCCGGCACTGCAGGACGGACCCGTGTCCCTGGTGGATTGCGATCCGCCGGCCGAGGCGCGTACAGAGGGCGATCGCGGCCGAGCCGGTGGCGTCGTCCTCGGCGATTCCCAGCTCGGGGGCGAAGCAGCGGGCCCGGATCGTCCCGGCGTCCTCGTCGACCCAGGCCCAGGCGTACGTATTGACGTCGACCGCCGCCGGGTCGACGTCGCGGATCTCGGCCGGGGTGGTCAGCTGTCGATACTCGAAGCGCGGCGCCCACTCAGGGCG
Source organism: Solirubrobacterales bacterium (assembly GCA_035712345.1). Taxonomy (GTDB): domain Bacteria; phylum Actinomycetota; class Thermoleophilia; order Solirubrobacterales; family 70-9; genus VRUE01. The sequence continues at coordinate 12,642 of DASTAY010000034.1, forward strand.
CGCGACGACGTATGCGTCCTCGCCCTCGTTGCGGACCCCGACCTCGCCGGCCGGGATTTGCAGTGTCTGCACCGGCGAACCCTCGCGAGCCAGCAGCCAGGCGGCGCCCACCGTCGGATGGCCGGCAAATGGAAGCTCGACCGTGGGGGTATGGATCCGCAGCCGCCCCCCGGCCCGGTCCTCGACGAAGACCGTCTCGCTGAAGCCGAGGGCGGCGGCGACGCCCTGCCGCTTGCTCTCGCGCACCTGCCCCCCGTCGAGGAACACGCCGAGCGGGTTGCCCCACTCGCCGTCGTCGTTGACGAAGACGCGGAGTACGTCGAGGGTCGGCACCGGCTCGATCTTAGGCGGCTCGCCGTCTCCTGGGAGGGAATGCGACTCTTCGTGTCCGTCCCACCTACGAGAGGAGCTGAAGTGTCCGAGCCAGGAGAGAAGCGAGGTTGGGGGCGGCGCCTGCCCGCCCTGCTGGTTGCCCTGTCGATTGGCGTGGCCGGGGTCGCATGGGCGGGCTGCGGCGGCGGTGATAGCACCAACGAAGCCAAGAATCGGATCGAAAGCGGCCTCGAAGAAGCGAAGGAAGGCGTCGAAAAAGGCAAGGAAGAAGCCAAGAAGGGCCTCGAAAAGGCGGAAGAAGAAGTGAAGCAGGGTGTGAACAACAGCTCAGCCGAAGCCCAGAAGGGGATCGAAAGGGCCAAGCGGGAAGCCAAGAAGGGGATCGAAAAGGGCAAGGAAGAAGCCCAACGCGGCATCGAAGAAGCCGAAAGCTACACGCAGGAATAGCCGACTCAGGCCGGGGCCGTCGCCGGGGCGGACTCTTCGGCGAGGTCTCCGGCCAGAGCTTCGACGATGCGCGGGTCGAACTGGCTGCCGCTGGCCCGGCGCAGCTCGGCCAGCGCCTCGTCGGGACCGATCGGCTCGCGGTGTTCACGTCCTTCGGTGAGCGCGGCGAAGGCGACGGCGACGGCGATCACCCGAGCGCCGAGCGGGATCGAGTCGCCGGCCAGCCCGTCGGGATAGCCGCTGCCGTCGAAGTGCTCGGAGCTGGACCGGACCAAGCGCGCGACCCCGGCGAGGCTCGGTGCGGCGGCGATGATCCGGGCGCCCTCTGCAGCGTGGCTGCGGACCAGGGCGCGCTCCGCTTCGTCCAGGCGCTCCTTTTCCAGGACCGAGTCAGGGACCGCCAGCAGGCCGACTTTCTGCAGCTCGGCGGCAAGGGCGACGTCGTCGATCTCCTCACGATCGAATCGCAGGCGCCTCGCGAGGGAGATCGCCCGGTACGCCGCCAGACGTGGATTGCCGCGCAGCTCCGGGCGCCGCGCGTCTAGAGCCGCCATCAGCACCGCGTGGGCCTGGCGCCTGGCCGAGCGCTGCCGCCGCTGCCGGTGCGCTGCAAGCCGCCTGCCGGCGACCTGCAGAGCCGTCTCCGCCCGGTCGGCCTCGGCGGGGACGGTCACCTCCCCGTAGGAGCGCCCGCTGAGCGTCTCGGACTCTTCGCCGGCGCCGCCGGTGGCCGCGAGGACGATCTCGCCGAGCTCCCTGTCGGCGACCGGGACGAGGACGGCGAGCCTGCTTGCCGCCACCCGGTAGGCGATCCCGCCGAGCGGCGAGACCGCGTCGAGGAGCTGGTGGCCGCAACGGCGGAGGACCTCGTCGCCGGAGCTGTAGCCGAGGCGGTCGTTGTGCGCCTCCAGGCCCTCGAGCTCGAGCAGGACGAGGACCCAGCCGTTGTCCTGAGCTGCCGCGGCTGCGCCGATGTCGGCTTCGAGGCTGGCGCGGTTGCGCAGCCCCGTGGTCCGGTCGTTGACCGCGTCCCGCCGCCGCTGCGCGAGCTCTTGCGACTGGCGCCGGTTGGTTTCGAGCATCCGCACGAAGACGGTGCCGATCAGGCCCAGGGTCAGCCAGAAGACGAGCGCCGGAACCCGTTGGTTGAGATGGTCGTAGACGAGCAGCGCGATGCTGACCAGCGCAAAGACGAACGGGCCGACCATCGAGCGCCAGCCGCTCGGTCCCAGCGCCGAATGCCATGCCCTGCGAATCAAGTACACACTCCCTCTGATCGGCCTCCGCGCGGCGAAGACAACCCCTTGCGGACGATTGGTCGAGCGTGGCTAGCGGACGACGCAGTTACGCGTCAGCGTGGTGACGATCTTCTTGCCTTCGGCGAACTCGAAGGTCCCGCGGGTGAAGGAGAAGATGGCCCCCGGGAAGCCGGTCGGGGCGGCACAGCGGGCGCTGAGGAAGCTGTAGCGCTTGCCGCGGTAGCTGTAGCGACGGTCGAAGACGAGCGCGACGTCGGTGACGTAACCGAGGTCGGCAGCGAGCCGGGGGACCTTGGCCGCCAGCACCGTGCCGAATTTACCCTGTCGCGGATGGTGGACCACGAAGGCCAGCACGACGGTGACGTCCGCGGGCGTGGACGCATAGACATGAAGCAGAATCGCCGGTCGTCCGTGTGAGACGCCGTTGAAGGCCAGCATCTCGCCGTGCACCGGAAAAGGGGGCCGGTCGGGGAAGGCGACGTTGGCGTCGAAGCCGCCGTGGCCGACCAGGGCGGCGCGGCAGCGGGCAAGGGCCGCGCTCGAGCTGGTCGACTCCAGCTGCGCGGGATGGCAGACCGGCAGCCCCTTGGTCGTGATGTGGCCGTAGCGGTTCACGCCGAAGGTGATGCGCCGCAGTTGCGGCGGGCTGCTGCCGTCGGCGGTCTTGATCGCGGTATCGAGGTGGACCGTCACCGGGACGTCGCGGTCGCGCGGCAGGGAGCGCGGGGCGAAGCCGCCACCGAACTTGACGAAGAGCCCGTTGCTGCCGGATATCTCGCCGCGGGCGATCCCGGCGCCGAAGAGCACCGCGGCAAGCAGCAACCCTGTGACGACGAGGCGCTTCATCCCGATTCCAGGGAAATTGTATTCCGGCCCATTGTGGGGCCGGGGGACGGTTCGGTTAAGGCAGTGGGCCAGGCCTTCGTTAGTTATCACTTACGTAAGAATCTGCTTAAATGATTTGGCGATGGCGACTCAGACCCGGGAAAGCGATCGAGTCGGCAAGGTCGCCGGCGCTCTCGCCGAGCGCAACCGGCGGCGGATCCTCGCCCTCGTTCGTGACGAGGAGATGGGAGCCGGCGAGATCGCCGCGCATTTCGAGGTCTCCCGACCGGCTGTTTCGCAGCATTTGGCGGTGTTGCGAGATTCCGGTCTGCTCGACGAACGGCGCGAAGGCGCCCGCCGGCTCTACCGGGCGCGACCCGAGGGGCTTGCCGGCCTGCGCGACTTCCTCGACGGCTTCTGGACCGAACGTCTCGAGCGGCTGAAGCTCGCCGCCGAGCTGGAGCAGCAAAGGAGGGATGAGAGTGGCAAGCGCACACACCGGCGCGGCGGTCGAGGTGGAGACTCGAATCGCCGCGAGCCCTGAGACCGTCTTCGACTTCTTTACCGACCCCGACAAGATGATCCAGTGGATGGGGCGCTCCGCCGAGCTCGATCCCAGGCCCGGCGGTGCATTCCGTTGCGACATCAACGGCCGCGACGTGGCCGGCGACGAGTACGTCGAAGTCGACCCCCCGCGCGACCCGGATGGGCTAGGGGACCTGCAGGCGCCGCGCGGGGCGCCAGAGGCGCGTATCCGAGATTCACCCCACTGGAGTGGGGTGAACGTCGGATACGCGTCCTACGCGGCCCCTTTCCGGGGGCGGGGCATCTGACAAACCCTCCTCGGCGTGAATCGATCAGGAGTCAGGCGTCGTTCTTGCCGCCTCCCGGGCGCGTCACCCGCTCAACTCCTTGACGCACTTCTTCGACCGCCTCGCGGGTGGTCGCCAGGGCCTCTTCGGAGGCGGCGGCGAGGCCCTCGCTGGGCTTGCCGCCGATCATGTCGCGAAAGGCGTTCTTGAAGCGCTCGGTGTGGCGGTCGGGCTTGAAGCGCTCCACGGCCGTCGCCTGCTTGCCAGGATTGCGCGCCGCGTAACGGCGACGTGCCCATGCGGAGTCGGGCTTGCCGATGCGGGCGGCGCCGTAGGCCGCGAGCGGGAAGACGAAGAAGCCGATCGAGCCGTGCAGGACGCGCTTCTTGAGGAAGCAGATCGCGACCAGGGCGAAGACGAAGACAGCGCCGAGGATGCTGGCGATCGTCTGCTCGAACGAGCTGGTGTCGAAGCTGAACGGGCTGAAGCCCAGCAGGATCAGCATCATGCCCGCCGCGGCGATCACGGTCGCGTCGATCGAGGCGCGACCCTCCTCCGCCCAATAGACGTCGTCGAGGTAGACCCAGAGCGCGAACTCGTCGATCGTCAGGCCGGCGCCGACGCCGAAGAGGAAGGCGCAGATCTCCGCGTATGGGCTCTCGCCCAGAGCAGCCAGGCCGAGCGTGCCGGAGATCATCATCGTGACGATCCCGAAGACGAGGTGATGCACGTGGACGCCGCCCTCGCTGACCACGCTGCCAGGCCACCATGGCACACGCGGGCTGCGCATCAGACGGGTGCTCATGCGGATGAAGGCGAAGGAGAGGATGAAGCCGACGAGGACCAGGAAGAGGCCCTGTTTTTCGTTGGCGATGATCTGGTCGTTCCAGAAGTCGCTGAATATCGAGGCAGCGGTCATCGGCTTACCGGGGTCGAGTGTAGATGCGGCGCCGTCCCGTCCTCGGCGGCGATCAGGTCGAGCGTCAGCAGCACCGCGGCGACCGCGTAGAAGGGGGTCAGCACGATGTTGGTCGCGGTGTCGATCGCCCACTCCGCGATCAGCGAGTCGCCGAGGGCCGTATGGGCGCCGGCCGTCGCCAGGTCGGTCAGCGCGTCGCTGGCGATCTCGATCGGCAGCAGCACCGCCAGCACCAGCCAGAAGTGGCCGCGCACCAGGCGGAAGCTGCGAGCAAGCGCGGCGCTCACGCCGCGTCCCTCGATCTCCGCCACCGGCGCCGCCAGGCCGAGGTAGACGAAGAGGAGCACACCGGGTATCAGGAAGACGATGAGCCCGAGAGCGACCAGGACGCCGAAGATCAGGTCGATTGCGATCAGCGCCCGGTAGTTCACCCTCCGCGCGACCTCGAGCGTGCCCGGCGGGCGCCCGTCCGCGTCGTGCGGATGGGTCAGCGAGATCGCCACGGCGCCGGTGTAGAAGACCTCGCCGAGCAGACCGGTGATCGCGAGCAGCACGACCGCGAGCAGCGTGCCGGTGATTTCGAGGCTGGAGCCGAGGTTCAGAACGGTCGCCTTGACATGGACCGGGACGGCGTGGACCAGGCCGAGCGGCACGAAGACGAGGAAGGCGAGCGGCAACAGCGAGCGAGCCCAGGCGAAGTAGGTGCGCCAGATGCGCAGGTAGAGGGAGACGAGCGTCATCGGCGCCGGCGTCCCGACGGACGACGGCCGCGCGCTTCCAGCTTCGACTGCGAGGACTGCGAGGCGGGCACCTTCTTCATCTCGCGCAGGTCCGGCTCCAGCATTTCTTCGGCGCAGCGGCGGTGCCAGTGATGGTGTTCGGTGCCGCCCAGCCGCAGCACGTACTGGACGACCGTGTGCTCACTGCCGATCGGGATGTCGCCGTGGCAGCCGGGGCAGCGGTAGAGCTTCTGGCCGAAGCTGCGGATCAGCCAGACCTCGTTGCCTTCTTCGTCGTAGCCGCGCAGGCTCCAGCGCTTGCTGGGCAGCCCGCCGCCGCTCATCGCGCGGACAGCCAGGCGAAGCCGCCGGCCATCGCCGCGTTGGCGAACCCGGCGAGCCTCAGGCCGAGCTTGGCGCCCGGTCGGTTGACCGCCGGCGACTCCGACCAGAGGGCGTCGGTGGCGATCTCGGTGCCGCGCAGCCAGGCCAGCGCCCACCAGTCGCGCTGCTCGCCCCGCCGCTCGGCGATCAGGTGCGCGGCGGCGAAGGTGAGCCAGATCGGCCCGCAGCGCCGGAAGAGGTGGGTCGCGTCGGGCGAGGGCTCGTCGTGGCCCAGCACCTTCAGGGTCGTCGCCGGCGCGGCGATCGCCGCCGAGCCTAGGATCAAGTCGAAGGCGACCATGTTGCGGTTGGTGAGGCGAAGCGCCTGCTCAAGGGTCATTTTCCAGTCCCCATCCAACCAGATCGGAAGGGAAAGCATGAGGACCGGCGAAATGGACCGCCGTGACCAAGACCGCAACCAAATCACCTCAACTCAAAAGCCTTTCCGAGTACATCCAGGAGCGCTTCGACGAGTTCTCGCGCTCCCAGAAAGACGTCGCCCGCTACATCGTCGACCATCTCGACGAGGCAGCCTTCCTCACCGCCGAGGAGCTGGCCAGGAGAGCGAGCACCTCCTCATCGACGGTGGTGCGCTTCTCCCAGGCCCTCGGCTTCGAGGGCTATCCCGAGCTTCAGCAGGCGGCGATCGAGGAGTACCGCAGCGCGACCGTGGCCGGCAACGCTCCCAGCGCCGGTGGCGCCGCGCTCTTCTCCTTCGACCATTCCGAGCTCGAGGGCTCGCTCAGCGCCGACTACTCGAACCTCGAGGAAACCGCGCGCAACCTCACCCGTGAGCAGGTCGACGGCGCCGTCGCCGCGCTCGCCGAGGCCCAGCGGGTCGTGATCGTCGGCGTCGACCAGATGGCCTTCTTCGCCAGCTACTTCCGCCACATCCTCAGCCTGCTCGACATCCGCGCCGAAATCGTCGCCAGCACCGGTGGCGAGTCGCTGCAGCGACTGGGACGGATCGACGAGGAGACGCTGGTCATCGTGCTCTCCTGCGGTCGAGCGCACCCGCTGCTGCTGCGGGCGATGAAGCTGGCGCTGCACCGCCGCGCCCGCACGCTGGCGATCTCCGACGCCTCGATGTCGGAGGTCGGCGAGCACGCCGAGCAGACCCTCTACTTCTCCTCCAACAGCCCCTCCTTCGCCCGCTCCAACACGGCCCTGATGGCTCTCATCCAAGGCCTCGCGCACGGTTTGTATGCGCGCGACGAAGCCGCGCACAAAGACCGCATCAGGGCCTACAAACTGAAGTAACTGGAGCTTCTCGGCCCGCGGGTCCTGCCGCGGCGGCCTCCCCCATGTGCTCGGACGCGCTCCGCGCGCCCTCCGCTATGGGGGACCCCCGCCACCGCGTCACCCGCGGGAGAGGTGCATCAGTTGACGTCGCTCGCGGCGGGTGGCGCGGATTTGGGGGACCACCCCCGAGGACGCTTTAGCGACCGCAGGGGGTGGTGGGTCCAAATCCGTGACAGGACCCGCCGCGCCGACAGCTTCAGTGCCTGTCCGGGGAGCGCTCCTGTGGCTTGGGCTTGCGAGGCACGTAGTATTCGGGCTCATGGCTGAGAGAGCTACGTTCCGAGTCAAGACCGGTCTGGCGGAGATGCTCAAGGGCGGGGTGATCATGGACGTGGTCACGCCCGAGGAGGCGCGGATCGCGGAGGCCGCGGGCGCCTGCGCGGTGATGGCGCTGGAGCGCGTTCCGGCCGACATCCGTCGTGACGGCGGCGTCGCCCGCATGTCCGACCCGGCGATGATCAAGGGGATTCAGGAGGCGGTCAGCATCCCGGTGATGGCCAAGGCCCGGATCGGGCACTTCGCCGAGGCCCAGGTGCTGCAGGCGCTCGAGGTCGACTACGTCGACGAGTCCGAGGTCCTGACCCCCGCCGACGAGCGCAACCACATCGACAAGCTCTCCTTCGACGTCCCCTTCGTCTGCGGCGCCACCAACCTCGGCGAGGCGTTGCGGCGGGTCGGCGAGGGCGCGGCGATGATCCGCTCCAAGGGCGAGGCCGGCACCGGCAACGTGGTCGAGGCCGTGCGCCACATGCGCGAGATCACTGGCGGGATAAAGCAGCTCGCACAGCTCGGGCCCGAGGAGCTCTCCGCGGCCGCCAAAGAGCACCGCGCTCCGCTCGAAGTCGTGCACGAGGTGGCGTCGCTGGGCCGCCTGCCGGTGCCGCTCTTCTGCGCCGGGGGCATCGCCACGCCCGCCGACGCCGCCCTGATGATGCAGCTCGGCGCCGAGGGCAACTTCGTCGGCTCGGGCATCTTCAAGAGCTCGGACCCGGAGCGACGCGCCCGCGCCATCGTCGAGGCGACCACCCATTTCAACGACCCCGAGCGGGTCGCCGCCGCCTCGATCGGGCTTGGCGAGGCGATGCCCGGCCTGGAGATATCCGAGCTGGTCGCCGCCGATGCGCTGTTGCAGGACCGCGGTGCCTGAGGGTCCGCTGCGCGTCGGCGTCCTCGCGATCCAGGGCGGCTTCGAAGCGCACCTGTCGATGCTGCGCGGGCTCGGCGCCGAGGTGCGGGAGGTGCGCACCCCGCCCGATCTCGACGGCCTCGACGGCCTCGTCATCCCCGGTGGGGAGAGCACGACTATCGTCAAGGGGATCGAGTCGTCCGGCCTCGGGGAGGCGATCCAGGCTCACCACCGTGCGGGCGGTCCCGTGTTCGGCACCTGCGCCGGCATGATCGTCTGCGACTCCGAGCACCTCGGCCTGCTCGACGCGACCGCGCGGCGCAATGCCTTCGGCCGCCAGCTGCAGAGCTTCGAGGCCGACCTGGAGGTCGAGGGGATCGGCGCCGAGCCGCTTCGCGCCGTCTTCATCCGCGCCCCCTGGGTGGAGCGCTACGGTGGCGGGGTCGAGGTGCTGGCCACCTACGAGGGGCATCCGGTCGCGGTGCGGGAGGGACGAGTCCTGGCTTGCGCTTTCCATCCGGAGCTGACCGAGGACTCGAGGCTGCACGCGCTGTTCATGGCGATTACGACCAAGGCGCGCGAAGGCGCGTCGGAGAGGGCGGGGACGTGAGAGATCCGAGGGCGGAGCGGTTGGCGAAGATCCTGGTCGGCTACTCGACCGAGGTCAAGGAGGGCGAGGTCGTCTCGATCGACGGCGAGAGCGCTGCGGCGCCGTTGCTCCTGGGCGTCTACGAGGAGGTGCTGAAGGCGGGTGCGCACCCGATCATGAACGTCTCCCTCGACGGCCAGGGGGCGGCCTATTACAAGCACGCCTCCGACGCTCAGCTCGATTGGATCTCGCCGACCTCCGAATGGCTGCTCGACAACGTCGACGTGCGCATCGCCGTCGGCGCCACGACCAACACGCGCGAGCTCTCCGGCGTGCCGCCGGAGCGCCAGTCCCGCCGGCAGCTCGCGACCGGCGAGCTGCTCGGCCGGGCGATGGAGCGCAGCGCCAAGGGTGAGTTCCGCTGGGTCTACACGCTCTTCCCGACCAACGCCTACGCCTCCGAGGCGGAGATGAGCCTCGCCGACTACGAGGACTTCTACTACGGCGCCTGCCTCGCCGACGACGAGGACCCGCTGACCGCCTGGCGCCGCGCCTCGGCCGAGACCGAGCGGCTCGCCGAGTGGATCCAGGGGCACGAGGAGGTGCGGGTCACCGCGCCGGGCACCGACATCAGGCTCGGCATCGCCGGGCGCACCTTCATCCCCTGCGACGGGCGCCACAACATGCCCGACGGCGAGTTCTTCACCGGCCCGGTCGAGGACTCGGTCGAGGGCGAGGTCAGCTTCCACCTGCCGGCCACGATCGGCGGCCGGGAGGTCGCGGGCGTGCGCCTGCGCTTCGAGGCCGGCAGGGTCGTCGACGCGAGCGCCGAGCGCGGCGAGGAGTTCCTGATCGGCCTGCTCGACACCGACGAGGGCGCGCGCCGGCTCGGCGAGCTCGGCATCGGCACCAACTACGCGATCGACCGCGGTACTCGCGAGGTGCTGCTCGACGAGAAGCTCGGCGGCACCGTCCACATGGCGGTGGGGAAGAGCTATCCCGAGTCCGGCGGCGTCAACGAGTCCGCCGTGCACACCGACCTGGTCTGCGACCTGCGCCTCGGCGGCAAGCTCGAAGTCGACGGGACGGTGATGCAGGAAGACGGCAAGTTCGTCGTCTGAACCGTTACTGGTTCGCGATCGGAGACCCGGCGAGGAAGAAGAACCAGGTGACGAACACGGCGCCGGCGAGCAGCACCGAGCCCATCATCACCGCCTCGACCACGGTGGTGGTGCTCGCGGCGGCGCCGCTGTCGCGCATGCTTTTCAGCCAGCTCGGCCGCATCGGCGCCAACCTGTTGGTGCCGGTGATGCGCATGTAGAGGGCGTTCAGCCTGCCGATCAGCCAGGCGTCGACGAGGATCGTGAGCACGATCCCGACCGCGACGACGGCGTAGGGCCCCTCGGCCGGGAACTGGGTCGTCGCGACCTTCGACCCGATCCAGATCCAGCCCACCGGGATTGCAGTCCACAGCGCCAGCGCGGTGAGCAGCATGACGACGAAGACGAAGCTCGCCGCGAGCCCCCGGGCGGGGCCGTGTCCAAATGAATGATGGGCGGACGTCTCCGAGCGCATCCCTACTTCATAGAATGGCAAACGATGTCCGGTCATTCGAAGTGGTCCTCGATCAAACACAAGAAGGGCGCGGCCGACGCCAAACGCGGCAAGCTCTTCACCAAGCTTGCGCGGGCGATCACCGTTGCGGCGCGCGATGGCGGTCCCGACCCGGAGGGGAACGCGGCGCTGGCGACGGCGATCCAGAAGGCCCGCGACGCCTCGATGCCCAAGGACAACATCCAGCGCGCGGTCGACCGCGGCTCCGGGGTCGGCGCCGATGCGGATGCGATCGAGCGGGTCGTCTTCGAGGGCTACGGCCCCGGCGGCGCGGCGGTCCTGGTCGAGGCCCTGACCGACAACCGCAACCGCACCAGCGCCGAAGTGCGCCACGCCTTCAGCAAGCGCGGCGGCAGCCTCGGCGAGCCCGGCTCGGTCGCCTGGATCTTCGAGAAACGCGGCGTGCTCGCGGTCGACGGCGACCGCTACGGCGAGGACGACCTGATCGCCGCGATCGACGCCGGCGCCGAGGACGTCAGCGAGGAGGGCGATCTGGTGCGCGTGCTCTGCGAGCCGGCCAGCCTCAGCGCGGTGCGCGAGGCGCTCGAGTCCAGTGGGGTCGAGATCCAGTCCGCGGACGTGGCGATGGAGCCGAAGAGCACGGTCGAGGTGAAGGGGAACGAGGCGAAATCGCTGCTCGGCCTGATCGAGGACCTCGAAGAGGACGACGACGTCAACGAGGTCCACGCGAACTTCGACATCCCCGACGAGGTGCTCGCGAGCTTCGCTTGAGGAATCGAATCAGCGAGCGTCACAGCCCGATTCTTCGCGAGCGGGGCCGATACGGCGCATAGCCGCCGCCCGCGGACGCGAAGCGGAGCAAGTGGCGGTTTGTTCCAGAAGGCATCCGGGGTCGCGTCCAGAATCACTTCCAATGCAAGTCGTGATCGGGATCGACCCCGGCGCCGCCAACCTCGGCTTCGGCATCGTCCGGGTCGAGGGCAACCGCATGGTCGCGCTCGACGGCGGCGTCGTCGAGACGGCGGCCGAGCTGCCGATGGAGCGCCGCCTGCAACGGATCCACGCCGAGCTCGGCGAGCTGCTCGCCTGGCACGAGCCGGCCGCGATGGCGCTCGAGGACGTCTTCTTCGGCAAGAACGTGCAGACGGCGATGACGGTCGGCCGGGCGAGCGGGGTTGCGATGCTGGCCGCGGCCCAGGCCGGCATCGGCTGCTTCACCTACACGCCGCAGGCGATCAAGATGGCCGTCTGCGGCAGTGGCGCCGCGGGCAAGGGACAGGTCCAGCGGATGGTCGGGACCCTGCTCGGGCTGCCGGAGCTGCCGACCCCCGATCACGCTGCCGATGCGCTCGCGGTGGCGATCTGCCACGGCGGCGGCGCCGGCCATCGCGAGGCTGCGGCGCTGGCGGAGGGAGCGGCGTGATCGCGGCGGTGCGCGGCGAGGTGATGGTGCGACGTCCCGACCACGTGGTGATCGACGCGGGCGGGGTCGGCTACCGGCTGACCGTCTCGACCGAGACGCTGAAGGCCGTGCCGGCCACCGGCCGCGAGGCATTCCTGCACGCGGAGCTGGTCGCGCGCGAGGATTCGCTGGCCCTGTTCGGCTTCGCCTCCGAGGAGGAGCGCGACCTCTTCGGTCAGCTCGTCTCGGTCAGCGGGGTCGGTCCCAAAGTGGCGATCGCGGCGCTCTCCGGCGGCCCGGCGCGCGAGCTGCTCAGAGCGATCGCCGCCGGCGACTCCAAACGCTTCCAGGCGGTGCCGGGGATCGGCAAGCGCACCGCAGAGCGGATCATCGTCGAGTTGCGCGAGAAGGTCGCAGGCAGCCTCGAGGAAGAGGTTCTGCTCGGCGCCGGCGAGGATGGCGACCCACGGGCACTGGCTCGCGACGGCCTGGTCAACCTCGGCTACGCGCCCCTGGAAGCCGAGCAGCTGCTCGACGGCGTGGAGGGCGGCGATCCCGAGCAGCTGCTGGCGCTTGCGCTGCGCAAGGCCGGTGGCGGGAAGAGGACCGTATGAGCGACGAGAGGATCCGCACCCCTGGCGTCGAGGACATGCGCGCCGCCCCCGGACGCGGGAACGAGGGCGCGTCCATCTCCGACTCCCGTGCCCTAGTGGAAGCAGAGGAGGCGGCGGTCGATCAGGACCTAGAGCGCTCGCTTCGGCCGCCGAGCCTGGCGGATTTCGTCAACCAGGAACAGGTCACCGAGCAGCTCGCGATCTTCATCGAGGCGGCTCGTCGCCGCCGCGAGCCCCTCGATCACGTCCTGCTCGCCGGCCCGCCGGGCCTGGGCAAGACCTCGCTCGCCCACATCGTCGCCGCCGAGATGGAGGTGCCGCTGGTGCAGACCGCCGGGCCGGCGCTGGAGCGCAAGGCCGATGTCGCCTCATTCCTCACCGCGCTGGAGCCGGGCAGCGTCTTCTTCATCGACGAGATCCACCGGCTCGGGCGCGCGGTGGAGGAGACGCTCTACCCCGCGATGGAGGACGGCGAGCTGCCGGTCGTGCTCGGCCAGGGCGCCGGCGCCCGCACCGTCACCCTGCCGCTGCCGCCGTTCACCCTGGTCGGCGCGACGACGCGGGCGGGACTGCTCACGACCCCGCTTCGGGACCGCTTCGGCGTCTGCCACAGGCTCGAGCACTACAGCCCCGAGCACCTGGCGCAGATCGTCCAGCGATCCGCCGGCATCCTCGAGGTCGAGATGGACGCCGAGGGGGCGCACACGATCGCCTCGCGCTCGCGCGGGACCCCGCGCGTGGCAAACCGCCTGCTCAAGCGGGTGCGGGACTTCGCCCAGGTCAAGGGCAGCGGCCGGGTCGACGCCGAGGTCGCGGCGGCCGGACTGGAGATGCTCGAGGTCGACGCGGGCGGGCTCGATCGCAGCGATCGCACCCTGCTCGACACGGTCGCCTCCAAGTTCGGCGGGGGCCCTGTCGGGCTCTCGACCCTGGCCGTCGCGATCGGCGAGGAGCAGGACACGATCGAGGACGTCCTGGAGCCATACCTGCTCCAACAGGGCTTGTTGAAGCGCACTCCGAGGGGCCGCGTGCTGACTCAGCGGGCCTACGACCACCTCGGTCTGCCGGCGCCCGAGCGAGCGCACAGCCTGTTCTGAGCGGACTCTCAGTAACCTGAGCGGGGGATGCCTTTCTTCATCTGCCCCAACTGCGGGAACAGGGAGCTGAGCGGTGACCGGACAGCGGGCTTCAGCACGCGTCCGAAGGGCTGCTCGAAATGCGGTTTCGGCTTCGTCTTCGAGCTGCTCGACGACTACTACCCGGCCCCCAACGCCGCCTTCTTCGTCTGCGACCAGCAGGCCCGCGTGATCGACGCCGGGCGCGGCAGCTTCGAGCTGACCGGGCTGACCGACGAGGACGTGATCGGCCGGCCGGTCAAAGAAGTGCTGGGGCTGCGCTGGATCGACGCCGGCGACGGCGGCGAGAGCGCCGACCTCGACGCCAACGGCGAGACCGACCCGATCGAGACGTCGCTCGAGTGGGGCGTGCGCTCGCTCGGCAAGAAGGTATCGGTCAATGCCGAGGGCGACCTGCCCGCCGAAGCGGTCGCCGATGTCTTTCCCGCCTACGACGACGACGGCGGTCTGCTGATCGTCCTGACGCCGGACGGGTGAGCCGAGTGAGACGCCGCCGCAACCTCTTCGTCCTGCTCTTCGTCCTGGCCCTGATCGTCATCTCGGCCGTCGTCATCGCCAACAAGAAGACCCAGCTCGGGCTCGATCTCAAGGGCGGCGTCCAGCTCGTCCTGCAGGGTCGGCCGACCCCTCAGCAGCCGACGATCGACAGCGGCTCGATGGAAAGGGCGGTCGACATCATCCGCTCGGGCTGCGACCAGCTCGGCGTCTCGGAGATCGAAGTCGCCAGGGTCGGCAGCGACCAGATCCAGGTCGGGATACCCGGTGCGACCAGCGTCGGCAAGGCGACCGAATGCGCAACCAAGCCGGCGAGGCTCTACTTCTTCGACTGGGAACCGAACCTGATCGGCCGCGAGAAAGCGATCGGCGGGATCCCCGGCCGCGAACCGCCGAAAGGGCCGCTCGAAGAAGCCGAACAGGAATGGAAAGCCGCCGGTCGCAGCCCGACCAAAAAAGAAAACGGGCAACTGATCATCGCCGGCGCCTATGCGAGCCAGTACAACGCGGCGCAACTCGCCGCCGAACAGAAGCCGGTGCCGGATTGCGAAAACTGCAGCCAGCCGACCACCTATTACCTCTTCCAGAAGACCCCTCCGCACAAGCTGATCGACGGGCCGGAGTTCACGAAGGAAGACCTCTACATCGATCCCAACGGCAAGAAACGACCGCACGACGTCGGCGAAGTGGTGAAGGTGCCGCAGGGGACGATCGTGATCTCCGAAAAACCGAGCGACAGCCAGGGGCAGACGATCGAAGACGCCGAGCCCGGCTGGTACGCCTTCAAAGACGACCCGGCTCTATCCGGCACCGAAATCACCAACCCGAAGGCCGAACAGCAGGAATTCGGTCCCGCCGTCACCTTCGGCTTCACCGGGGACGGGCGCAAGGCGTTCCAGGAAGTCACCCGGCAGATCGCCCAGCGCGGCCAGGCGCGGGCGATCGGCCCGGCCGCCGGCGAACAGGCCGAAGCGCTCTCGGGCCACTTCGCCGCGGTGCTCGACAACGAAATCAAAACGCGGCCGATCATCAACTTCGCTCAGAACCCCGATGGCATCGACGGGCGCACCGGGGCGCAGATCTCCGGCGGCTTCAACGGCATCGGCGATGCCCAGGACCTGGCCAGCTTCCTGCAGCGCGGCGCCCTGCCGATCAACCTCAACCTGATCAGCCAGACCCAGGTCTCGGCGACGCTGGGCAGCGAAGCGCTGCATCAGGGGATCAAGGCAGGGATCATCGGCCTCGCCCTGGTCGTCATCTTCCTGCTGGCCTTCTACCGCTTCCTCGGGCTGGTCGCGGCGCTGGCGCTGGGCGCCTACGGGGTGATCTTCTTCGCCCTGATCAAACTGATCCCCATCACCCTGACGCTGCCGGGGATCGCGGGGCTGATCCTGACGATAGGCGTGGCCGCCGACTCGAACATCGTCATCTTCGAGCGGATCAAGGAGGAGGTGCGCGCCGGCAGACCCATGGCAAGCGCGATCGCCGCCGGCTACCGGCGCGGGATCGCGACGATCGTCGACGCCAACGTCGTCACCCTGCTGACCGCGTTCATCCTCTTCGTCCTGGCGACGGCGGGGGTGAAGGGCTTCGCCTTCACGCTCGGCGTCGGCACGATCGTCTCGCTGCTGACCGCGGTGGTCTTCACCCAGGCGCTGCTGCTCAGCATGAGCCGCTCGCGCCTGCTGCGCTCGCCGAGCGCGCTGGGCGCGGCCGGGGGCCAGCGGGTGCGCTGGCACTTCGACTTCATGGGCGCAAGCCGCTGGTTCTTCACCCTCTCTGGTTGCATCCTGATCGTCGGCGCCCTGGCCCTGGCGACCAAGCAGCTCAACCTCGGCATCGACTTCGAGTCCGGCACGCGGGTCGAGGTGGCGCTGACCAAGCCGACCGACGAGGAAGGCGTGCGCGAAGCGCTCGACAAGGCCGGCATCTCCGGCGCCGAGGTGCAGCGCGAGAGCAACCCGGGCCTCGGCGACAACGTCTTCCTGATCCAGTCGAGCACGCTCAAGCCGAGCCAGATCAACCAGATGCAGCGGGAGCTCGAACGCGAATACGGGATAGCCACCGACGGCTTCGACAGCACCAGCGTCGGGCCGACCTTCGGCGCCACCGTCGCCAACAGCGCCCGCAACGCGCTGATCTTCTCGCTGCTCGTGATCTGCGCCTACATCGCCTTCCGCTTCGACCCGAAATTCGCGGTGCCAGTGTTGATCGCGCTGTTCCACGACATCCTGATCACCGCGGGTGTCTACGCGCTCACCGGCCGGGAGGTGACGAGCGGGACGGTCGCCGCTTTCCTGACCATCTTGGGTTACTCGCTCTACGACACGATCATCGTCTTCGACCGAATACGCGAGAACATGCCGCGAATGCCGCGAGCTGCGTTCTCGCAGATCGTCAACCGCTCGATGAGCGAGGTGCTGACCCGCTCGCTGGCGACCAGCTTCACCACGCTGCTCGCCGTGGTCTCGCTGCTGGTCTTCGGCGGCGCGACCCTGCAGGACTTCGCCTTCGCGATGATGGTCGGGATCATCTCCGGCACCTATTCCTCGATCTTCATCGCCTCGCCGGTGCTGACCGCCTGGAAAGAGCGCGAGAAGGGCTTCTCCCGTCGGCGGGAGCGGATCGCCGAGGTCGAGGGCAACGTGCCGGCGTTTGCCGACGACGTGGCCTTGGCGAAGCTGGGCGACGACGGGGAGACCGACGCCGAGATCGAGGAAGAGCTGGCTGCGGTCGCCGTCGCCGATCCGCCGGCCGTGGGCAACGGCGGTGACCCCGCCTCGCAGGAGGAGCCGGCCGCTCCGCAGGCCGACCCCGCGGCGGCGGAGCGTCGCGAGCGCGACGAGCGTCGCCGCGAACGGCGCAAACAGCGCCGCAAACACGGGAGGAAGAGGTAGAGATGGCCCTGCTCGTCTGGTTCACGATGGGGATCGCCCTCTGGCACTTCACCGTCTTCCTGCCCGATCGCTTCTGGCAGGGGATCGTCGGCGCCTTCCTCGGCTCGGTGATCGGCGCTGTCGTCTTCGGCGCCATCGTCGAGCTCGCCTCCAATCGTGGAATCGGTGAGACCGACGTCCTCACCGCGCTCACCGCGATACCGGGCGTCGCGATCGGCCTTGCGGTCGTCTGGGCGATCGGCGTCCGCTCCGAGCGGGTCAAGGCCTGAATCTCCCTGCATCTTGCGGGCTTTGCGGTGTAGCTTTGCCGCCGCGCCGGCGCCTAGCTTGGGGGGGTGGCGGATGCGCTCAAGGCATATGAGGCCGAGCCCTACTCGTACTCCGAGGTCAGGGCTCTTTCTGAGCAGCTGAAGCTGAGCGAGCCGGTGGCGGTAACGCTGGTCAGGCGCGGATATCGGACGCCCGAGGATGCCCGTGCGTTCCTGGCTGCCGATGAGTCGCATCCGCCGGGGGCCTTCCGGTCGATGCAAGCTGTCGTCGACGTCGTTTCGACAGCTGTCCGGGAGAGCAAACGGATCACCGTCCACGGCGACTTCGACGTCGACGGCGTCTGTGCGACCACGATCATGGTCAGCACGCTGCGCGAGCTCGGGGCCGAGTGCGACTGGCTGATCCCGGATCGGATCGCCGATGGCTACGGGCTATGTGCCGAGAACGTGCAGCTATTGGCCGAGCGTGGCACCGAGCTGCTGATCACCGTCGACTGCGGGATCACCTCGGTGGATGAGATCGCGCTGGCGAAGTCGCTGGGCATGGAGGTCGTCGTCACCGATCACCATCAGCCCGGGGACACGCTGCCGGACTGTCTGATCCTCCATCCGGCCGTCGATGGCTATCCGTTTGAGGAGCTGTGTGGGACCGCGGTGGCGTGGAAGCTCGCGAGCGCATTGCGGGAGGCATCGGGGGGCACTCCCCCGGAGACCGTTGCGCAGCCGATCGTGGGCGTGGGTTCGAATGTGGTTTCAGGAGTCTCCGGGGGAGTGCCCCCCGATGCCCTCGGCAACGCCGATCTCGATCTCGTTGCCCTCGCCACCGTAGCCGATGTCGTACCGCTCGTTGGGGAGAACCGATCGCTCGTGCGGCGGGGGCTGGAGGAGGTTCGGCGGGCGCGGCGGCCGGGGATGCGGGCGTTGTTGGAGGCGGCCAAATGCGAGCCGACGCAGTTGGACGAGGGCGATTTGGCGTTTCGGTTGGCGCCGCGGATCAATGCTGCCGGCCGCCTCTATAGAGCTGACGCAGGGGTGGAGCTGTTTCTCACCGACGACGAGGCGCGGGCCGCGGAGATCGCGAATGAGCTGAGTCGGGCCAACGGGGAGCGGCGGGCCACCGAGCGGGAGGTCGACACCGCGGCCGAGGCTGCGCGGCGTGAGCTATCCGACGAGCTGCGCGAGGCCCCGGGACTGGTGCTGGCGGGGGAGGGGTGGCACCCCGGGGTGATCGGGATCGTCGCTTCGCGGCTGGTCGAGCGGCATCACCGGCCTGTGATCGTTATTTCGCTCGATGGCGAAGGGAACGGGCGGGGGTCGGGGCGGAGCATTCCGGGGTTCGACCTGCTCGCCGGGCTGGAGGCCTGCGCCGAGCATCTGGACGGGTTCGGAGGGCACCGAGCTGCGGCCGGGTTGCAGCTGCGGGCTGAGAACGTGGAGCCGTTCCAGGCCGCGTTCGCGGCGCATGCGAGCTCGGTCCTCGGACCGGACGACCTGAAGCGCACCGAGCGGATCGATGCGATGGTCGGGGGCGCCGGCCTGGGGCTGGACCTCGCAGAGGAGCTGCAACAGCTGGCGCCGTTCGGGATGGGCAATCCCGGGGTGAGGTTGCTCGTGCCCTCGGCCCGGGTGCGCGACGTGCGGGCGATGGGCGAAGGCAAGCACGCCCGCTTCAGCCTGCACAGCGGCGCCCACCGCGCCCTCGGCGTCGCCTTCGGTCGGGCGAGCCTCGGGGTCGGGGAGGACGATCCGGTCGACGCTGCCGTGCGCCTGGAGGTCAATCGCTGGAATGGCTCGATCGAGCCCCGCGTGGTCCTGCGCGAGCTCTACCCGCGGGAGACGGCCGCTGCGGAAGCCGCCGATGAGGCCTGGTGGCAGCGCTTCGAGCGCGAGCTCGCCGCCGACCCCACCCGCCTCATCGTCCCCCCCGAGCGCCGTAGAGGTTTGGACCGCATACCGACCCAAACCTCTACGGCGCCCGACGCCAGGGAGGTTGTGCGGTCACGGAGCTCGGCGGCCGCCGTGGTGGGGGAGTTGGCTTCGAGTGGGGCGGGGGAGGTCCTGGCCCTGGTGGCCTGCGTCGAGAGGCGGGTGGCGCTGGCGGGGGACGGCGCGGTGTTGGCCGACGCCGCCGTCCTGGAGGCCGAACCGGATCTTGCGACGCGCTTCGAGCACGTGGTCTTCGTCGACCCGCCCCAGTTCCCCCATGTGGAGGAGCTGGCGATGCGTGGCGAGGGCTATGCCCATCTGGCCTGGGGCGAGGCCGAGCATCGTTTTGCCCTGTCGATGCTCGACGTCCAGCTCGCTCGGCGCGAGATCCTGATCGGCATGTTCAGGGACCTGCGCGAGGCGGACGGGGCGAGCGGGGAGGAGCTGCTGGAGGCCCTGCGCGGCAGCGGCCGGTTCCCGCGCCCGCCCGAGGCTGCTGCCCGCTGCCTGCTGGTCTTGAGCGAGCTCGGCCTCGTGCAGGGGGCGCCGGCCGGCGGGGGTGGCAGCATCGGCGTCGTATCCTCAGAGGGGACAGAACTCGAGCGCTCGGCGGCATACCGTGCCTACGGCGCCCGCCACCAGGAGGGTCAGCGATTCCTCGAACGACGAAAGAGTCCCTAGAGCAGCGCGAGCTCCTCGCCGACCTCTTTGCCGTGGTCGAGGAGTTCGACTCGGCGCCCGAAATCGACCGCGCCGCGCTCACGCACGCCTTCGATTTCGCCTGCGACCGGCACGGCGACCAGATGCGCCGTTCGGGCGATGAGTTCATCACCCACCCGGTCGGCGTCGCCCAGATCTGCGCCGGGATGCGACTCGACACCGAGACGCTCTGCGCCGCCCTGCTACACGACACCGTCGAGGACACCAGCGCAAGCCTCGAGGAGATCCGCTCGGAGTTCGGCGAGGAGATCGCCCAGCTGGTCGACGGCGTGACCAAGCTGACCGGGATGACCTTCGAGAGCCGCGACGAGCGCCAGGCCGAGAACTACCGCAAGATGATGGTCGCGATGGCCACCGACGTCAGGGTGATCCTGATCAAGCTGGCCGACCGCCTGCACAACATGCGCACGCTCGGCGCGCTGCCCAAGCAGAAGCAGATGGCGAAGTCGCGCGAGACGCTGGAGATCTACGCGCCGCTGGCCCACCGACTGGGGATCCACGCGATCAAATGGGAGCTCGAGGACCTCGCCTTCGCGACCCTGCACCCGCGCAAGTACAAGGAGATCAAACAGCTCGTAGCCCAGCAGCGCGACGAGCGCGAGGTCTACGTCAACGACGCCGGCCGTTTCCTCGGCGACGAGCTGCAGGCGGTCGGGATCGAGGCCGAGATCTCCGGTCGCGCCAAGCACTTCTACTCGATCTACACGAAGATGACCAAGAAGGGCCGCGAGTTCAACGAGATCTTCGACCTGACCGCGATGCGGGTGATCGTCGGCTCGGTCAAGGACTGCTACGGGGCGATCGGCGTCATCCATTCGCTCTGGAAGCCGTTGCCCGGCCGCTTCAAGGACTTCGTCGCGATGCCGAAGGCCAACATGTACCAGGCGCTGCACACGACGGTGATCGGGCCGGAGGGCAAGCCGCTCGAGATCCAGATCCGCACCACCGAGATGCACAACCTGGCCGAGTACGGGATCGCTGCCCACGTCGCCTACAAAGAGGGCGGCGCCGCCGATCCCCAGCGCGAGAAGATGACCTGGCTGCGCCAGCTGGTCGAGGCCGAGGGAGACCAGGATCCGGCCGAGTTCCTCGAGTCGCTCAAGGTCGACCTGTTCGAGGACGAGGTCTTCGTCTTCACGCCGAGGGGAGAGGTGAAGAACCTCTCCGCCGGCTCGACCCCGCTGGACTTCGCCTACGCGGTCCACACCGATGTCGGCCACCGCTGCGTCGGCGCCAAGGTCAACGGCTCGATCGTGCCGCTGCACTACCAGCTGCGCTCAGGCGACATCGTCGAGGTGCTGACGGCGAAGCAGAATCGCGGCCCCTCGCGCGACTGGCTGAAGCTGGTGCGGACCAGCCGCGCGCGCAACAAGATCCGCGCCTTCTTCAAACAGGAACGGCGCGAGGACGCCGAGAAGAAGGGCCGTGACGCGCTCGAGGAGGCGCTGCGCAAGCGCGGCCTGCCGATGCAGAAGCTGGCGATGTCGCCGCTGCTCGCGCAGGTGATCCGCGAGATGGGCTTCCCCAAGGCGACCGAGTTCTATATCGCGCTCGGCCAGGGCAAGATCGCCACCAAGGCCGTCGCCAACAAGTTGATGCAGCGGCTCAAAGAGGGCGAGGCGGTCGAGGACGAGCAGCCGATCGGGCTGGAGGGCGCGCGCGAGGACAAGGCGCGGCGGACGAAGGACGCCTCCGAATACGGCATCCGGGTCAAGGGCGCCGACAACGTCGCCGTGCGGCTGGCCAAGTGCTGCCGGCCGGTGCCGGGCGACACGATCGCCGGCTACGTCTCGCTCGGCCGCGGGATCACCATCCACCGCGCCGACTGCAAGAACGTGAAGGCGCTGATGAAGTCACCCGAACGCTTCGTCGAGGTCGCCTGGGAGGGCGAAAACGACTCGACCTACAAAGTCGAACTGCAGATCGACGCCTACGACCGCACCCGCCTGCTCGAGGACCTCTCGCGCACCTTCTCGGAGGCCGGGATCAACATCCTCGGGGCCAGCTGCATGACCAAGCACCCGATGGTGAAAAACCGCTTCGTGATCGAGGTCGGCGACACCGAGCAGCTCAAGCAGTGCGTGTCCCGACTGCGCAACGTCGAGTCGGTCTTCGACGCCTACCGCATCACGCCGGCAGCCCGATAGCCGGCGCCTGGCGTTGTCCTCGGTCGGCCGTCTGCGGGTCACGCACGAAAGTGCGCTCCCCTTGCCGGCTTCCCTGCGTCCTGGCCAGGCTTGGCTCTCGGGCTGCTGGCCATAGCTAGGCGACAACAGTGAGAGCGCCGGGGGAGACGCTCAGCTCCAGGTGCGTCTTCTCGCCGATGTAGTCGCCGTCGACCTGGATCGGGAAGGGCCTGGCGATCCCGTCCTTGGTCTCGGAGATCGAGGTGACGCTCGCCGCGGTGACGCCTTCGAAGTGCTCGATGCGACGGTGGTGCGCGGCAGGACGTCGCTCGCTGAAGAGACGTGGGATCAGGGTCGGCATGTCGCGCTGCGCCGCTCGCTCGAGCACGCCGAGGGAGAGGCTGCCGTCGTCGATCTCGACCCCCTCGCAGACCCTGATCGGGCGGCTGGCGAAGTAGGTGAAGGGGTCGGAGTTCTGCGCCAGCGCGGTGACCCCTTCGCTGACCTGTTCGTCGACCTCGATTCGCAGCCGCACGGGGTTGACGATGTATTGGCGGTAGAAGGCCGAGACCGCGGCCCAGGTGTAGTAGTAGGGCCCGGCGCGCGACTTGAGGCGGGGGTGGGCGTCGACGCGCTTGACCACGGTGGCGTCGATGCCGACGCCGCAGGAGAAGACGAAGTGACGCTGGTCGACCGTGCCGAGGTCGATCTTGCGCGGCTTCCACTCGTCGAGGAGGGCGAGCAGGTGCTCGGTCGCGTCGACGACGTCGTTGGGGATGCCCAGCGTGCGGCAGACGACGTTGGTCGAGCCGCCGGGCAGGACCGAGACCGGCACGTCGGTGCCGGCAAGCCCGTTGGCGACCTCGTTCAACGTCCCGTCGCCGCCGAAGGCGACGACGATGTCGTAGCCGTGGTCGCGCACCTCGCGGCCGATCTCGGTGGCATGGTTCTGCGCCTCGGTCGCGACGACCTCGACCTCGTAGCGACCCTGCAGGGCGTAGACGACGAGGTTCTTGAGCCGGTCGGAGACCGTCGTCGCGTAGGGGTTGACGATCAGCAGCATCCGCTTCTTGCCGCCCCCGCGCCTACCCGGTCGTCTCATAGCGGACCACCTCCCCGTCGGCGACTTCGCGCACGCGGCCCTCGTTGAGCAGCAGGTCGGTGTGGCCGATCACCTCCGAGAGGGTGAGGAAGGCCTGGGTGACGGCGACGTTGCCCCAGATCGCCTGGGCGATCTCATAGCCCGTGCGGGGGCGTTCGGCGACCAGGCCGTGGATCTTCTCCTTGCGCCGCTCGTGCTTGGCGAGCCGCTCGTCGATCAGGGCGACGTGGTCGACGATCGGCTCGCCATGGCCGGAGAGGACGATCTCGGCCGGCATCTCGCGGGTCTTCTTCATCGACTCGATGTATGTGACCAGCGCCTGGGTGCGCTGCGAGGAGCCGTCGAGCGGCCGCGTGATCAGCGGGTTGGAGGAGATGTGCGCGATCAGGTGGTCGGCGGCGATCAGGATGCGCCGCTGCGCGTCCCAGAAGACCGTGTCGGAAGGGCTGTGGCCGGGGCGGTGCAGCACTTCGAGGGCCCGGTCGCGTAGGGCGAGCGACTCGCCGTCCGCCAGTGGCCTCGTCACCTCGGCCCGCGAGCCCCAGCCGCGGAAGCTGCGCGAGACGCTCTGCAGGGCGAAGGCGACCTCCTGCGGGATGCCGTTGCGCAGCATCAGCTCGACCGCGAAGGCATCCTCCTCCTCGGCGTCCTCGCGGAAGTTCGCGAGCCGCTCGGCGGCGAGGCCGAGCGCCGCCACCTCGGCGCCGGAGTGCTCGACGACGATCTCGACCAGGCCGAGGTGGTCGATGTGCTGGTGGGTGAGGATGACGAGCTCGAGGTCGTCGATCGAGTGGCCGTGGGCGGCCAGCTGGCCCTGCAGCTCGTCGAGCGCCTTGCCCGAGTTGGGCCCGGTGTCGATCAGGGTCAGTGGCTCGTCCTCGAGCAGGTAGCAGTTGACCCGCCCGACCGCGAAGGGGGTCGGGATGCGGAGCTGGTGGATGCCGGCAAGCGCCGCCTGCTCCAGCGCCGCCTCGGGGCTGAGGCTCACGCCCGGATCAACCCCAGCACCTCGTCGCGCTTGGCCTCCATGTCCTCTCGTGAGACCAGCGACTCGAGGTTGAGGCGCAGCAGCGGCTCGGTGTTGGAGGGGCGGACGTTGAAATGCCAGTCCGGGTAGTCGATCGAGATCCCGTCGAGGCGGGTCAGCTCGCCGTCGGAGTAACGCGCCGCGATCTCCTCCATCTTCGCCTCCTGGTCGGCGACCTCGGAGTTGATCTCGCCGGAGATGAAGTAGCGCGAGCGGAACTCGGCCATCAGCTCGCCGAGCGAGCGCCCGTCCACGCAGAGCAGCTCGAGGATCAGCAGGGCCGGGATCGTCCCCGAGTCCGCGCACCAGAAGTCGCGGAAGTAGTAGTGGCCGGAGACCTCGCCGCCGAAGGCCGCGCCCTCCTCGCGCATGCGCTGCTTGAAGAAGGCGTGGCCGACCCGCGAGAGGTCGGAGCGGCCGCCCTCGGCGGCGACGAGGTCGGGCACCGCGCGGCTCGAGCGCGGGTCGTAGAGGATCGTCGCGCCGGGATGCGTGTTGAGCGCCGAGCGGGCGAGCAGGGCGCAGACGAAGTCGCCGTCGCAGAAGGACCCCTCGCCGTCGATGAAGAAGCAGCGGTCGGCGTCGCCGTCCCAGGCGATGCCGAGGTCGGCGCCGGCCGCGCGCACCCGCTCTTCGATCAGCTTGCGGTTCTCGGGCAGCAGCGGGTTGGGCTCGTGGTCGGGGAACTCGCCGTCGGGCTCGAAGTACATCTCCTCCAGGTCGAGGCCGAGCCCGCGGAGGGTCGGGCCGACCATCGGCCCCGCCATGCCGTTGCCGCCGTCGACGACGACCTTGAGCGGCTTGATCGCCGCCGGATCGATGAAGGAGAGGGCGTGGGCCCGGTATTCGTCCCAGATGTCGACCTCCTCGAAGGAGCCGCCTCCCGGGCCCGGGCCGAGGCCGGCCTCGATCTCGCGTCGCACGTCGCCGATGCCGGCGTCGCCGGAGAGCGCCAGCGCGCCCTCGCGGATCAGCTTGACGCCGGTGTAGGCCTTGGGGTTGTGCGAGGCCGTCACCATCGCGCCGCCGTCGAGCTCGCGCGAGCCGACGAGGAAATAGAGCATCTCGGTCGCGACCATGCCGGCGTCGAGCACCGTCGCCCCCTCGAGGATCAGGCCGTCGCGCAGCTGCGCCGCCATCGATGGGGCGGTCAGCCGCATGTCGCGGCCGAGGCCGACCCGCAGCTCGCTCGGCTCTTTGCCACGCAGCCGCGCCAGCACGCGGGCGAAGGCGCGGCCGATCGCAAGCGCGGTCGTCTCGTCCATCTCCTCGCCGTACAGGCCGCGGATGTCGTAGGCCTTGAAGATGGACATCAACCGCCGCCTCCTCCCCTTGCGCGTCCGGGGGCGGCGGGGGGCATCTTTACGCTCAAAACGCTCCCTTCAACGCCGCGTAGCTCTGCTCCAGCGTCTGCGGCATCACTCTGGTGTCGGCGATCACCGGCATGAAGTTGGTGTCGCCGCCCCAGCGTGGGACGACGTGGAGGTGGATGTGGTGCTCGACCCCGGCGCCGGCGACGCGGCCCTGGTTTAGGCCGACGTTGTAGCCGTGCGGGTCGTAGGCCTCTTCGAGGCGGCTCATCGCCCGCTGCGCCAGCGCCATCATCTCCGCCACCGTCTCGCCGGGCAGGTCCTGGAGGCGGCCGGCGTGCTCGTAGGGCGCCACCATCAGGTGGCCGTTGGTGTAGGGGAAGAGGTTGAGGATCACGAAGCAGCGCTCGCCGCGGTGGACGATCAGGTTCGCCTCGTCGTCGCCCGCCGCCGGCTTGGCGCAGAAGATGCACTCCTCCTGGTTGTCCTTGGACGCGTCCTTCACGTAAGCGAGGCGCCAGGGCGCCCAGATGCGGAAATTTGCCACTCGCGGCAGGCTATAGCCAGTTGCGTTTGCGGAAGTAGGCGACCATGCCGACCAGCAGGATGGCCATCGCGCCGACGATGATCCAGAAGGCGGTCAGGTTCTGCTCGCCCGGGACGCCGGAGTTCATCCCCCAGACGCTGGCGATCAGGGTCAGCGGCAGGACGATGACGCTGATCGAGGTGAGCACGCGGAGGATGTCGTTGACCCGGTGGGAGATCACGGACTCGTTGGTCTCGGCCAGCGAGTCGACCACCTCCTTGTAGTTCTCGAGCATGTCCCAGATCCGCTCATGGGCGTCGACGATGTCGTCGAAGTAGATCTCGAGGTCGAGGTCGGTGGCCAGGTAGCGCTGTTTGACCTTCTCCAGGTCGCGCAGCACCGGCCGCTGCGGGCGGATCACCTTGCGGAAGTTGATGATCTCCTGCTTGACGTTGGAGATGTCGCGCACGACCTCCTCGGAGCGGCCCTCGAAGATGTCGTCCTCGAGCGCGTCGAGCTTGTTGCCGATCTTGCGCAGCATCGGGAAGCAGTAGTCGAAGCTGTCGTCGACGAGGCGGTAGAGCAGGTAGCCGGAGCCGCGCGAGAAGAGCTGCTCGCGCAGGTCCTCCTTGGCACGGCAGCGCTCGAACAGGTACTCGACCGGCTGCAGCGGCTGGTTGGGGATCGTCACCACGTAGCCGGGGCCGACGAAGAGGTCGAGCTCGCCGGCGCCGAGGCGGCCGACGGCCGGATCGAAGACCGGCAGGTGGAGGACGATGAACAGATAGTCGTCGTAGACGTCGATCTTCGGGCGCTGGTTGCGCGAGAGCACGTCCTCGAGGTCGAGTGCGTGGAAGTCGAAGTGCTCCTCGAGCCAGGCGCGCTCCAAGGCGCCGGGGCACTCGATGTTGGCCCAGCGCAGCCCGGCGGCTTCGACCTGCTCGACGTTCGGCGTCTGCGGCTCAGGCGCCGGCGCCGCGGGGATGAGCTCGCCGCGCCGGCCGGACCGTCGCAGCCTCGGCTTCGGAAGGTTCGGCATCGTTCACGCTCATCGTCTCGGCAGGTTTGGCGTCCACGGTGAACGGAAGGTTAAACGCAAGCTCGTCTTCGCCTTGCACGAGAGCGCCCCTGGTAAGGTTCGTCCCACATAAGCGCCACATCTAGAGGGGTGGAGGGACTGGCCCGTAGAAGCCCCGGCAACCGCCTCGAACCATCGGTTCGAGGGAGGTGCCAACTCCAGCAGGTCGCTCGGATCTGGAAGATGTGGGGAAGGCGTCCGATCGGACCTCTGCCCCACGAGGCGGAGGTTTTTTTGAAGGCAAAGGAGTGAGATCGGATGTCAGTCGAGAACCTGAAGTGCAAGGAGTGCGGCGAGACCTACGAGCTGGGCGCCAGCTATGCCTGTGAGCGCTGCTTCGGCCCGCTCGAAGTCGCCTACGACTACTCGGGGTTGGACGCGGCAGAGGTCAAGCGCCGCATCCAGGCCGGTTCGCAGGGAATCTGGCGCTACGTCGACTTCCTCCCGTTCACCGGGCAGCCGCGCGATCCGCTCGAGCCCGGCCTGACCCCGCTGGTCAAGGCCGACCGGCTGGCCGAGCGGCTCGGCCTCGACGCCGAGGTCTGGATCAAGAACGACGCCGCCAACCCGACTCACTCCTTCAAGGACCGCGTCGTCGCGGTCGCGGTGGCGAAGGCGCGCGAGCTCGGCTTCGAGACCGTGGCCTGCGCCTCGACCGGCAACCTCGCCAACGCCGTCGCCGCCCACGCGGCCGCCGCCGGCCTCGATTCCTACGTCCTCGTCCCGGCCAACCTCGAGGAGCAGAAGCTGCTCGCGACCGGGATCTACGGCACCAACCTGGTCGGCGTGCGCGGCAACTACGACGACGTCAACCGCCTCTGCACGCAGCTCGCGGAAACCCGGCCCTGGGCCTTCGTCAACGTCAACCTGCGGCCCTATTACGCCGAGGGCTCCAAGACGCTCGCCTACGAGACCGCCGAGCAGCTCGGCTGGGAGCTGCCCGACCGGGTCGTCTGCCCGATCGCCTCGGGCTCGCTGTTCACCAAGGTCGCCCGCGGCTTCCAGGAGTGGACCGACCTTGGCCTGATCGAAGGCGAGCAGCCGGTCTTCAACGGCGCCCAGGCGCTCGGCTGCAGCCCGGTAGCGACGGCTTTCGCCGAAGGCTGGGACGTCTGCAAGCCGCAGAAGCCGGAGACGATCGCCAAGAGCCTGGCGATCGGCGACCCGGCCGACGGGCCCTATGCGCTCGAGCAGGCGCGGCGCAGCGGCGGCGCGATCGACTCGGTCGACGACGAGGAGATCCGCGCCGGCATCCGCCTGCTGGCGGAGACGACCGGCATCTTCACGGAGACCGCGGGGGGCGTCACCATCGGCGTCCTCGCCAAGCTCGCCGAGCGCGGCGCGATCGGCGCCGGCGAGCGCGTCGTCGTCTACATCACCGGCGAGGGCCTGAAGACGCTCGACGCTGCGCGCGATAGCTTCCACATGCACGAGATCGACCCCGATCTCGAAAGCTTCGAGTCCGAGTTCGAAACCGCGCAGGAGGTAGCCGCCTGATGTCCGTCACCGTGAAGATCCCGACCCAGCTGCGCGCCGCGACCGGGGGCGACGCCGAGGTGGAGGTTTCCGGCTCGACCGTCGGCGAGGTGCTCGACGCCGTCTTCGACGCCCACACCGACCTGCGCGAGCGGATCACCCAGGATGGTGACCTGCGCCGCTTCGTCAACGTCTACGTCAGCGGCGAGGACATCCGCTTCCAGCAGGGCCTCGACACGGCGATCAGCGAGGGCGACGAGGTCACGATTCTCCCCGCGGTTGCAGGTGGGTAGGGGCCATTCCGGCAGGGGTTTCACTTAACTTTTTCGAGGATCGGGTTGCGGCTGACACCCGAGTCAGTCGACGAAAAAGTACAAGACGTTTCACCCCTACCGGAATGACCCCTGAACTCCCAACCGCAGTCATTTGCCGAAGAGCTGGATGAGCAGGCCACCTGTGGTCATATTGTGCGGTGGGCGGGGGACGCGGCTGCGGGAGCGGACCGAGACCGTGCCGAAGGCGTTGGTCGAGATCGGCGGCCGGCCGATCCTCTGGCACGTGATCGGGATCTACGCGGCGCAGGGATTCGATCGCTTCCTGCTCGCGACCGGGTATCTCGGTGAGGCCGTGGCGGAGTTCGCCGCGGCCGAGACGTGGCCCGCCGGGGTCGAGGTCGAGTGCGTCGACACCGGGTTGGACACCCCGACCGGGGGAAGGATCGCGGCGCTCGGGGAGCGCCTCGCCGGCGGCACTTTCTGCGTGACCTACGCCGACGGCGTCGCCGACATCGACCTTGGTGCGCTGCTCGATTTCCATGCCGGCCACGGCTGCCTCGCGACGATGACCGTCGTGCAGCCTCACCTGCAGTGGGGCGTCGCCGAGCTCGGTGAGGATGGGCTGGTCGGCGGCTTCGTCGAGAAGCCGCGCAGCGAGCACTGGATCAACGGCGGCTTCCTCTGCTTCGAGCCGGGCGCGCTCGCCTACCTGGATGCGGAGAGCGTGCTCGAGCGCGAGCCGTTTGGCCGCCTGGCCGCCGCCGGCCAGCTGCGCGCCCACCGGCACGAGGGCTTCTGGGACTGCATGGACACCTACAAGGACGCCGTCGTGCTCAACGACCTCTGCGCCGGTGGCGAGGCGCCGTGGATGGCGCTGACCGAGGCGGCGCGTTGAGCCCCGCTCTGGTCAGCGGCGCCCACGGCTTCGTCGGCTCCCACCTCGCAAAGGCCCTGCTCGAGCGGGGTGACGCGGTGCGCGTGCTCGACCGCCCGGCGCCGCGGCTGGCGGACGTCGGCGGGGAGCGTCTCTCCGGACTCGACCTGCTTGGCATCCGCGACGAGGTCGAGCTGGTCGAGGCCGACCTGCGCGACGCCGCCGCGGTGGCCACAGCGGTCGAGGGGGCCGATTCCGTCTTCCACCTGGCTGCGCAGACGATCGTCGGGGTGGCGCGCGAGTCCCCCCGGGAGACCTTCGAGGTCAACGTGCAGGGAGCGTGGAACGTGTTCGAGGCCTGCCGCGACCACGCTGTCGGCCGGGTCGTCTTCGCCTCCTCCGACAAGGCCTACGGCTCCAGCCCCGAGCTGCCCTATCGCGAGGACTTCCCGCTGCGCGCCGCCTACCCCTACGACGCGAGCAAGGCGGCGGCCGACACGATCGCGCGCAGCTACGCCAACGCTTACCGCCTGCCGCTCGCGGTGACCCGGTTCGCCAACGTCTACGGGGGCGGCGACCTCAACTTCTCCCGCCTGATCCCGGAGACGACGATCGCCCTGCTCGATGGCCGGGCGCCGGCGATCCGCTCCGACGGCAGCCCCGAGCGCGACTTCCTCCACGTCGAGGACGCCGTCTCCGCCTACCTGGCGATCGCCGCAGCGCTCGGCGAAGGCGCCGCGAGGGGCGAGGCCTTCAACGCCGGCGGCGAGCGGCCGCACTCGGTGCGCGAGGTGGTCGACCTGATCGCCCATGCGGCCGGCGGCGGCATCGAGCCCGACTTCCAGGGCGAGGGCAATCCCGACGGCGAGATCGACAGGCAGTTCGTCGACTCGACCAAGCTGCGCGAGCTGACCGGCTGGCGCCCGCAGGTCGAGCTGGAGGACGGCCTGCGCGAGACGCTCGAGTGGTACCGAGAGCACCCCGAGGCCCGTCCGGACAAGACCGCGGTAGAGGTTTGATGCGCTATGCGGGCCAAACCTCTACGGCGCTGATCTAGCCTGGGGTGCACCATGTGCGGGCGCTTCACGGTCACGGCCAAGGACACCAAGACGATCGCCGATCGCTTCCAGGTCGAGCTCGAACGCTCGCTCGAGCGCAACTCCTCGGGCGAGGCGCCGCCGCCCTCCCGGGAGCGGGCGAAGAAAGCCGAGTCGGGCCTCGGTCGCTTCAACGTCGCGCCGACCCAGGAGGTGCTGACGGTGCGCTCCTCGCCGGATCCCGACGAGGCGGCCCAGGGGGAGCGCGAGGCGCGGCTGATGCGCTGGGGGCTGGTGCCGCGTTGGGCGAAGGACCTCAAGGTCGGCTACCGGATGATCAACGCCAAAGCCGAGAACCTAGAGTCGAGCCGCGCCTACGCGCCGCTGGTCGGCAAGTTCCGCCACCGCTGCCTGATCCTCGCCGACGGCTTCTACGAGTGGATGAAGGCGGAGGACCCCAAGCAGCCGCGCCAGCCCTGGCGCTTCACGGTCGACGGCGGCGAGCCCTTCGCCTTCGCCGGGCTCTGCACGCGCAAGGAGTGGGACGAGGCCGAGGATCGCGGCTTCGAGGACGGCTGGCTGTACAGCTGCACGATCGTGACGACGACGCCGAACCAGGTCGTCGCGCCGGTCCACGACCGCATGCCGGCGATCCTGCCGAACGCCGAGGCCGAGGCGGCCTGGCTGCGGCCGGACCTCAGCGCCGAGGACGCGATCGCGATGTGCGCGCCGCTGCCGGCGGCGCGGATGCAGGGCTCGCCGGCCAACCCCGGGCTGAACAAGGTGGGGAAGGGAATCGAGGGGCCGGAGCTGCTGGTGGCGCCGAAAGCCTAGGTCTGGGGGACGATCAGCACGGCGGTGCCGGGCGGCGGCTCCGGCGGGTCGGCGAGCAGCCCCCACGATGCCGCCGGCATCACGCAGAGCTCGCCGTCGAGGAGCTCGCCGACCGCGGCGCCGCCGTCGGCGCCGAGGCGGGCGGCGAGCTCTGCGGCGAGCTTGGAGGCGCTCGAATCGCCGTTGGGCGCGAAACGGACCCGGCGCACCTTGTCCGCCGCGCCGATCAGGATCGCGACCGGAACGGGCGCTCCCGCGGCAACCGCCTCGCCGGCGGTGCCGAAGGCCGACGCGGCCGCCGGGCGCTGACCGACGAGGACCAGCGAGGCCCGCTCGGCGATCGCCGCGTTGACGACCCCTTCGGGCAGCGATTCGTGGACGAGCAGCTGTGGCTCGGCGTCGAGGTCGGCGGCGAAGGCCGCGGCGCTCAGCTCCGAGAGCAGCTCCTGCCGTGAGCGCGCCTCGGCCGGCGGGCTGGAGAGCAGGCCGTGGACCACACCGCTGTCGGGTGCGGCGATCCGCGCGGCGATGGCGAAGGCGAGCGGCGCCTGGGTCGGATCCTCGAGCGTGACCAGGATCCGATGCCCGAGGCGGTCCTCGACTCCCGGCGAGGGCACGCGCCTGACCGCGCGCTCGACCAGCAGCGTGCCGACGACGATCGAGGCCAGGATCAGGACCAGCACGGCGTTGACGACCGCCTGGTCGAAGAGGCCGATGTCGAAGCCGACGATCGTCGCCGCCAGCGCCGCGGCGGCCTGCGGCACGGTCAGGCCGAGCATCAGCTCGGCCTGGGGGCCGCTGTAGCCGAAGGCCACCCTGCCGATCGCAGAGGCGATCGCCTTGCCGCCGATGCTGGCGAGGATGAAGAGGCCGGCCAGCTTCAGCGCCTCGCCGCTGACCATCACCGCCGGGTCGAGCAGCATCCCGACCGAGACGAGGAAGATCGGCACGAACACGGCCGAGCCGAAGAAGTCGATCCGGTCCATCAGCGGCCCTTCGTTGGGGACGAGCCGGTTGAGCGCGAGGCCGGCGAAGAAGGCGCCGACGATCCCCTCGATGCCGAAGCTGTCGGCGAGGACCGCGGCCGCGAGGAAGCAGGCGACGGCGAGCAGATAGCGGACGATCCGATCGGTGCCCAGGTAGCGGAAGGCGAGCCGCGCCAGGCGTGGCAGCAGGCCGAGCGTGAAGGCGACGAGGACGAGCAGGCCGATCACGATCTGGGCGGCGATCGAGGCCGTCGAGCCGCCCGCCAGCTCGGAGCTGGAGACGGCGGCGAGGACGATCAGCGAAGCGGTGTCGGTCAGCACGGTGGCGCCGACGGCGGTGGCGACGCCGCGGTCGGCGGAGAGGCCGGCCCCGCGGGCGGCGGGATAGAGGAGCAGCGTGTGGGAGGAGAGCAGCGAGCCGAGCAGCAGCGAGGCGGGCAGGGCCCAGCCGAGCCCGAGACCTACCGCGACGCCGAGACCCATCGGCACGACGAAGGTGATCGCGCCGAAGCCGACGACCGAATTGCGATGCACGCGGACGAGGCCGAGGTCGAGCTCGACCCCGGCGACGAACATCAGGTAGAGCAGGCCGAGCTGGCCGAGCTCGGGAACCGTCGTATTGCCGGCGCCGATCAGGTCGAGGCCATGCGGGCCGATCACGAAGCCGCCGACGAGCAGCCCGATGATGCCGGGAATCCTGGCCCGCTGCATCAGCGGCGGCCCGACGATGACCACCGCGAAGAGGATCAGGAACTCCCAGGCGGCGCCGCTGGGCGAGTGGACGGCGATCGAGGCGAGCGAGGTCATCGCGAGGTGCGCAGGAGGGGGAGGGCGTGTTCGGCGTCGGCGGCTTCCGGCCCGACCCATTCTTCGAGCAGGTCGTGGATCGTTTCGTCCGCGGCGAGCGAGCGCAGCGCCGAGTCGACCGCTTCGGCGTTTTCGGAGCCCTGCGGCAGCGCGGCGGCGATCTCCTCCGGGTTCGGCAATTGCGCGACCGCTTCGAGCCTGCCGTTCGATTCGTCGGCGATGGCGACGGCCAGCGGCAGGTCGAAGAGGACGGCTTCGACCTTGCCGGCTTCCAGCGCCGCCAGCATCTGTTCCTGGCGGTCGTAGATCCGCAGCGGCTCTTCGGGCGCGATCCGATCTGAGATCGTGTCGACGAAGGTGGTCGCCCGCACGGCTCCCCAGCGCAGTTCCTGGGCATCGGCCAGGTCGGGCACCTCGGTGCCGCTGCGCACTACCACGGTCGGCGGCGCGTCGAGGTACGGGGAGGAGAAGTCGAGCGCTTCTTCGCGTTCCTCGGTGGGAGTGATCAGGGCAAGCGCCAGGTCGGCTCCGCCGAGATCGCCGGCGACGATGCGATGGAAGTGCACGACCTCGATCCGGACGTGGTCGAGTTCGAAGCGTTCGGCGAGCTTGCGGGCCAGCTCGTATTCGAAGCCGCCAGTCGGCTTTGCGGCCGTGCCCTCCCAGAACCCGGCGGTGGGGACGCTCGACGTGGCCACCGTGAGGACGCCGGGGTGCGCCGGGACGAACTCGCCCGCCGAGCCGGAGATCGAGCCGCAGCCCGCGAGGGCCAGGGCAACGGCGAGAGGGGCCGCTGCAACGGATAGGCGGCGCAGAGCTGCCCCTAGCCGGCCAGGGAGCCGGCGGTGCGCACGGCCGCCGAGCCGTCGTTGTTTTCGAGCGTGCAGGAGATGCGCGCCGCGGGGGTGCCGGTAGCGCGCCAGAAGGAGGCGAAGCCGAGCTTCAGCGGTGCGCTCGGGCGGCCCTGGGGAAGGCCCCACTGCCATTCCTGGGACGAGGTCCGGTGGGGCGCCCAACTGACGACGACCCCCGGCAGTTCGGTGAAGGCGGGGAAGGCGTCTTCGAATTCCAACGACGCGTATTCGGCCCCGCGGACCGGGAACCTGATGCCGACGCTGCCCGGCACGTCCTGCTTGGTCAGGTTGTATTCGCCGCTCGAGCGCGGAAAGGCGCCGCGGCTGTTCACGGTGCGGCCGAGTTCGGAGCCCGGGCCGCCGCGCATCCGGCAGCGCACCCGCGCCTGCCCCACCGCGGAACCGGCGTCGATCGTCAGGACCGCGGTCACCCGGTAGACCCGTTCGCCGTTGACGTTCTCTTCGGTCGCCCGCAGCTCTGCAGCGCCGAGCCGCATCGATCCGCCGCCCGGAATCGCGGCGGGCCGCGAGTCGGGGATCTTCGCTTCCTTTTCGAATTCGATCGAGATCGAAGAGCCCCCGGCCGATTCCGTGGCCAGCAGAGCCGCCGCGAGGGTTGCGATGAGCCCAATCGCGATCACGACGATCGCGCCCCGCGGCGGACGAGTCTGGGTGAGGCCGCTCACAGGGCCCTATTAGACACGACGGCCCCCCGTCTTGCGGCGTGAGGAATTCTCCAATCCTGCGCTGAATGGACACGTTTTCGTCTTGATCGTTTGACCGCGCCAGCAACGCTCGGTCTATGAACCGATCACGAAAGCCCTTCAGCGGAGATGGTGAGCCGCCGCAGCCCCTGAACCCGGAAGCTGCTGGTGGAACTAGCGGGCAAGCAGGCGGAGGATTTCATGCCGAATGATGATCGGATCGCGGACCGCGCGGATTGCATCAGCCCGACTTGCGCCTGTGCTGGCAGGGCAGTTTGCCCCACAGCGACCCAGGAACCAGTGGCGGTAGGGCCTGTGGCTTCGTCTGATGAACACGCTGGGGAAATGGCGCAATCGCAGGTCCGAAGCGCGAGCGGTGGTCTCACCCGCGATCCTAAAAGGGGTTTCTACGCGCCCGACAGGATTCGAACCTGTGGCCTCCGCTTCCGGAGAGCGGCGCTCTATCCAGCTGAGCTACGGGCGCGTGGGTTGGAGCTTAGTTCTTTGAGAGCGAGCAGCCCAGACCGGACATATGTTCTGTCTGCACGAATACATAAGGTTTCGCGCAAGATGGCGCAGCCAGGCAGCGGGAACGCAGGAGAGGCGAAGGTGTTGGCGGCACTTGTCGAGCGAGGTTTCGATGTCTTGGTCCCATTTGGCGAGGGACAGCCCTACGACCTGGTCATTCATCTTGGGCAATGTGAGTTCTGCCGGGTGCAGTGCAAGACCGCATGGCCCAAACAGGGCTGCTTGGTCTTCAACAGCCACAGCACCGACCATGGTCGCGGAGCACAGTCTTACGTGGGCCTGGCGGACCTCTTCGGCGTCTACTTCCACCGAATGAATCTGTTTATCTCGTTCCCATCGAAGCCGTTGCGAGATGTGAGGGAAGATTGCGTTTGATGCCGACGCGAAACAACCAACGGCGGCGAATCCGGCTGGCGGCCGACTTCGAGATCGATCGATGGAGCGCCGACTCGCTGCGCGAGGTCGTAAACGCCGATAGGTC
The DNA here is from genome assembly GCA_035712345.1 of Solirubrobacterales bacterium. GTDB lineage: Bacteria > Actinomycetota > Thermoleophilia > Solirubrobacterales > 70-9 > VRUE01. The sequence continues at coordinate 48,416 of DASTAY010000034.1, forward strand.
CGGCGATGAGGTTGCCTTGAGCGTCGCGTAGGCTCGCCGCCCATGGATCTCTCGGTTGCTTTTCTCGGCACGGGCGGCGCCGTGCCCTCGGCGCGGCGCAACACCGCGAGCGTGCTCGTCGCGCGCGGCGGCGAACGGTTGCTGTTCGATTGCGGCGAGGGGACGCAGCGGCAGATGCAGCGCTCGATCGGGCTGGTCCAGGTCGACGCGATCTACTTCACCCACTTCCACGCCGACCACTTCCTCGGCCTGCCCGGGCTGCTGAAGACCTACGACCTGACCGAGCGCGAGAAGCCGCTGGCCATCTACGGGCCAAGGGGCCTGCGTGACCTCTTCCAGAGCATGGCGCGGGTGATCGGCAGGATCGGCTATCGCTTCGAGCTGATCGAACTGGAGCCCGGCGACTCGATTCCGCTGGAGAACGCCGAGGTGCGTTCCTTCCCGGTCGAGCACGGCGCCCGGGCGCTCGGCTACGCGCTGGTCGAGGAGGAGCGCCCGGGGCGCTTCGACCCGCAGACGGCGAAGCGCCTCGGCGTCCGCGAAGGCCCGGACTTCGCCGTTCTGCAGCGCGGCGAACCGGTCCAGGGATCGCTGGGCCCTGTCGACCCGCGCGACGTGATGGGCCGGTCGCGCCCTGGCCGCGCCGTCGTAGTCACCGGGGACACCGCCCCCTGCCACGCGACCGTCGAGGCCGCCCGGGGCGCCGACCTGCTCGTCCACGACGCCAGCTTCTCCGAGGAGGAGGCCCAGCGCGCCGCGGACACCGGCCACTCGACCGTCGGCCAGGCGGCCGCCGTCGCCCGCGAGGCGGAAGTCGAGCTCCTCGCCCTGGTCCACATCTCCTCCCGCTACCACGTCGGCAAGGTCCTCGAGGAGGCCCGCGAGGTCTTCGAGCCCACCGTCGCCCCGCGTGACTTCGACCTGATCGAGATCCCCTTCCCTGAGCGCGGCGAGCCCAAGCTGATCGGCAACGGCGCCCGGGAGCCGAGCCCTGTCGACTAGCGGTAGCACACGTGCACGTAGCGGCCGGCAGACGCCGGATCGAGCGCCTCGGGCTCGACGATCGCGGTCAGCGTGGCGATCGCGCGACGGGTTGGCATCGGCGCGACGATGCCGCGTTCGCGCTTCAGATCGACCGCCGCTGTACGCGCGATCGCCTGCCGCAGCCCATTGCCGGCAGCGCGCTTCTCGTCGGCGACCTCGGCGGCGATGGCGCAGAACGCGTCGATTGCCGCTCGCCGGGGGGACGGCATGTATTCGGCAAAGCCGTAGCCGTCGTAGCTCTTGCCGTCGGCCGCCGCGGCGCGCATCTGCGTCAGGACTTCGGTGTATTCGTTGGTGTTCTTGGGCGATCGGGATTCGCGGCGGAGCGATGCGGCTTTGTGGGAAGAGGACCCGGCTTCACCGGAGGGTGAGGCGCCCCCTCCGCAACCAGAGCCGGCGGCCGCGGCGCCGAGCACGACGATCAGGAGCACGGTGGCCCCGCGATCCGTTCGCTCTGATTTCATAGATTGAATATTGCACGTAGCGGCGGGTGGATCTGATGAGCCATCCCGAGCGGTTGCTACGCTTGCCGCGTCCTTTAACCCGGTCCTGTGAGGCCAGTAAGGAGCGAGTTTTGAGCGAGAAGGTCGTGCTCGAGCGCGACGACCTGCGGCGAACGCTACGGCGGATCGCCCACGAGATCGCCGAGGCCAACCCGGAGCCCGAGCGTCTCGCGATCGTCGGCATCCATACGCGCGGCGCGATCATCGCCCGTCGGCTGCATGCCCTGGTCGGCGAGCTGACCGAGGCGGAGACGCCGATCGGCGACCTCGACATCTCCTTCTACCGCGACGACGTCGGCGCCAAGGCGCCCGGCGGCCAGCCGGTCGTGCACTCCTCCCACATCGATTTCGACCTCGCCGGGCGCACCGTCGTCCTCGTCGACGACGTGCTCTTCACCGGGCGGACCGTGCGCGCCGCGGTCGACGCGCTCTTCGACTACGGCAGGCCGCAGCGGGTTCAGCTCGCGGTCCTCTGCGACCGCGGCCACCGCGAGCTGCCGATCCGGCCCGACTACGTCGGCAAGAACCTGCCGACGGCGCGCGGCGAGCGGGTCAACGTCCGGCTCGAGGAGACCGACGAGGTCGACGAGGTGACGATCTCCGAGCCGATCGGGGTGGCGGCGTGAGGCACCTCCTCGCGATCGACGATCTCGACCGGGGCGAGATCGAGGCGATCCTCGATCGGGCGGAGAGCTTCGCCGAGGTCGGGCGCCGCGACATCAAGAAGGTGCCGACCCTGCGCGGCCGCACCGTCGTCAGTCTCTTCTACGAGTCGAGCACCCGCACCAGCGCGTCCTTCGAGCTGGCGGCCAAGCGGCTCTCCGCCGACCTGATCTCGCTCAAGGCGGCGGGCTCCTCGGTCGACAAGGGGGAGTCGCTGAAGGACACCTGTGCGACCCTCTCCGCCTACGACCCGGCGGCGATCTTGATCCGCCACCCCTACGCCGGCGCCGCCCAGCTCGTCGCCGGCTGGAGCGAAGCCTCGGTCGTCAACGCCGGCGACGGCAAGCACGAGCACCCCAGCCAGGCGCTGCTCGACCTCTTTACCCTGCGCCGCCGGCTCGGCTCGATCGAGGGCAGGCGGATCTGGATCGTCGGCGACGTCCTGCACAGTCGCGTCGCCCGCTCCAACCTGATCGCCTTCCGGGCGATGGGCGCCGACGTGACCCTCTGCGGCCCGCCGGCGCTGATCCCGCGTGGGATCGAGCAGCTCGGCTGCACGGTCAGCTACTCGCTCGACGGGCTCGCCGAAGCCGACGTCGTCTACGCCCTGCGGCTGCAGAAGGAGCGCATGGCCGAGAGCTTCGTCCCATCGACCCGGGAGTACGCGGCCCACTTCCAGATCGATTCGCGCCGCCTCGGCCCGCACCAACTGCTGATGCACCCGGGGCCCGTCAATCGCGGCGTCGAGCTCTCCGGCGAGGTGATCGACTCGCCGCAGTCGCTGATGGCCGAGCAGGTCGCCTCTGGCCTGGTCGTCCGGATGGCGATCCTCTACGAGCTGCTGGCGACCGGCGGCGAACGGCCGGCGCCGGCGGCCGGCGAGGACGCGCAGAGGCCGACCCCGATCGGACAGCCGGCGTGAGCCTCGCCGAGGCGCTCGACATGCGCTCCGGTGAGGGCGCCGACCTCGTCCTGCGCGCGGCCACGGTGCTCGACCCCGTGGCCGGCATCGAGGGCGTCCACGACCTCGTCGTCCGCGACGGTCGGGTCGCCGAGCTGGCCGCTCCGAATGCGGCCGCAGAGGGCCTGGAGGAGATCGAGGCCGAGGGGCTGCACGCCTTCCCCGCCTTCTTCGATCCGCACGTCCACCTGCGCGTGCCGGGCCAGGAGCACAAGGAGGACATCGAGACCGGCAGCCGCGCAGCCGCCGCCGGTGGCTACTGCGGGGTGATCGCGATGGCGAACACCGAGCCGCCGGTCAGCACCCCGGCCGACGTCGAGGCGCTGCGCGAGGCCGCCCGCGAGACCGCGTCGGTCCCGGTCGGCTTCCTCGCCACGGTCACCCGCGGCATGGAGGGCGGCGAGCTGACCGAGATGGCCGCGCTCCGCGACGCCGGTGCGCTCGGCTTCAGCGACGACGGCCTGCCGATCCGCAGCGCCCGCGTGCTGCGCCGCGCGCTCCAGTACCAGCGCCTCTGCGGCGGCACGATCGCCCTGCACGAGGAGGACCCCGAGCTCTCCGGCGACGGGGTCATGCACGAGGGGCCGGTCTCCGCCGCGCTCGGCCTGGCCGGCGTGCCCTCGGTCTCGGAGTCGACGATGATCGCCCGCGACGCGGCACTGGCCGGCTACGAGCAGGGACGGATACACGTCCAGCACCTCTCCGCGCTCGAGTCGGTGGACGTCGTGCGCGCCGCCAAGGCGGCCGGGGTGCAGATCAGCTGCGAGGCAAGCCCGCACCACCTCTGCCTCACCGACGAGGAGCTGCGCTCGCTGGACCCGCATCGCTTCAAGATGAACCCGCCGCTGCGCACCGAGGCCGACCGCCAGGCGCTGATCGAGGGGCTGCGCGACGGCACGGTCGACTGCATCGCGACCGACCACGCTCCCCACGCCGCCGAGGAAAAGGACCTTCCTTTCGAGCAGGCGGCGATGGGCGTCACCGGACTGGAGACCGCTTTCGCCGCCCTGCACACCGAGCTGGTCCTGCCGGGCGCCATCGACCTCGCCCTGCTGGTCGAACGCCTGGCCGGCGGCGCGGCGCCCTTTGGGATCGAGCGGCCGACCCTCGCGCCGGGCAGCGAGGCGAACATCGCCCTCTGCGACCTGAAGGCGCGGTGGACGGTGGGCGAGGAGGGCTATGAGAGCCGCTCGGCCAACTCCTGGTGCGCCGGGCGCGAGCTGACGGGGCGCGTCCTGATGACGCTTGCGGGCGGCCAGGTCGCCTACCGGTTGCGCAGCTTCAGCTTGGGGGTCGCCCGATGACGTCGCCTGGTGCCTCTCAGACCCCTGGCGACCGCAAGGAACCGCGCGGCGGGTATCTGCTGCTCGAGGACGGGACCCGCTTCGACGGCTTCGCCTGCGCCCACGATGGCGAGGTCACCGGCGAGGTCGTCTTCAATACCGCGATGACCGGGTACCAGGAGTCGGTCACCGACCCCTCCTATGCCGGCCAGATCATCGTCTTCACCTACCCGTTGATCGGCAACTACGGCGTCTCCGCCGCGGCGATGGAGTCCGATCGGGTCCACGCCCGAGGGGTCGTCATGCGCGACCCGAAGAACCGCGAGGACGTCGCCACCGCCGAGGGCGGCTGGCTCGACTGGCTCGCCGACTGCGGCGTCCCCGGCGTCGGCGGGGTCGACACGCGCGCCCTCGTCCGCCACATCCGCGACCGGGGGGCGATGCGGGGCGGCGTCTTCTCGGCGGCGACGCCGGAAGCCGAGGCCCGCGAGCGGGTGGCAACCGAGCCGAGCATGGACGGCGCCGACCTCGCTCGCACGGTGACCCCGCCCGAGCCGGTCCGCTTCGAGGGGGACGGGCCGCACGTGGTCGGGATCGACACCGGGATCAAGCTCAACATCGTGCGCGAGCTGCGCGAGCGCGGCTGCCGCCTGACCCTGCTGCCCTGCACGTCGAGCGCGGAGGAGGTCCTGGCCGAGGGCCCCGATGTCGTCTTCCTCGCCAACGGACCGGGCGACCCCGGCGCGCTCGGCTACGTCGTCGACACCGTCCGCGAGCTGGTCGGCGTGAAGCCGCTCTTCGGCATCTGCCTCGGCCACCAGCTGCTCTGCCGGGCGGTGGGCCTGGAGACCTTCAAGCTGCCCTTCGGCCACCGGGGCGCCAACCACCCGGTCAAGGACCTGGCGAGCGGGCGAATCGAGATCACCTCCCAGAACCACGGCTTCGCGGTGCAGGGGCCCGGCGGCGAGCCGCGGATCGAGGCCGACGAGCCGGTCCGCTGGGAGACCGATTTCGGCGCAGCCGAGCTCTCCCACCTGAACCTCTACGACCGCACGGTCGAGGGCCTGGTGCTACGCGACGTCGCCGCGGCCACCGTCCAGTACCACCCCGAGGCCGGCCCGGGGCCGCACGACGCGCGCCACCTCTTCGACAGCTTCCTGGAGCTGGCGCATGCCTAAGCGCACCGACATCGAGAAGATCCTCCTGATCGGCTCGGGCCCGATCGTGATCGGCCAGGCCGCCGAGTTCGACTACTCCGGCGTGCAGGCCTGCAAGGTCCTGCTCGAGGAGGGCTACGAGGTCGTCCTCGTCAACTCGAATCCGGCGACGATCATGACCGACCCCGAGTTCGCCACGACCACCTACGTCGAGCCGCTGCTGCCGGGCCCGGTGACGAAGATCATCGAGAAGGAGCGCCCCGACGCGCTGCTGCCGACGCTGGGCGGCCAGACCGCGCTCAACGTGGCGATGGCGCTCTATGAAGACGGCACGCTGGAGCGCTTCGGGGTCGAGCTGATCGGCGCCGACCAGGGCGCGATCCGCCGCGCCGAGGACCGCGAGGAGTTCCGTCGCACGATGACCGAGGCGGGGCTGCGGATCCCGTGGTCGATAACCGTTGAGAGCCTCGGCGAGGTCGAGCAGGCCCTCTCGGAGGGCAGGATCACGCTGCCGGCGATCGTCCGTCCCGCCTTCACCATGGGCGGGCAGGGCGGCGGCGTGGGGGGGACCGAGACGGAGCTGCGCCAGGTCGTCACCGAGGGCCTCGCCGCGAGCCCGATCAACCAGGTGCTGGTCGAGGAGTCGGTGCTCGGCTGGGGCGAGTTCGAGCTCGAGGTGATGCGCGACCGCAACGACAACGTCGTGATCATCTGCTCGATCGAGAACGTCGACCCGATGGGGGTGCACACCGGCGACTCGGTCACGGTCGCCCCCGCGCAGACCCTCACCGACCGCCTCTACCAGGAGCTGCGCGACCAGGCGATCCGCGTGATCCGCGCGGTCGGGGTCGAGACCGGCGGCTCCAACGTCCAGTTCGGCGTCAACCCGGAGGACGGCGAGATCGTCGTGATCGAGATGAACCCGCGGGTCTCGCGCTCCTCGGCCCTGGCCTCGAAGGCGACCGGCTTCCCGATCGCCAAGATGGCGGCGAAACTGGCGGTCGGCTATGCGCTCGAGGAGATCCCCAACGACATAACCCGCGCCACGCCGGCCTCCTTCGAGCCGACGATCGACTACGTCGTCACCAAGATCCCGCGCTTCGCCTTCGAGAAGTTCCCCGGCGCCGAGGGGAGGCTCTCCACCCACATGCAGAGCGTCGGCGAGGCGATGGCGATCGGCCGCACCTTCGGCGAGTCCTTCGCCAAGG
>DASTAY010000035.1:0-176989 GCA_035712345.1 Solirubrobacterales bacterium
TCGGTCGAGCGCACCGCGGCGCTACCCGGCTGGCTGGAGTTCTATAACTGGCGCAGACCACACGGCTCCCTCAGCCACAAGCCGCCCGGAGCTCGCCTCGGCGAGCTGAAGCGGAACAACCTGCTTGGGTCTTACACCTAGGAGGGTCTAGCGAAACCCCCGCCCACGCCTGGCGGCGGCGGACACTGCGCGGCGCGGCGTCCTCAGTCGGCCAAATAGCGCTGCTATTCGGCCTCCCTGCGTCCTTGCCCCGCTTGGTCCGACGCTCGCCAGTCGCAGACGCGAGTTTCGCTAGACCCTCCTAGGGCAGCAGGACGTTGTTCTGGGACGACGTGCGGACCGGGCCGACGACCAGCTTGGCCGGCTTGGCGCTGGGCAGGTCGGCGGCGCTGATGCGGTAGGTCCCGGTCGGCAGGATCGTCTGCATCGTGAGGTTGTTGTCGCGGTAGAGCGGGCCGGACGTGAGGCTCTTGCCGCTGCCCTGCACCTGCAGATGGGAGTCGACGTCGGTCAGGTTGGCGGCGACGAAGACGACGTTGAGGGGGGCGCGGGAGTCGACCCGCGGCTGCCCGGCGTGTTGGTTCTGGGGTATCTGCTGGGTCGGTTCGGGCCCCACGGCGATCCGCGGTGGTTGCACGGTGATCTTGCCGTCGCTGATCGCGACGCTGACCCGCGTTGGGGGCTGCGGACGTGGGTCGTTGGGATGCGACTCGACGCCGCAGCCGGCGTCGAGCAGCGCCAGCGCGCCCAGCGCGCCGATCGCCGCCACGGACATGCGTGGCCCTGCGAACAGTCGCCTGCCTCTCCAACGACCCATCGCAGCGGAATCTAGCCGAACGGCAGGTCGACCACGCGAGCCGTAACGCCATCTTCACCTACCGCCAGCTCGCTGCCCGGCGCCGCCTCGCGGCGGACGATCGCGAGCCCGACCGGGCCGCGGGCGGGAGAGACGCCGGCGCTGCCGATCCGGCCCACCTCCTTCTCGCCCAGTCGCAGGCCGGCCCCCGGCTCGGCCGGGGCGCTCAGCTCGAGCCCGCGCAGGTGACGGTTGGGGCGCCCCTTGTAGTGCAGCCGGGCGACCGGCTCCTGGCCGATGTAGCAGCCCTTGGTGAAGCTGACGGCGCGCTCGACGATGCCGGCCTCGGCGGGCATCGTCTCGATGCTCATCTCGGCGCCGTAGCGGGGCGTGCCGGCCTCGATGCGGACGATCTCGGCTGCCTCGGCGTCGACCTCGGCCGCCCCGGCGGCGAGCAGCGCCTCGCGCAGCTTCGGCGCGTCCGCGGCCTTGGCGATCAGGTCGATCCCGGCGCCGGCCCCCACTGCGAGGCACTCGACGCCGCTGACGGCGACTGCCTCGAAGGCGAACTCGGGCAGCACCGCGGTGGCGGCGATCTCGACGCTGCGCGGCCCGATCAGCGAGAGGATCGCGCGCTCGCCGCCGACATCGACCACCGTCACCTCGCGCCCGATCTTGTACGTCTCGAGATGGCGCAGCGCCGACGCCAGCGCCTCGGGCTCGGTGTCGATCCAGATCTCCTCGGCCGAGATGCGCAGCACGCGCATGTCGGCCTGCATGTGGCCCTTGCGGTCGAGCAGCGCCGCGTACTGCCCCTCGCCGGGGGCGAGAGCGTCGATGTCGTTGGTCAGCTGCCCCTGCAGGTACTCGGCCGCCTCGGGACCGCTGACGATCAGCTTGCCGCGGCCCGACCGGTCGAGCAGCCCGCACTCCTCGCGCAGCTGCCGGTACTGAGCATCGAGCTCGACCGTCGTGTTCTCGTTCACCCTTTGAAGTCTAAGAAGCTGCCGCGGTCGGGGGACGGGGATGACCCCGACCGAGCCTCCCGCTGTTGCTCGGGCGAGGTCATCCCCGTCCCCCACACCATCGCGTCTTTTAGATATGCCAAAATCTTTTAGGCATGTCTAAACCCTCCGAGGCGATCGAGGACTATGCGAAGGCGATCTACGCGCTTTCGCGGGACCGCGCCGGCCCCGTCCTCAACGGCGAGGTGGCGGAGCGGCTGGGAGTCGCGCCGGCGACCGCGACCTCGATGCTGAAGAAGCTCGACGGGCTCGGCCTGGTCGAGTACCTGCCCTACAAGGGAGCCACGCTGACTCCCGCGGGGGAGAGGGTCGCCCTGGAGGTGATCCGCCACCATCGCCTGATCGAGGCCTACCTCTCCGAGGCCCTGGGGATGCCCGACGACATGGTCCACGCCGAGGCGGAGGTGCTCGAGCACCACATATCCGAGCAGCTCGAGGAGCTGATCGCGGCGAAGCTGGGCGAGCCGAGCCACGACCCCCACGGCACGCCGATCCCCGGTCCCGACCTGACCCTGCCGCTGGAGTCGGAGGGCGGATGAAGCCACCGCCACCGCCCGCAAGCGACGTGACGGTCGAGGACGTCCTTCCCGGCGAGGCGGCGGTCGCGGTCGCGGCGCGGCGCTCGCTCGACGGCCACAGTCGCGGCGCGCGCCGCGTCCTGCCCTTCCTCGGCCCGGCCTTCGTCGCCGCCGTCGCCTACATCGATCCCGGCAACTTCGCCACCAACATCGCCGGCGGCGCCAGGTTCGGCTACCTGCTGCTCTGGGTGGTCCTCGCCGCCAACCTGGTCGCGATGCTGGTCCAGACCCAGTCGGCGAAACTCGGCATCGCCACCGGCATGAACCTCGCCGAGCTGTGCCGCGAGCGCTTCCCCCGCCGGGCCTCGATCGGCCTCTGGCTGCAGGCCGAGCTGGTCGCGATGGCGACGGACATCGCCGAGGTGGTCGGCGCCGCACTCGGCCTCAACCTGCTCTTCGGCATCCCGCTCTTCCCGGCCGGCCTGATCGCCGGCGCCGGCGCCTTCGCGATCCTCGGCCTGCAGCAGATGGGGTTCCGTCGCCTGGAGGCCGGGATCTCGGCCCTGGTCGGCGTCGTCGTCGCCTCCTTCGTGGTCGAGCTCTTCCACGCCAAGCCGGCGGCGGGCGAAGTCGCCAGGCACCTGGTGCTGCCGGGCTTCTCGGGAACCGAGAGCATCCTGCTCGCTACCGGGATCATCGGCGCGACCGTGATGCCGCACGTCGTCTACCTGCACTCGGCGCTGACCCAGAAGCGGATCGTCGGCCGAGACGATGCCGAGAAAAAGCGCATCCTCGGCTTCGAGAAGGTCGACGTCGTGATCGCCCTCTCGCTGGCCGGCCTGGTCAACCTCTCGATGATGATCGTCGCCGCGGCGCTCTTCCACAGCAGCGGGCTGACCGGCATCGACACGATCGAAGGCGCCTTCGAAGGGCTCGAATCGCTGGTCTCCGGCAACGCGGCGACCGTCTTCGGCGTCGCCCTGCTCGCCTCCGGCTTCGCCTCCTCCTCGGTCGGGACGATGGCCGGGCAGGTCGTGATGCAGGGCTTCATCCGGCGCTCGATCCCGCTCTTCCTGCGCCGGGCGATCACGCTCGCCCCCGCCTTGCTGGTTCTCGCGATCGGCCTCAACCCGACCGACGCCCTCCTCGCCAGCCAGGTCGTCCTCTCCTTCGGCATCCCCTTCGCCCTCGTCCCCCTGCTCCTGCTGGCGCGGCGCCGAGACGTCATGGGGGCGCTGGCGAACCCGGCCTGGCTGACGGCCCTGGCCGGCACGCTGGCGGCGCTGATCATCGCCCTCAACGTCTTCCTGATCGCCGACCTGTTCGTCTAGGCTTGCAGCGTGAGCTTGGCTGCCGACTTCGAGCAGGTCCTCGACTCGATGCCGCCCGACTGGACGGACCTCGAGCTCGACCTGCGGATCGACGACGAGAGCCGCTATGTCGACACCGCGGTGGCGCTGAGCCAGATCAACGCGCGACCGTACTCCGCAGCCGAATGGGACTGGCGCCTGCCGGTCGCCCACAGCTTCGGCCACGCGGCCGCCGCGCAGAGCGTCGCCGGGGTGCTGGCGAAGCTCGACGCCGAGGGCGTGACCGGCGAGATGCGAGTGCGCGAGGTTCGCGAGGGACGCTCGGAGGTCGTGCAGATGTGGGGCCGCCCGGAGAGCGTTCGCGAAGAGTTCCGCCAGCGCCGCGCCATCTAGTGGCGCGGGTGGTGGCCGTCACGCCCGACCTGTTGCTGGGCAGCAGGGTCGAGGCGATGCTGGGCGCCGCCGGCCATGAGGTGACGCTCTCGCCCACTTTGGCCGAAGCCCCGCTCGACGACGCCGAGCTGTTTGTCGCCGATCTGGATGCGGAGAACCCGGAGGCCCTCGTCGGCCTCGGAGCGCCGGTGCTCGGCTATTACTCGCACGTGAATGTCGAGACCAAGCGGGTGGCGGACGCCGCCGGGGTGGACCTCACGGTGCCGCGCTCGCGCCTGGTGCGCGAGCTTCCGCAGTTGGCCGAGCGGCTCCTAGCCGCTTAGCCGGAAGGCTTCGCTTACGTCCAGCGGCCTCTTCAGCAGGCCGTGCCGGAGGTCCCAGGCCGCCCAGGCCCGCAGCACCCGCGGATCGAACGGCGCGGGGCGGAGATCGGGCAGCAGGGCGCGCAGCTGAGCCGCCTGGTCGTCCCGGGCGAGGCTGGGGACCTCGGCGAGCAGGTCGTCGAGACCCTGCGCCGGGTGGGTGGCGACGAATCGGTAGCCGCGCGTCGTTGCGGCGACCATCGAGTCGACCAGCTGCGGTTCGTCTTCGACCGTCTTCTCCGCGGTCGTCAGGATCAGCTCGGGGTAGGGCGGCGCGCCGTAGCGGTTCACCTTGAAGATCCGCGTCGGCACGCCCTGGCGCTGCAGCTCGACCCCCTCGGCGTTCCAGAAGCCGGTCGCCGCGTCGACCTTGCCTGCGGCGAGCGAGGAGACCGCGTCGAAGCCGATCGTCACACGGTGGACACGGCTCGGGTCGCCGCCGTCGGCGCTCACCTCGGAGTCGACGACCGCTTCGTCGGAGGGCAGGCCGGTGACGCCGACGGTGCGGCCTTCGAGCTCGCGCGGGCGGCGCACCGGGCCGTCGCCGCGGGCGAGCACGGCGGCCAGCGGGCGCTGCACGATCGGCATCGTCCCGACCACCGCGAGCCCGCGCTCGCGGGCGATGCCGAGGTCGTGGATGTCGAGGATGGCGAAGTCGGCACGGCCCGCCGCGAGCAGCTTTGGCGCGTCGGTCGATTCGCCCGGCTGGCGGATCGAGAGGTCGATCCCTTCGTCGCGGTAGTAACCCTGGCGCTGTGCGGAATAGATCCCGGCGTGCACGGCATTGGGCACGAAATCGAGCACGAGCGTCACGCCTTTCGGCGCGCCCGGTTCAGCGCCGCTCCCGCCGCAGCCGGCGATCCCGGTTAGCAGCAGGGCGGCCGCCAGCAGCGCGACAGCCCGTCTCATTCGAAAGGGAAAACTATTCGATCCGGGATCCGGGTACACTGCCGCCCCGAATCCGTGTGTTCAGGGAACGGGAACTAGAGGAGGCGTAACCAGTGCAGCAACGAGGACTTGCGGCATATCTCGCCGAGCTGATCGGCACTTTCCTGCTGGTGTTCTTCATCTGCAGCGTGGTCGTGCTGTTCGTGGCGACCGGCAGTCAGGCTCAGTTCGGTTCGGACTTCGCGGTCGTTGGTCTCGTCCACGCGTTCCTGCTGTTCGGGCTGATCGTGATGTTCGGCGTCGTCAGCGGCGGCCATTTCAACCCCGCTGTGACGCTCGGGGCGGCGGCGATCAGACGGATCTCCCCGGTCGACGCGGTGATCTACATGCTCGCCCAGCTCTCCGGCGGTGTGCTCGGCGCGCTGCTCGCCAAGGCGCTGCTGCTCGACGAGGGGCGCGCAACCCACTACGGCGCGGCTCAGGTGAGCGGCCTGCTCGGGAGCAATTTCCAGGGGGCGATCGTCGAGGCGGTCGGCACCTTCTGTCTGGTGCTCGTCATCCTCGCCGCGGTCTACTCGAAGAAGAGCGTCAAGGATTGGGCGCCGCTGGCGATCGGCACGACGCTCGGTTTCATCGTCATGGTCGGTGGCCCGCTGACCGGCGGGTCCTTCAACCCCGCCCGCTGGTTCGGCCCGGCCCTGGTCGGCAACGAGTGGGGTGGCGTCTGGCCCTACCTTGTCGGCCCTATCGTCGGCTCGCTGCTCGCCGCGCTCGTCTACAGGTTCGTCCTCGAGCCCGGCGGCCCCGCGCCGACCGAACCGCCCGAGCGGGTCAAGGCCCCCGCCGCGCCGAAGCCCGGCGCCGGCAGCGTCGCCTGAGCGCGGCGATCCTCTAGTCCTCTCCGCCGCCGGGCCGCATGGCCCGGCGGCGGCATGCTTGCAGTAGCTTGGGTCCTCGTGCGCCGGATCACCTTCTCGCGGAACTACACCCTCTCCCTCTCCCGCACCTGCCAGTGCTACTGCAAGTACTGCGCTTTCGCGACGCACCAGGCGCACATCCACTCGCCGGACGAGGTCGAAGCTCGCCTGGACGAGGCCGAGCGCCGCAACGCCAAGGAGCTCCTGGTCCTCACCGGCGAGCGCCCGGAGATCAACCCGGTGGTCGCCGCCAAGCTCTCCGAATGGGGCCACGAGGACTTCACGTCCTACGTCGTCTGGAGCTGCGAAAAGGCCCTGGAGCGCGGCATCCTGCCGCACACGAACATCGGGGTGCTCAGCTCTGAAGACCTGGCCCGCTTGCGAGAGGTCACTGCCTCTCAAGGGCTGATGTTGGAGTCCGCCTCCGAGCGCCTGATGGACACCGTCCACGCCGGTTCCCCCACCAAGCATCCGGCGCAGCGCCTCGCGACGATCGAGGCCGCCGGTGCGCTGAAGATCCCGTTCACCAGCGGCATCCTCGTCGGCATCGGCGAGGCCGATGAAGAGCAGGTGCAGTCGCTTGAAGCTTTGGCAGCCCTTCACTCCGAGTACGGCCATCTCCAGGAGGTCATCCTCCAGAACTTCGTTCCGCACCCTCGCTACTACGGCCAGGAGGTCGCCGACATCGCGGATGAGGCGTCTCTCCGAAGGTGGGGGGGCGACGGGGACCCCTCCGCTGGGGCTCCGCGCCGGGAGCGCGGCGAAGGGACCGATCGTCGGCTGCTACGCGAGTTCCCATCGGAGGGGTCCCCGTCGCCTCTTCCGCGGGACGCCTCATCCGACGAGTTGCCCGTGCCTAGCTGGGCGAGCCCGGTCTCGGTGGATGACATCAAGCGATTGATCTCCGAGTGCAAACGGCTGATGCCGGACGTCGGGATTCAGGTGCCGCCAAATCTCTCGGACGATTGGGCTGAGCTGGTCGAGGCCGGAGCTACCGATCTTGGCGGGCTGTCGGCGAATGGGGACCACATCTCGCCTGAGGAGCCGTTCCCGAGTCCGCATCAGGTGCGCAAGGAGCTGGCGCCGCGGGGCTATGCGCTGACCGAGCGGCTCTGCGTCTACCCGCAGTACATGGACTCCGAGTGGATGGAGCAGGGGGTCCTCGACGTGATCAAGCTGAAGTACTGGAGCTTCATCCCGCGCAGGGGTTCTGGGCGGCGCAGCGAGGAGGCGATCGATTCGAGGCTGGCGCCGCGGGCGATCGAGAAGGGACGCGACGGCATTGAGCTGAGCGAGGACGAGTTGACGGCGCTGTTCGCCGAGACCCGTCCCGAGGTGATCGAGGAGATGCGGGTCGCCGCGGACGGGCTGCGGGAGGAGCTGGTGGGGGAGACGGCGACGTTCGTCGTCAATCGCAACATCAACTTCACCAACATCTGCGTCGTCGGCTGCGCCTTCTGCGGCTTCGGGCAGGGGAAGCGGTCACCCGACGCCTACGAGGTGTCCGAGGAGGACTTCGCGGCGCGGATCTCCGAAGCGGTCGATTTCGGCGCGACCGAGATCTGCATGCAGGGCGGCATCCATCCCGACCTGACCCTGGAGGAGTACGGCAGGTGGCTGCGGCTGGCCAAGCGGGTGGCGCCGCAGCTGCACCTGCACGCCTACTCGCCGATGGAGGTCCACTACATGTGCGAGCGCTCGGGCAAGGGGCCCGACGAGGTGTTCGAGTACCTGCTCGAGTGCGGGCTCGGCTCGACGCCGGGGACGGCGGCCGAGGTGCTCGACGACGGCGTGCGGCAGCGGATCTCGCCGAACAAGCTGCCGGCGCGGCGCTGGGTCGAGATCGTCGAAGCCTCGCACCGCGCCGGGCTGCGCTCCACCTCGACCGTCATGTTCGGCCACATCGAGGAGCCGCGCGAGCTGGCCCGCCACATGCGCGTCGTGCGGGCGCTGCAGGAGCGCACCGGCGGCATCACCGAGTTCGTCCCGCTCAGCTTCATCCCCTTCAACACGATGCTCGGGCGCACGCACGGGATCGAGGAGATCGCGGCGGGCGAGAACCTCAAGCACACCGCCGCCTTCCGCCTGGCGCTCGGCCGCACGATCCCCAACCTGCAGGCGAGCTGGGTGAAGATGGGGCTCGACGCCGCCACCGAGGCGCTGCGCTGGGGCGTCAACGACCTCGGCGGCACGCTGATGGAGGAGAACATCTCGCGCATGGCCGGCTCCCAGCACGGCGTGCGACTGGACCCCGAGCAGCTGATCGCAGCGGCGCGAGCAGCCGGTCGAGTGCCCGCTCAGCGGACGACGCTGTACGAGGTCATCGAGACTTATTAAGTTCCCGATTGGACGTTTGATCTAGCGCTATCGTGCGCAGATCGCTTTGCGTTCTGCAGGGGTGGGGAATGGGTTCCCGGGGCTGGCGATCGTCTCCTTGGTCGCCCTGCTCGGCGCGCTCGCGCTCGCGATCCTGGTTTGCCCTGCAGCCCTGGGCGCCCGTCTCGATCGCCCCTCAGCTCGGCTTGGCGCCCGGCATCGGGGTGGCTCTGGGCGACGCGACACCCGTTGCGTCCGGAAAGGCCTTCGCCGTCGGGCCGGCGCGACAGACGCAGGGAAGCGGGAAGGAGCTCGTTGCCGCCGAGGCAAGCGCCGTTGGCGGCGGGCCGAAGCTCGTCTCGGGTCTCGCCGCAGCCCAGGCGGTTGCGCGACCGACTCCGGCCTCGCCGGTCCGAGCCGCCCCCGAGACCCCGCAGCCGGCTTCGCGGGGACCTGTGTCGTCGCCGGTGGTCGAGCCCGAGCCCGGGCAGCCACCTCCGCCCGAGCCGACGCCGACGCCGGTCGCCGCGCCGGGGGAACCGCCGCCGCAGGCCGCCGCCGCTGTGCCCAGGAGCTCGCCCGGCCTCGGGGACGGTCCCCAGGCCGCGGGCGGCGGCGAAATCGGCGTCATCGAAGGCGAAATGCCGGCGGGCGAAATGCCGGAAGAAGAAACAGAGGAAACGAGGGGAGACGAATGCACGCCCCCCTTCACCCTCTTCTATGCAGGCGCGCGGCACGAAGTTGCGGTCTGCTTCGAGGTCGTTGGCGACGAAGCGGGGCTTTGCCTGCTGCTCGATGGAGAAGTGATCGATATCGGCAGCGAGGGCGGCCAGTCGCCCCCGCTCGAAACCCAAGGCGAAGAGCCCGCTCTACCCTGAGTCGATGCGGGCGATGGTCCTGGAGCGGCAGCGCGAGCAACTGCGTCTCGCCGAGCTGCCGGAGCCGAAGCCCGGACCGGGTCAGGTGCTGCTCTCGATCGCGGCCTGCGGGGTCTGTCGAACCGACCTGCACATAGTCGATGCCGAGTTGACCGAGCCGAAGCTGCCGCTCGTCCTCGGCCACCAGATCGTCGGCACGGTCGCAGCGGTCGGGGAGGTGGCGGAGCGGTTCGCCGTCGGCGAGCGGGTCGGCGTCCCCTGGCTCGGCTGGGCCTGCGGCGCCTGCCGCTACTGCACGAACGGGCGCGAGAACCTCTGCGACCGCGCCCGCTTCACCGGCTATGACATCGACGGTGGCTATGCGGAGATGGCGGTCGCCGACGAGCGCTTCTGCTTCCCGATCCCACCAAGCCTCCCTGACGAGGAAGCGGCGCCGCTGCTCTGCGCGG
Source organism: Solirubrobacterales bacterium (assembly GCA_035712345.1). Classification (GTDB taxonomy): domain Bacteria; phylum Actinomycetota; class Thermoleophilia; order Solirubrobacterales; family 70-9; genus VRUE01. Next base: position 9,853 of record DASTAY010000035.1, read on the forward strand.
GGTTGATCGGCTACCGGGCGCTGCGCCTCGTCGGCGACGCGGAGCGCCTCGGCTTCTACGGCTTTGGCGCCTCGGCCCACATCCTCTGTCAGCTCGCCGTCCACCAGGGGCGACGCGTCTTCGTCTTCACCCGCGAGGGCGACGCCGACGGCCAGGCCTTCGCCCGCCGCCTCGGCGCCGAGTGGGCCGGCGCCTCGGGTGAAGCCCCGCCGGAGGAGCTCGACGGCGCGATCGTCTTCGCCCCGGTCGGCTCGCTGATGACCGAGGCCCTCCGCGCGAGCGCCAAGGGCGCGAGGATCGTCAGCGCGGGCATCCACATGACCGACATCCCATCCTTTCCCTACGACCAGCTCTGGGGAGAGCGCTCACTCTCCTCCGTCGCCAACCTGACGCGTCAGGATGGCGATGAGTTCCTGCAGCTCGCCCCGCAAGTCCCCGTCCGCACTCGGGTTCAGGTTCGCCCACTCGAGGATGCGAACGAGGCGCTCGCGTCGATCCGGGACGGCAGTCTCGAGGGCGCCGCTGTGCTCCGGATCGCGTGACGGGTGGCAGCCTCAGCGGAATAAGTCCTCGTTTCTGGGCCGACGAAGGGCAGCGGCGCCCGGCCCGTCTTCCGGGGTGACGTAGCGAGCCAGACCGCGGACGACGACGGCCGGGACACGGCTGGCCTTGTTGCGAACGAGGTCGGCGGCTGCCGCTGCCTGGTCGGCTACGGCGATCATGGTTGCTTCGAGCCGGCGGCCGCTCGCGTCGGCGCGGCCGCGCCAGTCGTCGAGCGGGGCGATGCCGGCGCAGCCGATCGCCACCTCGGATTGGCCGAGGCGCCAGGCGCGGCCGAAGCTGTCGGAAATCACCACCCCGATGAGCGGAGAGCCGGGGGAGGGCTCGGCGGAACCTCCCCGCTGTTGCTCCGACGAGTCCTCCCCCGGCTCTCCCCCCAACGCCTTGGCGATTTCTGCCCTTATCCGCCGCGCCGAGGCGTCCGGGTCCTCAGGCAGTAGGCAGACCGTGCCCTCGGGCATGTTGGAGGTGTCGATGCCGGCGTTGGCGCAGACGAAGCCGTGCTTGGTCTCGACGATCAGCACGCCGCGCTCGGCGCGCAGCACCTCATGGCTCTCGGCGAGGATCAGCTCGACCAGAGCCGGCTCCTTGCCCAGCACGGGGGCCAGGCGCCGTGCCTCGGCGCCGGGGATCGCGCCGGCGAGGGGGAGCACCCGTCCCTCCGCCTTGGAGACGATCTTCTGCGAGATGACGAGCACGTCGCCGTCGCGCGGCTCCGCCCGCGCGGCGATCTCGGCACCAACGGACTTCCCCGCTTCGATCTCGGGCAGCCCCTCGATTCCGACCACGCGCAGCTCACTCATCGCGGGGTTCCTTCCTGACGCATAGTGTCGATAAGGAACCACGCAATGTCATATGCCGAGGGCTTTGGCGGTGCGGCGGGCGCGCTTCGACCCCTCGGCGAGCTTCCGAGTGAGGGCGACGACGTCGGCCGGCGTGTCGAGATCGAGCGCCAGCGAGGGCAGCTCCTCGACCGCGAAGGGGACGCCGGCCTCGCGAGCCGCGGCGACGTGGCGGGCGCAGCTGCCCTCGCCGAAGGCCGGCTCGATCGCGCTCGGCGGCGTCAGCACGAGCGCGTTGGTGCCGCTGCCGTGGCGGTCGGGGACGATCGCGACGTAGCGCGCCGGCAGCCCGGTCAGCAGGCGGTCGAGCTCGCGCGGATCGAGCAGCGGGCAGTCTCCCGGGAGGAGGACGACGCACTCGGCGCCTTCGACCTCGGCCCGCGCGATCCCCGCCAGAGCGGCCTCGACGTGGCCGGCGTCGGCCGGGTCGGGCAGTACGTCGCAGCCCGCCGGCGTGGCTATCTCCTGCGCCAGCGGGTCGCCGCTGACCAGGATCGTGCGCTCGACCGAGCGCGACGCCGCGATCGCCTCGAGCGTGTCCTCGAGCATCGCCGCAACCAGCGCCCGGCGGCGCTCCTCGTCGAGGCCGGCGGCGAGTCGCTGCTTCGCCGCGGCGAAGCGCTTCACCGGCAGGATCGCGGTTGCCTTCACTCGCCCGCGAGCTCGGCGGCGTAGTCGAGCACGATTCGCGCCAGCCGGGCCCGGCCGGCGGCGCCTTCCATCAGCGTCGGCGCCGCCAGGGTCGGTATCCCCTCCGGCGGCGGGTCCGGATCGCCTTCGTCGACGACCATCGCCTCGACCAGGCCGGCGTAGAGCGAGGCGACGCCGGCGGCGGTCGAGGGGCGGCCGACGGCGGCCATGAAGCGCTCGGTCGGTCCCTTGACGACCTCGCCGGCGACGTAGGGGCTGACCGCGACCACCGGCGCGCCCGAGGCGGAGATCGCCTCGCGCATCCCGGGCACGGCGAGGATCGGGCCGATGCTGATCACCGGGTTGGAGGGGCCGATCACGATCGCCTCGGCGTCGGCCAGCGCGGCCAGCACCTCGGCGCTCGGCGCGGCCTCGGCGATCCCCTCCAGCTCGACGCCGTGCACCTCGGGGATGCCGCCGTCGACGATCAAGTACTCCTGCAGGTCGCGCCGCCCGGCCGCGGTCATCACCTTGGTCCGCACTGGCGCGTCGCACATCGGCAGCACCCGCGCCTCGACGCCGAGCCCACGGGCGATCTGTGCCTGCGCGTCGGTCGGGCGGCCGCCCTCGGCGAGGAACTGGCGCCGGTAGAGACAGGCGGCGAGGTCGCGGTCCGAGAGGCTGAACCAGTCCGGGGCGCCCAGCCGCGAGAGCCGCTCGAAGACGGTGAAGCTGTCGTCGCGCAGCCCCCAGCCGCGCTCGGGGTCGATTTCGCCGCTGAGCCAGTAGGTGACCAGATCGGGGTCGGGGGAGACGTGGACGCCCAGGACCTCGATGTCGTCGGCGGTGTTGGCGATCACCGCCAGCTCGGCGCCGATCTCCTCCTGCATCCCGGCGGCGAGTTTGGCTCCGCCGGTGCCACCGGCCAGCAGCGCGACCCTCATCGCTTCGCCGCCCTCACGCCCAGTGATCCCCTTCCGGCAGCCCCGTCAGCTTGATCCCGGCGTGGGTCTTGTAGCGGACGTTGACCGAGATCAGCAGCGGCGTCAGCTGCTCGACGATCCGCGCCGTCTCCAGCGGGCCGGCGTTGACGGGGCGCAGGCCCGGGATCAGCTCGATCAGCCGCGCGACGCGCGCCTTGTCGGCCTTGCGGTCGCCGCAGACGAGCACGTCCTCGTCGAGCACGGCGTCGGGATCGGCGAGGCTGGGGGCGCCGACCGAGTGCAGCGCGGCGACGACGGTGACGCCCTCGGGGACCATCTCCTGCGCCTGCTGCGCCGCCGAGCCCTGCCAGACGCCGAGCGTGCGCGTCGCCTTGCCGCTGACCGCGGCGGCGAGCGGCACGGTGCAGTCGACCAGGATCTGCCCTGGGCGCAGCGCCTCGCGAAGGTTGTTCAAGTTCTCCGACTGGGCGCGGAACGGGACGGTGAGGAAGACTACCTCGGCGCGCTTCGCGGCCTCCTCGTTGAGCAGCCCCTCGACCTCCGCGCCGGGCACCGCCTCGCGCAGCCTCGCGGCCGCCTCCTCGGCCCGCTCGGCCGAACGCGAGCCGATCAAGACCGGCTGTCCGGCGATCGCCCAGCGCAGGGCCAAGCCGGCGCCGAGGGCGCCGGTGCCGCCGACGATCGGTATCGGTTCGCGCTCGCTCAAGGCTCGCGGAGTCTATGCTCACCCGCCTATGAGGCTGGAGGGACGCAAAGCGCTCGTCACCGGCGGCGCCAGCGGGATCGGCGCGGCGATCGCCGCTCGGCTCGCCGGCGAGGGCGCCGAGGTCTGGATCGGCGACGTCGACGCGGAGGGCGCGGCGCGTGTCGCCGGCGAGGTCAACGGCCACTCGCTGACGCTCGACGTGACCGCGCTCGAGTCGGCCAAAGCGGCGGTCGAGCAGATCGGCGCGCTCGACATCCTCGTCAACAACGCCGGCACCGACGAGTTCGGCTTCTTTACCTACACGACGCCCGAGCAGTGGCAGAAGGTGATCGGGGTCAACCTCTTCGGCGTGCTCAACTGCACCCACGCGGTACTGCCCGCGATGCAGCAGGCGGGCTACGGCCGCATCGTCAGCATCTCCTCCGAGGCGGGCCGGGTGGGGTCGAAGGGCTCCGCGGTCTACTCTGCCGCCAAGGGCGGCGTCATCTCCTTCATGAAGGTGATCGCGCGCGAGAACGCCCGCTACGGGATCACCGCCAACTCGATCGCCCCGGGCCCGATCGAGACGCCGCTGCTGATGGGGGCCGCGGAGTTCGGCGAGATCGGCGAAAAATTGATCGAGAACATGAAAGAGGGCACGCAGATGAAGCGCCTCGGCCAGCCCGACGAGGTCGCCGCCGCGGTTGCCTTCCTCGCCTCCGACGACGCCACCTACGTGACCGGGGAGACCCTGGGCGTGAGCGGCGGCCTGGGGATGGTCTGATGGCGGAGGCGGCGCAGGGCCTCGTGCCCGGGATCGAGCGCAGTGACGAGTTCACCGTCGCCGCGCCACTGGTCACCGACGTCGGCGGCACGATCGGCGCCGGGGTGCTCTCGACCCCGGGGATGATCGGGATGATGGAGGGCAGCGCCTCGATGCTCGCCTTCGAGCACCTGCCCGAGGGCCAGGCGACGGTCGGCTTCGAGGTCTGCATCAAGCACGTCGCCGCCGCGGCGGAGGGCGCCACCTGCCGGACCCGGGTGACCCTGCGCGAGGTCGTCGATGGGCGCAAGCTGCGCTTCGACGTCGAAGTGAGCGAAGGCGAGCGGACGATCGGCGTCGGCACGCACGAGCGGCGCGTGGTCGGCCAGGCCGGCCCGCCGACGGCGTAGCCTCGATTCGCATGAGCGCCCTGCCGAGCAGCGTCCGCATCCGCGAGGTCGGGCCGCGCGACGGCTTCCAGAACGAGCCGGAGACGATCCCCACGGCGGAGAAGGTGCGCCTGATCGACCTGCTCTCGGCGAGCGGGCTGAAGCGGCTCGAGGTGACCTCGTTCGTGCGGCCGGACGTGATCCCGCAGCTGGCCGACGCGGAGGAGGTGCTGGCCGCCGTGCAGCGGCGCGAGGGCGTCTCCTTCTCGGTGCTGATCCCCAACGAGCGGGGCCTCGGGCGGGCGCTGGGGCTGCGCGAGCGCTTCGATGAGATCAACGTCTTCGTCTCCGCCTCGGAGACCCACAACCGCAAGAACGTCAACAGCTCGATCGAGGACTCGCTGGCCGGGCTCGAGCGCACGCTGGCGAGCGCGGGCGAGGCCGGGCTGCGCCGCGAGGGGGTGATCTCGACCTCCTTCGGCTGTCCCTACGAGGGCGAGGTGTCGCCCGAGCGCGTGTTCGCGATCGCCGAGCGGCTCGCCGCGGCGGGTTGCGCCGAGATCGGCTTCGGCGACACGACCGGGATGGCCAACCCGCTCCAGGTCGGCGAGTTCTTCGCCGCCGCGCGCGAGCGCCTCGCCGGGGTCGAGCTGACCGCGCACTTCCACAACACCCGCGGCCAGGGGCTCGCCAACGTGCTCGCCGCCCTGGAGCAGGGCGTCGATTCCTTCGAGTCGAGCTTCGGCGAGCTCGGCGGCTGCCCGGTGCCGCCGGGGGCGACCGGCAACGTCGCGACCGAGGACGTGGTCTCGATGCTGCATGAGATGGGGATCGAGACCGGGGTGGAGCTGCCGCGCCTGCTGGAGGCCGCACGCGCCGCCCAGGAGGCGCTAGGCCGCCCCCTGGGAGCCCACCTGCTCACGGCCGGCCCGGTCGACTGGCATCGCGGGTAGGAGCGACGTGACGTATCCGACTTTGACCACACTCTGGTGGGGTGAAAGTCGGATACGCGAATCAGTCTCTGCCGAATAGGCTGCCCGCCGTGACGGATTTCGAGCAGGCGCTCGCGGCGGCGCTGGCCGGCGGGCCGCAGCGCCACCACGAGAAGACCGAGGAGCAGGGCAAGCTGCCGGTGCGCGAGCGCGTCGCCCGACTCGTCGACGCGGGCTCCTTCGCCGAGGAGGCGCTGCTCGCCAACTGGAACGAGGAGGGGCTCGGCGCCGACGGCGTCCTCACCGGCCTGGCCACGATCGACGGCCGCCGCGTCGCGCTGATGGCCAACGACCCGACCGTCAAGGCGGGCTCCTGGGGGCCGAAGACGGTCGAGAAGATCCTCCGCGTCCAGGAGCGCGCGCTCTCGCTGCAGGTGCCGATGGTCTACCTGGTGGACTCGGCCGGGGCGCGTATCACCGACCAGGTGCAGATGTTCCCGGGGCGGCGCGGCGCCGGGCGGATCTTCCACAACGAGGTGCGGCTCTCCGGCCAGGTGCCGCAGGTCTGCCTGCTGTTCGGCCCGAGCGCCGCCGGCGGCGCCTACATCCCGGCTTTCTGCGACGTCGTGATCATGCGCGAGGGCAATGCCTCGATGTACCTGGGCTCGCCACGGATGGCCGAGATGGTGATCGGCGAGAAGGTGACGCTGGAGGAGATGGGCGGGGCGAAGATGCATACCGGCGTCTCGGGCTGCGGCCACTTCCTGGTCAAGTCCGACGAGGAGGCGATCGACCTCGCCAAGCGCTACCTCGGCTACATGCCCGGGAACTGGCGCGAGGCGCCGTCGGCTGCTGCGCCCGTGGCGCCCGCCTCCGACGCCGCGATCGAGGAGATCGTCCCCGCCGACGAGAACCGGCCCTTCGACATGCGCGAGCTGCTCGACGTCCTACTCGATGCAGAGTCTTTTCTCGAAGTCCACAAGCGCTGGGCGAAAGAGCTGATCGTCGGCTACGGGCGGCTCGACGGGCGCGTCGTCGGCGTCGTCGCCAACCAGCCGCGCCAGAAGGGCGGCGTCCTCTTCGTCGACTCGGCCGACAAGGCGGCGCGCTTCATCCAGACCTGCAACGCCTTCAACGTGCCGCTGCTCTTCCTCGCCGACGTGCCCGGCTTCATGATCGGCACCGCGGTCGAGCGCCAGGGGATCATCCGCCACGGCGCGAAGATGATCAGCGCCGTCTCCGAAGCGACCGTGCCGAAGCTCAGCGTCATCGTCCGCAAGGCCTACGGCGCCGGGCTCTACGCGATGGCCGGGCCGGCCTTCGAGCCCGACTGCTGCATCGCCCTGCCGAGCGCCTCGATCGCCGTGATGGGCCCCGAGGCGGCGATCAACGCCGTCTTCTACAACCAGATCCAGGCGATCGACGACGAGGGGGAGAGGGCCGAGTTCGTCGCCCGCAAGCGCGAGGAATACGCGGCCGACATCGACATCCTCCACCTCGCCTCGGAGATGGTTGTCGACGCGGTCGTCGAGCCGGGTGACCTGCGCGCCGAGCTGATCCGTCGCTTCGCCTACGCCACGAGCAAGGACCGCGCCTTCGCCGCTCGCCGCAACCCGGTCACGCCCGCATAGACGATTGGTCATTTGTACCCCCTATATGGGGTACAAATGACCAATCGTCAATCAAGTGTCGCGGCCAGCTGCGTGAAGTAGTCGAGCGCTGCGGGATTGGCCAGCGAGTCGCGGCTGGCCGCCTTCTCGGGGGGCGTTCCCATGAGGATTCGCTTGACGGGGACCTCGAGCACCTTGCCGCTCAGCGTACGGGGGACCTCGGCGATCGCGTAGACCTCGTCGGGGACGTGGCGCGGCGAGCACTGCTCGCGCACCCGCTTGGCGATCTCGCGGCGCAGCCCGTCGTCCAAATCGGTCCCCTCGCGGAGGACGACGAAGAGCGGCATCCAGCCCTCGGTGTCGGGACGGGGGATGTCGACCACCAGCGCGTCGACGATCGCGTCGACGCCGAGCACGGCGCGATAGATCTCGCTCGTGCCCATGCGGATGCCGGAGCGGTTGATCGTCGAGTCGGAGCGGCCGTAGATCACGGCGGTGCCGCGCGAGGTGATTTCGAGCCAGTCGCCGTGCCGCCAGACGCCCGGATAGCGCTCGAAGTAGGCCTCGGCGTAGCGGCTGCCGTCCTCGTCGCCCCAGAAGCGGACCGGCATCGAGGGCATCGGCTCGGTGACGACGAGCTCGCCGACTTCGTCGATCACCGGGTTGCCGTCCTCGTCCCAGGCCTCGACCGCGGCGCCCAGCGCCCGCGCCTGCAGCTCGCCGCGGTAGACCGGCAGCAGCGGCGTGCCGCCGACGAAGGCGGTGCAGAGGTCGGTGCCGCCGCTGGTCGAGAAGAGCCAGGTATCCGCGCCGAGCTGCTCGTAGATCCAGTCGAAGCCCTCGGGTGAGAGCGGCGAGCCGGTCGAGCCGACCGCCCCCAGCCGGCTGAGGTCGCGGCCGGTGCCGGGCTCGACGCCCGCCTTCATGCAGGCGGCGATGTAGGAGGCGCTGGTGCCGAACATCGTCACCCTGGCGCGCGCCGCCAGCTCCCAGAGGACGGTCATGTCGGGATAGCCGGGGTTGCCGTCGTAGAGGACGATCGCGGCGCGGGTCAGCAGGCCCGAGACGAGGAAGTTCCACATCATCCAGCCCGTCGTCGTGAACCAGAAGAGGCGATCGCCGGGGTGGGCGTCGACGTGCAGGTGGAGCTTCTTCAGGTGCTCGAGCAGGATGCCGCCCTGGCCCTGGACGATCGCCTTCGGCAGGCCGGTGGTGCCGGAGGAGTAGAGGACCCAGAGCGGGTGGTCGAAGGGGACGCGCTCGAAGGCGAGCTCGGCACCCTCGCCGGCGGCGAGCAGCTCGTTCCAGCTCGTCGTGTCGCGCAGGGGGGAGAGGTCGGGCTCGGGGTCGAGGTAGGGGAGGACGACCGTGCGCGCCAGGCTCGGCATCGCCGCCTGCAGCTCGGCGACGGTCTCGCGGCGGTCGAAGTCCTTGCCGCCGTAGCGGTAGCCGTCGACCGCGAAGAGCACTTTGGGCTCGATCTGGGCGAAGCGGTCGATCACGCTGGCCGGGCCGAAGTCCGGCGAGCAGCTCGACCAGACGGCGCCGATCGAGGCGCCGGCGAGGAAGGCGACGATCGCCTCCGGGATGTTCGGCAGGTAGGCGACGACTCGGTCGCCCGGGCCGACCCCGAGCCCGCGCAGCGCCGCGGCGACGGCGGCCACCTGGGCGCGCAGCTCGCCCCAGCTCAGCTCGCCGAGCTCGCGCAGCTCCGAGGCGTGCAAGATCGCCGTCTCGGCATCGTCCTTGCCCGCGAAGACGTGCTCGGCGTAGTTCAGGCTGGCGCCGGAGAACCACTCGGCGCCGGGCATCTCGCGGCTGCCGAGCACGCGGTCGTAGCCGCCGCCGGCCTGCACCTCGAAGAAGTCCCAGATCGAGGACCAAAAGCCCTCCAGGTCGTCGACCGACCAGCGCCAGAGCTCGTCGTAGCCGTCGAGCTCGAGCCCGCGCTCGGCCGCCAGCCAGCGCATGTACTCCGTCATCCGCGCCCGCTCGACCAGCTCGGCGGACGGCTCCCAGAGCTTCTCGGGGGGTTGCGCGCTCACCCGCCGGTGCGGGCCGCGCCGGCCTCTGCCCGCTCGCGCGCCAGGTAGTGCGGGTCGTGTGAGCAGATCAGGTCGACTTCCTCGCCGTGGCGGGCGACCAGCTCGCGCAGGCGCTCGCGGTTGCGCTTGCGGGCCCTGTTGTCGGCGGCGTTGAGGTTCTGGAAGAAGGTCAGCCCGGACGGGCATCGGGCGGGGGTCTCGACCTCGCCGTGGTTGAAGTAGGCGTCCCCGCAGTGCAGCAGCCAGCCGTCCTCGCCGCGCAGGGCGACGCCGGTGTGGCCGCGTGAGTGGCCGAAGAGCGGCACCAGCACGATCTCCGTGTCGAGGCCGGGCAGGATGCGGATGCTCTCGAAGCCGAGCCAGTCGTCGCCGCCAGCCTGGTGGCGGACCCAGCGCGGCCCGTGGCGCCAGTGCGGCCCGAGGTAGCGCATCCTGTCCTTCAGCGGCGGGTTCAGCGCGGCGTCGAGCTCAGTCGAGTGGACGTGGACCTCGGCGTCCGGGAAGTCCGGCAGGCCCCCGGAGTGGTCGGGGTCGAGGTGGGTGATGACGATGTGACGTACGTCGCCGGCCGCGAAGCCGAGTCTCTCGAGCTGCTTCAGCGCGGTCGTCTCGACCCTTGGTTCGGCGTTCATCAGGCGCTCGACGCCGAGTCGTCGCGGGTCGCGCGCATCCTCGATGCCGAAGCCGGTGTCGACCAGGACCAACCCGTCTCCGCTCTCGATCGCAAGGCAGTGGCAGACGATCTGGCCCTTCTCCAGCCAGCCGCCCTCGCCGTTGATCAGCCGCCTCCCGTGGGGGCACAGCGATCCGCAGTTGAGGTGGTGGACCCTCATCCCGCGGCGCAGTCTAGTCGCGAGCCGCCGATGCGCCGTAGAGGTTTGGTCCTATATGCGGACCAAACCTCTACGGCGCATCGCTTCTCGGTCTATCGTTCGCCGCGCGCCGGAGTGGCGGAATTGGCATACGCGATCGACTCAAAATCGATTGCCCTTACGGGCTTGTGGGTTCGAGTCCCACCTCCGGCATCCTGACGGCGGCGGACCGGCGCGGTGCGGCGTCCTCGGTCGGCCAAATAGCGCTGCTATTCGGCCTCCCTGCGTCCTTGCCCCGCTTGGTCCGGCGCCGTCAGGGCTTACGCCGGCTGGGGGGCGCCGGCGCCGTAGTCCTCGCCGGAGCCGAGCGGGCGCTCCTCCTCGACGTGCCAGTCCTGGCTGAAGCCGTAGAAGCAGGCGACGACGAGGAGGATCTGGACCAGCAGCATGATCAGCACCAGCACGCCGATCAGCGAGACCGGGATCAGCGCCGCGTCGAAATCGGCCTTGTCGCGAGCGAACCAGCTGTTGGCGCCGACCGCGCAGAAGATCGCGAGGATGGTCGAGAGCGACGCGGCCACCGGCAGGATACCGCGGCTCCAGCGCACGACCAGGAAGGAGAAGAAGGCGTAGAGGATCGCGAAGATCAGGCAGACGATCCCCATCGCCGCGCCGCCGTTGATCAACGAGAAGCCGGCGATCGTCACGATTCCGGCGAGCACGGCCGTGGCCAGCATCAGGAAGGCGATCACGAACTTCGTCGTGACCACGTCGGCCTTCTCCCGATTCGGGTGCCAGAGCTCGTACCCCGGCGTTACCTCTCCTACCGCCACGCTGACGATCATAGAATCTATGAGCGACGATGCGGCATTGACCGCGCGTTAAGCGCCGGACGGCGCACGAGCGGGCGTGGCGGAATTTGGTATACGCGCCAGGTTTAGGTCCTGGTGGGCTTCGGCCCGTGGGGGTTCAAGTCCCTCCGCCCGCATAGAATCGATTCCCTCGGGGCAGTGGCCCAACTGGCTAAGGCACCGGTCTCCAAAACCGGCGATTCCAGGTTCGAGTCCTGGCTGCCCCGCTCGATTCGCTTGGCTCTGTAGGCTGCATTCCCGCTCATGATGCGGGATTGCAGCGCGGCCGACTCGGACTGGCCCAGAGGTCAACGGAGGTCAGCGAAATCAAAAAAAGGCTGTTTTCGCCCCCTTTCATTCCCCTAGACATTCCCCTGAGGCGTGGGCCGGGTCCGCCAAATAGCTGCGTGGGGAGATCCCGCCGCGCATAAGAAAGCTCCCAACGGCGTGCAGCGTGCGCAGGCGGACTTCGAGCGAGAACGGGTGCGGCTTCGCAGGCAGCGCGCCGACTCGCGGAAGCTCTTCACAGATTGTCGTGGCGGCGTCGACCAGCAAGTTCCCAAAACAACGACGCACGCGGATCCGCCTTCATCGGATCGGTGAACGTGGACCACTCCGAGGGGTCCAGATATGCCCGAGCGGTCGCCCCGTAAAAGAGACTCGGTCGCTCGCCGACGTGCAGTTGGGAAGGTCCTGGACGTCGGGTTAAGGTGATGATTGAGCGCGAGTGCGATCGTAGAAGAGCTCGACCTCTTTTTTAAACACTTCGAGCGCAACGTTGCGCTTTTGCCAGGGGGAGAACACCGTCAACGCGGGGCTGATGTGGCCGATGCCTTCCCAGAGGTTGCGATGGGCGCGGTCGAGCGCCTCGCGGGAATCTCGGTGTTCTGCCTCAGCGATCAGGACTGCTGCCTGACGAAGTGCGATGGTTCGGGGCTCACGATGACTATCGGCCTCCGCGATCAACTCCCGCAGAAGCGATTCGTACTCATCCTCGGCAACGGAGTCCCCCTTGGCCCAGGCCGCCTGCGCCCGCCCGAACCGGGCCCACAGGTGATCGCCCCCTCGGCTGAAGTGCGCTATCGCTTGGTCAAGGCACTTCCTGTCGATGTCGCTCAGGGGTTCCGATGGCGCGCGTTCCTGGGGAGACAGCCGCGCGCTCCACAGCCATAACTCTCCAAGCGTCTCCTCGCAATACCGGCGCTCGTCTGCGAACTCCCTGCGGGTTGCGGTCAACGGCTTTATCAGTTTTTCGAGGTCGTCCACGAATTCTTGGATCGACGGTCGGCGGTCGTCCACGGGGATCTGTTCGGAGGCCCTGTCGAAGAACCGCGTTTGAATCTCAATGCGACTGAGCTCATAGTGCTGGGCGCGACTTTTGTCGGTCAGATGCCGGTCTCGGGCCTGGCAGAATGCCTCGGCGGCTCGTTTGAATTCGCCGACGTTGTTGGACTCATAGCCAGCCCAGAAGAGGGCGAGAGCCGAGAGGTCGGGATCATCGTGACCCGCCGCTGCCTCGCGCCAGCTTTCGATTGCCCGTTGCGGGGCAGATCCGAGGTGACGCTCGAAAGCTCTTGCAAAGAGGCAATGCGGCGTTAGCTTCAGCCCATGGAGGCCAGCGTAGCCTTCGATCCCCCACAGACTGTGGGCAATGTCGGTTAGCTTCTCTCGAAGATAGGGGTCTCGTACGATTGCCTTGAAATCGTGGACGTCGTGCGCCTCGGAGAGGAGCTCCCGGACTTCACGATCCAAGTCGTGAATGCGCTCATTCGCCTTCTCCTCCACGGCTTCGGCCGCACGCTCACTGGCCTGTTTTGCGAGCAACAGCGTGTCATTAACGAGGGTGAGCGTTTCCTGTGAGCCCGTAAGAAAGGCCAGGTGCGAAGCTCCGGCGCGCTCCTGCGACGCGGTCTCTCCGGCTAAGCCGAGCCGGTGTAGCTCGCCCTGGCGACGCTCGGCACGAAAGGAGGTGACGAGCCCAAGCGCGCCCCCGGCCGCCAAAAGGCCGACGAGGATGGTCACAGGGATCATCAGCAGCTCGAAGTAGCTTTCCATGTTGTCGTTCTGCTGCTGGACATTCTTGAGTTCTTCCTGGACCTGGGCAGTGGTTGGTCCACCGGGCGGCGATGCCAAGGTCGCCGCATGCGTTGGCGGCGCCAGTACGGCCAGTATCACCGTAAGGACGAGACAAACGCTGATGCCCGCCCGGTGGACAATCTGCGGTTGGCGGTGCACAGCAGCTCGAGATGCATATTGGCACACGATTTTCACAACACCGGCCGCCTCCCACCACATAGCTATCAAGCGAGCAGTAAAACACCCGTTTCGATGAGAGTCAACAGGTGCCGCACTGCGTTCCATCCCTTCCCGAAGCGTGCGTGAGGCCGTTGAAGACCAGCAGGAGGTCGGCCCAGTGGAAGTACAGAAAAGGTTACTTAACCTTTTCCGCCGTGAGCCCCCACGAACCAATACTGTGTCTACCTGTTGGCGAGCCCTGAGCGTGAGCGTCAACTTACCGCCTGCGTTGGGATCTCCAACGCCCTCTGTTGTGCGTTGGAATGCCTTCTCGAGCATTACTGGTCTGTCACTCTTGCTTTGCGCTAGGAGCGGTTTTTGACATACGATGATCGCCGTGGGCCGAATCCGTACTAACAAGCTGGCGCTCAACGGCTTGATCTGGGGTCGGATGACGTTCGGCGTCGCGGCGTGGCTGGCGCCAAGACCTGTCGGCAAGGCGGTCGGTCTCGACATGCCGGGAAACCCACAGGCTGCCTACTTGGCTCGGGTATTGGCCGTGCGCGATCTCGTCCTCGCCCTCGGGGCTCACAGAGCCGACGGAGAAGCTCAGCGCCAGTGGCTGCTCGCCGGTCTGGTGTGCGACGGCGCGGACTCCCTCGCCGGAATCGCCGCGGGGCGCCGCGGCGACCTGCCGAAGCGCACAAGCGTCTACCTGACGGGATTTGCCCTATCGGGTGTGACTCTGGCCGCGGCGATCCTGCGCGAGCAATCGGCCGCGACTTCCTCGCAGGGCATCTGATCCACAGCGCCTGACTCGGCCGCGTAGCACGCGGCATTCCCGCCCGGGGCGATGGCGCTCGCGCTTATCCCGCGACCCAGGTTTTCGCCTCCTCGAGGCCGCCGAGGTCGAAGATCTTCACTTCGCCGGGGGTCATCCAGGTGAAGAGGCGGAAGGCCTTGGCCACCCACTCGACGTCGGTCACCAGGGCGAAGCGTCGCCAGGCCGAGTGATCGCGCACCAGCGCCCCCAGACCGGTCTTCACGTCCTCTATCCAGGCGTTGGCCTCGAGGCCGTCGAAGTCGGTGAGCCGGAAGACGAGGCGCAGCTCGCCCGACTCGATCGCCTCGTCGAGCGCCGGCTCCAGCACGGCGCGGTAGTCCTCCTTGCTGAGCTTTCCGCTTGCCCGCAGCCCGATGGTCCCGGCCGGCATTCCCTCGATTCGTTCGATCACGGTCAACCTCCTCAGGCGATGGCGAAATCTCACCGTAGAGCAACGGCGACCGTGGCTTCCCTACCGTTGGCCGACGTATGAGAGTCGAGCTCTTCAACGTCGGCTGGATGACCGCCTCGGCGGCGCTCTGGCGCCAGGGGGAGGACCCCGGGGAACGGGCGCGGTGCCCCGTGCCGGTCTACCTGATCGAGGCCGGCGAGGAGCGGATCCTCGTCGACACCGGGCTGCACCCCGGCGCGTGTGAGGACGGCGGGGATTTCTACGACAGCCCGGAGACGATGAGCCTCTTCTCGCTGGAACAGGGCCGGCCGCTGCACGAGCAGGTCGACCTCGACACGGTGACGATGGTCGTGCTCACCCACCTCCACTGGGACCACGCGGGCGGGCTCGAGTTCGTGCCGGAGTCGGTTCCGTTGGTGATTCAGCGGCGCGAATGGGAGGCCGCGCACGACCCCGAGGCCGTGCGGCGCAACTTCTTCTTTCCGCGCGACTACGCCGTCGACGAGCGGCGTCTCGTCCTCCTCGACGGCGACCACGACCTGCTCGGCGATGGCTCGATCGAGCTGCTCGCGACGCCCGGGCACACTCCCGGTCACCAGTCGGTCCGCGCCGGCGACCTGGTCATCGGGGCCGACGTCGTGCACTACGCCGCGGGCTTGGACGACGGTCGCTTTCCGGCCTTCGGCGACGACCTCGAGGCCCAGGCCCGCTCCGCCGAGCGCCTCCGCGGCCTGCGCGACGCGGGGCTAACGGTGATGCCGGGCCACGACCCCGACGTCCTGCGCCCGAGGCGGCTGACCGCCTGATCGCGGCTATCCGCGGGCGGCGGTCGCGGCGTCGATCAGGTTCGTGGCCAGCCGCGGGTTCGAGCCGAGGTGCAGGTGGGCGTAGCTGGCGACGGTGCTCCGCTGGACGTATCCGTCGCGGCTGGCCCGGCCGTCGCTCGTGGTGGCCTCGTAGAGGTTCGGCTCGATCTCGGCGGCGACGATTCGCGACTGGTGGAACTCCTGGCCTCGCGCCGTTGTGCCGGGCGCGCCGAGCGGCGAGTCGGCGAGGGTGCGGGCCTCGACGTAGCGGATCGCCAGGAACTCACGGTCCATCGCCAGGTCCAGCGGCAGGACGCCGCTCATCTCGTGGCGGGCGCCGTCGAAGCCGGTCAGCGAGCGGCCGAGGTAGAGCAGTCCGCCGCACTCGGCGTAGAGCGGCATCCCGGTTGCGGCGCGCTCGCGCAGCTCGGCCGCGAGCGGGCGGTTGGCCGCCAGCTCCGTCGCGAAGCTCTCCGGATAGCCGCCGCCGATGTAGACGGCGTCGATCTCCGGCGGCAGGGACGCGTCGGCCACCGGGCTGAAGGGGACGAGCTCGAAGCCCGCCTCGCGCAACAGTCCCAGGTTCTCCTCGTAGTAGAAGCAGAAGGCCTGATCGCGGGCGATCGCCAGGCGGGCGCGGGCGGCGCCGTTTCGCGCCGGTGCGGGAGCGCCGGCGCCGCGGCGCGCGGTCACGGCCGCGAGCTCCGCGATCCGCTCGAGGTCGAGCCACTCGCCGGCGCGCACCCAGGCGTCCTCGCGGACCTCTCGCGAGCCCTCGT
The DNA here is from genome assembly GCA_035712345.1 of Solirubrobacterales bacterium. Classification (GTDB taxonomy): domain Bacteria; phylum Actinomycetota; class Thermoleophilia; order Solirubrobacterales; family 70-9; genus VRUE01. Next base: position 25,972 of record DASTAY010000035.1, read on the forward strand.
TCTCACCCACCGTGACCAGCCCCAGGTGCCGCTCGGCGATCTCCAGCCGGGGATCGGCGGGGATCGCCCCGAGGACGAGTCGCCGCAGCTCCGCGTCCAGGCCCTCAACGATCATCTCGGCGTGCCGCTTGCTTCCGACCCGGTTGAGGATCGCGCCGGCGATCTCGACCTCGGGGTCGAAGGCGACGAGCCCGGCGAGGATCGCGCCCGCGGTCCGCGTCATCCCGTAGGCGTCGAGCACGACGATGACCGGCAGCCCCAGCAGCTTCGCCAGCTGCGCCGGACTACCCGCCTCGGTCCCGTCCGCCCCGTCGTACAGCGCCCCCATCGACTCGACCACGGCGACGTCCGCGTCCGCCGTCCAGCGCCCGAAGCTGTCCCGCACACCCTCCTCGCCCATCATCCAGAGGTCGAGGTTGATCGACGGCCGCCCGCAGGCCTCGCCGAGATAGCCGGGGTCGATGAAGTCGGGGCCGTGCTTGAAGGGCTGCACCGCGAGCCCACGCCCGCGCAGAGCGCTGCAGACGATCGCCGTCGCCGTGGTCTTGCCCGCGCTGCTGTGCGTCGCCGCGATCACGACTCCCGCCATCGCCGGAGCCTGGCAGAAGCCGCGACCGGCGAGGGGGCGCGCCGTCGCGGCTCAGCGCCGGTCTGGGAACATCCGAGCGGTGTCGGATGAGACGGCGAGCGGGGGTGGCGAGCGGGGCGATCTCGCCGAGCTGCGACGGCGTGAGCGGTTGACCGGGGACGAGGCACGGCCCGACGCCGTCGAGCGGCGCCATGGGGCAGGTAGGCGGACCGCTCGCGAGAACCTCGCCGACCTGATCGACCCCGGCTCCTTCGTCGAGTACGGGCGCTTCGCGATCGCCGCCCAGCGAGGCCGGCGCGAACTCGACGACCTGATCGCGCGCACGCCCGCCGACGGGCTCCTCGGCGGTACCGCGCGCGTCAACGGCGAGCTCTTCGGCGAGCGCGCCGCCTGCGCGGTCCTCTCCTACGACTACACCGTCCTCGCGGGCACGCAGGGGGCGCTGGGGCACCGCAAGAAGGACCGCCTCTTCGAGCTGATCGAGCGGATGAGGCTGCCGACCGTGCTCTTCGCCGAGGGCGGCGGTGGACGGCCCGGCGACACCGACTACCCCGTCGTCTCGGCGCTCGACACGCGCGCCTTCGCCCTCTGGGCGCGGCTCTCCGGCCTGGCGCCGCGTATCGCCGTCGTCGCCGGCCGCTGCTTCGCCGGCAACGCCGTGCTTGCGGGTTGCGCGGACCTGATCGTCGCCACCGAGAACGTCTCGCTGGGCATGGGCGGCCCGGCGATGATCGAGGGCGGCGGCCTGGGCAAGGTCGACCCCGACGAGGTCGGGCCGCTGGGCGTGCAGGCGCGCAACGGCGTGGTCGACCTGGCGGTCGCCGACGAGCGCGCGGCGGTGGCGGCGACCAGGCGACTGCTCGGTTACTTCCAGGGCATGACGCCGCGGGGCGAGGAGCCCGATCAGGCGCTTCTCCGCGAGATGGTGCCCGAGCGCGAGCGGCGCGCCTTCCGGGTGGGGCCGGTGGTCGAGACCCTTGCCGACGCCGGCTCGGTCACCTTCCTGCGCGAGCGCTTCGCGCCCGAGATGGTGACGGCGCTGGCGCGGATAGAGGGGCGGCCGCTCGGCTTCATCGCCAACGACACGATGCACATGGCGGGGGCGATCACCAGCGACGCCTCGGACAAGGCGGCGCGCTTCATGCAGCTCTGCGACTCCTTCGGGTTGCCGATCGTCTCGCTCATCGACACGCCGGGCTTCATGGTCGGGCCCGACGCCGAGGCGACGGGGCTGGTGCGCCACGCCTCGCGCCTGTTGGTCGGCGGCGCGGCTCTGCGCGTGCCGCTCGTCGCCGTGATCCTGCGCCGTGGCTACGGCCTCGGGGCTCAGGCGATGGCCGGCGGCAGCCTGCACGAGCCGCTGCTGACCGTCGCCTGGCCGAGCGCGCACCTGGGGCCGATGGGCCTCGAAGGGGCGGTGCGGCTGGCGCTGCGCAAGGAGCTCGAGGCGATCTCCGACGAGCGCGAGCGCGAGCAACGGGTGCGCGAGCTGACCGCCGCCGCCGAGGAGAACGCCAAGGCGCTCAACGCCGCGACCCTGTTCGAGCTCGACGACGTCGTCGACCCGGCCGAGACGCGCGGCCTGATCGCGTCCACCCTGGCCGCGGCGACGGCGCACGCGGGCCTCGACCCCGGCCGATCTCGGCGTTTCGTCGACGCCTGGTAGCGCCGTAGAGGTTTGGTCCGCTATGCGGACCAAACCTCTACGGCGGTCTCAGTGCCGCGCGGCCGGTTCGAGCCCGACCAGGGCGAAATAGCCGATCGCGTAGAGGCGCCGTCCGTCGGAGACGACCGGCGTGTAGCCGGCCTGGTCGAGCTGGAAGGTCTTCTTGCCGCTGCGCGCATCGAGGCCCGTCGTCTTGTCGGTCTTGAAGCTCGAGGTGTAGACGGTGTGACCGATCACCACTGCCGTGCCCGGCACGGGGCCGCCGACGTCGAAGCGCCAGCGCGGCTTGCCGGTGCGCGCGTCGAGGGCGAAGAAGCGCCCGTCTTCGGAGCCGATGTAGACGCTGGGTGGGGTGCCGGGCACCTGCGCGATGGCGGGCGAGCCGTAGACCGGGCCGCCCGTGTCGAAGGACCAGTCGACCTTGCCGGTCTTCTCGTCCAGGGCGAAGACCGTGCCGTCGTCGCGCGCCGCGTAGACGCGGCCAAACCCGATCGCCGGCGAGGAGAAGAAGCCGCCCGAGCCGAACGGCGGCGCCTTGGTCGTGTTGGTCCGCCACACCGGCTTGCCGCTGCCCGCCTCGAGCGCGAACATCGATCCCTCGTAGTCGGCGACGAAGACGCGCCCGTCGTCGTAGCTGGGGCTGGCTTTGATCGCGGCGGGGGAGTTGAAGCGCCAGCGCGTGCTGCCATCGGAGGTGCGCAAGGCGACGACATCGGTCGTGTCGGTGCCGAGGTAGAGCGTTTCGCCGACCGCCAGCGGCGAGGATTCGAGGTGTGCGTGGAGCTCGCGCTTCCAGGCCAGCCTGCCGTTCGTTGCGTCGCCCGCGACGACGCCGCCGCCGAGGAAGGCCCCATAGACGCGCCCGCGGTGATAGACCGGGGCGGTGACGTCGATCGGCTTGCCGTGGTTGGGGTGCAGGTGCACTTTCCACAGCACCTTGTGGTCCCGCAGCCGCACCGCCTCGCCGTTGCCGAACTTGTTGATCACGTAGGCGACCCCGTTCGCGATCGCCGGCGGGAACTCGATCAGCCCGTGCGTGTTGACCGACCATGCTTCCTTCAGCGGCGGGTCGAGGTCACGTCCTTCGTCCGGCAGGTAGTGCGTGCGCTCCGGCACCCGCCCGAAGAGCGGCCAGTCGATGAGCTGCGGCACGGGCGCGGCACCGCGTGCCCCATCATTCTGACTCACCGAATCGCTCCGGCCGCGATCGAGCGTGCTCGCTCCTACGACGACCGCCGTGAGGACGACCGCGATTGCTCCGACGATGACGAGCTGTTGTGACCTGCCGGATCCCATGCTCCGGCCGTATCGGCAGCAACGAGGGCCCGGATGAAGGCGCCTCGGCGATTCGTCCGTCGTCGATGGCAGTTGGCGCACACGACCTCGCACTTGATCATCTCGGCCAAGACGTCCTCCCACGACCGGTTGCGAATTCCCTCGCTGATGCTGAAGCGCTTATCACGCAGGTGGTCGAACTCCAGGACGAGGGGGTCGTCCTCCCCGCAATCGACGCAAGGGTGCTCGCGTAGATATGAAACGAGGTAAGCAGTGCGCTCAGCGACGATTTGGCCTGTGCGTCGCCCCGCCGCGTCGATGTAGCGCTGCCTGTTTCGCGAGTAGTGCTCGTGCTTGTACGCGCTGCGACATGGCCGGCAATAGTTGTCGCGCTGTCCTCGCTCTTTCCGGCGCCAGGCGAATTCGTCCAGCGGCTTCGTCTCCTGGCAGCGTCCGCATCTCCTCACGATGAAGACAAAGGTACTCAGCCGAACGTTTCCAGGGCCGAAGGACGGCGAAGCGGCGGACGGGAATTGAACCCGCATCATCGCCTTGGAAGGGCGAGGCTCTACCGTTGAGCTACCGCCGCGTGCGCGAGCCGTCTCCCAGGAGCGACCCACGGCGCCTCGACAGTTTGCCGGAATCCGTCAGAATGCGAAGCAGCCACGGGGAGTGGCGCAGTCTGGTAGCGCACTCGGCTGGGGGCCGAGCGGTCGCAGGTTCAAATCCTGTCTCCCCGATTTCTGCATTCGGCCGTGGTCTGGCCGACTTGGCCTGGCTACTGCGTTCGATTCATCCTTGGCGGCTGTTGCGCCCTCCGGTGCGGCGGGTCTACGGTCACTGAGTCGATGACCGGCAATCGGGTCAGATATGCGCTTCTGCTGACGGTTGGCGTGCTTGCCGTTGCGCCGTTTGCGGCAGCGGCGTCCGCGCAGACGATCCACGTGGTCGAGCGGGCGACGACTGACGCGGTCACGAATGGCTCGAAGCAGGACCAGGCGGGGAACGTACTCACCTGGCACAACAAGATCTACGACGCCGCAAACAAGAAGCGGATCGGCAGGGACGCGGGATACTGCATCCGCATCATTGTCGGCAAGTCCTGGGAATGCAGCTGGACCACCTACCTCGAGGCCGGCTCGATCGGCGTTCAGGGACAGTTCCTGGACAAAGGCGACTCCGAACTGGCGATCACCGGTGGGACCGGGGCCTACGCGGGCGCCAGCGGCACGATGACCTTGCATTACCGCAACAAGAAGGGCACCGCCTTCGACTTCATCTTCCACCTGAAGTAGGTGCGGAGCGCAGACTCAGAGCTCAGCCGACGAGGAGCCGCACGATGGCGGTCGTGCCTATCACCACGATCAGCGCCCGCAGCGCGTCCAGCGACAGCCGGCGGCCGTATCGGGCGCCCAGCTGACCGCCGGCGATCGAGGCTGCGGCGATGATCGCGGCCGGTCCCCATGCGACATGGGCGACGAGTGCGAAATAGATGCCGGCGACGCCGTTGACAAGCGCGGCGAGGACGTTCTTGAGGGCGTTGGTGCGGTGCAGGTCCTGGGGCAGCGCGACCCCGAGGATCGCCAGCAGCACGATCCCCTGGGCGGCGCCGAAATAGCCGCCGTAGATCCCGGTTGCATAGACGGCGAGCAGCGTGGAGATCCCCCCTTCGTGCTGCGGTCGGGTCCGGCGCTCGGCCAGGCGCCGGTCGAGCCGTGGCTGCATGAGCACCAGGACGAGCGCCGCGGCGATGAAGACGGGCACGATCACCTCGAACGCGGAGGCGGGCAGGACCAGCAGCAGCACCGCGCCGGTGATGCCGCCCAACATCGAGGCGATGCCGAGCCGCGCGGCTCGCCGGCGCTGGCCAGCGAGCTCGCGCCGGTAGCCCACCGCCCCCGAAAGCGAGCCTGGGACCAGGCCGATCGCGTTGGTTACGTTGGCGGTCACCGGCGCGTATCCGAAGGCCAGGAGGACCGGGAAGGTGATCAGCGTCCCACTCCCGACCACCGTGTTCACGGCGCCTGCCGCCAGCCCCGCGAGGGCGATGGCGAGGATCTCGCCGATGCCCATTCAGGTCGCGAGGAGGGCGACGAGGTCGCCACTCCCGTGGGCAGGGGCGGTGCGACGTGCGCTCACAATCGACCGAACTCTACGGCGAGGCCTGGTCAGTTGATGAGTCCCGCGTTATCCGGCGGCGGGCATCGTCGCGATATCGGCTCGGCCTTTTTCGAGCTTCGCGGCGAGATAGCGCAGCTGGCTTTCGCGCTTCGAGTTGAGCGTGGCCTTCTTTTCGACGTAATCCTTCTTCCAATGCTTGGAGATCTCTTCGATCTTTGCTTCGGCTGCTTCGCCGATTGCGGTTTCCTTCTTGGCCTCGGCGACATGGATTTCTTCCTTCTGTGCGCCGAAGGACGCCTTCAACTCTGCGCGCTTCTTGCTTGCCTCTTGGCGCTTCACGCTGATTTCGCCGATCAGGTCCGTGATCTGTTCCTGGATCGCCTTTTTCCGTGCCTTCCCCGCTGCCCGGGCCTTCTTAGCGCGCAATGCTCTGATCTGTTCCTGGGTGCGCGATTCGAAGGTGTGACGTCCATGGGCGACCCGTTTGAGCTTCGCCTGGTAGCTGGCGGTGGCGCGTTCGAGTTTGGTGGCGAATTCAGCCCCTAGGACCTCGAGCTCACCTTCTTCGACGCGACGAACCGCAGCCGACTGTTCCTTGCGCTTGGCATTTGATTCGGCGAGCGTTTCTTCGCTGGAGCGTTTGAACAAGGCGTTGGCTTTGTGCGCCGCGGCTTCCTTCTTCGCGCTCAGCTCCGCCTCATAGGCTTCTTTCTGAGCCGCGGTGGTCGGCTGACCGATCTGGCCGTCGAGCTTCTTGACATAGGCGATGAAGGCCTTGTATTGGGCGGTCGAGGCAAGGCTGGGCGCCTTGTTCGCTGACGCGCCGGCGGATAGGAGGAAGAATGCGCACACCGCCACGAGGGCGGGGAGCAGACGAAAACGATGCATTCGGTTCGACTTCATGAGTTGTGGCCCGACTACCCGACAGCTGGGGGGAAAATCCCCTCCGGTGGCTCAGCGCAACTCGTCGAGCGAGGTGACCTCGAGGTCGAATGGCTCCTCGGCGGAGCGGCGGCGGCGATAGGGGGAGACGGTGACGCGGTGGACCTCGCCGCAGACGCAGGGGACTTCGATCGGGCTCGTGTCGGAGGACGGATCGGTGTCGACCTTGAGGCGTCGCAGCTGGCCGGTCGGTTTGCAGCCGAAGGAGATGACCCAGCCGTAGTCGCGGCGCTCGTTGCGTTTCTGGCGGCGGGGCGGGGGCACGGTAGGCATATCCTCTCCCACCGAGAGCGCCGATGCCCGCCCGGTTGAGATACGTCGACCCGACCCGGCCGCCCGGGCTCTTCAGTCGCGCTTACGCCAGGCTCGCGAACACCCGCCTCGGCCGCTTCATCTCGGTTCACGTGATGTGGAAGGTCGACCCGTACCTGATGCGGGCGAGCGGGGGCAGGATCGGCATGGGCCTCGTTCTCCCGACCGCGCTGCTGGAGACGCGGGGGGCGAAGAGCGGCGCGCCGCGGCGCAACGTGGTCATCTACTTCCATGACGGCGACCGGGTGACGATCGTCGCCTCCAAGCTCGGCCTCCCGCAGCACCCCGCCTGGTTCCACAATCTCGAGGCCGACCCCGACGTCACCTTCGCCGGGACCCGGATGCGGGCGACGGTTGTCGCGGACGACGACGAGCGCCGCCGGCTCTGGGCCCTTGCCGACCGCGTCTTCGCGCCCTATGCCGCCTACCGGCGGGAAGCGACGAAGGCGAACCGGACGATCCCGATCGTCCAGCTGACCCCGGCGTAGCATCGCGCCATGGCCCCGGAGCCCCTTCAGCCCGCGAGGCTCGCGGGGACCTGGCCGTAGGTGTTGCGGCCGTCGGGCCTTGCTTCGAAGAACGCCTTCGCGGTGCTGTAGCCGAAGTCGTACAGCTCCCTTTTCTGCGGCTCACTGAGGTCGAAGTCCAGCGTCGGCACGTCGCCGGTCGGGATCGAGATCGTTCGCGGCCTGAAGGCGACCATCTCGAGCTTGTCCAGGGCGCTCATCGAGGTGTCGACGATCGCCTTGAGCATGTCCACAGGCCAGGCGACGCCGTCGATCTCGGTGTAGGCGGGCTTTTCCGGCGGGTCGCCGGCGAAGAGCCGGTAGCCCCAGGTCGGGTGCTGTGGCGCCGGGCTGTCGAAGAGGAAGATCGGAAAGGCGCTGGCGACGCCGCCGTCGACGAGCACCCCCTGCTTGCCGGTCTGCCCGTCGCGGAGGTGGAGAGGTGGGAAGAAATAGGGGAACCCGGCGCTGATCCGGACCGCGTCGGCGATCGGGAAGTCAGCCGGCACGAGCGGCCGGTCCTCCTCGTCGACGTACAGGGCCACGTCCTGCGGAAAGACGACCATGCGCGAGTGGGCGAGGTCGACCCCGACGACCTGGAGCTTCTCCTCCTCGAGCTCGCCGAACGTCGTCGCCGGGTGGGGGGCTTCGGCCAGCAGCTCCCCGATCCACCTGTGCAGGGCGACCCCTTTGGTCGCTCCCTTGTGCGCCGCCAGGTTCGCCAGTATCTCCACCTCGCCCAGCGGCCCGTAGTCGGCGATCGAGCTGAAGTCGAAGCGATCGAGCCGCTCGCGCAGTTCCGCGGCGCTGTAGCCGACGGCGAGCGCCATCGCGGTGATCGCCCCCGCCGACGTCCCGGCCAGCTTGCCCCATTCGTCATAGCCGGCCTCGGAGGTGGCCTGCAGGGCGCCGGCGAAGGCCAGCCCCTTTACCCCTCCTCCGGCGAATACTCCGTCGGCCCGCATGCCCGCTGACCCTTCCAGACGGGCTGCATGGTGTCAAGAATCTAGAGTGATCGAGCACGGGCGCTTGTTGCGCGCGACGAGGAGAACCGCGGGCTCGAGCGGGCGCTGGAGGGCGCCGCCCGGGGTGACGTTTCGCTTTCGCCGTTCGGGGGCACTCACGGGCATGGCGGAACTCGTCCTGGGGCCTCTGCTTCGCTATGTCAGCGAGACCGAGGCGACCGTCTGGGTGGAGACCGACGCGCCGTGCGAGGTCGAGGTGCTGGGCAGGCGCGAGCGCACCTTCACGGTCGAAGAGCGCTTCTACGCGCTCGTCCGCATCGAGGGGCTAGAGCCCGGCGGCGTCTACGAGTACGAGGTGCGACTCGACGCAGAGAAGCGCTGGCCGTCCGCCGGCAGCGACCTGCCGCCGAGCGCGATCCGCACGCTCGCACCCGACCGTCCGCTTGAGGTTGCGTTCGGCTCATGCCGGGTCGCCCTGCCCCACGACGAGCCCTACGTCCAGAGCAAGGACCGCAACGGCGAGGGCCGCGAGTACGACGCGCTGCGCGTTCTCGCGACCGAGATGGCGCGCGGCGAGGAGGGGAACCGGCCCGAGCTGCTCTTCCTCCTCGGCGACCAGATCTACGTCGACGAGGGCTCGCCGCGAACCCGCGAGCGGATCCGTCGCCGCCGCGGCACCGACACGCCGCCCGGCGAGGAGGTGACCGACTACGAGGAGTACGCCTGGCTCTACGAGGAGTCGTGGAGCGACCCGCTGGTCCGCTGGCTGTTCTCGACCGTTTCCGTCTCGATGCTCTGGGACGACCACGACATGAGCGACGACTGGAACATCTCCCGCTCCTGGCTGGCCGAGATGGAGCGCAAGTCGTGGTGGCACCGCCGCGCCACGGCGGGGGTCATGAGCTACTGGGTCTACCAGCACCTCGGCAACCTCTCGCCGCGCGAGCTCGACGCGAACGAGCTCTACGGGCGGGTGCGGGGAAGCGATCGTGCGACCACCGCCTTGCGCGAGTTCGCCGCGAGCGTCGCCACGACCGCTTCGGGCGAGCGCTGGAGCCACTGCCGCGACCTCGGCCGCACGCGCGCGATCTTCGTCGAGTCGCGCGCCGGGCGCGTCCTGGAGGAGGATCGGCGCGCGATCCTCGACGAGGAGGAGTGGGAGTGGATCGTCGAGCACGCGAGCGGCGACTTCGACCATCTGCTGATCGCCACCACGGTCCCCTTCCTGCTCTCTCCCGGCTTCCACCACCTGCAGGCCTGGAACGAGCAGGTCTGCGACGGCGCCTGGGGGAGGGCGCCGGCGTGGGCGGGCGAGAAGCTGCGCCGGGCGGTCGACTTCGACCACTGGGCCTCTTTCGCCGAGTCCTTCCAGCGACTGCGCCGTCTGCTCGAAGAGGTCGGTTCTGGCGCCCGCGGCACGCCGCCCGCCTCGATCGTCGTGCTCTCCGGTGACGTCCACCATGCCTACCTGGCCGAGATGGCCTTCCGCCCCGACGCAGAGGTGCGCAGCGCCGTCTACCAGGCGGTCTGCTCGCCGTATCGCAACCCGCTCGACCGCCACGAGCGGCTGGCGATCGAGGCCGGTTTCACTCGACCCTTCACCGCGGCCGCCCACGCGTTCGCGCGCGCCGCCGGCGCCGCGGATCCGGGACTGCGCTGGCGCCTCGCCGAGGGTCCCTACTTCGACAACCAGGTCGCCTCGCTGCGCCTTGACGGGCGGCGTGCCGCGATGCGACTCGACAAGACCGTGCCGGGCGAGGAGGACGAGCGGCGGCTCGAGTGCGTGTTCGAACGCAGCCTTGCGGGCTGAGTCGCCGCCTCGCCTCTCCTAATAAGGCGCGCCGACCGCTTTCGCCCAGTCCTCGTCGACGTGCAGCTGTCCCGACTTGTCGGTGTCGACGATCACCACCGTCGCCGGCTGGCGGTTGCCGTTGTTGGGGTCGATCGTCACCGAGCCGGTCCAGCCCTGCCAGCCCTTCACCGCGTCGAGCGCTTTCTTCAGCTTCGTCGCGTCGGTCCCCTTCGCCTTTTCGACGCCGTCGGCGAGGAAGTTCACGGAGTCGTAGGTGTAGGGGCTCCAGGTGCCGGGTTCGCCGCCGAATTCGTCTTCGTATTCGCCGACTCTGGCGGCCGCGCCGTCGAAGTCCTGCGGCGCCGGCACGCCCACCACAGGGCACGCCCGCGCGGCCGCGACGCCGGCCGTTTCGACGAAGCCGGTGTCGTAGGAGCCGTAGTCGGCGACGCACTGCGCCCCGACTTCCATCTGTTGCATCTCCTTGGCGATCAGGCCGCCCTCGGGGAAGTAGACCGCGGCGTAGATGACATCGGGCCGGGTCGCGGCGAGCTTTTCGACCACGCCGGTGTAGGAGCTCTTGCCCGGCTGGACCTTCTGGTAGGCGGTCACGGTGACGCCCGCCGCTTCGAGCGATGCCCGCAGCGCCTTGGAGACCGAGACGGTGTAGTTCTGCGTCGGGTCGTAGGCGATCGCGACCTTCTTCGCGCCGAGCCAGCCGGTCAGAGCCTTCGACGCCACCGGAGCGATCTGGTAGGTCATCGGCTGCAGGGTGAAGCCGAGGCCGTTGGTCGACTGGTCGGAGGTGAGGCGGATGGGCACGAGGCCGGCCTTTATGTAGAGCGGCAGCGTTTCGACGCCGACGCCGGAGTTGTAGGGGCCGACGATCCCGTCGAGCCCTTCGGCGATCGCGGCCTTCGCCGCCTTGACCCCGGTCGCCGGGTCGGCGGCGTCGTCGATCGGTACGACTTCGACCTGCCTGCCCTCGATCCCGTTCTTGGCGTTGAGCCGGGTCGCCGCCATTTCCGCGCCCTTCAGCATCCCTTCGCCGAGCACCGACTGTTCGCCGCTGAGCGGCGCCTCGAGCCCGAGGCGGAAGTCGTTCGAGCCGCTGCTGTCGGAGCTGGAGCTGCCGCACCCCGCTGCGAGGACCGCGAGCGCGATGAGGACGAGGACGGTGGCGCAACCGGGCTTGATTTTCATCGGCCGACCCTCTCACGTCCGGCGGTGTAGCGCCAGTGCAGTGGATCCGTGTCCATGAGAAGCTGCGCGTAGATGGCCGCACCACGTTGGACCTATTTACCGATACTGGTCTCCGCTTTGATGCTCTGCATGACGTCGGGGGCGCCAGCCTCGACTGCTGCTGCGACGGGCTCGATCAGCGGCAAGGCGATAGACGGGGAAACGCAGGAAGGCATCCCCGGCCTTGCTGTTTGTGCCTTTGCTGCCTACGAGGGAGGGCCGTGGGGAGGATGCACGTTCACCAACGGGGCGGGTGAATACACGGTTGCAAGCCTCGAATCAGGCACCTTCGATGTTGTTTTCGACTACGAAGCAAAGTCGTTCAACTACCTCGAAGTGAGGCGCCGTGGGGTCAGGCTCGGCGACGGAGAGTCGATCGGAGGCATCGATGCGGAACTGGAGCCGGGTGGGCAGATCACCGGCAAGGTGACTGATGTCGAAACTTCCACGCCAGTGGCCGGAGTTGCTGCTTGCGTGATGGTCGACCTCGGCGAAGGTCGGGGCCTCGGCCACTGCTCCAAGAGCGAGAGCGACGGCACCTACGACATCAACAGCTTGCCCACGGGCGCATACGTGGTCGAATTTCGCGTTGAAGGCTCACCCAACTACATCACCCAGTACTACAACGGTAAGTCTGGTCGGTCCGAAGCCGAATGGGTGTCGGTGACGGCGGGAGCGGTCACCGAAAATATCGATGCCCCGATGCACGAGGGAATACAGATCTCCGGTCTGGTTACCGAAGCCGGAACGGGGAATCCCATCCATTCGGTTGGGGTCTGTGCGCTCGATGCGTTTACCGAATCGACGGCTAATTGTGCGCCTCTCGGATTGGATGGCACCTATTCGATCGCGGGTTTGCCCTTGGGCACTTACGTGGTCAGCTTCGCGGTCGATCGGGAAGAAGACGGAGTTTTGTTCCCGGACGGGTATGTACGCCAGTACTACGACGAAAAGACGACCTTCGCGGAAGGCGCGCGGATCGGTGGCGCGGTCCCAGCCATCTACACCGGTATCGACGCCCACCTCGTCAAGGGAGACGAAACCTTTCCTGACCGGGCTGATGTCGCTCCATTCCAGTTCGTGCCTTCTATGCCGGGTCCGGCGCCCAGCACGACGCAGCGCAAGTGTCGGAAGCATTTCCGCAGAAGGCGGATCAAGGGCACGGTTCGCTGTGTGAAGATCCACAGGAAAAGACATCGGACGCAGGGACGCGGCGGACATAGGCGTCCACATCGAAAGCGTCCACATCGAAACCGACACCACGGCTAGCCGCGCTAGGGTCTCTGCGTGGCGAGCAGCTTCGAAGCGCACGAGGTCGACCTGCACGGTCACCGCGCGATCTACCGCGTAGCCGGCAGCGGGCCGACCGTCGTCCTGATCCACGGCATGGTCAACTCCTCGCGCCACTGGGAAGCGGTGGCCGGGCGGCTCAGCGAGACCCACCGGGTGGTCGCGCCGGACCTGATCGGCCATGGCGACTCGGCGACGCCGCGCGGCGACTATTCGCTCGGCGCCCACGCTGCGACCATCCGCGACCTGCTGACGACGATCGGGGTCGAGCGGGCGACGATCGTCGGCCACTCGCTCGGCGGCGGCGTGGCGATGCAGTTCTTCTACCAGTTCCCCCAGCGCACCGAGCGTCTCGTGCTGATCTCCAGCGGCGGCCTCGGGCGCGAGGTCAGCCCGCTGCTGCGCGGAGCGGCGCTGCCCGGCGCCTCTCCGCTGCTGCGGCTCACCGCGCAGCGTCGCCTCGTCGATGCGATCGACGCCGCCGGGGGCCGGCTGCGCGCCCGCGGCAGCTCGAGAGGCGTCTACCTCGAGGCGGTGGCGCGGGCGCTGCGGCCGCTGCAGGAGCCGGGCTCGCGGCGAGCCTTCCTGCAGACGCTGCGCTCGGTGATCGACATGCATGGCCAGCACGTCAGCGCGACCGATCGGCTCTACCTGCTCGGCGACATGGCGACGCTGATCGTCTGGGGCGAGCGTGACCGCACGATCCCGATCGAGCACGGGCGCGCCGCCCACGAGGCGATCCCGCGCTGTCGCTTCGAGACGCTGCCGCGTGCGGCGCACTTCCCTCACCTCGAAGACCCCGAGGGCCTGGCGGCCGTGCTCGCCGATTTCCTGGCGACGACCGCGCCGGTGCGGATCGAGGACTCCGAATGGGCCGCGGTGATCGCCCAGCAGGCAAAGCGCCGGCTGCGCGCCGTGGCCTGAGGTCGGCGTGGCGGGGAAGGAAAGCGCCGGCGTCCTCCTCTTCCGCGACCCCGGCTCGCCCGAGCTGCTGCTGATCCACCCGGGCGGTCCCTTCTGGGCGCGCAAGGACCTCGGTGCCTGGGCGATTCCAAAGGGCGAAACGGATCCCGGCGAGGAGCCGCGCCGGTGCGCGCTGCGCGAGCTGGGCGAGGAGCTGGGGCCGGCGGCGCCGGAGTTGGAGGAGGCCGATCTGATCGAGCTCGGCTCGATCCGCCAGAAGGGCGGCAAGGTCGTCCACGCCTGGGGCGCCGAGGGCGACTTCGATCCGGCCGCGCTGGCCAGCAACACGTTCGAGCTCGAGTGGCCGCCGCGCTCGGGCGCCCGCGGCGAGTTCCCCGAGGTCGACCGCGCCGAGTGGTTCGACCCCGAGGAGGCGCGCCGGCGGATCCTGCCGGCGCAGGCGCCGCTGATCGACCGACTGCTCGCTGCGCTCGCCGCCCCCGAGTAGCGCCGTAGAGGTTTGGTCCGCATATCGGACCAAACCTCTACGGCGGCGGCGACCTATACTCGCCGCGATGGCTGACGGTCCCGAATCGCAGGCTCAGCAGCCGCTCTCGGTGCGATTGCTCGGCGCCGGCGTGCGCGGGGCGCGCTCAGTCGGCAAGGCGACCGGGATCGACCGGGCGGTAGAGGCCGCCGCCGAGGAGGCGATGGTCGCCGCGGTCGAAAGCGAGGCGGTCGAGCGGGCCCTCTCGCGCGTGCTCGACGGGCCGCTGGTCGAAGACGCCGTGCACGGCGCGCTCGAAAGCGAGGCGGTGAAGCGAGCCCTGATCGACGCGCTCGACAGCGAGATGGTCGACGAGGTCTGGCGGCGGATGCTGGCCAGCGAGGAGACCCAGCGGCTGGTCGAGCGGATCGCCGAGGCGCCGGAGATCCGGGCTGCGATCAGCGCCCAGAGCGTCGGCTTCATCGAGGACATCGGCCATACGATCGGCGACGCGACGCGACGCATCGACACCGTCGTCGAGATCGCCGCGCGCCGTGTCGCCTTCCGCAAGCGCCGCACCGAGCCGACCGAGCGCGCCGGAGCGCTGACCCGGCTGCTCGCCCTCGGCCTCGACCTGCTGATCGTCAACCTGGCCTTCTCCGGCTTGGCGGCGGTCCTCGCCCTGATCGGCTCGTTCTTCTCCGGCACGGGCAACGGCCTCTCCGGTCCGGCGCTGGCGCTCGGCGGCGCCGTCTGGATCGGTTTCGCCGGCCTCTACATGATCGTCTTCTGGTCGCTCGCGAGCCAGACGCCGGGGATGCGCTTCTTCGGCTTGCGGCTCGGCACCGAGAGCCGCGGTCTGGCGCCGCGAAGATCGGTCAAGCGGCTCCTCGGCCTCTTCCTGGCCGCGATCCCCTTCGGCCTCGGCTTCCTCGGCATCCTCTTCGACGAGCGGCGGCGGGGTTGGGAGGACCGGCTCGCCGGCGTCGACGTCCTCTACGAGAGCCGCGAGGCGAGCGCGGCCCCGTGGTCGACCTTCAGCGCCGCCGCGCCGCTTGCTGCAGGCGCGTCTGCAACGGCGAAGGCCCCGGGAGCCCGGGGCCTTCGTCCACGTCAGGTCTCGGGTTCGCCGCTGCGCGGCTGACCCTGTGGCGAGTTACCCGCCCCCTGCGGGGGGTAAGTCGCCACGCTCAGGGGACGAGGTTGCCCTCGGGCCCCTCGGCCAGCTTGTAGATGATGATGATCGACAGGGCGAAGATCGCCAGCGACCAGAACGGGTAGCCCGGCAGCGACAGCAGCGCGGCGATCGCGTTGAGCGAGGCGATGAAGATGCCGAACCAGCGACCGAATTCGCCTCCGGAGAAGAGCGAGAAGGCCGCCACCAGCTCGAGCACGCCGAGGATCAGCGTGATCCAGCCCCAGGTGTGCAGGCCGCTGATGATGTAGGTCCCGTGTTCGGTGAAGAACTTCGAATCGCCGATCGCCGCGATGCCGTAGACGATGTTGAGGACACCGGCGACAAGGAGCAGCACACCGGCGAATACCCACCAGCCACTGATCAGGCTCTCATCGTTCATGCGTAACCCTTTCGTGCTGAGAGAAAAGAGGGGGACGAAAACTAGGAGGAGCTTCTGCCCGAACCAAGTGTTTCCTGCAACGAGCGGTCGGAAGCAGGCGGCTTCCCGCGTCAACTGCGATGATCGCGGCGTGAGCGTCGACGCGGTTCGCACGCCGGAGGAGAGCCTGCAGGGGCTGCCCGACTTCCCCTTCGAGTCGAGCTACCGCGAGATCGATGGGCTGCGGCTCGCGTATCTGGACGAGGGGGAGGGGAAGCCGGTCGTCTTCTTCCACGGCGAGCCGACCTGGTCGTTCCTCTGGCGCAAGACGATCCCGCCCGTGCGCGACGCCGGCTACCGCTGCATCGCGCCGGACTACGCGGGCTTCGGCCGCTCCGACAAGCCCACCGACGTCGGCTGGTACAGCTACGACCGGCATGTCGAGCTGATTGCGACGCTGCTCGAGCAGCTCGACATCCGCGATGCGACCGCCGTCGTCCACGATTGGGGCGGTCCGATCGGCCTGCGGCTGGCGGTCGAGCACCCCGACCGCTTCACCCGTCTGGTGATCATGGACACCGGCCCCTTCACCGGGCACCAGCAGATGAGCGACGCCTGGCTCAAATTTCGCGACTTCGTCCGCGACAACGAGGATCTGCCGGTCGGGATGCTCGTCCGCGGCGGCTGCAAGAACGACCCCGGCGACGAGGTGATCGCCGCCTACGAGGCGCCCTTCGCGACGCCGGAGTCGAAGGCGGGCGCGCGGGCCTTCCCGTTGATCCTGCCGACCGAGCCCGATGCACCCGGCGCGGCCGAGGGCAGGCGGGTCGCCGACGCCCTGCGCACCGATGACCGACCGGCGTTGGTCCTCTGGGCCGACTCCGATCCGGTGCTGCCGTTCTCGGTCGGCGAGCGGCTCTCCGAGCGGCTCAACTACGCCGATCCCCATCCGATCGAGAACGCCGGCCACTTTCTCCAGGAGGACGCGGGCGAGGAGATCGGGCGGTTGATCGCCGAGTGGCTCTGAGGGTCCGGCGGCTTTCTCTCAGGTGACGGCGGTGGAGAGCCGGGCGACCGCGCTGCGCAGCTCGTCGTAGGGCCGGTCGAGGAGCAGGCGCTCGCGCCGCGGCGGGCCTGCCTCTTCGAGCCAGGTGACGGTGCCCGGCCAGTAGGCGCTCGGCGGCGTGCCCGGGTGGTGAAAAGCGGTGGCGAAGACCCAGCTGCCCGTGTTGTGCAGGCGCCCGCCGCCCGCCAGCGGCCACTCGGCCTCCCCGTCCCAGGGGCCGCCGCGATGGGTGTGGCCGGTGAGCACGTGGGCGGCGTCGATCCGCAGGTGGCGGGACAGCTCGGTCGCCGCGGCGATGCCGCTGGCGGAGATCGACCCGGCGGAGAAGTCGGTCTCGAATTCGGCCCGCAGCAGGCGGTTGAGGCTCCAGATCGCGGCCGGGATGGAGGCGCCGATCGCGGCGCGGCGGAGGCGTCTGCGGCGGCTGCCGTTGCGGCTGGAGATCGAGCGCCAGGCGCGTTCGGAGGGGCGGCTCGCGCGCCCGGGCTTGCCGCCCTGCGCCAGCCCGTAGGTGAGTTCGTAGACGGGTCGCAGCACCTGCTCGTAGTCGACGGGGGAGGGCCGGCTGGGCAGGGGGCGCAGGGTGCGCATCGTCGCCGCAGCCGCGATGCACTCCATGCGCGGCAGGCTCATGTGGCAGTCCATGTAGTGGCCGTGAGTCGCGTAGACGTCCTCACGCAGCCGGATGCCCGGGTAGGCGATCTCCAGCTCGGCGTCGCCCAGCCAGGTGGCAAGCCGCCCGGCGGCTACGCCCGCCGGGTGCGAGCGGTGCTCGAGGCCGAGCTGCTCGCCGGCGAGGGCGAGCTGCTCCAGCAGTGGCTCGGCGAGCCGGTGGTCGTGATTGCCGGGGACGAGGATCACGGGGCGCCCCGCCATCGCCTCGCCGAGCTCCTCGAAGAACGGCCTGGCGCTGCCCAGCACCGTCGCAAGCGGCAGTTCGCGCAGCTCCAGCACGTCGCCGAGCAGGATCAGCCGGTCGGCGTCGGCGAGCCGATCGAGCAGCGTGCGCCGGATCCCGGGTGCGCGCAGGAGGTCCTCGCCGAAGCCGCTGCCGAGGTGCAGGTCGGAGACGATCGCGGTGCGCATCGAGGGCAACTTAGCTGGCGGGGCCTGAGAGCCTGTCTAAGCTGGCGGGATGAGCGGCCTCACCGAAGAGCGCCTCGCATCCGCCAACGGGATCGAGCTCGCCTACCAGGAGATCGGCGATCCCGAGGGCGAGCCGCTGCTCCTGATCATGGGCCTGGCGATGCAGATGCCGGCCTGGGACGAGGAGCTCTGCGCGATGCTGGCCGAGCGCGGCTTTCGCGTCGTCCGTTTCGACAACCGCGACATCGGCCATTCGACCAAGCTGAGCGAGGCGGGGACGCCGGGCCGCACCGACATGCTGCTTGGACGTCGCCGCACCGCGGCCTACCTGCTGCGCGACATGGCCGAGGACACGGCCGGCCTGATGGACTGCCTGGGAATCGAGTCGGCGCACCTGGCCGGCGTCTCGATGGGCGGGATGATCGCCCAGACGACGGCGATCCGCCGGCCCGAGCGCGTGCGCAGCCTGGTCTCGATGATGTCGAGCACCGGCAACCGCTGGCTGGGGATCCCGAGCTGGAAGGCCTTCGGGGCGCTGTTCGCAGGCCCGGGCCCAGGGCGCGAGGCGGCGGTCGAGCGCACCGTGGGGACCTTCCGGGCGATCGGTTCGCCGGGCTATCCGATGGACGAGCCGCGCCTCCGCGCGTTGGCCGCCGCCTCCTATGACCGCTCCCACGACCGCGCCGGCATCGCCCGTCAGCTGCATGCCGTCACGGCATCCGGCGACCGCACCGCCGCGCTCGAAAGGCTGCGCCTCCCGGCGACCGTCCTGCACGGCGACAGCGACCCCCTGATCCGCCCGATCGCGGGCCGGGCCACCGCCCGCGCGATCCGCGACTCCCGCCTGCGCGTCTTCGCGGGGATGGGGCACGACCTCCCGCCCGAGCTATGGCCCGAGTTCGTCGACGAGATCGCCGCCACCGCGGCCCGCGCAGGCGCGCCCGTGCGCGCCGCGCAACCGGTCTGACCGGGTCGCCCCGGCGCCGATGCGGCTGAAAGGAGTCGAACCTTCACGGAGTTGCCTCCACACGGACCTGAACCGTGCGCGTCTACCAGTTCCGCCACAGCCGCGGGACCAGGCAATCTAACGCCTGCGGCGCTCCCGCCGAGTGCCGAGTCTCACGCCGACACCTCCCGCCCTCCCGCTAGAATGCCTCCCACGCGCCGCTATCGTCTAGGGGACTAGGACGCCGGATTCTCAGTCCGGAAACCGGGGTTCGAATCCCCGTAGCGGTACTCCACGCAAAGCGCTCTAGGAAGCCAAAAGCCCCGGTTTTGCCGGGGTTTTTCTTGTTCTTTGGGGCAACAGTTCGGCAACAGGATGTTGCCGACATTGCGGCCAAGTGCTTTCCGGAGGCAAGAGGTTTCCCCATCCTGAAGCGACTCGGCGCCGCCGCGTCGGCAACATCGGCAACAAGTTTTGGGGCAACGGGCGCGAGGCCGGTGTTGTGTTGCCCTACCGGCGTCGCGAGTGACGACGGGGGAGGACGGTAATCGCGAAGGTGGTGGAGGCTTCGTGGATCAGGTCGACAGGGACGGCCGTCGTCTTGGCGGCGCTCCGCGGCGGTTTGCGTGAGCCGAAGAGGGCGATGGAGACCAGCTGCCCGCGCGGGTCATGGCGGGCCTTGTAGCGGATGCCGTCATAGCCGGCCTCCTGGAGAGCGAGTGCCCAGCCCTGGGTCAGGTTGTAGTCGGAGGTCGAGTGGATCTCAGCGGTGAGGCCGATGAGTCCGAGGACTGTTGAGTCGGTCAAGTCAACGACCTTTGCTTTCGGCGGGCGCAGCCTGGACAGCCGCTGCGCGTCGACCAGCGGCTCCGGGATCACCCCGCCTGGCCGCAGTAGGCGCCCGAACTTCTCGACGAAGGCTCCGATCGGCTCCTCGGCGAGGTAGCAAGTGCCTGACTCAGCAAGGTTGAACCTGCCATCCGGGCCGACATCGAAGAACCAGGGGGCGACATCGGCGGCGTGGATTCGCCACAGAGGTTTCGTCCCGAGCTTCGTGCTGGGAAGCTCGGGCAGGTCGTCTGGAGGAGCGGGCAGGCCGCGCGGACTCAACGCTTCAGGTCGGCCACGGTTCGGTGGGCCGAGAGAATCAAGGGCTCGATGTCGGCGTCGGCGAATGAATCAACCGGCGCCCGGTTGCCAAGCTCCGGCTGGGGGGTGGTGGCAAACGAAGCCAGCGTCCACGAGTCGATCCCCGCATCGCCAAAGACCTCGTTGAGCCTCTTGATCGCCCCGAAGGGCACCCCGCTGGCGGCATCGAACTGCCAACGCGGGTAGCGAACCAGCCCAGCATCGTCGCGCAGCGCGATCACCGACCCACTGACGACCCGCTTACGCAGCGCCTCCCGGCTGACCCCCCCGAGCAGAACCCGCGCCTCAGCGCTGGTCAGCAGCTCCCCAAGCGCCCGCTCCCAGGCTCCACCGGCAAGCACGACCATCGCCGCTCGCCGGCCAAGAACCTCAGCATCATCAGCGGAGCTCGGCTGTCCACCAATCTCGGTAAGGGTCCGCCGGAACTCCTCGACGGTGCGATCTAGGAGGGCTGGATTGGCTGCCATGGTTCCCCTCAGAATAACGTCAACCCCGTCAACGTTCAAGGGATACTTTCGTCAGCCGCAGTAAAACCGGTCTCCAAGCATCGGCGAGGGGGGAGTCCCGCCATTGGGCTGGACGGGGCAGGCTTCGTGCCGAGGGAGACGCCTTTTGCAGACGCTTTCATCCCCCCCAAGAACGGTCAGCCACACCTCGGCGTTCTCTCCGTCTTCGCCAGCAATGACGACGATAGGCGTCGACTGCATAGGCGTTCAGGCAGGTTCGCGACGACGACGCTTCGTAGATGCAGCCTTACTACGCGATCCAGAGGCCGGGTTCGCCTAGTTTCCCAGGCGGATTTCCTAGGCGAAACGCGCGGTCGAGCCGTGATCTCTGGCGAACCACTGAACGTCGGTGGGCTACGCCGCTTGGCCGCGATCTAATTCCCGGTATTTGCAGGACCAAAGCCGAGGCGTACCGATCTGGTGCCATAGGCTCTTCTAAACCGAGGAAAGGCTTGTTGTGGCGACGGAAAAGGTCGTGTTCATAGCTTTCGCCAAGAAGGACGAGGGAATCCGCAACCTGTTTAGCGGCCAGAAAGTGCACCCGAAGAGCCCCTTCAAATTCACTGATATGTCTGTCAAGAAGGCCTACGACGGCGGTTGGAAGCGTAAAACCCGCACGCGAATCCGTCGCAGCGACGGGGTCATCGTCTTGATCTCGTCAGCCACGCCAAAAGCGAGCGGCCAGCTTTGGGAGATTGCGTGTGCGGTGGAAGAGCGCAAGCCGATCCTGGGGATCTGGATTGAGGACGGCTATAGGACCAAGCCGTTTGCGATGGCGGGAGCCCCGTGCAAAAGGTGGTCCTGGCCCAACGTCTCGGCGTTCATCGACGCTCTTTAGTCCCACGAGAAAGGAATCTATGGCAGACCCGCGAGCATTTGTCAGTTTCGACTTCGATCACGACGAGACCAGCAGAATGCTTTTCGTCGGTCAAGGAAAGAGCGATTCGCCCACGCCTTTCATAATTGGCGACTGGTCCTCAAAGGAGGTCTTGCCTCAGAAGACCTGGGAGGAAACGATCGCAATCAAGGTCGGCAAATGCAACATGCTGATCGTCCTCGCGGGTCTCAACACTGCGTCTGCCAGCGGGGTGGTCAAGGAGATCGCGATGGCCCACGCTGTCGATGTCCCAGTTTTCGGCGTCTACGTCAACGGTGCAGGGACGACGACTCCGTTGCCGGCCGGCCTCCAACGTAACCGCACGCTGGCCTGGAAATGGGACCTGATAGCCGCAATGATCCAGCAGGCCATGGGCGAGGGTAAGAACGCATAATCGAGTGACTGTTATGAAGCGCGCACTACTTGCGGGCATTGACTCCTACGAAGCCTTCGATGACCTCCAGGGTTGCGTCAACGATGTCGAGGCACTCACGCCGCTGCTCCGGCGCCAGGAGGACGACACCCCTAACTTCCAATGCTTGGCGCGCACCAGCGTCCCCGAGGAGGTAACCCGCGACGCTCTCTTGGCCGACCTGGACGTACTGCTCGCTACGCCAGCCGACGTGGCGCTCTTCTATTTCGCCGGCCACGGCACCCAAGTGGGCACGGATGTCGCCCTGACGACCCATGATGGGACCGCAGCGACCCCCGGTATCACCATGGCCGAGGTACTTACCAAGGTCGCGACGTCTCCTGTTACGGAGATCGTGATCATGCTTGATTGCTGCTTTTCTGGAGCCGCTGGAGCCATTCCCCAGCTCGGCGTTACGGCTGCTGCGCTTCGCGAGGGGGTGTCCATACTCACCGCCAGCCGGTCCGAAGAGATGGCGGCCGAGACTGAGGTTGGCCGTGGCGCTTTCTCTACTTTTCTCGAGGGTGGTCTAGCTGGCGGGGCCGCTGACACCCTCGGAAAGGTCACGATTGCTGGCCTCTACTCTTATCTTGACGAGGCCTTTGGCGCTTGGGATCAACGGCCACTCTTCAAGGCCCACGTATCGCGGCTCATCCCCCTCAGGATCGCTGAGCCTCCGATCGAAGTTGACGTTCTTCGAAAGCTGAAGGAGTGGTTTCCCCACCCCGACTACGATTTTCCCCTCGATCCCAGCTATGAGCCCGAGGAAGATCCACAGGACCCTGATCACCAGGCAATCTTTGCCGGTCTGCAGAAGTGCAGAGCCGCCCGCCTCGTCGTGCCGATTGATGAGGACCATATGTTCTTTGCTGCGATGAATTCCACTGGCTGTAGACTCACCCCATTGGGGCGCCTCTACTGGAAGCAAGTAGACGAAGACCGCCTGTGAAGCGCATCGGTATCACCGGTCACCAAGGCCTAGACCCGGATACTGAATCCCTAGTCGAAGCCGCTCTCGCCGCCGAGATCTCCACTCGCGCCCCGGTTTCCGGAATCAGTTCTCTCGCCGAGGGTGCCGATCAGATCTTTGCAAAAGAGATCCTCAAGCGGGACGGTACCTTGCTTGCCGTCATCCCATCCGCGGGCTACGAGGCGACCTTTCAAACCTCACAAGCACGCGATCACTACCGCTTCCTTAAGAGCCGCTCGACCGAGATCATCGAGATGCCCTTCGCTCAGCCGACCGAGGAGGCCTACTGGGCAGCAGGTCGCAAAGTGGTCGATCTCGCCGACGAAATGCTTGCAGTCTGGGATGGCGAGAAGTCGGGCGGCCTTGGCGGCACGGGCGATGTCGTCGCGTTCGCCCGCGAGCAGGGCGTTCCCGTCACTGTGATCTGGCCCACGGGATCCTCCCGCGCTTAGCGTTGCCCATCCCTGGGCGACCATCAAGTCACCAAGTTTCCACCGTATGGCCTTTTACCGGTTCCCGCCTTTGTCACTGGGGGATTTCCGGGGCGGCTTTTGGTCGTTGCTCTTGCGAGATGGCGTTGGCCTGTCGCTGCCTCGCGAAGGTTTCGCAGGCGGCTTCGATGGTCGAGGCGGTGGTTTTCTTCCTTTGCTCATCTATCTCTCCATTGGCTTGTGGGATACGGTCAAACCGTATTCGGCACCGCGTCAGCGGCGTTTGCAGTTAGGTCGTAGAACGCCGTCAGATCCCAGCCGATCTCCTTCTTCTTCTCGCTGCTGTTGCCGATGTAGGAGTAAATCGAGATCGTGGTGATGCCCGTGGCCCGACCCCCTGAAATCGGTCCGCCCTGTTTGAGAGTCCTTTCCGCCCGCGACAATGGGCAAAGGAGGACCGGAGCAGGTGAAGAGGCAAAGACACACCCCCGAGCAGATCATCCGCAAGCTGCGGATCGCAGAGCAGATGCTCTCGGAGGGCAAGACGGCAGGGGAGGCGGCGAAGGCGCTGGAGGTCTCCGAGCAGACCTTGCATCGCTGGCGAAACCAGTACGGCGGCATGAAGGCCGCCGACGTCAAGCGCCTGAAGGAGCTCGAGCGCGAGAACGGCCAGCTGAAGCGCCTGGTCGCCGACAAGGAGCTGGAAAACCTTGCCCTCAAGGAGATCGCCAAGGGAAACTTCTGAGCCCGTCCCGGAGGCGCAAGGCGGTCCGCATGCTGCAGGACCGCCTCGGGCTCTCCGAGCGTCGGGCGTGCCGGTTCGCCGGCCAGAACCGATCGACCCAGCGCCACTGCCCGCAGGTCGCGCCAGACGACCAAGCCTTGCGGGCTCGTCTACGAAAGCTCTCCACCGACTACCCCCGCTGGGGCTACCGCCGCGCCCACGGCCACCTGCTCACCGAAGGCTGGTCGGTGAACCGCAAGCGGGTGCAGCGGATCTGGCGCAAGGAGGGGCTGCGCGTGCCTGCCAGGACCAAGAAGCGCCGCCGCCTGGGAGAGTCCACCGCGGCGGCCGACAGGCTCAAGGCCTGCCACCCTAACCACGTCTGGGCGCTCGACTTCCAGCACGACGCCACCGAGGACGGGCGCGAGCTGAAGTTCCTAAACGTCGTCGACGAGTTCACCCGCGAGGCGCTGGCGATCGAGGTCGATCGCTCGATCGACGCCGAGGAGACAGTGGCCGTGCTCAAGCGCCTCGCCGGCGAGCGCGGCGCCCCAGCCAACATCCGCGCCGACAACGGCCCCGAGCTGACCGCGGCGGTCTTGCGCGAATGGTGCCGGCTCGGCAAGACCGGCACCGCCTACATCGAGCCGGGCTCACCCTGGCAGAACCCTTACGTCGAGTCCTTCAACGCCCGCCTGCGCGACGAGCTGCTGAACGTCGAGGTGTTCACGTGCCTGGAGGAGGCCCGGGTGCTCGCCGCCGCCTGGCGAGCCGACTACAACACCAACCATCCCCACTCGGCGCTTGGCATGATGTCTCCCGCCCGATTCGCTGCCAGCTGGCAGCGAATCGGCAACACGAACGTCCCAGTTAACCCCGGACTCTCACTCGGGGTGGACCGATGAACGGGGTCCGGTCACCCGAAGGAACGACAAAGTCGAAAGGAAAAACGTCTGCCTCCCCGGGCTCGATTCGGACCTCATCCTTCTCCCGTTTTTCTTCATAGCAGCGAATACATCCAAGATCCGCCAAGTGTTCGTCCGTAATGAGTTCGCGCTTCTTCAGACGGTCCAGTGCCTCAGGCGCCGGGGGATTCACTTGCGAGATCTCGCAGCGAAGGCGCTCGACCGGAAGGAGAACCGACCCAGCGTTTTCGAGCCGGATGACTATTCGCACCAGAAGGTCGTCGTCGGTCAAACGTCGGTCCTGGACCGAATGGCTCATCGTTGCCTTCGGCTTCCCGGTCCTGTTCTTGAAGAACCGTGAGTAAGTCCACCAGCCGCCAACCGCGATGGCGATCACCGTCGCCACGTTCGCCCCGAAAGCGCTGGTGTGTTCCAGAGTTTCAACCGATGGCAACTCCACGATTCAATCTTTTCCGATTGCCCGGACGCTTATCGAGGGACACCCGCCCGCCTCCGGACGGCTAACCCCCGGCGTAGAGATTCAGGGGCGTATCTCGAATCGAGGGCTCGGGTAGGGCAGGGCCGGTCACCCCGCCCAGCGGCGATTTTTCTGAAAGGGGGCCTGAGGTGCTCCACGATCCCTCGGAGCTTTCGACCACGCTCCGCGACCGACGTCGACTGCGTCGTCGAGGAAGGGATCTGTCGACCGACCGCACCGCAACGGACGCCGAACCTAGACGTCGGAATTGGCAGGCCTGTGATTCGGGCCGCGGCTTTCTACGCCAAAATACTTGTTTTGGCGCTGTATTGGCGCTAAACTGATTTCGCATGCCGAGTGTCCAGATCAAGAACGTTCCGCCCGATGTGCACCGAGTGCTCCGTCAGAGAGCTGCTGGGGCCGGGCAGTCCCTCCAGGAGTATCTGCTTGCGCAGCTCACGCGCCAGGCACGTGAGGAGAGCCTCGATGAGGTACTTGGTCGCTCTGGCAGTCGTGCTGGCGGATCGGTGGGGCTCGCCTTCTCTGCTGAGACGCTGAGAGCAGATCGCAAGCGCGCGGCGTGATCGTCGTCGACGCCTCGGTGCTGGCGCCGGCACTGGCTGACGATGACGCGGATGGGGATCGAGTCCGGCTGCGGCTGCGCGGGGAGCAGCTCGTCGCGCCAGAGCTCGTTGATCTTGAGGTCCTTTCGACGCTTCGGCGGGCGGTTCGTGCTGGACGGCTCGACGAGAGGCGGTCGGGTCAGGCGCTTGACGACTTGGCGGCTCTACCGCTGCGACGCGTTCCGCATCTGCCGCTGCTGGCGCGCGCTTGGGAGCTTCGCGACAACCTCACCGCGTATGACGCCGCCTATGTCGCCTTGGCGGAGTCATTGCGTGCCTTGCTGCTGACCGCCGATGGAGGCATTGAGAAGGCAAGTGGCGTTCGCTGTGATGTCGAGATTCTCTCGTAGGCCCTACCGAGCGTAGGCTCCAAGCCATGGAGGATCCGGTCGAGATCAACCGGCGGATCGAGCGGCTCGTCAAGCGCGTGCGCCGGCGGGATGACTACGGCGAGCTCCTTTTTTCCGGAGAGGTGATTCGTTCGAGCGGCGGCGTCGACGACCTCGACGAGTGGCGAGCCGAAATCAAGAAGAAGGCGAGGGAGGATCGCATCAAGGTGCGGACTGGCGAGACAGCCGGCAGGGTCTGGGCTCTCGTCAACGGCCCGCGCTCGAGCGATGTGCTCCTCGGAGGCCGACGGTTCTTCACCCTTGCCGATAGGGCGCTCGGCGAAGCCAGGTCCCATGGCCACGAAGCACGCGTAGCGCTCCGCGATGGCGAGGAGGGGGTGCTCAAGTGCGATGGCTGCGGGGCCCTCGGCTATCTGGACGCCGCTGAGTCGACGGCAGGTGGGCCGATACTTGAGGGGGACTGCCAGGTGGGAGAGCTACCCGACCCCGAGTAGCTCTCCCACGAGGGGCTCAGTCCTCCTTCTCTGCCTCCTCATCCGTCGCCCACGGCGAGGGTCCGACTTCCACCGCGTCGTCGAGGAAGTCAGCGGACCCGACGCCGTCTTCCAGCAGGTGGATGTAGGTACGCAGGGTGAAGGCTGGGTCGGCGTGACCGAGCCAGGTCTGGATCTGCTTGATGTTCTTGCCGTTGGCGAAGAGCAGTGAGGCGCAGGTGTGGCGGAAGGCATGGAAACTCACCCACGGCATCTGCACCAGATCCCGCGCCGGGTTGAGCACATTTTCGGCGACCTTGCCGCGAATCAGCTCCGTCCCGACTTTGGAGGGGAACACCGGTTCCGTCGGACCGGCATAGGTCGCCTCGCGATGAACCGCCAGTCGTGTCGTCATCCCTGGCGCCAGCGGGATATCCCGCCTACCGGCGCCGCTCTTCAGCTTCTTGCGCTCGCCCCGGTAGACCTGCTCGCGGACCTTCACCCGTGGGTTGTCCTCGAGCTCGAGGTGCTCCCAGTTCAGGCCGATCACCTCGGAGATCCTCACCCCGGTGTGCACCATGAACTCGAAGAAGAGATGCCAGTCCTCGGGGATGGCGGAGAGCAGGGTCGCCAGCTCGGTCCTGGTCAGGGCCTTGGCCCGCTCCTCGGCGGGAGTCTCCTCGACCAGAGGCGCCGGGATGCGGACGCCGCGGATCGGATTTGAGCTGATCAGCCCGTCCTCGAGCGCGGTGGCGAAGAGCGTCGAGAGCGACGCCCTCGTTTTCCTGATCATCGACGTGCTCTTGCCTTCGCTCCGCATCGCCATGAGGAGTTCGCGGACGTCTCTGGGCTCGATCTCGCTGAGCTTCAGGGTCTTCCAGCGCGGAATCGCGAAGTTCTCGATCGTGCGTCGGTACTCCGGCCGGGTGGTCTCCGAGAAGCCGCGCTGGGTGCGGCCGGCGTAGGTCTCGATCCAGCTCGCGAAGTAGTCTCCGAAGCTGGTTCGCTCGACCGGTTTGCTGTCGACCGAGTCGCGGAGCGCCTTCTTCTCGCGCGCTTCGTTGAAGGTGCGGCAGGTTTCCTTGTGCTGGCGGCCCCGGTGGCGCCAGATGATCTGGTAGGGGCAGTCGCAACGGCCCTTGCCGTCGCACCTGTTTCCGTGGGCCCGATAGATGCCGGGGGTGGAGGTCTTCGCTAGCTGGGTCATCGTCTCTCCTTTCGCGCAGGGCGTTGCCCTGGCGGGTGGTCTCTTGCTCCTCACACGGACGAGCTGGATCCAGCGCCACCCCTCGGTAACAGCATGCCGCTGCTCGGTAACAAAAAGGCAACAGGGCGTCCTCTGGCAGCCGCAAACAGCCGCAAAAGATCGTTGCCGAGCTGCCGTCTCGTCGCCGCTTTTCCCGATCAGACGGGGAAATCGCGAAACAGCCGCAAACGGCCGCAACGCATCCAGGCTTTTCTCAGTCCGGAAACCGGGGTTCGAATCCCCGTAGCGGTATGGCCTTAACGGAGAGAGCCGGATCTCCCGCCTCCCCCAGGTCACTTAGATTCGTCGCCTCCCCGAACGCGCTTGACACCAGCGCTTTCAGCCGTATCCGACCATCATTACGGTCGATCTCGACTCGCAGTTGGAAGGCGTCGAAGACAGCGCGGCGCACCTCGGGGTCGGCGGCGATCAGTGACTTGCCGAGGTCGGGCAGAGCGCCGAGGACTGCGAGGGCGTCGGCGGGGTCTACGGCGCTGCTGTCCCGGTCTGAGTCTTCGAGCTGGGCGAGGGCGGCCTGCGCCTCCTCGCGCTCAGCCTTGAGAGTGCGGATGCGCTCGCCGACCAAGACCGGATCGACGCCAGCCTCGATTGCGGCGAGCTGTCGCTCGATGCGCTGCTCGACCTCGCCGACTTGCTTGGCGATCCGCGCGCGCTGGTCGTCGTCGCTGTCTTGCAGCTCGCTCGCCAGCGTCGAACTCTGGGCGCGGAAGTGGGCCAGGCGGTCAGAGCCGAAGATCCGGGTGGCGAAGAAGCTGTCGATCAGCGTCGTCAGGCTGTCCTCGCGGACGTACTGCCATTTGCCGTGGCCGACCGCCTCCGCTGCGCGGTCGCCGTAGGAGGTTCGGTAGCCGCAGGTGTAATAGGTCGGCTCGCCTTTGCGGGCGCGCCCCTGCATCCGCAGCGGGTTGTGCCCGGTGGCGCAGTGGACGATGCCGCGCAGAAGGTAGGGACGTTTCTGCGGGCGACGACGGCGACCGCCGTGACCGTTGCTGCGGCGCTTCATCTCAGTCTGCGCGCGCTCGAACTGCTCGTCGCTGATCACGGCCTCGTGCTGCTCGTCTGCCTCGACCCATTCCTCGGGGCTGCGCCGAACCACCGGCCCGACGCCCTGCTTGTGGGCGCGCGAGTCGAGCCGGTTCCAGAAGAGGCGGCCGGTGTAGGTCGGGTTTTCGAGCATCGACTTGATCGTCGTCTTCGCCCATTTGCCGGAGGTGTTGCGTTTGGAATCGACATGGTTGGGGGTCGGCGGTCCACCGGGCCGATTCAGGTGGTTGGCGATCTCCTTGTAGCCGGAGCCGGAGAGGAAGAGGTCGAAGATCTCGGCGACCACAGGCGCCCGCTCGGGATCGGCAACAAGGCGCGACTTCGTATCGCCTGCCTTCGCCCGCGCCGGGTCGGGATGCGCCTCGTGCTGAAGGCGATATCCATAGGGCGCCCGCCCGCCGTTGCGGTAGCCCTGTCGCGTGTTCTCCTTCTGACCGCGCCGAACTTCGCGGCCCAGCTTCTCGACCTCGAACTGGTCAAGCGCCTGGAACATGTGGCGGATCAGCCGCCCCTCGGGGCTGGTCTGGTCACCGGCGGTGAGCGCGTAGAAAACCTCGACCCCCGCCCGCGTCATCTCGCGCTCGTAGGTGAGCGCGTGGAAGAGGTCGCGGCTGAGGCGCGAGGTCGAGTAGATGATCACCGCGTCGAAGCGGCGGGCATCAGGCTCTTTCGCCTCGCGCAACAGGTCAGCCCAACCGGCGCGGTCGTCGCGGCGACCAGCCTCCTGGTCGGTGAACTCGCAGACGATCTCGCCGCCCAGCTCAGCCGCCTTCGTCGCGCAGGACTCCCGCTGCGAGGGGAAGGAAAGCGTCGGGTCCTGCTTGTCCTTGGTCGAGAGGCGTCCGTACCAGGCGAAGCGTCGCATCATCGGTTCCTTTCCTCGGATTTACGCGGGGTCGGCCGGTACGCTCGGACCGTGACCGCGAAGGAGAAGCTGCTGCGTGAGGTGCTTGACCTCGATGAGGCCAGAGCGGCTCGTGCGCGGATCGTCATTCCCGATGAGCCGGAGATGGTTGCGCTGCCCGCAGGCTGGGGCGAGACCCTGACCGGCGAGCCGATGCCAAACGTCGCGGCTGCCGTGCGACGCTCCCGCGAGTCGTGCTGAGCGCGCTGGTCTTGGCAAGGAGCGCTGGTCATTGGTCCTCGTCCTCAGCCTTGCGGCGCTGGCAGGCGAGCAAATCGAATATCGCCTTCGCCTGCTCGCGCCGGAGCTGATCGTCTAGCGCTGATCCGGGCTTGGTCTGCTCAATCGACATCGTGGGCTCAAGGTCGCCGACCGGGGCCGCTTTGCGTTGCCTGCCTTCGTGATCGCGGCGACGCCGGGCTGCGATCCGCCCATCATGTGTAGCTCCGTCGCGCCCGGATCTCAAGTCGGTTCGACCCCCTCGCTCGGAAGCTCTCTCAGCACCCCTGATCCGCAGAAATGGCAGTAGGCGGCAACGTCGCGTCGCGCGGGTCCGTGTTCGCGCTTAGGGTCGGGATAGACGATCTCCTCGCAGCCTGAGCAGCGCCGCAGCCTCTCGCGGTCGACTTGGGCGAGGAAGGCGTCGTGGCCGATGCGGCGCCGGGCGATGAAGCCGTGCCTCTTGGCAAGTCGCTCAGCTGCCGCCTCGCGCACGTGCAGATAGTTCTCCCGCAGGCGGTCTTGCTCGGCCGCGTTCTCGCGGTCCTGCTCGGCATCGCCGGCCAGCTCTTCCAGCGAGCGGGTGCCGAGGAGGTCGCCATCCTCAAGCCAGCGACGCCGCTGACGAACCTTCGGCCCTTCGCCGAATCGCGCCGCCGCCTCGTCCAGGCGTTCGATCTGGCTCGCGCGATGGTGAGGGACCAGGGCGGCCAGCGCCTCGCGCTCGAAAGGCGTCGGCTCACGGTCGGCGAGGCGAAGTGCGAGCGGTTCGGCCAGCATCCCGCCGACCGCTTCCAGCGCTCGGCGCTCGATCTCGTTCAGCGCGCCGTCGCCTTCGAGTGAGAGCAGGAGAGCATCGGTCGCCTTTCGGCCGAGCCGCTCGTCTCCCCAGCCGTGGCGAAGCTCGCCCCGCAGTCGCTTGGCCAGAGCTTCGGGGTCAGAGCGCAGCCGCTCGCGTTCGGCCTCTTCCTCGCCGCGCTGGGCTTCATCGCGTTCCTTCGCTTCGTCGTAGGGCCGGCGGGCGGCGCGGAGGATGCCGAGCAAGTCGATGGCCTGCTCGCCGTCGCCGACCATCCACTCCGGCGCGGCGATGCAACGCCGGAGGTCGCGGGCCAGCCCGGTGCAGGCGACCAGCATCCGGGCGCTGTCAATCTCCCTGTCGGCGGCGGCGAGGAAGGACCGCGCCCGCTTCTCGCTGGTGGTGATGAACAGCAGCGCCGGGCAGAACGGGTTGCTGCGCCGCCAGGCTTGAAGCCGGGCGTACTCGCCGTAGCCTGCCGCCTTCGCTTTGAGCTGGCGGTGCGACATCGTGCCGAGGTCCAGCTCGACGAAGCCGAACAGCCTCCGGCCGTCAGCCTCGGCGATGGCGATGCACGCGTCTGGCGCAATCGCTCGCTTCTCGCCGCCTAGGGTCTTGAACATCTCTCGCGCTTCGGCCTCGCGCTCGAAGCTCGCCAGTCCGATGCCCTCGGGCAGCTCGGTCTTCAGCGCCACGTACAGCTCGCTCAGCCCAGCGGCGTGGGCGAGGAACAGCGGGTTCGGCTCGCGTCGCTCACCGCCGCGCGGAGGAGGATCGCCGTTGGCGATGGCCTCGCCCTTCCGCGTTGGCCAGAGGTGATGCGGCGCTGAGCCGCGTTCGCGGTAGGGCCGAGTGCGCCCGAGGAGGCCATGCTTGGCGAGGCGGGCGGTCCGATAGCGAAGCGTCCGTGGCGGGGTCTCGGACGAGAGGCTGGCGAGCTGCGGCAGGGTCAGGACCCGCAGAGAGGAGAGCAGGCCGAGGATGCGGTGGTCGAGATCGGAGAGCGGGACGGCGGCGCGTGAGGGTCGGCCTTGGGTCAAGCGCCCTCCTGACACACGGAGGCGGCGGCTGTCGGCGAGTGGCGGGCCGCTCCTACGGTGATGCCGCCGATGAAGGCGGCGGTCAGTGCGCGCCGGTACGGCGCAAAGGCGCTGCCTCCAGCGCGGAGGAGAGAAGCCGCTGAGTCGCCAGCGCCGAGGCGATTGCGGTCGAGCCAAGCGCGATCGGAGCAGCCGAGGGTGCGAGTGAGCGCTGTGGAGCCAGCGCGGCGGCGATAGCGAAGGCGCCGAGAGCGAAGGGCGCGAGATCGACCCGCCATCAATTGAGCGCGAACGAAGGGGGTAGAGACTCGGGCGCGGGGGAGGGGCACGGATTCCGCAACACGCCGCGGAATGAGCACTGCCCTGCCTTGCCAGTCGGGTTGAGGGCGATTGGCAAGGCCGCGCGGGCACAAACAGGTTCTCGGCAAGCTCGTCATCTACCTACCTGTCGAACGAGCCAGCCGAATCCGGCAACTTTTTCACGCCCGCGCCCGGTTGTAGTTCTGGTGCCATCTACTTAACGGAGGCGCGAGGGGCGAAAGTGGCCCCCTTATGTGACGAATCCGACCGAATAGTCGAGGGGGTAGATTGCCCCTCGTGCGTGCTCAGCCGCGAATCAGGTAGTGCGTCTGCCCCGCGGCGGCCAGCAGCTCGACCACCTTGGATTCCGCGAAGCCCATGTCGCGGAGCAGGCAGGCGCGCAAGAGGAACCAAAGGCGGTGGTGCAACACGATCAGATCCCTCCCATCGGGCACCCGGGTGGGCCGATCGCTCGGGAGATGGGTGAAGAAATTTCGGGTGTCGCGAACGGTCTTCGCGAACTCCTCCCGGTCGCTCGGGATGCCGCAGAAGCGGAGGACTTCGCCGCCGAAGCTGTCGAGAATCCGCCGAACCTGATCGAGCAGGCTGGCTCGGTTCGAGCCGAGCAGCATTCCTTCGATCCACTCCCCCTCCTGATCACGCAGGTCGGGCGACATCCCCTCAATCACCTGCCCAACGAGCTGCCGGTGATCCTCGGGCGAGCGCATGACGCTCTCGAAGCGGTCGCTGTAGCTGAAATACAGCTCCAAGCAACGGGCGACCAAGATGAACTGATCGGCATTTATACGGTGGCCGCGCCGCAGCTGGTACTCAATCAACTGCCACATCAGTTCGGGAGCTTCCAGCTGAATCCGTCCCCACGTCTCCGCAACCTGAGCAAAGCGGTCGCGCACTTTGTCGAGCGTCATCAGCGCTGAGGGACGCGACGGCGCGCTGTTCTCGCGCCAGCGGAGATGAAGGTCAACTAGACGGCTGCCGTCCATCGTGTGTATGCGTTCGGGCGAGAGCGGTTCGTCTAGGCAGAAGGAGAGCAAGGAAAGGGCCGGCATCACGAAGTTGGTCCACTCCCCGAGCGTCTTGGGCGGACCGGTCAAGACCACCTCCATCCACCACCGCACGGTCACTTCTGCCTCGTCGCCAGAATTGTCGACGGTGCCGATCTCGAGTAGCTGCATCTGATGCTCGCCGAACGGGACAGAGGCGCGCTCCTCCCGCACGGCGTAGTTGGAAACCACGTCCTGCGTCGTGGTCGGATTGCGATCGAGGAACCTGACAGCTCGATGGTTGGAGATCGAGATCGAGGGATAGGTCCGCTCGGCATCCTCTGAGCCGACGATCGCCGAGTTGATCGCGATTTCGGCGGGGTAGGGCGTCGTCTCCGGGATGCCGAATCTGACGGCTTTGACGTAGCAGTTGGGAAGGCAGGCGGGCCCGGAGTCGTGGCCCTCTAGCAAGCTCAGCCGCACCTCCTCCAGGCTGTTGTCGCCGACCCCGACCGTTCCAGGCGCCACCATGCGAAGCAGGCCGGGACCGGCTTGACTCGGTAGTTGGAGGAACCCGCGCACCGGCTCGCCGTCGCCGATGCAGGCCATGCAGTCGATCACCTCGCCAGGCTTGCGAAGGTCGGGAATCGTCATCGGCTCTAGTTCTCTGGTCGCTTCGCGGCTGTCGGAGGTGGACGCCGCTTTGAGTAGCGCATTTTGTGATCCACCGACAGAGGATCGATCACTAGGGCGGGATGCTGATCGAGCCACCTAAGCTGGTTCTCGATCCGCCGAATCCGGCGTTCGCATGCATGAATCGCGAGCGGGGATTTGGACTTCTCCCTTTCCTTTTTTAGCTGACGTTTTGCATCGTCCAACCTGTTCCGAAGGATCTTTTGATTCCGCAGATTCTCGCTGGTCTGGCCGTCTTCTGACCGGCGTCGACGCTCTCGATATCTGGCCGCTCGAACTGCATCCGTTAGTTGCGTGAGATCGGCGTCTAGCCCATCGATATCACCGCGCCTATCCAAGGCATGGAGCAGTTGATGGCATCGAAGGCAGGTGGGAACGAGATCATCGAGATGCTCCGCGCCAACTCGCTCGTAGGTTCTGTGGTGGAGCTGAAGTGGAGGATCTTTCGTGCCGCAGAGGCCACAGGTCTTCAGCGTGTCGGGATCCCGCCAATACCGACTACGGGTTTCCTCCCAGTCTGACGACCGGAGGAATGCGGTGTAGTTCTCATAACCGAGCCGTCGAATCCTGCGTTCTCGTGCTTTCCTGCGGTGCTGCGCCCTTCGATAGAAGGCACAGCGTTCATCCTCTAGGAGCTTGGCTGGAGGCATCGACTCAGATCGATGCTCGCTGGTGGCCCGGTCGGAATCCTCAGGTCCAACTGGCGCCCGGGGTGCGGGATGGGTCGGGCTAGGATTCCGCTGCGAAATGGACGACGCCGAGCCCGCCGTTTTCATGCCGTCGAATGAGCCTTATCTTGGGCGGACGACGGTCGAGAAGTTCGACAAAGCGATCGTAATTTGCTTGAACACGAACTATGTCCTGGCTGAACGATCGCGCCAGGCTGGATTGTCAGATCTACAGGTAGCGGCTTGCCAGCTCATTCCGCAGGGAATCAAGCTTGCGCTTTCAATCCGCGAGTTGGTGCGGCAGGGGTACCTCTTTGCTGCTCGCGTGTTGATGCGGTCACTGATCGAGCGGGCGGCGATCATCTTTTATCTAGAGCAGCATCCAGATCGACTCAGCGTCTGGAAAAGCGGCTGGAAGCATCGAGATCGACCGAGCCTTTCCGCGATGCTCCAAGAGCTAGGAGATCGTCGGCTCAAGCACATCGCAATCGATTCATCGTTTACCAACGAGTACAACAGCTTGACCCACGGCGATCCTGCAAGTGCGGTTTTCAATTTGACCTTTGGCGAGCAGGGTGAGCCGATTTTTGGAGTATCGAAGGATCTCGAAAGCCCTGAGGTTTGCGATCGGGTTTGCTCAGAGGCGACGGTTTGGCTTAGCGAGTTGCTGCTCACTGCTACGCGGTTGTTCCCTGAGGCAGGGGGCCGGGCTGTCTAAAAGCGCCGCTGCGTCTGCCATGATTTCGGGGGATGGAGCAGCCCGCCCACATCAAGGTCAGCGGCGCTCTGGAGGGCGAGTTCATCGTTATTGAGGAGCGCAGCGCCAGCGAGTTCGTGATCACGCGCGATACCTCTTGGAAGGCAATGCTCGGGAAGGACGAGCGGGACGCCACTGAGGAGGAGATCGCCGCCCTAGAGGCCGAGCACGGGCCGTTCCAGCCCGCAGACGGCGAGGGGTAGTCCTTGCCCATCCGGCGGGGCTACGCCCGCGTTCTCTTCAACGAGGGCGCGTTCGCCGAGGACACGATGCGAAGCGGTCGCGCGGGCGCCCAGGCGCTGCGGGAGGCCCGGAGCCAGTTCGAGCGGGAGGGCGTCGAGATCAAAGTCCTGCGCCGCTGCGATCCCGAACACCGCGATGGCACGAAGCTCTCTGCCTGCTTCAAGGTCTATCTGCCCCCGCCCAATGGCAAGTTCGGCATGGTCTTTCGCTTCGTCCGCGATGCCGATGGCCTTGCGCTCCGCTACCTCGCGTTCGGCGTCCGGCACCACCCGCGCGACTCGAACGCGCCGACCGTCTACGAGATCGCTGATCGGCGGCTGCACGAACTGCCCTCATAGGGCCGAACCGGGGAGGAGCCTCTCGGTGGCCTGCGCTCCTCCCCGGCTGACCTGAGCGGATCGGCGGCCGGTCCCTCCTGTGCCTTAGTTCCCGGTCGCCTACCGCTCGCTCGCCGCACCCTCGTTGCATGGGAGTCGAGGCTGCGGGAGCCTTCGCCTTGCGGCGAAGCTTGGTTAGGCCCGCTGGGCCTGTGGTCCGCGTTCCTGAAGCTCGATTGCCTCCATGACTTCGCTGCAAGCCTGGATCGTGGATTCGAGGCCTTCGATCACGTTCGCCCCGGCGACGGCTTCGCGCTCCTTTCGGGCGTCGGCGAGGCCGCCCTCAGCTTCCTCTCGCAGTCGTCGCATCAGTTCGGTCAGATCCTCGTAGGGTATGGTCAGCTCGACGGGGTCGCGGTCGTCGTCCTCGGGCCAGCCGAGGTCTTGGAGGAGGCGGAAGTCTTCGCCGAACTCGATGACGAGGCGTTCGGCGGTGGCGTAGTCCTTCTGACACTCCATCGCGACGAAGACATCGCCGAGGGCGGCGAGGTGGTTGCGCACCTGGTCGTAGAGCGCGTCGCGTTCCTCGCCGGTGATCTTGATCGTCTTTCGGGGCACGGCGCCTTCCTTTCGGTAGGGCACCGAAGCCGCCTCGGTCGGTGGCTGTCGATCTCCCGTCAATGCATAAAGCTCTGGGAGAATCGGTCGCGCATCGAAGGCTCAGTCTTCGGTGCCAGGCCCCGGGGCGTTCCACCGCCGCCGGGGCCACTTATGTCTTTGGCGTCGGCGAAGGTAGCTCCGTCGCCGCCGAAGTCAAGGCGACTTTTTCAGATGTCTCTTCGGGGTATCCTGATCTGCCCGTGGCTACGGGGCTTCTTTCTCGCTTGTGGAGCCAAATCCAGCGCTGCTTCTACCGGCACGACGATCTCTCCGTTAGGGACGAAACGCTGTAGCGGTACTCCCGCGCGCAGAGCCGAATCGCCGCCCGAGAGGCGGCCGCGCGCTTCTGTCGGTTCGGCCCACACCGATCAGGACGGTCGTCTCGACCTCTGCCCGGCGAGGGCATCGTCGAGGGTCGGGTGGATGCTGATCGCCTCGGGCAGACCGACGATTGCGAACAGGCGCATGAGCTGGGAGGACTCTGGGACGACGAGGACCAGTGTGGCGCGGCGGCGGTCGAGGCGGTCGCTGAGGCGCAGCAGCATGTCGATGCCGGCGCTGTCGACGTAGCGAGTGCGACTGAGGTCGACGACGAGGCTCAGAGCGTCCGGGCCGAGGGCCTCGGCTAGCCGCCGCTGGACGGCGGCGACGTTCGCGGCATCCAGGTCTTCGTTGAGGCGCGCGATCGGCACGCCGTCGATCTGCTCGAGGCCCAGCTGAGTCATGCTTGGCCAGAGAGCTTCCTGGTCAGCTTCACGGTGGTTCCATCGCCGCCCCTGCTGATCGCCACGTCGTCGACCAGCTCGCGCATGATCGGCAGCCCTCTGCCCCCACCCGGTGGCCGGGCGGTGCGCCAACGGCCGAGGTCGCAAATCGTGACCGTCACCTGCTCGGCCTCCCGCTCGCAGGTGACGGTGAAGGTGGATTCGTTGCCGCCGTAGGCATGCTCGACCGCGTTGGCGGCGGCCTCGGAGGCCGAAAGGGTGATATCGAACTGCTCGTCCTCGTTGGCGCCCGCGGCCTGGAGCCAGCGAGTCAGGGTCCTGCGCATCCCGGCCAGAACGTGGGCGCGCGCCGGCAGGGTCATTTCCAGACGACCTTCGAGCGGGAGGGCCTCGATGGCGAGCAGGGCGACGTCGTCCTCGAGCGGCGTCTCGTCGAGGAGCGCGTGGTACACGTCATCGGCGAGGTTGGTCTTGGGATGTCGCGCGGCTGCTTCGGCCGCCGGCGCCAGTCGCTTGAAGCCGGCGTCGATCGATTCGTCGCGCCGCTCGATCAAGCCGTCGGTGTAGAGCAGCAGCCGGCTGCCGGTGGGGAATGGATATTGGAAGGCCTCGTAGTCGTTGCCGCCGCGCATGCCGACCGGCAGGCCAGGGCTCTGCTCGAGCAGCCGAGGACGGTCGTCCGGGCCGATCAGCAAGGGAGGGAGGTGCCCGGCGATCACCACTTCCAGCTTCTCGCCCTCGGGATCGAACTCGACAAGCGAGAGCGTGGCGCCCCGATTGCGGCCCATCGAGATGAGCAGCTCATTCAACATCGAGACGACCTCCGTGAGCTTGTGGCCCTGGACC
Organism: Solirubrobacterales bacterium; assembly: GCA_035712345.1. Taxonomy (GTDB): domain Bacteria; phylum Actinomycetota; class Thermoleophilia; order Solirubrobacterales; family 70-9; genus VRUE01. The sequence goes on from DASTAY010000035.1 coordinate 64,100, forward strand.
ATGTATGCGCGGAGCGCCGTGCGGATCTCGGCCATCACCGTTGCCGCCAACACGCCGCGACCGACCACGTCGCCGACCACGAATGCCAGCCGTCCGTCGGCGAGCTGGAAGACGTCGTACCAGTCGCCGCCGATCTTGACGCCGGTTCCGGCCGGCAGGTACTTGGCGCTGAAGCGCATGCCGGGTATGTCCGGCAGGGCCTCGGGGAGCAGCGTGCGTTGCATGATCGCGGTGACCGCCCGCATCTCCGAGATGCGGGCCTCATCGATGGCCATCGCCGCGCGGTCGGCGGCGAGCTGCAGCAGGGTCACGTCGTCCTGGTCGAAATCACGCTGGACGAGCGTCCCGATGTGCATGACGCCGATCACGCGGTCGTCGACTTTTAGCGGCACGCCGAGCATCGAGCGGATGCCCTGCTGGCGGAGGATCGGGTTCACGACCTCGGCGTGATCGAGGTCGATGATGATCGGCCTTGCCTCGGCGGCGACACGGCCGGCGAAGCCGCGCGCGAGCGGGACCTGGACCCCCTGGCGGACCTCCTCCTCTAGACCTCGCGCGGCGCGCGCGAGCAGCACGCCGCGATCCTCGTCGAGCAGCAGGACCGCCGCGGTGTCGACCTCCAGCGCCTCGCGGATCCGCCCCAGCAGCTCCGAGAGCTTGTCCTCGAGGGACATGTAGCCGAGCGCGGAGTCGGTGATGCTGAGCAGATGCTCGCGGCGACGCTCCGAGATGCTCTTGCCCGCCCCCGGATGCTCCGTGGTCGACTCGGTGGCGATCTGGGGATCGTCCCCCGCGTCGACTCCCTGCTGGGCTTCCATGCTCGCCTTATACCCATTGGGGGCCAACCGTCCCACATGCCAGAGGGGCTGAGCATCCGCTTGCCCTCAGCTGACCGTTGGCTCTCGCTGTGCCGAGGCGGCAGCCGAGCGCACCATCTGCACGATGCGGTCGGGGGCGGAGCGGGTCGAGCCCGCGTCGAATGGCGGCTCGGGGTCGTACTCGATGCCGAGCTGGATCGCCTGGGCGACGTCGGCGCCGGCGATGCGGTCCGCAAGCGTCAGCGCCATGTCGATTCCGGAGGAGACGCCGGCGGCGGTGATCAGCTTGCCCTGCTCGACCACCCGCCGCTCCACCGGCCGGGCGCCGTAGCGGGCAAGCGTCTCCAGCTCGAGCCAATGGGTCGTGGCCTCGAGGCCGTCGAGGATGCCGGCGGCGGCGAGCAGCAGCGAACCGGTGCAGACCGAGGCCGTCCACTGCGAGCCGGCATGGGCGCGGCGGATCCAGGCGAGGATCTGCTCGTCGGTCATCAGGGACCGGGTGCCGATGCCGCCGGGCACCACGATCACGTCCGGTCCCGGAACCTCCGCAAGGCTCGCCTCCGCGGTGAGCGTCAGCATCCGGGTCTCGGTCCTGATCGGCCCTGGCTCTGACGCGACGAACGTCACCCTGGCGCCCGGGATGCGGGAAAGCACCTCGTAGGGCCCGACGGCGTCGAGGGCGGTGAAGCGGTCGAACAACGGGATGGCGATCTGCATCGGTCTCCTCCTGTCAGGTGGTGGTCAGAACGGGTCTGAAGCGCTCGCGGTATTGGCTCGGGCTGGCGCCGACCCGGCGCTGGAACGTGCGCCGCAACGTCTCCACGGTGCCGAAGCCGCATTCGACCGCCACGAGGTCGATCGGCGTGTCGCCCGACTCCAACCGGCTCCGGGCGAATTCGACGCGCATTCGCTCGACATAGGCGGCGGGCGTGGTTCCCAGCTCACGCCGGAAGGCGCGGGCGAAGTTCCGCGGGCTCATCGAGGCGCGCTCGGCCAGCGCGGTTACCGAGAGATCCTCGTTCAGGTGGGTGGGGATCCAGTCCTGGAGCGCCCGTAGAGCCGGGCGGCCGGCGAGGGGACCGTCGAGCATGCCGCTGAACTGGGCCTGGCCGCCAGGCCGCTTCAGGAACAGCACCAGCCAGCGGGCGACTTCGCGGGCCAACTCGGGGCCGAGATCTTCCTCCACCAAGGCGAGCGCGAGATCGATGCCCGCGGTGACCCCGGCCGAGGTTGTGAGCTCGCCGTCGCGGACGAAGATCGGGTCCGGCTCGACCGCGACCGCCGGGTGGCGCCGCGCGAGCTCCTCGCAGGCCGCCCAATGGGTGGTCGCTCGCCGCCCGTCCAGCAGCCCCGCCTCGGCGAGCAGGAACGCTCCGGTGCACACCGAGCACACACGTCGCGAACGGGCTGCCGCGCGGTCCACCCAGCGAATCAAGCGACGATCTCCGAGCGCCGCGGCGACGCCGTCCCCGCCCGCGACGATCAACGTGTCGAGCGGCCCGCGGGCGGCGAGGACGGCGCGATCGGGCAGCAGCCGAACTCCGCTTGAGGTCTCGATCGGTCCTGCTCTCCCGGCGACCAGCTCGATCGCGTACTCGCCGCCTCCGGCAAGGCGGTCGGCGGCTGAGAGGACCTCCACCGGGCCGAAGACGTCGATCGCCTGAACTTGCGGAAAGACCAGCACCGTGACCTGTCGGACGCCCATGTGCGACATCTTGACCCGCTTTGGGCCTGGCAGCAAGGACAATCACCAGACGATTTCGGCCATCCAAGCGAAGGATCGCCGCCCTTGGAAGCGACGATCGTGAAGGCGTCGCCGTAGGGCGCGTAGATCAGCGGCGTGGTGCGCTGCTCCCCGGACCTGCGCCCGGTGGTGGTCAGCAGCAGCGTCTGCGTGCCGCGCCAGTCGTGGCCTTCCTCGCCGTCGGTCGCCCGGTAGCGCTCGACGTGCTCGGGACCGAAGAGGGGCACCCCTCAGATCGTAGGGACCGCGAGCGGCCGGCTGTCTTCGCGCAGCAGCCTGACCATCGTCACCGAGGCATCGACCGTCGCGACGATCAGCGCCAGGTTGCGGATCAGCATGATGAAGGCGGGGCCGTAGACGTTGTAGGTGGTGCCATAGGCGCCCATCGGCCCGTAGGCGCTGGTGGTGAGGATCGCCGCGGCGACCACCGTCCAGGCGGGCCGCTTGAGGCGGCTCCCGCTCGCGGTCAGGACCACGGCGGCCAGGCCGAGCATCCAGATCATGTACTGGGGGCTGAGCACGCGGCTCGTGACCACGAGGAGCAGGACGACGACGAAGATGAAGTCGCGGCTGACCGTCGCCGCGGCGAGGGCTTCGCGGCCGCGGCGGATCGCGCGGCTGCGCGCCAACCACCAGAAGCCGGCCGCGATCAGCGCGGCCAGCGAGAGCCACTTGAGCACGTCCGCGGTCACGTCGGCGCCGTGGTCTTCGATCTCCCAGGCGCGATAGCGGATGCCGGCGTCGATTTCCTGCCCGGTGACGTACTGGCGCAGGTGCCAGGGCAGGCTGGCGACCGATTCGACCTGCAGCCCGCGCCCGCTCTCTTCCTTCAGGAAGCCGAGCTGGTTCCCGCTGAAGGAGATCGCCGAGATCGCGAACACCAGCGCGATCGCCGCCGCCGCGCCCGCAACCGAGCGCAGCAATCGCGCCCGGTCCCACTCGCCGAAGAGCAGCGCGATCGGCCAGGCCTTGATCATCGCGCCGAGCCCCGCCAGCCCGCCGAACCAGGCCGGGCGACGGTGGATGATCAGCAGCGCGCCGATCGCCAGCACCGTGGGGGCGAGGTCGAAGCGCAGCACCGGCAGCGCCCGCAGCATCGGCATCGCCAGCAGCCAGACCCAGACGCCCGCGTCGCTGCCTTCGCGCTGGCCGAGCCTGGCGAGCAGGACGAGGCCGATCAGGTCGAGGATCAGCATCGTCGCGACGAAGTCGTAGCCGAAGGCGGCCCAGCCGATCCGCGGCAGGACCAGCAGCAGCGCCGCCCCCGGCGGGTACTGCCAGGCTTCTTCGGCGGGCAGCACGTGGTGCACACCGAGTTCTTCCGACCAGACGCCGAAGATCGAGACGTCTTCCCACTGCGGCCCGATCGCGTCGTTCCAGAAGCCCACGTGGGCGACGATCAGGAAGCGGCTGAGCAGCCAGACGGCCGCCCAGGTCCAGACCTTCCTGCTGCGCAGCAGCGCACCCCAGCTCATCGCGCCGCAGGCTATACGCGCCGCGCGACGACGCTCAGCCGCCGAGGCGGTAGGCGACGAGCTGTGGGGTCTGGCCTTCTTCGGAGGCGAGCCCGGCCGGGGCGATCACCATGTCCCCGGAGACGGCGACGCCGGCGTTGGTGCCGGAGGGGAGGGTCGCCTGCCAGGCGACGCTGCCGGTGCCGGTATCGAACGCCTGGATGTTGCCTTCCGCGGTCGTCGCGAAGACGAGGTCGTTGGCGACCGTGGTGAAGCCGAAGGCTGGGCCGTTGGGGAATTCGTGCTTCCACTCGAGCGCCCCGTTCTTCACGTTCAACGCCACCAGTTCGCCCCCCAGCGGCCCCGGTTCCTGGCGTTCGGTCTGGGTGACGACTTCGAGGGGGGCGTTGACCACGGGGATGAAGACGCTCTTCCCGTCGGTGGACATCGGCGCGATCACGCCGCCCAGCGAGCCGGGATACACCTTCATCGGCAGCTTCAGCTTCGAGGTTTCGCCGCGCATCGCCAGCAGCCCGTCGTCGTCGTGGCCGTTGTGGATGCCGACCGCTTTCTGCCACACCGGCTTGCCGGTCTTGGCGTCGAGCGCCAGGACGATCCCCGACTTGCCGGCGCCGATCACCAGTTCCTTGCCGCCGGACTTGACCAGGATCGGCGGGTTCTGGAAGTCCCAGTCATAGAGGGCATGGGGGGTGACCTGGTGGAACCACTCGAGCTTGCCGGTCTTCGCGTTCAGCTTGACCAGCGAGTCGGAGTAGAGGTTCGGCCCCGGGCGGCTGGAGCCCCACGCTTCCCCTTCGGTGCCGGGGAACGGCGCCGGGTTGCCCACACCGAGGTACATCGAGCCCTTGCTGTCGAAGGCCGGCGTGTACCAGAGGCCGCCGCCCGAGTTGACCTTCGGCTTGCCCCAGAGGCTTTTCGGCACGGTGTCGAAATGCCACAGTTTCTTGCCGGTCTTGGCGTCGAGCGCCCAGAGCACCCCGACCGCGCCCGAGCCGTAGAATTCGCCCACGTTCACCGGCACGGTCGAGACGTAGACGACGCCGTCGTGGAAGCCCGGCGCCATGTCGATTCCCTCGTGTTCGTTGCGGGCCAGGTTCACCGACCAGAGCTGCTTGCCGGTCTTCTGGTCGAGCGCGAAGGCGGCCAGCGGGGTGGCGCCGAACACCTTCCCTTCCTGGACGACGACCCCGTTCGGGCCGTGGTCTGGCAGTTCGTATTTCTTCGTCCAGAGCACTTCGCCGCTTTCGGCTTCGATCGCCTGCACGTTGGAGGAGAGGTCCTGCGAGTAGATGACGCCCTTGCTGACGATCGGCGAGGACGCGTAGCTGCCAAAGGCGCTTTCCGAGTTGATCGGCAACGTCCAGGCGGTTTCCAGTTCGCTCACGTCGGACGATTTGATCGGGCCGCCCATGTCGCGCGTGTTGGCTGCATCGCCGTTGGGGTAGCCGCTGCCGTTGAAGCTGATCGGGCTGTCCGAGGAGCCGCCTCCGCCGCAACCGACCGCGAGCGCCGTGGAGGCGACGGCGACAACCAGTGCCGTGACTACCTTGACGTACCCCCGCCCACCCTTGAGACCCATCATTTCGCGACCCTATTTGATAGACAAAAACTTGTCAAGTATTCGTAGAGAGCTGAACAATTTCCCGAGTCGGGCCGCGTTCGGCGAGCAGCGGCTGCAACACCCGGTTGGCGAGCAGCCCCAGGGCGCCGAGGTTCGCGAACCCCGGCCCTTGGCTCAGTCCCGCGAGGCCGGGGATGTGCAGGCGGGGAGACATCCCGCGCAGCTCGAGGTTGCGCCCGATCGGCACCTCGGCGCCCGCCGGCGCGTCCCATACCGGCCCGACCCGCTCCTCGATCTCGGCTCGCGTCTGCGCCGGGAAGAGCTCGCGCAGCTGCGCGAGCAGGTCGAAGCCGGTGCAGTTGACGACGAAGTCGTGCTCGGGGGCGGCCTCCCCGTGGGGCGAGTGGTGGCGCAGTCGCACTCCCTCGCCGCCGCGCGCCGCGAAGACCTCGCTGACCCTGCCGATGACGAAGCGGCAGCGGTCGTCGTAGGCGATCGCCGCGAGGCTCGGCGGGTCGAAGACGCCGCGGTCGGAGTGCTTGACGAAGTCGCGCCGGGTCGTCGGGTCGAGCGCCTCCCACTCGATCTCGTCGGGATTGGAGAAGACGCGATTCTCGAGGAAGCTCTCGCCGCGGCTCATCGGCACCATCGGCGTGTAGATGGTGAAGCGCGAGTGGGGACGGAAGCCGCGCAGGAACATCATGCAGGAGAGCGCGCTCTCGCCGCCGCCGACGATCGCCACGTCGCAGGCGCTCTCCTCGGGCAGCCCGGCGAACTCCTCGCGGCGGCTGTCGCAGTGGAAGACGCGTTCGGCGATCTCCTCCTCGTGGGGAAAGGCGCGGTGCACTCCGGGGCCGGTGAGCACCAGTGCTCCGGCGGTATGGCGCGAGGCGCCGTCGGTCCCCTCGACCTCGACCGCCCAGCGCTCGCCGTCCTCCAGCTCCACCCGCGTCACCCGCCCGTCGACGTGCTCGACCCCCTCGCCGGCGCGGCTCAGAACCCAGGTCAGGTACTCGCCGTAGTCGCGATGGCGCACGGAGGGCGAGCCGGCGTCGATCCAGCGTGCGTAGCGGCGCTGGGAGACCATGTAGCGCTGCCACGTGAACTGCATCGTCTCGCCGTCGATCGCCTCGCCCGCCTCGCCGAACTCGCGCCAGCTCTGGTAGGGGAAGCCGATGTCCTTGATCGGCGTCACCGCCAGCGGCTCCTCACCGGAGGTCATGCCGTTGCGCCCCTTCCAGGAGGCGGCGACCTCGGTCGCCTCGACCGTCTTCAGCGTGACCGGCCCGAGGCCAAGCCGGTTGAAGGCGTGCACCTTCGCCGCCAGGCCCGCGGCCTTGGCGCCGGCGCCGACTACGAGTAGATCGGAGTCGGCTGCCATGGCTCGCTCGGCTCGGGGACGACGGCCGGGACGGGGGTGCGCGGCTCGGCGATCACGCGGCCGCGCTTGTCGGGGCTGAAGGAGATCGCGCTGCGGCGCGCCCGCTCGGAGTCGCTGTCGGCAGGGCGCAGCTCGACCTCGCTCAGCACCGTGCGCAGCACCCGCTTCATCTCCAGTTCGGCGTAGCTGGCGGCAAGGCAGCGCCGCGTGCCGCCGCCGAAGGGGATCCAGGTGTAGGTGCCCGGCGGGCGCTCGAGGAAGCGCTCGGGCAGGAAGTGGCGCGGCTGCGGGTAGATCTCCTCGTTGCGGTGGATCAGGTAGACGCAGGGGGCGACGACGGTCCCGGCGGGCAGCGCGTGGCCGCCCAACTCCATCGGCTCCAGCAGCCGTCGCACGACGACCGGCACCGGCGGGCAGAGGCGCAGCGTCTCTTTGACCACCGCGTCCATATAAGAGTCGTCCTCGCCCGCCCGGACCTCCTCCTGCAGGCGACGCAGCTTCTCGGGGTGGCGCAGCAGGCGCTCGAACACCCAGGCGAGGGAGGAGGACGTCGGCCCGTCGGTCAGCAGCGTCATCAGTTCGTCGCGCAGCTCGCGCTCGTCGAGCCCCGAGCCGTCCTCGTGGCGCGCCTCGATCAGGATCGAGACGATGTCCTTGCGGCCGGCCTCGCCCGCGCGGCGGCGGCGATCGACCTCCTCCAGGAGCGCCGCTTCGACCGGCGCCATCGCGGCGCGGAAGCCGCCGCTGCGGGCGAGCCAGCGCGGGCCCAGAGCCGCAGCCGTGCGCAGCCGCCCCGGGTCGTTGAGCGCCGCGGTCAGCTGCTGCAACAGGGTTCGCAGATGGCCCAGCCGCCCCGCTTCGTCCGGGCCGAAGACCGAGCGCATGATCACCTCCTGGGTGATCGCCTGCATGTGCGGCCACAGCTCGAAGGGCTCGCCGGCCGGCCAGGAGCGGACCACCTCGCGCGTCACCGCGGCCATCATCTCCGCGTCGGCGCCCATCCGCTGCCCGTGGAACGGCGGCAGCATCGTGCGCCGCCGGGTCATGTGGCCGGGTTCCTCCAGCAGCATCACCGAGCGCGGGCCGAGCACCGGCAGCAACAGCGGGTTGGCGAGGGCGACGCCGAGGCTGCCCGCCGGCGCGGTGAACACCCTTTTCACGTCGTCGGGGTCGCAGAGGAAGACCCAGGTGCCCGAGTGCAGGATGCGCATCGTGAAGGTGTCGCCGTAGCGCTCCTGGCAGCGCTTCATCAAGGGGTAGGGCCGCTGCGACCAGCCGATCGCCTGCAGCGCGCTTGGCATTCGCGGGCCGGGGGGCAGTCCGCTGCGCCCCCCGGCCCCGATGCGTCTCCCGTCTCCCTTCATGCGTCCCCACCCTCTGAGGAAGCCTGCAGCGCCGCCATCAGCTCGTCCTCCTCCTTGCACGTGGCGGCGATCAAGAGCTCGAAGAGGTCGCCGCAGAACTCCGCGGGCAGCTGCGCCTCGGCGCCGCGCGCCAGGTAGCGCTCGCGCACGGCGTCGACCCGGTGCGGCTGCATCATCGGGATCTCGTGGGCGAGCTTGTAGCGGGCGATCTCGCGGCAGACCTCGAAGCGCTCGCCGAGCAGGCGCGCGATCTCGTCGTCCAGGCCGTCGAGCCGGCGGCGATAGGGCTCCAACCCCTCCTGGCTCATACGGCGACCACCGTTTCGTCGCGGTCGGCGTCGAGCAGGCCCGCGGCGAAGGCGTAGCTGCAGGCGGCCAGCGCGTGCAGGGCATAGCCGCCCTCCTGGACGATGCACAGCGGCCGTTCGGCCGCTGCAAGCAGGCGGCCGACCTGGGCGAAGATCGCCGGCGAGAAGCTCCAGCTCCCGTGCGGATCCCCGGCGACGGTGTCGTAGCCGAGCGAGACGACGATCGCCCCGCAGCCATCCGCCAGCGCGTCGACCGAGCGGCGGACCGCGTCCAGATAGGTGGCGGCGGCGGGCCTGCCGGTGAACTCGACAGCACGCTCGCGCCCGTGGCTCGGCGTCACCGTGCCGGCGGCGACGTTGGTCACCGGCCAGGCGTGCAGCGAGTGCAGCGAGGCGTCCTCCATCTCGGCGACGATCGCCGCGGTGCCGTTGGGGTAGTGCAGGTCGAGGTCGAGGATGCCGACCGGCCGCAGGCCGCCTTCGCGCAGGGTGAGCGCCGCGGCGGCGGCGGAGTTGAGGTAGCAGTAGCCGGCGAACCAGGCAGGCCCGGCGTGGTGCCCCGGCGGGCGGCAGAGGGCGTAGGAGAAGCGGGCGCCCTCGACCAGGCGCGTCGCCGCCGTGATCGCGGTGCGGACGCCCTCGCGCGCGGCGGCGACGAGCCCGGCGCTGACCGGCACGTCGGGCGGCAGCCCGGGCGCCGACAGCTCGGGCAGCGTCACCGGCTCTTCGCTGTGGACCCCGCGCAACCGCTCCAGGTACTCGCTCTCGTGCAGCTCGGCCAGCGTCCGCTCGACCTCCTCGGTCGGCGCGTCGGCGGGAACGGCGCGCACGCCGTCGTGGCAGACGAGGCCGTTGCGCAGCTCGGCGATCCGCCGCCGGTCGTCCATCCCCGGCAGGCGCCGTCCGCCTTCGAGGATCCAGGGCGGCCCGTCGCGATGGCCGCCGCGCTGCTCGACCATCAGCAGCTCGGCGCTCACCGCGTGGTTCCTTTCGGACGGTATGCGTCTATTTGGAACCACGCGGTCAAGTGAGGAGCCTCCGCATCCGCGGCCCGAGCGGCTTGAAGTCGTTCTCGCGGTAGAAGCGCTCGGTCGCGCCGAGCTGGGCGAAGCTCTCCTGCGGTAGGCCGACCTCCAGGCGCGGCACGCCGGCCTCGGCCGCCTCGCGCACGAGAGCCCCGATCAGCTCGCGCCCGAGCGCCTGGCTGCGCCACTGCGGGTGGACCCAGAGGTCCTGGATCGTGCCGTAGCGCCCCGGCACGTGGATCGCGTACTGCCAGCTCGCGGCGAGCACGCCGACGACGCGGCCGTCGCTCTCGGCTACCAGCAGCGCGCCCGCGTCGGGATCCTCGGCGAGGCGGCGTGCCGCCTCGCGCAGCGCCGCCGCCGCGGGCCGCTCGCCGCCGAGCTCGACCAGCAACGCTTCGACCGCCTCCGCCACGGCCGGCGCGTCGTCGGCCGTCGCCGCCCGCACGCTCATGACCAATGTTCCCGCTTCGCTCCCGGCGCGAAGAACCAGAGATGCACGCTTGGTCGCTCCGCGCTCACGCCGCGGCCGCCTCCCGCTGGGGCTCCAGCTCGACCGACCAGGCCTCCGAGGAGCGCGAGCCGGTGACCGCCTCGGCGATCGTCGCCATCGGCGCCCGCGCCTTGAGCAGGATCTCGTCGAACTCGTCCTCGGGATCGGACTGCATCACGATCGCCCCGCCGGCGCCGATCGTCGTCCGCCCGGGCCGCATCACGATCGTGCGGATGACGATGCTCAGGTCCATCGCGCCGTCGACGCCGAACCACCCGATCGCCCCCGAGTAGACGCCGCGCGCCTCGTCCTCGAGGTCGTCGATGATCTCCATCGTGCGCTCCTTCGGCGCGCCCGTCATCGAGCCGCCGGGGAAACAGGCGCGGGCGCACTCGGCCGCGCTGCGACCGGCCTCGAGCACGCCGCTCACGGTCGAGATCAGCTGGTGGACGGTGGCGTAGTCCTCGACCACCATCAGCTCGGGCACGCCGACGCTGCCGACGTCGCAGACCCGGCCGAGGTCGTTGCGCAGCAGGTCGACGATCATCAGGTGCTCGGCGTAGGTCTTCTCGTCGTCGGTCAGCTCGGCGCGCAGCATCGCGTCGCGCACGGGGTCCTCCGAGCGTGACGTCGTCCCCTTGATCGGGCGCGCCTCGACCCGCCGCTCGCGGTCGACCGAGAGGAAGCGCTCCGGCGAGGAGCTGAGGACGGCCACGTCGCCCAGCTTCAGATAGGCGGCGAAGGGCGCCGGGTTGCGTCGCCGCAGCAGCCGGTAGAGGTCGAAGGGGTCGGGGCTCGCATCGGTGGAGATCTGGTCGGTGAGGCAGACCTCATAGGACTCGCCGGCTGCCAATTCCGCCTGGCTGCGGGCGATGTCGGCCAGGTACTGCTCGCGGCCGCGCCCGCAGCGAAAGCTCACGTGCTCGGCTTCGGCCCCCTCGGCGAGCGCCCGTGGCGTCGCCGCCGCGGGTGGGTCGGCGATGATCTCCCGCACGGCCGCCTCGGCCTCGTCCAGCCAACTCTCGGCTTCCGCCTCGTCGCCGTGGCAGAGCGCAACCAGGTGCGTCCTTCTACGCACGTGATCGACGGCGACGAGGCGGTTGGCGAGCATCATCACGGCATCCGGCGTGTCCGCCCGATGCACGTTGGGCGAGCCGCAGTCCGCCTTGAGCTCGTAGCCGAGGTAGCCGACGAACCCGCCCATCAGTCCGGGCGGCAGGTCGGCTGGGGGTGGCTCGATCGCATGCCCCGCTAGCTCGCGATCGAGCAAGTCGAAGATCGAGGCGCGCACCTCGGTGACGCCGCCGGCGCCGTGGCGGGTCGCCGTGCCGGACTCGACGTCGTATTCGAGCACGCAGCGGGTCGCGCCGGCGCTGGTGCCGAGGAAGGAGCGCTGCGCCAGCCGCGTCGGCGCGTCGGCGCTGTCGAGCCAGAAGGCGTGCTCGGCATCGGCGAAGAGCCGTTCGAAGAGCGCCTCGGTAGACGGCTCTCCCGGCAGCGTCCGCAGCCGCAGCTCGCTGCCGCTGCGGCCGCTCGTCTGTGCGCCGTAGAGGTTAGGGTCGCTATGCGGACCAAACCTCGACGGCGCTCGGGAGTCGGCGGCGGACGGCGGCCGTTTGGCGCCGCGCCAACGCGGCGAGCGCAGCTTGCGGGCGAGCCCGTAGAAGTTCTCGACCAGGCGGGCGCCGTGCTCGGTGGCGATCGACTCTGGGTGGAACTGAACGCCCCACATCGGCCTGCGCCGGTGTTCGATCCCCATCACCACGCCGTCGTCGGCCCAGGCGGTGACGTTGCCGTCCGGCCCCATGTCGGTGATCGCCAGCGAGTGGTAGCGCACGACGGGGAAGTCCTGAGGGATGCCGGCGAAGAGGCCGTCGTCGCAGTGGTGGATGCGGCTGAGCCGCCCGTGCATCGCCTCCGGCGCGCTGGCGACCTTGCCGTCGAGCAGATGGCCGAGCCCCTGGTGGCCGAGGCAGATGCCGAGCACGGGGATCTCGCTGTAGCGGAGGATGTCGTTGCAGACGCAGAAGTCGTGCCAGCGCTCGGGGCTGCCGGGGCCGGGGGAGAGGACGATCGCGTCGAAGTCCCAGCGCGAGAGCGCGCGCCAGGAGACGGCGTCGTTGTCGACGACGATCGGCGCCTCGCCGCTGACGCCGGCCAGGAGGTGGAAGACGTTGTAGGTGTAGGAGTCGTGGTTGTCGACCAGCAGGGTCCTCATCCCGCCACCGCCTCCAGCCCGAGGCCCTGGGCGGCCCGGTCGAGGGTCGATCGGACGACGCGCGATACGTGGGGAGCCCGCTGCTCCTCGGTCTGCCAGCGCGCCAGATGGGAGGCGTAGCGGGCCAGCGGCGCCACTTTCAGGTCCCCGGCGACGCGGCCCAGCAGGCGCCCGTAGGTCTCCGCCTGCACGACCGCGAAGCGGTAGTCGGGGTCCTCCGCCGCCTGCGCACGAGATTGCGCTTTCGCCCCCATGGGGCGGCTGGTTGCGACCTCGTCGCGAGAGCGCGCCCGGGCGAGGTCCCAGCCCAGCGCGCCGCCGTCCTCGAGCAGCCGCTCGGGGGAGAAATCGACCCGCTTGGTCGCCCCGTGCAGGAGGAAGTAGCCGAGCGCCACCTGCGATGGGACCCGGTCGGGGGAGGGGTGGCCGCGGCGCACCGCGTCGCGGGCCGGGTCGGCCTCGAGCTGCTCGTCGATCCACTCGACCAGGTGGTCGATCAGGAGCGCGTCCTTCTTGCTCGAGGCGATCTTCTCCCGTTCGCGGGCGACCATGCCGTGGAAGATGTCGTGGTAGGGGTGGAAGCCGTTGCCGCTCTCGGTGTGAACCAGCTCGGCCATCAGCTGGCGGCGGCAGGTGACGTGGGCGAACCACTCCTGGCCGCAGACCTGGACCGAGGTGGTGCCGTCGAGACCGGTGTCGGCGAGCCAGTAGGCGAGGGCGCGCATGTGCTGGGTCGGCACGCCGTCGGAGCGGACCAGCGGCATTTCCTCCAGCTCCTCGCGGCCGGTCATGTAGATGACGGTGCCGTCGACCCGCTTCTCCAGCGTTCCCTCCTGCAGGCCCAGCTCGGTCAGCTCGACCACCTCGGGCAGGAAGTCGGACTCGAAGAAGACGCGGTCGAAGTGGATGCCCAGCCGGGAGAGGGTCTTGCGCTGGCCGGAGATCACCCAGGCACGCGTCTGCGACCACAGCTCGAGCGCCGCCTGGTCGCCGTTCAGGACGCGCTGCAGGAGCTCGTCGGCGCTGTCGTCCTGCACGTCGACCTCGCGCGTCAGCGAGTCGGCCGGATGGTCCTGGGCGAGGCCGAGCGAAGCGCCGCCGGCGCCGTTCTTGACGTAATCGGCGTAGCAGTAGCCGACGAAGTGGTCGCTCTTGACGCCGTTGCCGTTCTCGGAGCCCTGCGGGTACTTGCCGCTGCGCACGACGCCGGCCATCGCCTCGCCCATGCTGCGGCCGATGTCGCAGATGATGCTGCGGCGCTCGACCTCGCCGCCCGCCTCGGCCAGGGCGTTGCCGAGCGCGTTGCCGAGCGCCAGGTTGCGCAGGTGGCCGATGTGCAGCGCCTTGGTCGAGTTGGCGTCCCAGAAGTTGAGCGCGAACCGGCGGCCCCCGGCGACCTCGCCGCAGCCGGCGACCGCGTCGGGCCCCTGCTCCAAGGCCGCGCCCCGTTGCGCGACCCACTCGTCCTCGAGGCGCAGCCAGGAGTGCCTCTCGCCGCGCTCGACCGCCGCCACCCAGGGGAGGCCCTCGATCTGCTCCAGGGCCGCGAGCGCGGCGCCGCTCTCACGCCAGTCCCGGGACATCGGCACCAGCATCAGGTCGAAGCGCTCGTGGGGCCGGTAGGGGGCGCGCAGGGCCCAGTGCGACTGGGCTCCGTTCCCGCCTCCCGCTTCGTCGAAGTAGTCGAAGAGATTGATGTCCATAACCCCGACGCAACCCGGCGCCGATGCACCAGCCGGGGCTCGAACCCGGATCCTCGGCTTACAAACCCGATCCTCTAACCGATTGAGGTACTGGTGCGTATCTGTTTATCGAATAGCTAGGTCACTATTCAATAATTTCGGAGTGTAACAACGAGACGCAAATCCTGTCCACCCGACGGACGGGCGGGTCGCCGAGGCGCCTGTGGGCCCCCGTCAGGGGGGCTCTAGATGGCTTCGTAGCGCGGGTCCGCGTCGCCGGGGCCCGACCCGGGGGAGCGCCTGGCGCAGCCGGAGTTGCAGAGCGCCCGGCAGTGGTAGGCGACCTCGGCGAAGGGCGCGCCGGTGGAAGCGATCAGCTGCGAACGGGTCGCCGCTTCCCCCTTCAACAACTCGAGGATCTGCGCCCTGGTGGGGTGCCACAACGCTCTCATCTCTTGGGCCGGCACGAGTTTTCTCCTCTGGACGCTGAATGCATCGAACGAACTGCTCGATCGGACATCTTTGCTTAATCGTGACGACTTTGCAGCTCAAAGTAGACATCTCGACGGTCTTGCCGCCCTTTACCCCGCACTTTCGGGAAAATCGATCGCATGCTGACGATCGCAGTCACCGGCCCGACGGGGGAGATCGGCAAGTCGTTCATCTCCGCGCTGGAGCGCGCGCCCGAGGTCGAACGCGTGATCGGGATGGCGCGACGTCCCTTCGACCTCGGCGCCCAGGGCTGGGAGAAGACCGAATACCGCCGCGGCGACATCCTCGACCGCGATGCGGTCGAGGCCCTCGTCGCCGATGCCGACGTGGTCGTCCATCTCGCCTTCGTGATCGTCGCCGGGCGGGGGGAGAGCCGCGAGATCAACCTGACCGGCTCGCGCAACGTCTTCGAGGCGGCCGCCGCGGCCGGCGCCAAGCGCCTCGTCTACACCTCCTCGGTCGCCGCCTACGGCTTCCACCGCAGCCTGCCCTCGCTGCTCACCGAGGACGAGCCCGTTCGCGGCACCGCCCGCCATCCGTACTCCGCCGACAAGGCCGAGGTCGAGGCCGAGCTGCGCGGCGCCCTGGAGGGCTCGGCGACCGACGCCTTCGTCTTCCGTCCCTGCATCGTCGCCGGCCCGCGGGCTCCGCTGCTGCTCGAGCTCGTGCCGTTGCTCTCGCTGGGGCAGAAGCTGCCCGGCCCGGTGCGTTGGGCGCTCGGCCGGGCGCCCTCGCTGCGCCCGGTCCTGCCCGACCCCGGCGTGCCCTTCCAGCTCGTCCACCACGACGACGTCGCCGCCGCGCTGACCGCCGCGGTGATCGGCCACGGCGAGCCCGGCGTCTACAACCTCGCCGGGCCGGGCGAGCTGACCGTCTCCGACCTCGCCGAGGAGCTCGGCTGGCACTCGGTGCCGGCGCCGCAGCTCGCCGTCGGCGTCGCCGCCGAGGCCGTCGCCCCGTTCCTGCCCTTCCTGCCGCCCGAGGCCGCCTGGATCGAGACGGTGCGCAGGCCGGTGCTGATGGACACCTCGCGGGCGCGCCGCAAGCTGCACTGGATGCCCCACCACGACGCGCGCGAGACGCTGAGGGAAACGATCGCCGCGGTGCGGGCGGGATAGGTCCCTACACTCGGCGGGTGGCCGATCACGAGAACGATTCGACCTTCGTCTTGTACCGGCGGGGGATAGAGCTCCTCGAGGAGGCGGACTTCGAGCAGGCGACCGAGCCGCTGGAGGCGGCGGCGCGGCGGGCGCCGGAGAAGTCCTCGGTGCGCGAGGCCCTGGGGCGGGCCTACTTCCGCTGCGGTCGCTTCGCCGCCGCCGCCGCGGAGTTCGAGGCCGTGGTCGAGAGCCACCAGGTCGACGACTTCGCTCACTTCTGCCTCGGCCGCGCGCTTGCCAAGACCGGTGAGACCGAGCGCGCCCGCCACCACCTGGCGCTCGCCGCCAACCTGCGCCCCGATCGCAGCGACTACCGCTTCTACCGCGACCTGCTTCCGGCAAGCTGATCGGCGGGCATCGCGATCCTGCGGTTCGCTCAGAGGCCGGCGGTCAGGCGGCCGACGTTGCGCTTGCTGAAGTAGGGGCCGAAGGTGTGCTGGCGGTCGCCCTGTTTGCCGTAGCTGGTCAGGCCGTCGATCATCGTCCCTTCGTCGATCAGCCAGCCGCCGCCGCTGGCGCCGGGGATCCAGTGGCAGCCGATCGCGATCGTCGGTGGCCCGGGAATGGGGTACGTGAGGGCGTCGTCGCCGACGTAGGGCGACTCGCAGCTCTGCATCCAGCGGGTCTGACCCGGATAGCCGAAGGTCTGGAAGTCCTGTTTGCGGCTGAGGTCCGTGGCGATCGCGACACCGCCGCCGACCGCGTCGGCCACGTTCACGCCTTCGGCATTGGGTGAGACGACCAGCGCGCCGACGTCGAAGTCGGGGTTGCCGAACTCGACCCACTGCTTCAGCGCGAAGACCGACTTGCGGTGGGCGATGAAGGCGCCGAAGGGAGCGGCGCCGCCGCTGTAGGCGGGGACGAACTCGAGCAGGCTGGACCAGACGGTGTGCCCGTTGGGCGGCTGCGGGCCGCTGTTGACGCAGTGCCCGGCGGTCAGCACGAGGCTGCGGCTCGGCGTGTCGATCGCCGTCGCCGAGCAGAAGCCTTCGCTCTTCCCCTGGCGGATGAAGAGCCTGCCGTTGACGGAGAAGGGGGGGACCGACGGTTCGGCCACCTGGGCGAAGCTGGCGAGCGCGGTCAGGCCGGCGCCCCCCGAGCCGTCGAGCGGCGTCGCCGCGCGCCTCTGCTGCGGGGTCCAGTGGCGGACGATCCGCGCCGCCTCGCCGCGGCGCGCCGCGGCGGGGTGGAGCCGGCCCGGGCCCTGGGCGGGCGCCGGGGCCGCGAGCGGCAGCGGCGCCAGACAGGCGAAGACGAATGCGCCCGCAGCGCGAAGCGCGGCGCTCTGCGGACCCATGCGCATCCGACAAGGATAGAGACAGGCCGCTACGTGACCAGCGGGATTACGCAGCGGTAGGCGTGGGTCTCGGTTGAAAGTCCGGAATCGATTTCGCTGTCAGTGGTGACTGTGGCCACCCCATATGTATTTAGTCCCGTGAAGATTGAGATGTCTCCCGACCACTCATCACCCACATCCAGGCTCACGCCCGGCTCTTCGGCGAAAGCGGCCAGCTCCAGCGCCGCCGGCAGCTCGCCGCCGCGGGTGGCGCATTTGCGCGCCGCGGTCGGCGCGTTGACGGCGCTGCTGGGCGAGCTCTCCCAGCAGGCGCCGGCGAACTGCACGGTGCCCGGCAGGCAGCCGACGCTGTGGCCGTTGACGGTCTGCGCGTCGACCGCGTTGACGGCGTTGAGGGCGGTCTGCGCGTCGACCGCGCTCTGCGCCGTGTCGGCGGAGTCGGCGTGCGCCGCGCTCGGCACCTGGCCCAGGGTCAGCTCGTTGATGTCGGCGCCGGTCAGCGGCGCGTCTGCGGCGACCTGGGGGATGACGCCCGGCTGCAGCAGGCCGGCCGCGATCGAGTGCGGCTTGAGCCGATTCGCGGGGACCGAGCGGGGCTTCAGGCGGTTGCCGGGGATCGACTTCGCCCGGATCGCCCTGCCGTCGATCTTCGCCCGCTTCGCCGCATAGACGCTGCCGCCGAGCGCCACGAACAGCGCCAAGATCGCGATCGCCATCGCCGGCGAGTGTCGCCGCATCCCCTGCTCCATGCTGCCTCCGTAAACGTAGAAGTTCCCAGAACGATCGGCGAGCCTATGCGGCGGCGACCGGCCCGCTCAAGAAAGCTGGACGAACGTTCAGGGATGCTCCTCGCCCGCCTCCTCCTCGTCGCTCTCACGGATTTCCTCGAGCAGCGACTCGATCGGCGGTGGGTCGTCGACCATCGGCAGGTAGAACCGCGGCCCTGGCTGGCTTCGGTCGCCCAAGGACACCGAGAAGCAGCCATAGGCGCACTAGACTGTCCTTCAGGGCACGAGGCAGGGAGAACATGGAGGTTTCAATGCCGCACAGTCCCAGGACCGAGATCGAGTCGGAGTGGCCGCTGCTGCTGCGCATGTCGAAACTGTTCGCCGATCCGCTGCGGATCAAGATCCTCTCCGAGTGTCACGTCCGGGAGGTGAGCCCGAAGGGCTTTCACGAAAAGTTCGGCGAGGTCTCGCTCGACAGGGTCTCGCGTGCCTTCGACGTGCTCGCCCAGTACGACTGGATCGCTCGGGCTGACGCACGGGCGGGACAGAGCCCCCCGGACCCCGCCGAGCAGCTCTACCGGGCGATCGACACGGCGCTCGTCGACGACGAGACCTCTGCCGAAATCCCGGGACCGATGCGCTCGCTCGTCAGCCTGCGGATATTCGAAAGCCTCGGCGACGAGGTGAAGCGGGCCGTCGACGCGGGCACGATGGAGAACCGCGCCGACCAGCACATGTCCTGGACGCCGCTCGCGCTCGACCGGCTCGGCTGGGAGGCGGTGATCTCGAAAGTCGACGCGCTCTTCTACTCGCTGGCGCAGGAGCAGCGGAACGCCGACGCCCGGCTGAGCGAGTCGGGAGAGGAGCCGATCTCGATGGTCGTCGGGCTGCTCGGGTTCGAATCGCCGGGTGCAGGCGCCGATCGACCGTAGGCGGGACCCGCGTTTCGCTTCGGGGGGTAGACTCGCCCGCGTAAATACGGTCGGTGGTCAAGGGAAGTCCGGTGCGAAACCGGCGCGGTCCCGCCACTGTGACCGGGTTGAAGGAAGCCGCTGACGCGTCGCGTCAGCCACTGGGGGCGACACTGAGCCTCCGGGAAGGTGCGGCCGACCGAGTCCCGGAAGCCAGGAGACCTGTCCCCGGCCAGCCATGACAACCCTCGAGGAAGGGATGGCTCCAATGCCAAGACTCGTACAACTCCGCCTGCTCGCCGTGTGCGCGATGGCGCTGACCCTGTTGTTTGCGACCGCTGCCCTCGCGATGGCGAAAGCCCCCGTCGCCAGCCTGCGTGTCGTCGGAGCCGGCGGCAAGCTGCTGGACGAAGACAGCTTCCGGCTGACCCCCGTGTCGATCAAGGCGAGCCCCCGGGCGACCTGCTTCGGCGCCGGCACCGGCGGCAGCGGCAAGACGGTATCGGTGAAGAGCCCGAGCGCGCTCAGCATGCTCGTGCAGGCCTCCAAGTCGACTCCCGCCCTGCGGCCGCTGCAGCTGACCGATGCCTTCTCGTTCGGGTCGGGGCTCTGCAACGTCGGTCGCTCCAAGGCGACCAGGAAGCTCTCCTGGTATCTGAAGGTCAACCACGTCGAACCGGCGGTCGGCGGCGAATCGGTCAAGGTCCATGCTGGCGACGAAGTGCTCTGGGCGCTGGAGCCCTACCCCTATCCGGAGGAGCTCTCGCTCGTCGCGCCGCCGGTGGTGAGCGCCGGGGAGCCGTTCGAAGTCCAGGTCTTCGGCTACAACCAGAAGGGCAAGAGGAAGCCGGTCGCCGGAGCGGTGGTGACGGGTGCGGAAGCGCCGACCGGCAGCGACGGGCGCGCCACGGTCGTCCTGCAGAAAGCGCAGACCCTGTTCGCCCGCCACGGCGAGGACATCCCCTCCAACGGGGCGTTCGTCTGCGCCGGCGGCGCCGGGGCTCTCTGCTAGCCGCGGGACCGCTGCGGTGAGCCGCCACGCCTGGGTGGTCGCGATCGCGTTGCTGGGTGCAGCGCTCGCGGCCACCGGCTGCGGCTTCGGGGCGGGAGCGAGCGTCGGCGAGGTATCGCTGACGGTCACCCGCGACTACGGGGCACGGCGGCTGGTGGGTCCGGTACGCGACGAAGCGAGCGAATCGGACACCGTGATGCGGCTGCTGGATCGCAGCGCCGATATCTCGACCCGCTACGGCGGCGGCTTCGTCAGCTCGATCGACGGGTTGTCCGAAGCCAGTCGGGCCGGGCGCCGTTACGACTGGTTCTTCTACGTCGACGGGGTCGAGTCGGCCGTCGGCGCGGCCGACTTTCCGATGCGCGGCGGCGACGCGATCTGGTGGGACTACCGCGACTGGTCGGCGGCGGAGCGCGTGCCGGCTGTGGTCGGCTCCTGGCCGCAGCCGCTGAGTGGCGGTTACGAAGGGAAGCGCCATCCGGTGACGCTCGAATGTCGCGCCGCGGGAGCGACGTGTGGCCTGGTGCGCAACCGCCTCGCCGCCGCGGGGGTGGAAACGGTGCCAGGCGCTCCGCCCGCAGCGATCCGGGTTCTCGTCGGCCCCTGGTCGCGCCTGCGCGAGGATCCGGCCGCGGCGCAGCTCGACGACGGCCCGCAGGTCAGCGGCGTCTTCGCCGAATTCGCGGACGCGCCCGCCGCGCCGGGCGGGCTCGCGCTTCGCGGCCTCGACGAAGACGGCGCACCCGTGCGCGAGCTCGGCCCGGGCGCCGGGCTGGTCGCCGCCACCCGGCGTTACGACGCGCCGCCCGTCTGGCTCGTCACCGGCGCGACGAGCGCGGGCACGCGCGCGGCGGCGGGGTTGCTCGACGCGGCCCACCTGCGCGACCATTACGCCGTGGCTGTCGAGGACGGCCGGGAGACGTCGTTGCCGCTGGGAGCGCGATGAGATCGCCCTTCGCCTACACGCCGCGATCGGGGCCGCTGCAGGCGGCCTCGCCCGGCGCCGCGGTCACCTACCTCGGCGCTTTGGTCGCGGTCGCCCTCCTCTACTCGAGCCCGCTGGCTCTGCTCGCCGTCGGGGTCGCCGCCGCTCTGGCTGGATGGTCGGCGGGGGCCGGCGGGGCGGTGCGGGCGGCGCTGCGCATGGGCCTCGCCCTGGCGGTGCTGATCGTCGTCGTCAACGCGCTCGTGGTCGACCGTGGCGAGACCGTGCTGCTGCGACTCGGCGAGTGGCCGCTGCTGGGCCGGGTGGACGTCACCGCCGAGGCGCTGGCGTCTGGCGCGGTGATCGGCCTGCGCGCGGCGGTGACGATGATCGCCTTCGCCGTCTACTCGGCCTGCGTGGACCCCGATCGGGTGCTGCGCGCCCTGCGCCCGATCGCCGGGCGCTCGGCGCTGACCGCAACGCTGATCTCCCGCCTCGTCCCGGTCGCCGCCGCCGATGCCTCCCGCATCCGCGACGCCGCCCGCCTGCGCGGCCCCGCTGCCGCCCCCTTGGGTCGCGCCGCCCTGGCCCGTCGGCTCCTCACCGGTTCCCTCGATCGTGCCGTGGACGTAGCGGCGACGCTGGAGCTGCGCGGCTACAGCCTGGCGCCCCCCAGGCCAAGCGGGGCCAGGACGCAGGGAGGGCGGCGAGGGGAACGCACTTTTTCGTGCGTGACCCGAGTCAACCGACCGAGGACGCCGCCCCGCGCAGCGCCTGGGGGCGCCAGGTCGCGCTATGACCGGCGGTTCTACCTCGTCGGGGCGGTGGTTCTCCTCGCCGCGATCGTCGGCAAGATGGTGGGCGCCGACGGCTTCCACGCCTACCCGACGGTGGAATGGGGCGTGGAGAGCTCGACGGTCGCCCTCTCGGTCCTGGTCGTCCTCGCCGGCTTCGCCCCGCGCCGCCGCGCCGCGACGAGGAAGCGCCGTGCCTGAGCTCATCGTCCCGCCGCGCGCCGTCCCTGCCCTGGCCATAGAGCACCTCTCCTACGCCTACGCGGGCACGAACGCTGCGTCGGCCACGCAAGCGGGGGCAAGGGCGACGCTCGTCCTTCGCGACGTCTCGCTGACGCTCGCGCCGGGGGAGTTCGCCGTGCTGGCAGGACGCTCCGCGTCGGGCAAGACGACCCTGCTGCGCGCCGCCTGCGGACTGGTGCCGCATTTCCACGGCGGTGAGATCGAGGGCAGCGTCCACGTCGCGGGCCTCGACGCGTTCGCCGGCGGGCCCGGCGAGCTGGCCGCTGTAGCCGGCTACGTCGCCCAGGACCCCGAGACCCAGATCGTCTCGACCACCGTCGCCGCCGAGATCGCCCTTCCCCTGGAGATGCGGGGCGACCCGCCCGCCTCGCGGGCCCGGGCGGTGGAGGAGGTGGCGCTGGCCCTCGCCATCCCGCACCTGCTCGATCGCACCGTCGACACCCTCTCCGGCGGCGAGCTCCAACGCGTGGCCCTCGCCGCCGCCCTCGTGACCCGCCCCAAGCTGGTCCTCCTCGACGAGCCCACCTCCCAGCTCGACCCCGTCGCGGGCGACGAGCTGATCTGGCTGCTGCGCCGCCTCAACGAGGAGTGGGGCGTCTCGATCCTCCTTGCCGAGCACCGCCTCGAGCGCTGCCTCGCCGCAGCCGACCGAGTCCTCGCCATGGACTCAGGCGCCGTGAGCTTCGACGGCCCTCCAGCCGACTTCCTCGCCTGGGCCCAACAAGCCGACGCAGCTTTGGAGACCCCGGCCGCCCGCCTCTTCTCCCTGGCCGGCATCGATCCGCTCCCCACCGGCGTCCGCCAAGCCCGCAACATCCTCAGCTCCGCAGAAACGTCTCTCGGGCGGGTGTCGGGGACGCCCCCATCCCCCCGACGGGCCCCGCCCGCCGCGACGATCAAGAACCTTTGGGTCGAGCTGACCGCAGCGGACGACCCCCGCGACGTCCTGCGCGGTATCGACCTGACTATCGGCCGCGGCGAACGCGTAGCTCTGATGGGCCGCAACGGCGCCGGCAAGAGCACGCTGCTCCGCACCCTTGCCGGCCTGGCCGACCCGGTGCGCGGCAAGGCCGAGGCCCCCGGCGGGATCGCCTTGCTGAGCCAGAGCCCCGGCGACTACCTGGTGCGCGAGCGTGTCGGCGACGAGCTGCCGGGCGAGGCCGGTCGCGCCGCCCTTCGCACCGTCGGCCTCGAGCCCGCGATCGACGCCGACCCCCGTGACCTCTCCGGTGGCGAGCGCCAGCGCCTCGCCCTGGCGATCGCCCTCGCCGGCCGCATGGAGGGCGAGGAGCTGCCCGGCCTCGTCGCCCTCGACGAGCCCACCCGCGGCATGGACCGCGCCCGCAAGCACGACCTGGAGGAGCTGATCGGGAGCCTGGCGAGCCGCGGCGCCGGCGTCGTCGTCGCCACCCACGACGTCGAGTTCGCCGCCGCCTTCGCCGAGCGCGTCGTCCTGCTCGGCGACGGCGTGGCGATCGCCGACGGGGCCACCGCCGAGATCCTCTCCGGCGGCTGGTACTTCGCGACCGAGGTCGCCCGCATCCTCGACCTGCCCGGCGTCGTCACGCCCGAGCAGGGGGCCGCCACGCTCGATCGAGAGGGGCATCGGTGAGCTGGGAGCTGGCCAGCTTCGTCATCCTGGGAGCGCTCCTGATCGGTGGCTTCGCCTGGTATGAGCGCTCGCGGCCGACCTCTCAGGTCGTCGCCCTCGTCGCCGCGCTGGCCGCGCTGGCGATTGCCGGCCGCATCGCCTTCGCGGCCTTCCCGAACGTCAAGCCGACCACCGACATCGTCATCTTTGCCGGCTTCGCTTTCGGGCCCGCGCCGGGCTTCGCCGTCGGCGGCCTCGCCGCGCTCGTCTCCAACTTCTGGTTCGGGCAGGGCCCCTGGACCCCGTGGCAGATGGCGGGGTGGGGGATGTGCGGCATCCTCGGCGCCGGCCTGGCCGTCGTGCGCCCCCGCGCGGGCCGCTTCACCCTGGCTGTCGTCTGCGCCGCCGCCGCCGTCGTTTACGGCGCTCTGCTGAACTTCTCCCTGATGGCTACCTACGGAGGGGACCTCTCGTGGAGATATTTCCTCACCCTTGAGGCGCGCGCGGTGCCGTTCGAAGCCGCCCACGCGATCGGCAACGCCACCCTCGCCCTCCTCGCCGGGCCGGCGATGGTGCGGATGCTGATCCGCTTCCGCGAACGCTTCGAGTGGCGCTCGCCCGCCGTCGCCTCGACCCTGCTGCTCGCGCTCGCCCTGCTGAGCGTGCTGCCCGCACACGCCGGGGCGGCCGGCATCGGTCCGACCCGTGCCGCGGTCTGGCTCGCGAGCGAGCAGAACGCCGACGGGGGCTGGGGCGCTTCCCCCGGCGAGGACTCCTCGCCGGAAGTGACCGCCTGGGCGATGCTCGGCCTCGAGGCGATCGGTCGCAGCCCGCTCGACGTCACCCACGAAGGGCACAGCCCCGTTGACTACCTGCGCGGTCGCGTCGAGCAGCTGGAAAGCCCCGGCGATCTCGCGCGCACGATCCTCGCGCTCGAGGGCGCCGAGGTCGACCCGCACTCGTTCGGCGGTCGCGATCTCGTCTCGGCCCTGGTCAAGCGCCGCCGCGACAACGGCTCCTTCGAAGGCTGGCCGGGATCGACCGCGTTCGCCGTGATCGCCCTGCGCGCCGCCGGGGCGACGGGCGGCCTCGACCGGTCGATCTCGTGGTTGGCGAAGGTGCAGGAGGGCGACGGGGGCTGGGGGGACGTGCCCGACTCGCCGAGCACCGCCGACGGCACCGGCGCGGTGATGCAGGCGATGCCCGGCGCCGAAGCGGCCAAGCACGGCCTCGGCTACCTGCGCAACACCCAGCGCCCCAACGGCGGCTTCGCGCTGGGCGGCGGCGGCCCGGTCAACTCCCAATCGACCGCCTGGGCCGTGCAGGGGATGCTGGCGGTCGGCGCCGATCCCGGCTCGGCCAAGGGGGGCGAAAGCGCTCTCGACTACCTCGAAGCCCGCCAGGACGCCGACGGCCACTACCGCTACTCCTCCTCCAGCGACCAGACGCCGGTCTGGGTCACCGCCGAGGTCCTCTCGGCCACCGCCGGCCAGCCCTTCCCGGTCACTCCGGTCGCGCGTCAGGTTCCCCCTTCGCAGTCCTCCTCGGGATCCGTGCCCACCACCCCGGCGCCGCCTGCGAGCACCGTGCCGCCCGCGGCCACCGGGAGCCCCAGCGAACTGCTCGAATCGCTCGGCCAAAGCCCGGGCGCCGTCTCCCCGCCGGGCGTCGGCAGCCCGCCGGCCATCAGCCCGGCCGCCCCCGGTGGGCCGGCGCCGGTGACGCCGCCGGGCGGCTCGCTGAAGGGCCTCGTCCCCGAAACGAGCGCCGCGGTCCCGCCCCCGGCGGCGCCGCCGTTCGAAGCCGGCGACAACCCCGGCCCCAAGCCGTGGGCGCCGATCGGGATCGGGCTCGGCGCCGCCGCCGCCGCGCTCGCCGGCGTCCTCCTCCTCGGCCGTCGCTTCGCCTGGTAGCCGCGGGCGGGCCTATACGCTCGCGGTATGGATGTCGAGACGGCGATTCGAACCCGTCGCACCCACAAGGCCTTCGGGCCGGAGCCGCTCTCGCGCGAGCAAATCGACGAGCTGCTCGAGCTGGCCCGCTGGGCGCCGAACCACCAGCTGACCGCGCCCTGGCGCTTTCGCGTCCTCGGGCCGCGGACACTGGAGCGGTTGAAGGCCGCCGCCGGCCCCGAGGGCGCCGCCAAGCTCGACCGCGCGCCCACCCTCGTCGTCGTCTCCTGCGCGCTCGGCGCCGACCCCGTCCAGGGCGAGGAGGACCTGCACGCCACCGCCGTCGCCTCCTACATCGTCCTGCTCGCCGCCCACGCCCGCGGGCTCGCCGGCTACTGGCGCACCCCCGGCCTGCTGCGCTCGGCCGAGGGGCGCGCCGCGGTCGGCCTGCCGGAGGGCGAGCGCTTCGTCGGCCTGCTCCACCTGGGCCCGGCGCGGCAGGAGAAAGAGCCGCCCGAGCGCCCCGCGGTCGAGCAGACGACCACCTACCTGGACTGAGGATGCTGAGCCGCGCCGCAGCCCTGGAGGAGATCGCCGCACAGCGCTTCGAGGTGCTGGTGATCGGCGGCGGCATCACCGGCGCCGGCGTCGCCCTCGACGCCGCGTCGCGTGGCTACTCGGTGGCGCTGCTGGAGCGCGGCGATTACGCGGTCGGCACCTCCAGCCGCTCCTCGAAGATGGTCCACGGCGGCCTGCGCTACCTGCAGAACTTCGACCTGGGCCTGGTCCGCGAGGCGCTGCTGGAGCGCCAGCTGATGGTCCAGCTCGCGCCGCACCTGGTCTACCCGACGCCCTTCGTCGTGCCCTCCTTCGAGGACGAACCCCGCGACCGCAGGCTCGGCATCGGGCTCAACATGTACGACGTGATGGCGACGACGCGGGTCGGCCGCAGCCGCCGCGAGATGCGCGCCTCCAAGGAGGAGGACGAGGACTTCTACTGGTCGCCGGACCGCCACCGCACGATCGACCGCGAGGAGCTGCTCGAGCTCGTCCCCTCGCTGGAGCGGCGCGACCCGAACGACGCCTACCTCTTCTACGACTGCCAGACCGACGACGTGCGCCTCGTCCTGACGGTCCTCGGCGAGGCCGAGCGCTTCGGCGCCGTGATGCTGAACGGCGTCGAGGTGACCGAGGTGCTCTCGCGGGGCGGTCGCGCGAGCGGCGTCGCCGCGGTCGAGGTCGACTCGGGCGAGCGCTTCGAGGTCGAGGCCGAGAACGTCGTCAACGCGACCGGCGTCTGGGCCGACCGGATCGGCCCAGAGCTGACCGAGGAGGAGGACGTGCCGCGGATCGCGCCCAGCCGCGGCACCCATGTCCTGCTCGACCGCGAGGATATCTCCACCGGCTCCGGCGCCTGCATCGTGCCCGCCGGCGCGGAGCGCCACATCTTCGCCCTGCCCTGGTACGGCCGCACCCTGGTCGGCACCACCGACAACGACTTCGACGGCGACATCGACCGGCCGCGCCCCGGCGGGGAGGACGTCGAGTACCTGCTCGACGCGGTCAACGCCTTCTTCGGGACGAGCGTGGGCGAGTCGGACCTGGTCGGCGCCTACGCCGGCGTGCGGCCGTTGATCTCCACCGGCGACCCGAAGAAGTCAGTCGACATCTCACGCAAAGCCGAGCTGTACGAGACCTCTTCGGGGATGTTGACGATCACCGGCGGCAAGCTGACGACCTGGCGGCGGATGGCCAAGCAGACCGTCGACCGCCTGGTCGAGCGCGAGGGTCGCGAGGCGCCCTGCCACACCGCCGAGATCCCGCTCGGGATGGAGGCGCGGCCGGCCGACCTGGAGGCGCCGGACGGGGTGGGGGAGGAGTCCGTCGCCCAGCTCGCCTTCCGCTACGGGCATGCGGCTCGGCGGGTCCTCGGCCTGGCGCACGAGGACCCGAGGCTGGCCGAGCCGATCGTCCCCGGCCGCCCCGACCTGCTCGCCGAGGCGGCGATCGCGGCGCGCCTGGAGCAGGCGCGCTGCGTCGCCGACGTGCTGCTGCGCCGCACCCGTCTCGGATTGCTGGCGGCGCCACAGCTGCGCGACGCCGCCGCGGTGCGCCCCGTCGCCGAGGTGCTCGGCGGCGAGCTGGGCTGGTCGCGCCGCCAGGTCAAGCGCGAGGCCGAGGCCTGGCCGGCTGCGCTGGCCGAGGCCGGCGCCGACCCCGCCGCGGCGGCCGTCTAAGCCCTTCAATAACCTGCCGCCCGTGAACAAAACCCAGCTGGAGTCCAAGCACATCGCAGAGCTGCACGACCTCGCCGCCGAGGCGGGGGTCGAGCGCTATCGCATGCTCTCCCGCGCCGAGCTGATCGAGAAGCTCGCGGGCGACAAGGGGGGCGCGCAACCCAAACCGCAGGGCGAACGTCGCGGCGGCGACCCAGGGCGGGGTCGCCAGCGCGACCGCGGCCGCTCGCGCGCGCCGCGCGAAGAGCGGCGGCCCGAGCCCGAGGAATCGCCCGAGCCCGAGCCCGAGCCGCGGGCGCCCGAGCCCGGGCCGCAGCCTGAGGGCAGGGACGAGGCCGAGCGACCCAGGCGCAAACGGCGCCGCCGCCGCTGGGGCCGGCGTCGCAAGGGCGTCCGCGTCCACGACCTGCTGCTGCCGGCCGCGCCCGGCCGCCGGGCGATCGTCTACGCCGAGAGCCGCGCCGCCTGCACGGCCCTGCTGCGCGAAGTCGCCGCCGAGCTCTCCGAGGAGTCCAACGGCCCCGACCCGATCGCCCTGCTGGTCGATCCCAGTCCCGAGGAGCTCGCCGACTGGAAGCGCGAGGCGCCGAAGGCGGAGATCGTCTCCGCCGGCAAGGCGAACCACGCCGAGGACGCGATCGCCCAGGCGCAGGCCCGCGCCAGGGGCGGCGAAGACGTGTTCGTCCTGATCGACTCGCTGACCCGCTTCGCCGAGGCGTTCGCCGGCGCGGAGGAGGCCCGCGAGCTGTTCGACGCCGGCAACGGCGGCGGCAAGGGCACGCTCACGGTGCTCGCCGCGATCGAGCGTCAGAGCTAGCGCGACCCGCCTAGCGGCGGTAGGCGATGCGACGCCAGCTGGGCTCTTTGGAGAGCTCGATCAGCTCGTTGCTGCGATCGGGCTGGACGTAGCCGAAGGTCTGGGTGCTCTCGTCGAAGACGACGTCGAGCTCGCCCTCCTTGACCCGCTGGTCGAGCCAGGCGCCGCGGAAGACGAGGCGGCGCAGCCAGTGGACGAGGCTGCGGTTGGAAGGGCCGACGAGGTCTTCCCAGTTGACGTTGATGTGCTCGCCCAGCTCTGAGCTGGGCTCGGAGATCTCGCCGTTGACGGCGAGGTCGAGCAGGTCGTCGAGCTCCTCGCGGCTCAGTCCCTGCTGGACGAAGCCGAGTTTGACCGCGGCCTGCTCGACGCGCTGGCCGAAGTCCTCCTCGTTGAAGGCGAAGCGGAGCTCGCCGTACTCGAGCACGTAGTCGGAGCCCGACTCGTAATTTCCTCTGCGGGTCGTCTTCTTGTTCATTGAGTTGAAGCCCATCTGCCGTCGCAGCCCAGCGAGCGGCAGGTGCTGGATCATGCCGGTCATCGTAGCTGCGTGCCTGTCGGGGGCAGGGGTGAAACAGGTTTTGCGCCCGATCGGCGGGGCGGCCCGCACGTCTCGGCGCCGTAGAGGTTCGGTCCGAATACCGGACCAAACCTCTACGGCGTGGTCCGCGGCGATGCGGCGGGCGGGGGGAGAGGTTCGCCGGCCGGTCCCTTTATATGGACGTGACGCCCCGTCGCCTTCGCGATCTTCCCGCCGTGTCCGTCCTCGGCCGCTCGGTTCCGTCGGCGACGACGCGGCGAGCCCGGCTCCTCGGCCTCTCGCACCTCGACCGCGCCGAGGCCGGCCCGGGCCTGCTGATCCCGCGCTGCGCCGGCGTCCACACCTTCGGCATGCGCTTTGCGCTCGACCTGGTCTTCCTCGACCGCGAGGGGCGGCCCTGCTCGTTTCTCCGCGCGGTGCCGCCGCGGCGCCTCGTTTGGGACCGGCGGGCCGGCGCCGTGCTTGAGCTACCCTGCCCGCCGGGAGAACGGGCCGCCGCGGGTCGCGACGCCCGCCCGCCGACCATGACCGTCCGCGAGGTACAGGTCCCATCGCTCTCCCCGCAGGGATTGCGCGACACGATCGAGCCGCAGGCCCGGGAGCGTCTCGACGCCGGGCTGAGGCGCGCCCGCGAGCTCTTCTCCGGCCGCACGGTCTGGAACGTCAACTCGACCTCCTCCGGCGGCGGCGTGGCCGAGATGCTCTGGTCCTGGGTTGGGCTGGCAAGGGGCGCGGGGATCGAGATGCGCTGGCTGACGATCGAGGGCCCGGAGGAGTTCTTCGTCCTGACCAAGCGCCTCCACAACTACATGCACGGCGAGGTCGGCGATGGAGGCCCGCTGGGCGAGGAGGAGCGTTCCCTGTTCGACCGCGTGAGTCGCGAGAACGCCGCGGGGGCCCTCGCCGAGCTCGGTCCCGACGACGTCGCCCTGCTCCACGACCCGCAGACCGCCGGCCTCGCCCCGCACATCGCCGCCGCGGGCCACGTCGTCGTATGGCGCTGTCACGTCGGCGCCGACGAGCGCAACGAGCTTACCGCGCAGGCATGGGACTTCCTCGGCCCCCACGTGACCGAGGCGGACGCGGCGATCTTCTCCCGCCGCGCCTTCGTCCCCGATTGCTGCGCGGCGATGCCGGTGGCGATCGTGCCACCCTCGATCGACGCCCTCTCGCCGAAGAACCAGGAGATCGAGCCCGCGACGGTGCGGGCGATCCTGCGGCGCGCGGGCCTGCTCGAGCCCGCCTCCGCGGACGACGGGGCGGAGCCGGTCTTCCGGCGTCCCGACGGGAGCGAGGCCCGGGTCGAGCGTCGCGGCGAGGTGGTGGGCGAGGGGGCGCTTCCAGGCGCCGACGCGCGCCTGGTGGTGCAGGTCTCGCGCTGGGACCGGCTCAAGGACCCGGCCGGCGTGATGCACGGCTTCGCCGGCGTGCTGGCGGCGGGGCACGATGCCTGGCTCGTCCTGGCGGGCCCCAGCGTCGGCGCTGTGAGCGACGATCCCGACAGCGCCGCGGTGCTGGCCGAGGTCGCGGCTGACTGGCGCTGTCAGCCCGAGTCGGTCCGCTCGCGCGTGCTGCTCGCCTGCCTGCCGATGGAGGATCTCGACGAGAACGGCGCGATCGTCAACGCCCTGCAGCGTCAGGCCGCAGTGGTCGTGCAGAAGAGCCTCAAGGAGGGCTTCGGCCTGACCGTCACCGAGGCGATGTGGAAGGCGCGGCCGGTGGTCGCCACCGCGACCGGGGGCATCGAGGACCAGGTCGAGGACGGCGTCACCGGCATCCTCCTGTCCAACCCGCTTGACCTGGAAGCCTTCGGCGCCGCGGTCGGCGACCTGCTCGCCAACCCCGAGCACGCCCAAGCGATCGGCGAGGCGGCGCGCGAGAGCGTCCGCGCCCGCTTCCTCGAGGACCGCCACAGCCGCCAGTACGTCGAACTGTTCGAGCGCCTGCTATCCGTCTGAGAGTTCCGCGTTTTGCGACCGCCCGGCATCGCCAGGGGGGAGAGTTCTCGTCGCCGTGGCCTTAGGTGGGCGTGCTTCCCCGACGCCGAGACATCGCCAGCGTGGTCGTCTGCGAGGACGACACGCCGACCCTCGACCTGCTCTGCGAGAACCTGACGGCGGACCGCTTCGGCGTGTTGCCGGCGCCGAGCGCCTCCGACGCGCTGCGGCTCTGTCGCTTCAAGCAGCCCGACCTGATGCTGCTCGACCTGACCCTGCCCGATGCCTCCGGGCTGGACGTGCTGCGGGAGATCCGCGAAGCGGACGGGGTCGTCTCCCGCTTCGACCCGCGCCTGCCGGTGATCGTTCTCAGCGGTCGCGGCTCCGACGAAGAGCGGGTGCGTGGGCTCGAGTTCGGCGCCGACGACTATCTCGTCAAGCCCTACGTATACGGGGAGTTGCGGGCGCGGATGACCGCGGTGCTGCGGCGCGTCGAGCAGCGGCGCAGCGGGCCGCTACGGGTCGGGGAGATAGTCGTCGACCCCGACCGGCGGCGGGCCTGGGTCGGCGGCAGCGAGGTCCACCTGTCCAAGAAGGAGTTCTCGCTGCTGCGCGTGCTGGCGACCGACCCGCACCGGGTCTTCTCCAAGCGCGAGCTGCTGGGTGAGGTCTGGGGCTACCGGGCGCCGACGAAGACCCGCACCTTGGACTCGCACGCCAGCCGGCTGCGGCGCAAGCTCGATCCCGAGCGGGCGCGTTTCGTCATCAATTGCTGGGGCGTCGGATATCGCCTCGTGGACGGATGATCGGCCTGGCGCACGAGGTGGCCGGGTGGCCGATGGCGGCGACGATGGCGGCGGCGATCGCCGCACGGGGAATGCGCGCCGGCCGCCGTCGCAGCTCGCTCAACGAGGCGCTGCACGAGCTGCGCCGTCCGCTGCAGACGATCGCCCTGGCCGGGGCCGGCGCCGAGGGCTCGCCTCCCGTCCTCGAGAGCTCGGTGCGGATGGCGGCTGCGGCGCTCGAGCGGCTCGACCGTGAGGTCAACGGCGGCGGCGGGCTGCGCCTGCCGGCCGAACCGATCGAAGTGCGGTCGCTGCTGGACGCGGCGGCGCGGCGCTGGCGCGGGCGGGCGAGCCTCGCGGGCGGCTCGCTGCGGCTGCGCTGGCGGGCGGGCGGCGCGGTCGTCGTCGGGCACCGGGTCGAGCTCGCCCAGGCGCTCGACAACCTGCTCGTCAACGCGATCGAGCACGGCGGGCCGCGGATCGCGATCGACGCTCGCCTGCATCGCGGCGGCCTGCGGATCGTCGTCGCCGATTCGGGCCGGGCCTCGCGGCCGCCGGAGCGTCGCGACTCGCCGGGGGACGTGATCGCCCGACTCTCCGGGCGGCGCCGGCACGGTCATGGCCTCGCCGTGGTCAGGCGGGTCGCGGCCGCCCACGGCGGCCGCTTCGCCCTGCGCCGCTCCGAGCGCGGCTCGCTCGCGATGCTCGATCTGCCCCTGGCCGGCAGCGGCGAGCCTGCGGCCGCGTGAGCCGGCGACGGCGGGCACTGGCCTTCTCGGCGGCGGCGCTGATCGCCGCCGCCGCGGCCGCGATCGCCGACGGCTATGGGGCCGGCGCGGTTCGGGGATATGGTCCGCTGCGCCCGGTGGTCGTCGTCTCGACCACGATCCCGACCGGAACGAGGCTGACCTCGGCGACGGTCGCGGGGAGCCTCGCCACGCGACGTGTCCCGAGCCGGTTTGCGCCGTCGGGTGCGCTGGCCGCCCCCGAGGAAGCCCTTGGCATGGTCGCCCGGGCGCCGCTCCCGGCCGGCTCATATCTGCTCGCGGCCCAGCTGGGCATGGACCGGCGGGGTGTGCCGCGCCGGCGCCGTCTCGGCGCCGGCCGGCGGCCGGTCGAGATCGCCGTCAGCGGCGCCGACGGCCTGCTGGCGGCGGGTCCGTCGCCGGCAGGTGTGCGAGTCGACGTGGTGGTCACGACCGAACCCTCGGGGAGCGGCCCCGGGCGGACCTATGTCGCCGCCGCGGGCGTGCCGTTGCTCGCCTTGAGGCCGGGGGCCGAAGGCGTCGGGCCGGGAACGACCGCCGCGGCGACGCTGGGGCTGACCAGGCGCGAGGCGCTGCGCCTGATCGCCGCCGAGAGCTTCGCCCGCGGGCTGACCCTGCTGCCCAGCGGCTGAGCGGATGGAGGCGCGCCGGAGAAACCTCGAGGACCTTGCCGAGTCGTTGCGGCTGCGCCTGGTCGAGGCCCGACGCGACGCCGCGTCGGCGGGACGGGCGCCGCAGCCCGAGCTCGCCGGGCAGGTGCGCGACCTGGTCGCCGCCGAGGCTGCCCTGCTGGGCGATGACGATCGCGAGGCGCTCGTCGCCCGTCTCCTGCGCGACACGGTCGGGCTCGGCCCGTTGGAGGACCTGCTCGCCGACCCGGGCGTTGAGGAGGTGATGGTCAACGGGCCCGACCAGATCTACGTCGAGCGCGGCGGGCGGATCGAGCGGGCTGATGCAGCCTTCGCCGACGAGGAGGAGTTGCGCAACGCGATCGAGCGCATCCTCGCGCCGCTCGGCCGTCGCATCGACGAGCTCAGCCCGATGGTCGATGCGCGCCTTGCCGACGGCTCGCGTGTCAACGCCGTGATCCCGCCGCTGGCGGTCGACGGGCCGGCGCTCTCGATCCGCCGCTTCGGCGCCGAACGGCCGGGCCCGCGGGAGCTGCTCGAGCGCGGCACCCTGACCGCGCCGCAGCTCGAGTCGCTGAGGCGCGCTGTCGGCGAGCGGCGCAGCGTCCTGATCAGCGGTGGCACCGGCTCCGGCAAGACGACCCTGCTCAACGCGCTCTCCGGGTTCATCGGATCGGGGGAGCGCCTGGTGACGATCGAGGACGCGGCCGAGCTGCGGCTGCAGCGGCGCCACGTCGTCCGCCTCGAGAGCCGCCCGGCCGGGGTCGAGGGAAGGGGGGAGGTGACGATCCGCGACCTGTTGCGCAACGCGCTGCGCATGCGGCCCGACCGGATCGTGATCGGCGAGG
The DNA here is from genome assembly GCA_035712345.1 of Solirubrobacterales bacterium. Classification (GTDB taxonomy): domain Bacteria; phylum Actinomycetota; class Thermoleophilia; order Solirubrobacterales; family 70-9; genus VRUE01. The sequence goes on from DASTAY010000035.1 coordinate 97,775, forward strand.
TGCGCGGCGCCGAGGCGCTCGATCTGCTGACCGCGCTCAACACGGGCCACCGCGGGGCGCTCTCGACCGTGCACGCGAACTCGCCCGCCGACGCGCTCGCGCGACTGGAGACGCTGGCGCTGATGGCGGGTCTGGGGCTGCCGCACGCCGCGATCGCGGCGCAGGTCCGCAGCGGCATCGACCTGGTGGTCCACATCGAACGCCACCGCGACGGCTCGCGCCGGGTGAGTGAGATCGCAGAGGTTGGGGCGGCGTGAGCGCCACCGGCCCGATGCTTCCGCTCGTCGGCGCAGCCGCCGGGGGATTCGGGGCGCTCGCGGCGCGGGAAGCGGCGCGGGCTACCCCGGCGGCCGCCGAGTGGCTGCGCTCTGCGCTCGAGCCCCTGCGTCGGGCAGGCGCCGAGGGCTATGCGCCGTCGAGCGTCGAGCGCCGGCGCCTTGCCGCCGTCGGGACCGCGGCGGCGCTGCTCGGCGGTTGGTTCCTGGCCGGTGCGGTGGTCGCCCTGCCGATGGCGGTCGCCGGACCTGCCCTGGCGGCCTGGGCCGTCTCCACTCGCCGGCGCCGCTACCGGCGCAGGGTCGAGCGCGCCCTGCCCGACGTCGCCGCGGCGATCGCGGACTCACTGGCCGCCGGCCGCTCGCTGCGCGCCTCGTTGCCCGGCGCGGCGTCCTCGGTCGACGGCCCGGCCGCGGTCGAGCTCGCCCGGCTCGGGGCGGACCTGGAGCTCGGCGCCCCGACGGTCGACGCGATCGACGGCTGGCGGAGCCGGATGCGCTCGCCGCGGGTCGACGCCTTCGCCACCGCTCTGCTCAGCCAGCGGCGAGCGGGCGGCGACCTCGCGGGTCTGCTGCGCCGCTTCGCCGTGGGGGCGGCGGAGCGCGACCGTGCCGCCGAGGACGCCAGGTCGGCGACGGCGCAGGCGCGCTTCACCGGCCTGCTCGTCGTCGCGATGCCCAGCGGCGGCGCTCTGTTCGCCGAGCTGATCGAGCCCGGTTTCCTCGTCAAGGTGCTGAGCGCGCCCGCCTCCGCCGTCCTCCTGGGAATAGCCCTCGGGCTGCAGATGGTCGGCTTCGTCGCAATTCGGCGCTTCGCCCGCGTGGTCGAGTGAGGTCTCGACACCGCACCAGGGCGCAGCCGCCGCTCGCCGCCCGGCTGGCCTGCGCCGCGGTCGCGGTGCTCGCGGCCTTCCTCGCGGCTCCCGCGGCCCCGGGCAGGATCTCCTGGCTCGTCGTCGTCGCGCTGCCGGCGGCGGGCTTCTTCCTGCCCGACGCCCTGCTCGAGCGGCGGGCGCGCCTTCGCCACCGGCAGTTGCTCGCGTCATTGCCCGACGCGCTCGATCTGCTGGCGATCGGCTCCGCCGCCGGCCGCAGCCCGCTGGCGGGCTTCGCCGAGATCGCCTCGTCCGGCAGCGGCCCGCTCGCCGAGGAGCTGCGCGTCGTCGTCGCCGAGGTCGAATGCGGTCGCCCGTTCGCCGATGTCCTCGGGACATTGCGCGAGCGCGTCCCGGGCAGCGAGGTCGCCACCCTCTGCGCCTCGATCGAGCGTTCTCGCCGCTTCGGCTCACCGCTCGCGGACCAGCTGCGCCGCCAGGCCGCCGCGTTGCGCCGCGACCAGCGCCGCGCGACCGAAGAGCGCGCCGCCCGCGCCGCCCCGAAGATCCAACTCGTCGTCGCCCTGGTCCTCGTCCCCTCGGTCCTGCTGATGATCGCCGCCGCCCTGATCGCCAACGCCGACGTCCTGCTCTCCGGCTTCTGATCACGCCCCCCGGCGCCGTAGAGGTTTGGTCCGCTGTTCGGACCAAACCTCTACGGCGCAGTCCCTCCGCCTGCAATCGAAGTTGCGGAATGGGGGACTGATCTGAGGTCGTGTTGCAAAGTGGGGGAAAGTGGGCTACTGTGGCGCTCGAGTTGAAGCCCAAGGACCGGGGTGGTGAGGCTCCTCCCACCTCATCACCCCGGTCCTAACTCTTTTCCAGCCGCCGAAAGGACACCGAGGGGATGGCATTCCGGGGTCTCTACGAGCACAGCCTCGACTCCAAGGACCGGCTCACGATTCCCTCTCGCTTTCGGGCCGCCCTCTCCGACGGGATCGTTCTCTCCAAAGGCTTCGACCCCTGCGTCTGGGTGCACACGACCGAGGAGTTCGAGCAGCTCTCCGATCGCTTCCTCTCGCCGCACAGCCCCTTCGGTAGGGACGCCCGCAGCCTGCGCCGCCGCTTCCACGGTGGCTCCTTCGACGAGAAGCTCGACTCCGCCGGGCGCATCCGCGTCCCCAGGCCGTTGATCGAGCACGCCGGGCTCACCGCCGCCTGCGTCGTGATCGGCGCCGGCGAGTATCTGGAGATCTGGAACGCCGAGGCCTGGGCGAAGCAGGAGGAGGAGCTCGACGCCTCCGCGCCGGAGATCGCCGAGGGCCTGGCCTCGAGCGGAGGAGCTGCGTGAGATGCAGGCCCGCGCCGCTCATCCCGCCCTTTCCGACCGAGCCCGCCGCTATCCCGGACATGGCAGCGCAACCCTTATCTATATGCCGACCGAGCACGAGCCAGTCCTCGCCGACGAGCTGACCGCCCTGCTGGCGCCGCAGGCCGGCCAGGTCGCGGTCGACTGCACCTTCGGCGGCGGTGGCCACGCGCGCCGCATCGCCGCCGCGCTCGGCCCCGCCGGGACGCTGATCGCGATCGACCGCGATCCCGCGGCGGAGAGCCGCTTCGAGCGCTTCGCGGGAGAGGTCCCCTGTCAGACGCGCTTGCTCGGTTGCGACTTCTCGGCAGGGCTTCGCACCCTGCGCGGCGAAGGCATCCGCCCAGACATGGTGTTCATGGACCTCGGAATGTCCTCGATGCAGGTCGACGCCAGGGAGCGGGGGTTCTCCTATTCCTACGACGCCCCGCTCGACATGCGGATGGACACGCGGCAGGAGTTCAGCGCCGCCGACCTCGTCAACGAGTGGCCCGAGTCTCGTATCGCCCAGGCCCTGCGCCGCTTCGGCGAGGAGCGCTACGCCGGCGGCATCGCCCGCGAGATCGCCCGTCGCCGGCCGCTGCATACGACTGCCGAGCTGGTCGACGCGGTCAAGGCGGGCATGCCCGCCTCGGCTCGCTTCGGCGGCGGCCACCCCGCCAAGCGGACCTTCCAGGCGCTGCGGATCGTCGTCAACGGCGAGCTCGACGCGCTCGACGACGCCCTGCCAACCGCCTGGTCGATGCTGCCGATCGGCGGCCGCCTGGCGGCGATCTCCTTCCACTCGCTCGAGGACCGCCGCGTCAAGCAGTTCCTCGCCGACCGCGCGCGCGGTTGCGTCTGCCCGCCCGAGTTGCCGATCTGCGCCTGCGGGCGCGAGCCCGAAGCCGAGCTGTTGACGCGTCGCGCGATCGCCCCCGAGGCCGCCGAGCAGGCCGCGAATCCGCGCTCCCGATCGGCCCACCTGCGCGGCGCGGTGAAGATCGCCGCGGCCCAGGACGCCGGGAGCGCCGCCTGATGGCCGCTGCAGCGACCGCTCGCAAGAGCGTCGCCTCTCCGGCCCGCGTCTCGCGACGCAAACGGGCGCTTGCCGTCGCGCCGCAGCGCAAGCCGGCCCGCCGCGCGGCGCCGAGCCGCCGTCCCGGCGGCCAGCTGATCCCGATCGCGGTCGGCACCGCCAGCGCCGTGCGCGGCCTGCCGGATTCGAGCCTGATCGTGCGGTTGACGCGCGGCCGGGCCTGGATCGCCGTCCTCGGCGTGCTCCTGGTCGGGATCGTCGCGCTCAACGTGATCACGCTCAGCCTCGCGGCCGGCGCCGGCCATGTCGACCAGAACATCCAGGCGCTCGACGAAGAGAACTCGCTCCTGCGCAGTCGCGACGCCCAGCGCTCGGGCGCCGGGCGGATCGCGCGCGAAGGCGCCGTGCTCGGCCTGAGCGCCGCGGCGGTCGAAGAAGTCGGCGCCGTGCGCGTCGGCCCCCGCGACGTCGAGACCGCGGCCGCTCGCCTGGCGGCTGCCGGAACGGCCTACTGAGCGCCGATGCGCACGATCGAGCGTCGGATCGGCCTCCTCTTCGCCGGCTTCCTGCTCTGCTTCCTGGTCATCGCCGGCCGCGCCTTCTGGCTGCAGGGGGTGCAGGGGGCCAAGCTGGCCTCCGAGGCCGCCTACCAGCAGACCGATGTCGTCACCGTGCCAGGCCTGCGCGGCAGCGTCCTCGATCGCTTCGGCAACCCGCTTGCCGTCTCCGAAGACGCGAAGACGATCTACGCGACGCCCTACCAGGTGAAGGACCCGCCGCGTACGGCCGAGAAACTGGCCTCGGCTCTCGGCCTGAAGCAGAGCGAAGTGCTGAAGAGCCTGAGCGAGGAATCCGGTTTCGCCTACGTGGCGCGCAAGGTCGCCCTGCCGAGCGCGGCGCGTGTGGAACGGCTCGAACTGCCCGGGATCGGCGAGCTGCCCGACAGTCGCCGCACCTACCCCCAGGGCGATCTGGCCGGGCAGGCGATCGGTGCCGTCGGTGAGGAAGGGCAGGGCCTGACCGGGCTGGAGGCGGGTGAGGACTCGGTCCTGCGCGGCAGCGACGGCGAACGGCGGATCGTCAACGACGCCCTCGGCGAACCGATCCGGACGGAAACGGTGAAGGAAGCCGAAGACGGCGAAGACGTGCGCCTGACCCTCGACCCGGCGATCCAGAAGAAGACCGAGCAGGTGCTGGGCGAAGTCGGCGAAACGTATGCGCCAAAGGGGGCAACGGCGATCGTCATGGACCCACGCAACTCGCAGCTTCTGGCAGTCGCCAACTGGCCGCCCGTCGATCCGTCGGATCTCGAAGACGCCTCGCCCGAAGACCTGATGAATCGCGCGACCGGCTTCAACTACGAGCCCGGCTCGACCTTCAAGGCCTTCACCGTCTCGGCGGCGCTGGAGGAAGGCGTGGTCACGCCGACCAGCGGCTTCACGATCCCGCCCTCCTTGCAGGTCGCCGATCGCACCATCGAAGACGCGGAGGAACATGGCACCGAGAACCTCAGCGTCGCCGAAATCCTCGCCAAGTCGTCGAACATCGGTGCGGTCGAGATCGGGCTGCAGCTCGGCGCCGGCCGCTTCAGCAAGTGGATCGACCGCTTCGGCTTCGGCCGGCCGACGGGCGTCCAGTTCCCGGGCGAGGAAGAGGGGATCGTGCCGAAGCTCGACCAGTACTCCGGCTCGACGATGGGCAACCTGCCGATGGGCCAGGGCCTCTCGGTGACGCCGATGCAGATGATCGCCGGCTACGCGGCGATCGCCAACGGCGGCATGCTGCGCCCGCCGCAGCTGATCGAGAAGATCGGCGACGAAACGGTGCCCGAGCCACGCGGCCACCGCGTGATCACCCCGGACGTCGCCGACGAGGTGCGGACGATGCTCGAAGGGGTGCTGGCGCCGGGTGGGACCGCTTCGGAGGTCAGCGTCCCCGGCTACTCGCTGGCAGGCAAGACCGGTACCGCCCAGGTCGCCGAAAACGGCGGTTACTCGAATACGAAATACATCGCTTCGTTCATCGGGTTCGCCCCCGCACAGGACCCGCGACTGCTGGTTGCGGTCGTCGTCGACGAGCCGCAGGGGGAAATCTACGGCGGCTCGGTGGCGGCGCCGGCGTTCGGCAAGATCGCGGCGTTTGCGCTTCCTTATCTCGGGGTTCCGCAGGAATAGGGACAGACGGGACGTCTGCAAGGGGCGGGCGACCGGGTGGCCCTCCTGCTGGCTGGGTTTTTCGCCCTGGACCTTATGGCCGTCCGAGGAAGTGGTAGGGGCGAAAAACGGACGCCGCTGCGCTGGAGGGCCACCCGATCGCCCGCCTCGTCCCAACGGGTGCACCCGACCCTCTTCCTACAATCGGCGCCGTGAGATTGGAGGCGCTTGCCGCGGCAGCTGAAGGGGCTCGGATCGTCGGCGACGGGGGCGTGGAGGTTGCCGACCTTGCCTACGACAGTCGGAAGGTGGGGGCCGGGACGCTGTTCTTCTGCGTGCCGGGGGAGAGGGTCGATGGGCATGAGTTCGGGGGCGCTGCGGTCGAGGCCGGGGCGGTGGGGCTCGTGGTCGAGCGGGAGCTCGAGGTCGATGTGGCGCAGCTCGTGGTCGGGGACGCGCGGGCGGCCATGGCGCCGGTCGCGGCGCGCTTCTTCGGCGATCCGACCGCGGAGTTGAAGGTCGCCGGGATCACGGGCACGAACGGGAAGACGACCACCGCGTTCCTGCTGCGGGAGATCCTCGAGTCGGCGCAGGTGCAGTGCGGGTTGCTGGGGACCGTGAAGCAGGTCGTCGGCGGGGTCGAGGAGGAAGTCGAGCGGACGACGCCGGAGGCGATCGACCTGCAGCGGACGTTCCGGCGGATGCTCGACGGGAGGGACGTCGCCTGCGCGATGGAGGTCTCCTCGCATGCCCTGGCGCTGCACCGCGCCGACGCGATCCACTTCGACGTCGCCCTCTTCACCAACCTCACCCAGGACCATCTCGATTTCCACGCCGACATGGAGGACTACTTCCGCGCCAAGCGGATGCTGTTCGAGATGGCGCCGGGGACGGCGATCGTCAACGTCGACGACCCGTACGGGCGGCGGTTGGCCGAGGAATTCGAGTGCGTCACCTTCTCCGCCCGGGGCGCCGAGGCCGACCTCCTCGCCGGCGAGGTCGGCCTCGAGACTCCCCTGCCCGGGGATTTCAACCTGGCCAACGCGCTCGGGGCCTATGCGGCGGCGGTCGCGCTGGGGGTCGAGCCGGAAGCCGCGCTGGCCGCGCTGGCCGGAGCGACGCCTCCGCCGGGACGTTTCGAGCCGGTGGACGAAGGTCAGCCGTTCGCCGTCCTGGTCGACTACGCGCACACCCCCGACTCGCTGGAGAACGTGCTGCGTGCCGCGCGCCGGCTGGGCGACGGTCGTGTGATCTCCGTCTTCGGCGCAGGCGGCGACCGCGACCGCGGCAAGCGCCCGCAGATGGGCCGCGCCGGCGCGGAGCTGTCCGACCTGGCGATCGTCACCTCCGACAACCCGCGCTCGGAGGATCCCGAGGCGATCGTCGCCGAGGTCCTCGCCGGGGTCGGCGATCGCAGCGGCGTCGAGGCCGAGGTCGACCGGCGCGCCGCGATCGCCCACGCTCTCGCCCGCGCCGAGCCCGGCGACACCGTGGTGATCGCCGGCAAGGGCCACGAGCAGGGGCAGGAGTTCGAGGGCGGGCGCAAGCTGCCCTTCGACGACCGTCAGGTGGCGCGCGAGGAGCTGCGCCGCATAGGCTTCGCGGGCTCCCGATGAACGACCGCTACAACGCCAGCCCGGCCTCGACGGCGGAGTCGCTCTGATGGGCGAGGTCCTGATCGCCGGCATGGCGGCGATGCTGATCTGCATCTTCCTCGGGCCGAAGTTCATCGAGTACCTGCGGGTCAAGGAGTTCGGCCAGCACATCCGCGAGGACGGGCCGCAGGAGCACCACGCCAAGGCGGGAACGCCGACGATGGGAGGCCTGATCGTCTTCGCCGCGATCTGCGTCCCCTACCTGGTCCTCTCCAACCGCGATGCGCAGAGCCTCGCCGTCTTCGGCGTCGCGATGGGCTGCGCAGCGCTCGGCTTCGCCGACGACTTCATCAAGATCGTCAAACGCCGCTCGCTCGGCCTCTCGGCGCGCTGGAAGCTGGTCGGCCAGCTGCTGCTCGCGTTCGGCCTCTGGTGGGTGGCGCGGCACGAGGTCGGGCTCGAGCCGACGCTCTACTTCCGCATCGGCGACGCCAGCCTCCAGCTCGGCCCGGTCCTCTACTTCGTCCTCGTCTTCCTAGTCATCGCGGGCACCTCCAACGGCGTCAACCTCACCGACGGCCTCGACGGCCTCGCCGCAGGCTCCTGCGCGATCGTCCTGCTCGCCTACACCGCGATCGCCTTCGTCGCCAACCAGCAGCAGGACCTGGCGCTGCTCTCCGCCTGCCTGGTCGGCGCCTGCGTCGGCTTCCTCTGGTTCAACGCCTTCCCGGCATCGATATTCATGGGCGACACCGGCTCGCTCGGGCTCGGTGGCGCGATCGGCGCGCTCGCCGTGATGACCCAGACCGAGGTCCTGCTCGTCATCATCGGCGGCATCTTCGTGATCGAGGCCCTATCGGTCGCGGTCCAGGTCTTCTCCTTCAAGACCTTCCGCCGCCGCGTCCTCCTGATGGCCCCCCTGCACCACCATTTCGAGATGATGGCCTGGTCGGAGACGAAGATCATGCTGCGCTTCTGGATCATCGCCGCTGTCTGCTCAGGCATCGGGTTCACCCTGTACCAGCAGTCGATCGGCCGCTAGCTTCATCCGCACGGAGACGACGGTTAGGAATTCCGCCAGGGGAACATCTGTTCGTCTGGGTAGACTCGCTTGACAGTGGCTGCCTCTGAGCGGATCGTGATCTCGGGTGCGCGTGAGCACAACCTGAAGGACGTCGACGTCGAGCTGCCCCGCGACGCGCTGATCGTGATCACCGGGCTCTCCGGCTCGGGCAAGTCAAGCCTCGCCTTCGACACGATCTACGCCGAGGGGCAACGGCGCTACGTCGAGTCGCTCTCGGCCTACGCGCGGCAGTTCCTCGGCCTGATGGAGAAGCCCGACGTCGACTCGATCGAGGGGCTCTCGCCGGCGATCTCGATCGACCAGAAGACGACCTCGCGCAACCCGCGCTCGACGGTCGGCACCGTGACCGAGATCTACGACTACCTGCGCCTGCTCTGGGCGCGGATCGGCGTGCCGCACTGTCCCACCTGCGGCGAGGAGATCACCGGCCAGACCCAGGAGCAGATCGTCGACCGGCTGATGACCCTCGCGGAGGGGACGAAATTCATGGTGATGGCGCCGGTCGTGCGCGGGCGCAAAGGCGAGTACGGCAAATTGCTCGACCAGATGCGGCTCGAGGGCTACTCGCGCGTCAAGGTCGACGGCGAGCTGCGCCGCCTCGACGAGGAGATCGTGCTCGACAAGAAGTACAAACACGACGTCGCCGTCGTCGTCGACCGGCTGGTGATGAAGACCGACCTGCGCCGCCGCCTCTCCGAGTCGGTCGAGGCCGCGGCGGGATTGGCGGCCGGCCTGGTTGAAATCGAGATGGTCGGCAACCCGTCCGCCCCCGGACGCGAAGCGGAGGAGGCGGGCGGAAATATGTTGTTCAGCGAGCAGTTCGCCTGCCTCAACTGCGGCACCTCGATCCCCGAGCTGGAGCCGCGGATATTCTCCTTTAACTCCCCCCACGGCGCCTGCGAGCGCTGCCACGGGCTGGGCTTCCAGAAGGTGATAGATCCGGAGCTGGTCGTCCCCGATCCCACGCTCTCGCTCGGCGAGGGCGCCCTGCAGCCGTGGAACCGCGGCATCACCGCTTACTGGAAGCGGCTGATCGCGGCCGTCGCCGAGGAGAACGGCGTCGACCTCGACAAGCCTTGGGCGAAGCTGAAGAAATCCGAGAAGGAGATCTTCCTCTACGGCACCGGCGGCGATCGCCACCAGGTCACCTACACCAACCGCTTCGGCCGCCGCCGTTCCTACAAGGTCCGCTTCGAGGGAATCGTCAACAACCTCGAGCGGCGCTACGAAGAGACCGACTCGGAGACCAACCGCGAGCGGATCGAGGGCTACATGGCCGAGCAGCCCTGTCCCGACTGCGAAGGCGCCCGGCTGCGGCCGGAGAGCCTCGCCGTGACCGTCGGCGGGCTCAGCATCTCCGACTACACCGACCTCTCGGCGCGCGCGGCGAGCGCCTGGATCCAGGCGCTCGAGCTGACCGAGACCGAGCGCGCGATCGCCCGCCTGATCGTGCGCGAGATCTCCGAACGGCTCGCCTTCCTCGAGAACGTCGGCATCGGCTACCTCTCGCTGGCCCGCTCGGCCCGTTCGCTCTCCGGCGGCGAGGCGCAGCGAATCCGCCTCGCGACCCAGATCGGCTCGAGCCTGGTCGGGGTGATGTACGTGCTCGACGAGCCCTCGATCGGCCTGCACCAGCGCGACAACGAGAAGCTGATCGCGACGCTCGACCGCCTCCGCGACCTCGGCAACACGGTGATCGTGGTCGAGCACGACGAGGGCACGATGCGCGCCGCCGACCACCTCGTCGACCTCGGCCCGGGGGCGGGCGAACACGGCGGCTACGTGATCGCCGCCGGGACGCCCGCCCAGGTCGCCAAGGACCCGGCCTCGCTGACCGGCCAGTACCTCTCCGGCAAGCGCGAGATCGCCGTGCCCGCGCAGCGGCGCGAGCCGCGGGGGGCGCTGGTCATCCGCAACGCCCGCGAACACAACCTCAAGGGGATCGACGTGGCGATCCCGCTCGGGGTCTTCTGCTGCGTCACGGGCGTCTCCGGCTCCGGCAAGTCGACCCTGGTCAACGAGACCCTGCACCACTCGGTCGCCAACCGCCTGCACCAGGCGAAGCTGCGCCCCGGCGCCCACGACGGCGTCGACGGGCTCAGCCAGATCGACAAGATCATCAACATCGACCAGTCGCCGATCGGCCGCACGCCGCGCTCCAACCCGGCCACCTACACCGGCGTCTTCGACCACATCCGCCAGCTCTTCACCCAGACCCAGGAGGCGCGGGCGCGCGGCTACAAGCCCGGCCGCTTCAGCTTCAACGTCAAGGGCGGGCGCTGCGAGGTCTGCCGTGGCGACGGCCAGATCAAGATCGAGATGCACTTCCTGCCCGACGTCTACGTGCCCTGCGAGCAGTGCCACGGCAGGCGCTACAACCGCGAGACGCTCGAGGTCCGCTTCAAGGGCAAGAGCATCGCCGACGTGCTCGAGATGTCGGTCGAGGAGGCGGTCGTCTTCTTCGAGAACGTGCCGAAGATCGCCCGGCGCCTGCGTACGCTGCACGACGTCGGCCTCGACTACATCCGCCTCGGCCAGGCGGCGACGACCCTCTCCGGCGGCGAGGCGCAGCGGGTGAAGCTGGCGACCGAGCTCTCCAAAGTCGCCACCGGCGACACCCTCTACATCCTCGACGAGCCGACCACCGGGCTGCACTTCGCCGACGTGCAGCGCCTGCTCGACGTGCTCGGCCGCCTGGTCGACGCGGGCAACACCGTGGTCGTGATCGAGCACAACCTCGACGTGATCAAGACCGCAGACCGCCTCGTCGACCTCGGTCCAGACGGCGGCGAAGAGGGGGGAGAGGTGATCGCGACCGGCACTCCCGAGGAGGTCGCCGAGGTCGAGTCCTCCTACACCGGTCGTTTTCTGGCCGAGCTCGTCGAGCCGGCCAAGCCGAAACGGGCCTCGCGCAGACGCCGCGAGCCGGTCGCAGCATAGGTAGATCTGCCTGGAGCCAAGCGCCTCTGGCGCAGGTCGGGCCGGGGCGGTACGGTAGGGAGTGAAGTTTGCGGCAAGCGGGTAAGGGCAGGGCTGGAAAAGGAGGAGTACATGTCCCGATCAGCTCTCAAGCGATTCCCCGTCGCGTTAGGTGTGCTGTTGGCGCTCGTCGCAGTGGCCGCGGGTTGTGGCGGCAGCAGTGGCGGCGGCGGTGGCGCCAAGATCGCGTTGCTCTTGCCCGAAAACGAGACGCCCCGCTACGAATCCGACGATCGGCCGGACTTCGAAAAGGCGGTCGAAGAACAGTGTGAAGACTGCGAAGTCCTCTACAACAACGCCGGCGGCGACGCGTCCAAGCAGCAGAGTCAGGCCGAAGCCGCGCTGACCCAGGGCGCCGACGTCCTCGTCGTCGACCCGATGGACTCCAAATCGGCGGCGGCGATCGCCGAAAAGGCCAAAGCCCAGAACGTCCCGGTGGTCAGCTACGACCGCCTGATCGAAAACGGCGAAATCGACGCCTATGTCTCCTTCGACAACAAAAAAGTCGGCGAACTGCAGGCGGAAACCCTCTCCAAGAAACTGAAAGAAGACGGCAGCGCAAGCGGCCCGATCATCATGATCAACGGCGATCCGGCCGACCCCAACGCCGCCCTCTTCAAGGAAGGCGCTCACACCGGCCTCGAAGCGGCCGGCGTCAAGATCGCCAAGGAATACGACACCCCCGGCTGGTCGGCCGAAGCCGCCCAGCGCGAGGCCCAGCAGGCGATCACCGCGCTTGGCAGCAACGGCTTCGCCGGCGTCTACGCCGCCAACGACGACACCGGCGGCGGCGCCATCGCGGCGATGAAGGGCGCCGGCATCAACCCGGCCGAAAAGCCCACCACCGGTCAGGACGCGACGGTCGCCGGGCTGCAGCGGATCCTCGCCGGCCAGCAGTACATGACGGTCTACAAGGAAATCGAACCGGAGGCCACGATCACTGCTGAAATCGCGATCGCGCTGGCCGAAGGCGAAGAAGTGCCGCAGGGCAAGATCAGCGAAGAAGTCGACAACGGCAAAGTCAAAGTGCCGTCCGTCCTGCTCAAGCCGATCGCCGTGACCAAAGGCAACGTCAAGAGCACGGTGGTCGCAGACGGGTTCGTAACCGCCTCGGAACTCTGCACCAGCGCGTTCCAGACCGCCTGCAAGGAAGCGGGGATCTCCTAGGGCGCGGGGGATCGCGGACATGTCCTCCAACGCCCCGCTGCTCGAGCTCAGCGGGGTGAGCAAACGATTCGGCCCGGTCCAGGCTCTGGACCGGGTCGACTTCGCCGTCCACGCCGGCGAGGTGGTCGGCCTGGTCGGCGACAACGGCGCCGGCAAGTCGACGATGGTGAAGACGATCGCCGGCATCCACAGCGCCGACGCGGGCACCATCCGTTTCGACGGCCGCGAGATCAAGGTCTCGCGGCCTCAGGACGCGACCCAGCTCGGCATTGCCACCGTCTACCAGGACCTGGCGCTCTGCGACAACCTCGACGTCGTCGCCAACATCTTCCTCGGCCAGGAGGAGATCTCTGCCGGCCCGGGGGAGGTCACGCGCCAGCTCGATGAGTCGGCGATGGAGCACCGCTCCGGGGAGCTGCTCTCCAGCCTGGCGGTGACGATTCCGAGCCTGCGGACGGAGGTCGGCACCCTCTCCGGCGGTCAGCGCCAGCAGGTGGCAGTCGCGAGGTCGCTGCTGGGGGAGCCTCGGGTCGTCCTGCTCGACGAGCCGACTGCTGCGCTTGGCGTGCCGCAGACCAAACAGGTGTTGGAGCTGATCGGACGCCTGCGCGAGCGCGGCCTCGGCGTCGTCGTGATCAGCCACAACCTGGCCAACGTCTTCGAGGTCGCCGACCGGATCGTCGTCCTGCGCCTCGGCAAGACCGCCGGCGATTTCAAAGCCGAAGAGACCACCGAGGAGCACGTCGTCTCGGCGATCACCGGCGTCGGCAACGGCGCCGACGGACGCAACCGACAAAACGAGGAGGAGAGAGCATGAGGGGGGAGAGCGCGACCGCGCCGGCCCCGGCGGGCCAGAGCAAGGAGGGCTCCGGGCTGCTCAACCGCGACTCGCTGCGCCGGCTCGTCCAGGGCGACCTCGCATCGGCCCGCGTCGTGCTCGGCCTGGTCGTGATCTGGATCATCTTCCAGTCGCAGAACGACCGCTTCCTCTCGGCTGAGAACCTGACCAACCTGATGCTGCAGATCACGGCGACCGGGCTGATCTCGGTCGGCGTTGTCTACGTCCTGCTGCTCGGCGAGATCGATCTCTCGGTCGGCGCGGTCAGCGGCCTCGCCGCGGCGGTGATGGCCGTGCTCAACATCCAGCACGGCTGGAGCCCCTACCTCGCGATCGTTGCTGCGGTGGTCGTCGGCCTGGCGATCGGCGTATTGCAGGGCTCTCTGTTCAGCCGCTTCGTCGTGCCCTCGTTCGTCGTCACCCTCGCCGGCCTGCTCGCCTGGCAGGGAGCATTGCTGCAGGTCCTTGGCCAGACCGGGTCGCTCAACATCACCGACCCGAAAATCACCGGCCTCGCCAACACCTTCTACTCGGACGCGGTCGGTTGGGTCTTCTGCGCGATCGTCGTCGCCGCCTACGCCGCCGTCGTCTTCGTCGGCCATAAACGGCGCCTGGCGGCGGGGCTCGCGGCGGAGAGCATGCAGGGGCTCGTCCTGCGGGTGGTCCTCGTCGCCGTGGTCGCGATCGTCGCCGTCGCGATCCTCAACTCCGATCGTGGCGTGCCGCTGGCGGTGCTGATCCTGCTCGCCTTCGTCGTCGGCATGGAGTACGTGGTCAAGCGGACCCGCTTCGGTCGCCACGTCTACGCCGTCGGCGGCAGCGCCGAGGCGGCGCGCCGCGCCGGGATCCGCGTCAACGGCGTGCGCGTCGCGGTCTTCGGCATCGCCGGCACGATGGCCGCGATCGGCGGGATCATGGCCGCCTCGCGCCTGCTCGCGGTCAACCAGAACTCGGGTGGCAGCGAACTGCTGCTGCTCGCGATCGCCGGGCCGGTGATCGCCGGCACCAGCCTCTTCGGCGGCCGCGGCTCGGTCTGGACGGCCCTGCTCGGCGCTCTTGTGATCGGCTCGATCTCAAACGGCATGGACCTGCTCGCGCTCTCCTCGGCGGTCAAGTTCATGGTCACCGGCGGGGTGCTCCTGCTCGCCGTGCTGGTCGACGCGATCGCCCGCCAGCAGCGCCAGGCCGCCGGTCGGGTGTAGACAACAGATCGACACTCGGACCAGATGTGCTACGGTGACGCACATGGACTCGGTCGGTGTGCGAGAGCTGCGTCAAAACCTGTCCCGTTACCTGGCAGAGGTGAAGGAAGGTGGCGCCTTTCGAGTCACCGAGCGAGGGCGCGAGGTGGCCAGGCTCGTGCCGTCCGGTCCGGTGAGCTCGCCGATAGCCCGGCTTGTCGCCGAGCGGGGCGCGACGATGCCGACCGTAGACCTGCTCGAGCTGGCCAAGGTCGCGCCGCGGAAGCCCGCGGGAGGACCATCGAGTCTCGAACTGCTCGATGCGGAGCGAGAAGAGCGGCTATAGCTTCTCGCAGCGCATATCTCGATAGTTCCGCTTATGTCAAGGCGGTGCTGCGCGAGTCGGGTGAGGCCGCCCTTTTGACGGAGCTGGCGAATTGGGATGGATACGTGTCGAGCGCGCTGCTTGCGGTCGAGTCGATTCGGGCCTGCGCTCGCCGAAGCTCCGCGGACGCGCTCGAGGCCCGCAGATGGCTGGAGGGCGTTTCGCTGTTGCCGATGGACGATCTGATTTTGGACATAGCTTCCGAACTGGCGCCGACGAGGCTGCGAAGCCTCGACGCGCTTCACCTTGCAACGGCCCTGAGCGTTCGCGACGAGATCGGCCTGTTCGTCAGCTATGACGATCGACTTGCCGAAGCTGCCGACGACCAGGGCCTGACGGTCGCCCAGCCCGCCTGACGGCGCTCAGCGGTCGACCAGCAGCGAGGCGCCGATCGCGCCGCCGAGGTCGCCGAGCGAGGCGACGCGCACCGCCGGTGGGCGCTCGTCGACGAAGAGGTGCTTGCCCATCTCCGCGCTCAGCGCGTCCATGTAGCGGTCGCCGAAGCGGATGCCGAGGCCGCCGCCGATGATCACCGCTTCGGGGTCGAGCAGGTTCACCGCCGAGGCGATGCCGGTGCCGAGGGCCTCGATCGCGCGGTCGATCAACTTCCTCGCCAGCTCGTCGCCGTGGTCGATCGCGCGCTCCCAGATACCGCTGGTCAGGCGCGGTTTGCCGTGCTTCTCCATCAGCTTGAAGAGGTCGGTCTTGCGCCCCTCTTTCTGCGCCCGCCGCGCCTCCGCTTCCATCGCCGCGCGACCGGCGTAGGCCTCCATGCAGCCCTTGCGACCGCAGGGGCACTTGGCCCCGCCGCGCTTGACGACCATGTGGCCGATCTCGCCGGCCGCACCGCGGCCGAGCCAGGGCCTGCCGTCGAGGACGAGGCCGCCGCCGACCCCGGTCCCCCAGAAGACCCCGATCAGGCTCTGGAACTCTCGCCCGGCGCCGAGATGGAACTCCGCTTCGGTCGCGACCTGGACGTCGTTGCCGACCCGCACCGGAGTGCCCAGCGCCGCTGACAGCGTCTCGCCGAGCGGGAAGCCGCCTTCCCAGCCCGGCAGGTTGCGGGCAGTGGAGACGACGCCGGTCCTCTCGTCGGCGTCGCCGGGCGAGCCGACGCCGACTCCGCGCAGCTCCTCCGGCTCGACCCCTGCCCCCGAGGCGGCTTCGCGCAGCGCCTCCTCCATCGCCCGCGCGACATCCGCCGGGCCGCCGGAGGTGGGCGTCGCCCGGCGGGCTTCGCCGCTCACCTCTCCGGCTGGATCGACGATCGCCGTCTGGATCTTGGTCCCGCCGAGGTCGATGCCGCCGCGCAGATCGCTCATCGTGAACGTTCCCCCGTCGCTCCCGGCGCGAGGAGCCGGACATGCCCGCTTGGTCGCTCCGCGCTCACAACCGTCAGTCTATGCAGCGGATGAACGGCGGCTGGCGAGTGTGGTGGCGGAAGCGACGGTGGTATGAGCGCAACCGGCGACCGCTGCGGCGCTGGCGGCTCGCCCGCCATGCCGCCCGTGGCGGCTTCTTCATCCGCCCGCCGGTCGAGGGCGAGCTGCTCGAGGCGCTCGACGAGGGCCGCCTGCGGATCGGCGAGGGAACGCTGCTCGAGCCGGGCTGCTGGTTGACGCTTGCGCCCGAGGCGAGGATCGAGATCGGGGCGGGCTGCTTCCTCAACCGCAACACGATGCTGGCCGCGTACGAGTCGATCGAGATCGGCGCGCACACGATGTTCGCCAACGGCTGCTTCGTAGGCGACGCCGAGCACCGCTTCGACGACCCCGAGGAGCCGATCACCTGGCAGGGCTTCACCAGCAAGGGCCCGGTCAGGATCGGCGCCAACTGCTGGTTCGGCGTCAACTGCGCGGTGACCAGCGGCGTGACGATCGGCGAGCGTTGCGTGATCGGCGCAAATTCCGTCGTCACCACGGACATCCCGCCGGGATCGATCGCCGCGGGCTCCCCGGCGCGGGTGATCCGCGCGATCGAGTTTCAGCGCTGAGCTGCGCGCGAAATGTCACAGAAGCGCCACCGATCGTGCCTATAATCCAGTCGAGGCCGTGACCCGACCGGGCATGGACCGCCAATGAACCTCGTAGCCACCGAGCCTTCTCATGCAGCAGCAGGCGTGAAGTTCGTCCGCGCCAAGGACGAGCTGCGTCCGATCCTTGCCGCCGCGCGGGCGGAGGGTCGCTCGATCGGCCTGGTCCCGACGATGGGCTGCCTGCACGACGGGCACGTCTCGTTGCTGCGCGCCGCCCGCGCCGAGTGCGACCTGGTCGTGATGAGCCTCTTCGTCAACCCGGCCCAGTTCGGGCCGGGCGAGGACCTCGACCGCTACCCGCGCGACGAGGAGCGCGACGGCGAGCTGGCCGCTGCGGCCGGCGTCGACCTGATCTACGCGCCGGCGGTCGGGGAGGTCTACCCGGACGGCTTCGCGACGACGGTCGAAGTCGGGGGGGTGACCGAGGTTCTCTGCGGCGACCCGACCCGGCGCGGCCCCGGGCACTTCCGCGGCGTCACCACGGTCGTCGCCAAGCTCTTCAACACGGTTCAGCCCGACGTCGCCTACTTCGGCCGCAAGGACGCCCAGCAGGTCGCGGCGATCCGCCGCATGGTCCGCGACCTCGACATCCCCGTGCGGATCGAGGCGCTGCCGATCGTGCGCGAGCCCGATGGCCTGGCGATGAGCTCGCGCAACGCCTACCTCGACGCCGCGGATCGCGAGCGTGCGACGGCGCTCTCGCGGGCGCTGGGCGAGGTCGAGCGGATCGCGCGCGAGGACTCGCTGGCCGCCGGCCTGCAGGCCGGGCGCCGCGTCCTCGACGAAGCGGGGATCGAGCCCGAGTACCTGGAGGCCCGCGATCCGGAGAGCTTGCAGGAGCTGGCCGAGCTGAATAGCCCGGCCCTGGTCGCACTCGCCGCGCAGGTCGGCGGCGCGCGATTGATCGACAACGTCTTGATACAGCCGTGAAGGCTCGAACCCAAGGGGAGAACTCGTAATGCAGAGGCAGATGCTCAAGTCCAAGATCCACCGGGCCACGGTGACCGACTGCGACGTCGATTACATCGGCAGCATCACGGTCGACACCGAGTTGATGGCGCAGGCCGACCTGATCACCAACGAGCAGGTCCACGTCTGGGACATCGACAACGGCGCCCGCTTCGTCACCTACGTGATCGACGGCGAGCCCGGCTCGGGCACGATGCAGGTCAACGGCGCCGCGGCTCACCTGACCGAGCCCGGCCACAAGATCATCGTCGCCTCTTTCGGCGCCTACGACGAGCACGACCTGGAGAGCTACGCCCCGGTGGTCGTCCACGTCGACGACGACAACGCGACGGTTGCCGTCGACAGCCACCCGGAGGTGCTGCTCTCACCGGAGGTTGTCCTATGAGCGCCGCGCGCAAGCCCGTCAACCTGCCGCGCCTGGCCGAGATGAAGGCCGCGGGGGAACCGATCGTCATGGTCACCGCCTACGACTACCCCTCGGCGCGGGTCGCCGAGGAGGCCGGCGTCGATCTCGTCCTCGTCGGCGACACGGCGGCGATGGTCGTGCTCGGCTACCCCGGCACCGAGCCGGTCTCGATGGAGGAGATGATCATCCTCGGCAAGGCCGTCCGCCGCGGCACCGAGACCGCGCTGATGGTCGGCGACATGCCGATGGGCAGCTACGAGGCGAGCAACGAGCTCGCCGTGCAGAGCGCCCAGCGCCTGGTCAAGGAGACCGGTTGCCAGGTCGTCAAGCTCGAGGCCGGGGGGACCTCGGTCGAGCGCGCCCGGGCGATCGTGCGCGCCGGCATCCCGGTGATGGGCCACGTCGGCCTCACTCCGCAGACGGCGACCGCCCTGGGCGGCTACAAGACGCAGGGCAAGACCGCCCAGGGAGCCATCCAGCTGCTGGAGGACGCCCTGGCGCTGCAGTCGGTCGGGTGCTTCGCCGTCGTCTTCGAGGCGGTCCCGGCGGCGATCGCAGAGACCCTCGCCGAGCGGCTCGAGATCCCGGCGATCGGGATCGGCGCCGGCCCGGCGACCGCCGGCCAGGTGCTCGTCTACCACGACCTGCTCGGGATCACCACCGGCCGTGCGCCCAAATTCGTCAAGCGCTACGCCGAGATCCATGCGGCGATGGTCGCGGGGGTCGGCAGCTACGTGGAGGAGGTGCGCTCGCACCGTTTCCCCGCGGCCGAGCACGTCTACTCGATCGAGCCGACCGAGTTGGCCGAGTTTCAGCACTACCTGGAGCAGAAGGATGGGGTCGGCTCGCGCGCGTCTTGGGCCTGGGAGCCGTTGCCCTGAGGCAGTCCTGCCCGGAGCGATCCCGGCAGGGGTTTCACTTAACTTTTTCGAAGGCTTGGGTTGCGGCTGACGCCCGGGCAGTCGACGAAAAAGTACAAGACGTTTCACCCCTGCCGGGATCGCCCTCACGCACGGTTAGCATGGCCTCGATGACAGCTGAGGAGCGGCGCGAGCAGTTGGTTGAGCTTTATAAAGAGGTGCAGGGCTGCACCAAATGTCCGCTGTACGAGACGCGGACGAAAGCGGTGTTCGGGGCGGGGGACGCCGATGCCGAGGTGATGTTCGTCGGCGAGGCGCCGGGAGCCGAAGAGGACCGGCAGGGGCTGCCCTTCGTCGGTCGCGCCGGCCAGCTGCTGAACCAGATGCTGGCGGAGATCGGGCTCTCGCGCGAGGACGTGTTCATCGCCAACGTGCTGAAGAGCCGCCCGCCCGGCAACCGCGACCCGCAGCCGGGGGAGATCGAGGCCTGTAGGCCCTACCTCTTCGAGCAGGTGCGGCTGATCGAGCCGCGCGTCGTCTGCACCCTGGGCAACTTCGCGACCAAGCTGCTGAGCGGCAACCCCGCGGGGATAACCCGCGTGCGCGGGACGCCTCAGGTGCACGAGCTCGGCGGCCGCACTGTCTTCCTGCTGCCGCTCTTCCACCCGGCCGCGGCGCTGCGCACCCCGGCGGTGAAGGAGCAGCTGCGGGGGGATCTCGACCTGCTGCCGAAGCTGCTCGCGGGGCCGTCGCCGGGAGGGTCGGCGCCCGAGGAGGAGCTCGTCGAGGAGCTCGAGCAGACGCCCGCCGAGTCGCCGCAGCCCTCGGCCGACCAGCTCGACTTCTTCGGTTGAGCGTCGTGGAGTCGGTCGAGAGCGCCTCAGCGGTGGAGACCGAAGCCGTCGGAGCGAAGATCGCGGCCGGGCTCGCGCCGGGCGACGTAGTCCTCGTCAGCGGCGAGCTCGGCGCCGGCAAGACGACGTTGATCCGCGGCGCCTGCCGGGCGCTTGGCGTGGCGGGACCGGTCACCTCGCCCACCTTCACGATCGGCCAGCGCTACAGCGGCCGCCTGCCCGTTTCCCACCTCGACCTCTACCGCCTTGGCGGCCTCGAGGGCGAGGACCCGGCGCTGCTCGACGACTACCTCGACGGCGCCACGGTCGGCTTCGTCGAGTGGCCGGCGATCGCGGCGCCGCAGCTCGCCGGCCGTCGCGTCCTGACGGTCCGCATCGCCCACCGGGACGCCGACGGCCGGCGAATCGAGTGGGACGCCGCATCGCCCCACGGATAGGCGTGTTTCGGAGGAGGGTGGCGCTGTGTAGCATCGCCCGCGTACGCAAACCGAAGGAGGAGCTCGCCATATGAAGGGACCGAAGACGCTGGCGGCGATCGCGTTGGGCATCGCACTGTTGGCAAGCGCCGCTCCCACTTCGGCGAAGAGCGGCGCCGCGTTCACGCACTACGTCGCCTGCGGCCTCTCCCAGAACGCCAAACCCGCGCACATCTGCCAGAAGAGCCGTAAGAAGGGCGCCTTCTTCCGCAGCAACGACGCCGACGTCTTCTACTCGATCTGCGTCAAGTTCCCCGGCAAAAAAAATCTTTGCAGGCCGAAACAGGAAGCCAAACAGGGCACGCTCTACGTCAACAAGATCACCTCCAACATCCCCGGCAAGCATCGGGTGAGCTGGTTCGTCGCGGGCAAGCGTGTCGGCCTGTTCAACTTCTTCGTCCCCGAGCGCAGCCATAAGTCCGGACACGGCAAGTAGCCCGCGGCCGGCGGTCATCGGCTTCGACACCGCCACCGGCGACACCGCCGTCGCCGCCCGGCGCGGCGACGCGGTTCTCCACGAAGCGCTGCTCGGCCTCTCCGAGAAGGGAGGGCCGCAGCACACGACGGCGCTCTTGGCGGAGGTCGAGCGCGCCGTCGAGGCCGCCGGCGGTTGGCCTGCGATCGGGCGAATAGCGGTCGGGGTCGGTCCCGGCTCGTTCACCGGGTTGCGCGTCGGGATCGCCACGGCGAAGGCCCTGGGGCTGAGCCGCGGCCTGCCGCTGAGTGGCGTCGGCACGCTCGACGCGCTGGCACGCGGCCTCGCCGAGGCGGCGGGGGAGCGGGCCCGCCTGGTCGTTCTCGATGCGCGGCGGGGCGAGGTGGCCGCCGCGCTCTACGGGGTGGGCGGGGAACCGGTCTGGGGGCCCGAGCTGAGCCTGCCCGAGGACCTCGCCGAGCGCCTCGGTGCGCTGAGCGAGCCGGTCCTGTGCGGTGGATCGGGCGCGGTACGATTTCGGCAGCAGTTGACGAGTGGTGCGGTCGTGATCCCGGACGATGCCGACCCTGTGCACCGCGTCGCCGCGCGGCACATCTGCGCTCTCGCGGCGGCCGGGCGGGGCGAGGACGAGCCCGGGACGGTCGCCCCGATCTACCTGAGGCCCCCCGATGCGAAACGGTGGCGTGAGCGAGACTCTCTCCAAGCAGCAGAGTGAGCTGGGCGGCGATCGGCCGGTGCGCCGCCTCGCCTACAGCGACCTGCCCGCCGTGATCTCGATCGAGCGCCGCTCCTTTCCGGCGCCCTGGTCGCTGGCGATGTTCGTGCTCGAGCTGTCCAAGCCCTCGGGCATCTGCCTCGCCGCGACCGATGGCGAGGAGCTGCTCGGCTACCTGATCTGCTCGCGCTACGACCGCGTCTGGCACGTGATGAACGTCGCCGTCGCCCCCGAGCGGCGCCGCCAGGGTGTCGCCGCCAGGATGATCGCGACGCTGCTCGCCGAGGCCGGCCGGGAGCTGCCCTTCACGCTCGAGGTACGGGTCTCCAACCGCGACGCGATCGCGATGTACGAGAAGCTCGGCTTCCGCTCGGCGGGCGTGCGGCCGCGCTATTACCAGGACAACGGCGAGGACGCCCTGATCATGTGGCTCGACGAGTCGTCGTGATCCTCGCGATCGAGACCTCCTGCGACGACACCTGCGCCGCCGTCGTCGCCGGCGCCGAGATCCTCTCCAACGTGATCTCCTCGCAGGACGAGGCCCATGCCGAGTTCGGCGGGATCGTTCCCGAGGTCGCCTCCCGCCACCACCTGGAGCTGACCGCGCCGATCGTCGAGGCCGCCCTGAGCGAGGCCGGGGTGACGCTGGACTCGGTCGAGGCGGTCGCCGTGACGGCCGGGCCCGGCCTGATCGGCGCGCTCCTCGTCGGGCTCAGCACCGCCAAGGCGATCGCTGCGTCGCGCCGCCTGCCGCTGATCCCGGTCGACCACCTGCAGGGCCACGTCGCGGCCAACTACCTCGCTCCGGAGCCGCTCGAGCCACCCTTCCTCTGCCTGGTGGCGAGCGGCGGGCACACGCTGCTGGCAGGCGTCCACGACCACGCCGGCCACGAGGTGCTCGGCCAGACGCTCGACGACGCCGCCGGCGAGGCCTTCGACAAGGTCGCCCGCCTGCTCGGCCTGGGCTTCCCCGGCGGACCGGCGCTGCAGCGGCTCGCCGAGGAGGGCGACCCGGCCGCCTTCGAGCTGCCGGTGGCGATGGCCCGGGATCCCGGCCTCGACTTCAGCTTCAGCGGGCTGAAGACGGCGCTCGCCTACCTCTGCCGCGACCTCGGCCCCGAGGGGGTGGCCGAGCGGCGCGCGGACCTCGCTGCCGGCTTCCAGGCCGCCGCGGTCGGCCAGCTGACCTCGAAACTGAAGCGGGCGTTGCAGCGCGGCGATTGGGAGGCGGTCGCGCTCGGCGGCGGCGTCGCCGCCAACGGGCCCCTGCGCGAGGCGGTTGCCGCGCTCTGCGAGGAGCGCGGCCTGCGGCTGAAGCTGGTGCCGCTGAAGCTCTGCACCGACAACGCCGCGATGATCGCCTCGGCCGCCCGATTTGCGCCTTCCCTCGCCTACCCCGAGTACCTTGCGTTCGATGCATTCCCACGATCCACGGAGCGGTGGGGCGCCGAGCGAGCAAGCGTCGACCTCTGATTCTTCGCGCCGCGAGCGAGGCGCGACTTTGATTCTCTACTCCCGCCCCGGTTGCCACCTCTGCGAGCAGGCGCTGGCAGAGCTCGTCGCCCTGCACGCGGAGGGCTATCGCTTCGAGCTGCACGAGATCGACATCGAGAGCGACGACGCCCTGTTGCGCGCCATGCTCGAGCGCATCCCCGTGCTCGAGCTCGACGGCGAGGTCGTCTCCGAACTGGTCCTCGACCAAACCTCCGTTCGTGCCCGGCTCGATACTGTGGTGGCCGATGATCGATCCGGCGGTGGAGGAGCTTGAGGTGTCAGGTGGGCTGATCGGCGAGGGCGAGCGGCTCTCGCTCGGCGTCGCCGCCCGCCTCTCCCGCTACCTGCAGGTGCTGACGCAGGCCCGCAAGATGGGCCGCGAGACGATCTCCTCGCAGGAACTCTCCGACTACACCCACATCAACCCGACCCAGATCCGCCGCGACCTCTCCGGCTTCGGCAAGTTCGGCAAGCGCGGCGTCGGCTACAACGTCGAGTCGCTGGTGGCGGAGATCCGCAAGATCCTGCGCACCTCGGGCCAGCACAACATCGCCCTTTTCGGCGCCGGCAACCTCGGCCAGGCGATCGCCAGCTCCGACATCTTCGCCGACCACGGCTTCGAGGTCGTCGCGATGTTCGACATCGATCCGTCTGTCGTCGGCACACAGGTCGGCAGCCTCGAGGTGCGCGACTTCGGCGAGCTCGAGGCGGTCGTCTCCGAGCAGGAGATCGTCGTCGGCGTGCTCGCCGTGCCCGCGGCCGCCGCCCAGGCCGTCGCCGACCGCCTGGTCGAGGCCGGCGTCAAGATCATCTTCAACTACTCTGAGCAGCTGCTGCAGGTGCCGCCCGAGGTCACCGTGCACACCTCCAGCCCCGCGGTCGACCTCCTCTACGCGCTCTACTTCTACCTGACCTAGGCCACTCCGAAGGAGCCGTCCCCTTGTCCATGGACCTCGACCTGGCTCGGGAGAGATTCGAGTCCTCCACCGACTTCACGATCGGGCTCGAGGAGGAGTTCGCGATCCTCGACCCGGCGACGCTGGAGCTGGAGCACCGCTTCGAGGATCTCTACGCCGCCTGTCAGAAGGACGACGTGCTGGCCGAGTCGGCCGCGGGGGAGCTGATCGCCTCGGAGATCGAGATCCGCTCCGGCCGCTCGGAGACGTTCACGGCGGCGATCGAGGCCCAGCGCGAGCGGCGCGGGCGGCTCTTCGACCTGGCCGGCGGCATGGGCCTGGCGCTGGCGGCGATGGGCACGCACCCCTGGGCCGACTACCTCGACCAGCGGATCATCGACACGCCCCACTACAACCGCCTGCGCCACGAACTCGGCTACGTCGCGCAGCGCAACAACACCTGGAGCCTGCACGTGCACATGGGCGTGCGCGGGGCGGACCGGGCGATCGCCGTCTGCGACCGGATGCGCGAGCTGCTGCCGCTGCTGCTGGCGGTGTCGGCCAACTCGCCCTTCCTCGACCGCCGCGACACCGGCCTGCACACCGTGCGCACTGAGATCTTCACCCGCACCTTCCCCCGCTGCGGTGTGCCCAGCCCCTTCGTCGACTGGCGCAGCTACGCCGATTTCGTCGCCTTGCTGCAGCGGACCGGCACCGTGGTCGAGTCGACGCAGTTGTGGTGGAGCGTCCGCCCGCACCACGAATTCGGCACGGTCGAGGTGCGGATCTGCGACGCGCAGACGCGGGGCGAGGAGTCCTTCGGAGTGGCGGCGCTGATCGCCGCCTGCATCGCCCAGGCCGCGCTGGACTACGACGAGCACGGCTATGACGGCGCCGGCGCGCCGTTGCAGGACCGCGAGATCGAGGAGAACCTCTGGCGGGCGATCCGTCACGGCATGAGCGGCAAGCTGATCGATTTCCGGGGTGGGGTGGAGGTCGAGGCGCGGGCGGCGCTCGAGGGTGTCCTGCGATGGGCCGCGCCTGCCCGCGAGGCGCTCGGCATCGATCCGCAACTGCCCGAGCGCAACGGCGCCCAGCGCGCCCGACGGACGCTCGACGCCGGTGTCTCGATCGAGGACATCTACCGCGACGCGGTAGATGAGACGCACCGCACCTACACCGCCGCCAAACAGGCGGCCCAGGGCTGAAAACGCGGTATCCGCGGCCCCTTATAGACTCCCGCGCCGCTTAAACCGACGGAGGAACCGAACTTGACCAGCTTCTTGACCGAATACGGAGTCGTCGTCGCGCTCGTTTGCGCCGGCGCGGCAGTTGTCTACGGATTGATCATCACCCAGCGCCTGCTCGCAAAGTCGCCGGGCAACGATCGGATGCAGGAAATCTCGGGCGCGGTGCAGGAGGGAGCGAAGGCCTACCTCAACCGGCAGTACACGATCATCGCCGCGGTCGCGGTGCCGATCGCGATCGTGCTCTGGCTCCTGCAGGACTACAAGACCGCGATCGGCTTCGTCATCGGGGGAACCCTCTCCGGCGCAACCGGCTTCATCGGCATGAACCTCTCGGTTCGGGCCAATGCCCGCGTCGCCGAGGCGGCCCGCGGCGGCGTGCCGCCGGCCCTCGACGTCGCCTTCAAGGGTGGCTCGGTCACCGGCCTGCTCGTCGTCGGCCTGGCGCTGCTCGGCGTCGCCGGCTACTACGGCATCCTCGTGCTCACCGGCTCGAGCGACAAGGAGGCGGTCGACGCACTTGTCGGGCTCGGCTTCGGAGGCTCGTTGATCTCCGTCTTCGCCCGTCTCGGCGGCGGCATCTTCACCAAGGCGGCCGATGTCGGCGCCGACCTGGTGGGCAAGGTCGAGGCCGGGATCCCCGAGGACGATCCCCGCAACCCGGCCGTGATCGCCGACAACGTCGGCGACAACGTCGGCGACTGCGCCGGCATGGCGGCCGACCTGTTCGAGACCTACGCGGTCACCTCGGTCGCGGTCATGCTGCTCGGCGTCCTCACCTTCACCGGCTCCGGCGGCGAATTCGCCCGTGAGGTCGCGATCTACCCGCTGGTCATCGGCGCCGTCGCGATCGTCGCCTCGATCATCGGCGCGCTCCTGGTGCGGACCAAATCCGACCGGGTCGAGGGAGCCCTCTACCAGGGCCTGATCATCTCCGGGATCCTCTCGATCGCCGCCTTCTACCCGATCACCGATTGGCTGATGAGCGATCCGGTGCGACTCGGGCTCAGCACCGCCGCCAAGGCCGTCTCGGTAACCGACCTGTGGCTCTGCGCGGTCATCGGGGTCGCGGTTACGGCGCTACTTTTTGTCATCACCGAATACTATACGTCTACCCGCTTCCGGCCGGTGAAGACGATCGCCCAGGCCTCGGAGACCGGTCACGCGACCAACATCATCCAGGGCCTCGCTCAGGGCTTCCAATCGACCGGGGCCCCGGCGCTGGTGCTGGCGCTGGCGATCCTCGCCGCCAACGAGCTGGCGGGGATCTACGGCATCGGCATCGCCGTGATGGCGCAGCTCTCGCTCTGCGGCCTGATCGTCGCCCTCGACGCATTCGGGCCGATCACCGACAACGCGGGCGGGATCGCCGAGATGGCGGACCTGCCCGAGGACGTCCGCAACGTCACCGACCCGCTCGACGCGGTCGGCAACACGACCAAGGCGGTCACCAAGGGCTACGCGATCGGCTCGGCCGCTCTCGCCGCCCTGGTGCTGTTCGCGGCGTTCAAGAGCGAACTGGCGGGTGAAGCCCCGGCCGGCTTCGATCTCAACGGCCTCTTCAACCTGTCCTCCCCGGACGTGTTGATCGGGCTGATCATCGGCGGCATGATGGTCTACCTGTTCGCCGCGTTCGCGATCGAGGCGGTCGGCCGCGCCGGCGGTCAGGTCGTCGAACAGGTGCGCGGGCAGTTCCGCGAGCACCCGGGGATCATGGAGGGCACCGAAAAACCCGACTACGGTAAAACGGTCAGCATCGTCACCCTGGCGGCGCAGAAAGAGATGATCCTGCCCGCGCTGGTGCCGATCGTCGTGCCGGTGGTCGTCGGCCTGCTCAGCGTTGACGCGCTCGGCGGCCTGCTGATCGGCGTCATCGTCGTCGGCCTCTTCGCCGCGATCTCGATGACCGCCGGCGGCGGCGCCTGGGACAACGCGAAGAAGCTGATCGAGGACGGCGCCCACGGCGGCAAAGGCTCGCCGGCCCATGAAGCCTCGGTGACCGGCGACACGGTCGGTGATCCCTACAAGGACACTGCCGGACCGGCGATCAACCCGATGATCAAGGTGGCCAACATCGTCGCCATCCTGATCATCCCGATCGTCCACTTCTAGGCATTGCGAGTGGGAGGGGCGAGGGTGCCCCTCCTGCTTGCTGGGTTTTCCGCCTGGAGAGTTGGAAAGCTGGTCGCATGAGTGGTAGGGGCGGAAAACGGACGCCGCTGCGCTGGAGGGGCACCTTCGCCCCTCCTTCACGGACGCTCATGAACGGCTCGGTCGCGAGGGTTGCGATTGGCGCGATGTCGGCTTTTCTCTTGCTGCCGACGGTGGCGACGGCGGCGCCGGGCAATGACAAGCTCGAAGGTGCTCAGGTGGTGGGTCCGACGCCCGATTCTCGTGTCTGGATCGAATGTAGGGGCCACGGCTGAATCGTCGAGATCTCCGCGGCCGTGACGTCGGCCGAGCGCCCGCTGATCGCTGCGGCCCATCGCCCATCCGACATTGACCCCACTCCAGTGGGGTCAATGTCGGATGGGGCGGCGGAATAGGGTCCTGGTGTGCTGGATGAGCTGATTACGGTCTCCGACTTCGAGCAGGCTGCGGCGGAGAAGCTGGACGCCGGCGTCGCCGGGTATTTCTTCGGCGGGGCGGGGGACGAGCTGACGCTGGGTGAGAACGTCGCGGCCTGGTCCGGGTGGCGGCTGCGGCCGCGGGTGCTCGCGGGGCTGAGCGAGTGGCGGACGAACGCGAAGGTGCTGGGCTCGGAGGTCTCGATGCCGGTGCTGGTCGCGCCCGTCGCTTACCAGGGGCTGGTCGATCCGGGAGGGGAGGCGGCGATGGCTCGGGCGGCTGCGTCGGCCAGCACCGTGATGTGCCTCTCGACGCTGGCGACGATGAGGCCGCGGCCGGTCGCAGAGGCGGCGCCGGGAGGGCGGCGCTGGTTTCAGCTCTACTGCTTCCGCGACGAGGGCGTGACCCGGGCGTTGGTCGAGGAGGCATGCGATTGCGGCTATGAGGCGATCGTCGTCACGGTCGACGCGCCGCGCGGCGGCAATCGCGAGCGCGACCGGCGCACCGGCTTCGAGATCCCGGCGGAGATCGGGGTGCCGAGCGTGGAAGCGGCGCTCGGCTCCGGTCGGGCGGTGACGATCGAGGAGACCTTCGAGCTGATGGACCCGGCGCTGAGCTGGGACTCCCTCGCGGTTCTCGCCGCCGACTGCGGCGTCCCCGTCCTGGTCAAGGGCGTGCTCGGCCGCGAGGACGCCGTGCTGGCGGTCGAGCATGGCGCCGCGGGGGTGGTCGTCTCCAATCATGGCGGCCGCCAGCTCGATCGTTGCCTGGCGACGGCCGACGCCCTGCCGGAGATCGTCGATGCGGTTGCAGGCCGGTGCGCCGTCCTGGTCGACGGCGGCATCCGGCGCGGGGTCGACGTCGCGATCGCATTGGCGCTCGGCGCCGACGCCGTGCTGGTCGGGCGGCCCGCCCTGTGGGGCCTCGCGGCGGCCGGCGAGGAGGGTGCGCGACGCGTCCTGGAGGTGCTGCGCACAGAGCTCGAGCTGACGCTTGCGCTCTGCGGCTGCGCCACGCCGGAGGAGCTGGGCGACGCGCACCTGCGCCGGGCACCGGCGTCGTCCGTATATTCGGTCTGAGTGACCTGTCCCCAGACCTGAATCATGGCCCAGCGGATCCCCAGAGACGAATCGCTGAGCCGCGTGCACGGCGTCGGTGCGCTGTTCTCCGCCGCCTACGGCAACGTCGGCTCCTCGATCTACTACGCCCTCGGCGTCACCGCCGCCTTCGCCCTCGGCCTCACCCCGGTCGCCTTCGTCGTCTCCGGCTTGATCTTCGCCGCGACCGCTGCGACCTACGCCGAGGCGACGGTGATGTACCCGGAGGCGGGGGGCTCTTCCAGCTTCGCCCGCCACGCGTTCAACGAGCTGGTCAGCTTCATCGCCGCCTGGGGGCAGATGCTCAACTACACGATCACGGTCGCGATCTCGGCCTACTTCGTGCCCCACTACCTGGCGGTGTTCTGGAGCCCCCTCGGCGACGCTCCCGGAGACATCATCGCCGGCGCCGTGCTGATTGCCGCCCTGGCGCTGCTTAACATCCGCGGATCGCAGGAGTCGGCGAAGCTCAACCTGATCCTCGCCGTCGCCGACCTCGGCACCCAGGTCGTGCTGGTCGGGATCGGCGTCGTGCTGGTGTTGAGCCCACAGGTGCTCGTCGACAACGTCCACCTCGGCGTCGCTCCCTCGTGGAGCGACT
The DNA here is from genome assembly GCA_035712345.1 of Solirubrobacterales bacterium. Classification (GTDB taxonomy): domain Bacteria; phylum Actinomycetota; class Thermoleophilia; order Solirubrobacterales; family 70-9; genus VRUE01. The sequence goes on from DASTAY010000035.1 coordinate 127,288, forward strand.
TCGCCCTCGGGATCGCGGTTGCGATGATCGCCTATACCGGGATCGAGACGATCTCCAACATGGCCGAGGAGGCCAGGGACGCGGCGCGGACGATTCCGCGCAGCGTCGGCTTCACGGTCGCCGCCGTCCTGGGCCTCTACCTGTTGATTCCGATCGTCGCGCTGTCGGCGATGCCGGTCGTGCAGGACGCCGCCGGCCACTACACGACCGCGCTCGGCTCCGAGTTCGCCAGCGACCCGATCCTCGGCATCGTCGAGAATCTCGGGCTCGGCAGCGGCCTGACCGAAGCGCTGCGCTTCTACGTCGGCATCCTCGCCGCCGTGATCCTCCTGATCGCCACCAACGCCGGGTTGATCGGCGTCTCCCGCCTCACCTACTCGATGGGCCAGCACCGCCAGCTGCCCGAGGGGCTGCGCCAGGTCCACCCGCGCTACCGCACCCCCTACGTCGCGATCCTCGTCTTCGCCGGCCTGGCGATGATCACGCTGATCCCGGGCCAGGCGGAATTCCTGGCGACGCTGTACTCGTTCGGCGCGATGCTCTCGTTCACGATCGCGCACGTCTCGGTGATTCAGCTGCGACGGCGGAGATCGGCGGAGGAGCGGCCCTGGAAGCCGCCGCTCAACCTGCAAGCCTTCGGCTTCGAGGTGCCGCTGACCGCGGTGCTAGGCGGCCTCGGCACCTTTGCCGCCTGGATCGTCGTGATGGCGCTCAACCCACGCACCCTCGTCGTCGGCGCCGGGTGGATGGCGATCGGGATCGCCGTCTACGTCCTCTACCGCCGCAATCAGAAGCTGCCGCTGACCGAGACCGTCAAAGTGGTCACGCCGGAGCCGCTCGGCGTGGAGGAGATCGAGTACCGCAGCATCCTCGTCGCCTTCGAGGACGGTGAGCCGTTCTCCGAGGAGATGGTCGCGACGGCGATCAAGCTCGCCTCCACGCGGCGCCGCGGCGTTCATATCCATTCGATGCTGACGGTGCCGACCGACCTGCCGCTCGATGCCGACCTGCGCGATCAGGAGGCCGAGGCGCAGAGCAAGATAGAGCAGGCGAAGCTGATCGGCGGGCAGCGCGTCACCGGTCACGTCGAGAGGGTGCGGCCGGCGCAGGCGGGCTACTCGATCTCCGACGAGGCGAAGCTGATCAGCGCCGCCGCGATCGTGGTCGGCCTGCGCTACCGCAACGGCACACCGCTCTACGACAAGACCCTGCAGACCGTCCTCAGCGAGCGGCCGTGTCGCGTCATCGTCGTCTCCGACCGCAGTGGGCAGGCGGAGCCGGTGCCCGTCCCCGCTTGAGAGAATCGCCCTCGTGTACGCCCGCTCGATCCAGCTCCTTTCTCTCGCCTTCCTGGCCCTCGGCCTGCTGATTCTCATAAGCACCTTCACCCACGGCGGCGGCCCGCTCTCGCTTGGGGCCGTGCTCGGTGTCGCGTTCTTAGCCGTTGGTGTGGCGCGGCTCTATCTGAGCGGCGTCTTCCGCGGGTGGCGCAGGGGGGCGGGGGGTTCGGGCGGGTGAGTCCGCTAACCCCCCGCCCCCCTGCGACAGGACCCGCGGTCGAAAGCCCTGCATGAACGAGCCCGAGCAGCACTCACAACCCGAGCAACCCGAGCAACGCCCCCGCCTCGAGCCGCTGCTCAACCGCGGCCTGGGCGTCCCCGGCCTCTTCGTCGCGGTCTACTCCGCCGTCGGCTTCTCGATCTACTTCTCGCTCGGCGTCGTCGCCGACCGCGGCCTTGGCCTGACGCCGCTGATCTTCCTCGCCGCCGGGCTGTTGTTCGTGCTGACCACGCTCAGCTACGTCGAGGGCGGCGCGATGATTCGCGAGCGGGGAGGCTCCTCGAGCTTCGCGCGCCACGCCTTCAACGAGCTGATCGCCTTCATCGCCGGCTGGGCGATCCTGATCGACTACCTGATCGTCGCGGCCCTGGCGGCGATCTCTGTCCCGCACTATCTGGAGCCGGTCTCGCACGACCTCTCCGAGCCGGGCTGGGAGATCGGCGTGGCCGCGCTGGTGATCCTCGCCGCCTGCGCGCTCAACATCCTCAACGTCACCGGCCGCGGCCGCGCGCGCACGCTCAGCGTGCTGGCGCTTGCCGACATCGCCCTGCAGCTCGCCGTGATCGGCGTGGGTGCGCTCGCGGTCCTGCACCCCGACCGCCTCACCGACCAGATCAACCTCTTCACCAGCCCGAGCCTGAAGGACATCGTCTACGCGTCGGTGGTCGCGATGCTCGCCTATGCCGGGATCGAGGCCGCCTCGGACCTCGCGCCCGACATCGACGTCCGGCCGCGCGACCTGAAGCGGATCGTCTCGCTGGGGGCTGTCGCGGTGCCGCTCGTCTACGCCGGGATGGCGGCGATCGCGCTGATGGCGGTGCCGGTCGTCGCCGGGCCACAGGGGCCGGAAACCGCGCTCGGAGGCGAATTCGTCGAGGCGCCGGTGCTCGGGGTGGTCTCCGCCTACCACCCGGCCTGGGTCGCGCACACGATGCGCTGGGTGGTGGCGCTGGTGGCGGCGCCGGTTCTCTTCTGGGCGGCGACGACCGCGATGCTCGGCGTCTCCCGCCACATCTACACGCTTGCGATCAACCGGCAGATCCCCAGCTGGCTGGGCAAGCTCAACGGGCGCTATGCGACGCCGCACGTGGCGATCGGGCTCTCGGGCCTGATCGCGATCGGCCTGGTCGCGCCCACCGACGTCAAGCTGCTGGCCGGGCTCTACGCGTTCGGAGCGATGCTGGCGATCACGATCGCCCACCTCTCGATCCTGCGGTTGCGCGTCTCCGACCCCGATCGCCCCCGCCCCTTCCGAGTGCCCTGGAACGTCACCTGGCGCGGGGCTCAGCTGCCGGTGCCGACGCTGATCGCCGCTTCTCTCAGCGCTCTCGCCTTCCTCAGCGTCCTCGCCTTCCATGACACGGCGCGGCTGGTGGGCGGGGGCTGGATGCTGTTCGGCCTGCTCTTCTACGTCGTCTACCGCAAGGTCTTCGAGGAGACCTCGCTGACCCGGCGCGTCTCGGTCACCGAGAAGGCGCTGACCAAGCAGGCGCCCGACGTGGAATACGGCAACATCCTCGTGCCGGTTTTCGGGACCGGGCTCGACGACGACATCGTCGCCACCGCCGGTCGCCTCGCCGCGGCGGAGCGGGACGGAGGCGGCGAGATCGACGAGACCCACCTCGCGATCGTCTACGTGCTGGAGGTGCCGCTCACCCTGCCGCTGGACGCGGACCTCCCGCAGGAGCAGGAGAACGAGGCGCTGCGCGCGATCGACCGCGCCCGCGAAATCGCCGAAGAGTACGAGGGCGTCAGGGTGAGCGCGTCGGTGATGCGATCACGCAAGGTCGGCGCCGGGATCGTCGAGGCGGCGCGGCGCGGATCCGTCGAAGCGATCGTGGTCGGGGGCGAGCCGCCGACCAGGATCCGGGGCGGCGCGACCCTGGGTGGGATCGGCGCGGCAAAGCCCGCCGAGATCGGCGAGGCCACGGAGTACGTGCTGAAGAAGGCGCCGTGCCAGGTCCTGCTGACTGCTCCTCCCGAGCAGGTCCCCTCCATCTAGTATCCGCAACGTGTTCATTCTCATCGTCGGTTGCGGAAGAGTCGGGTCCTCTGTTGCGAGGACGATGCTGGGCGAGGGCCACGAGGTCTCCTGCCTCGACGAGGATCCCGAGGCGCACACCCGCCTCGAGGTTGGCCTCGACAAGGGCTGGGAGGACCTGGGCGGTCGTTTCACGGTGGGAACCGGCCTGGAGACCGATGCCCTGCTCGCCGCCGGGATCGAGAGCGCCGACGCCTTCATCGCCTCCACCAACGGCGACAACACGAACATCGTCATCGCGCAGATCGCCCAGCGGCGCTACGAGGTGCCGACGGTGATCGCCCGCATCCTCGATCCGCTGCGGGCCGAGTGGTACCGCCAGCAGGGGATGCACACGATCTGCCCGACCCGCGTAGCGATCGACATGTTGGAGAGCGCGGTGCGCGAGGGCGCTGCCCGCGAGGCGGTCTGAGCATGTACGTCATCGTCGTCGGAGCGGGCAAGGTGGGCTGGAACCTGGCCCGCGAGCTGCTCGAAAAGAACCACGAGGTGACGGTGATCGAGAGCAACCGCCGTCGCTACCTGACGGTCGAGCAGGAGCTCGAGCACAACGTCACCTACGGCGACGCCTCCGAGCTCTGGGTGCTGGAGCGGGCCGGGATCCAGCGCGCCGACCTCGTGATCGCGGTGACCGGCGACGACGAGGACAACATGCTGATCTGCCAGGTCGCCCGCGAGAAGTACGAGGTCAAGCAGATCATCGCCCGGGTCAACAACCCGCGCAACAAGCCGCACTTCGACCTGCTCGGGGTGAAGCCGTCGGTATCCGCCACCGACCTGATCCTGCGCCTGCTCGAGCACGAGGTGCCCGAGTACGGACTCGTCCACCTGCTCGACCTGCAGGAGGAGCAGCTGGAGATCATCGAGATGTTGCTCGGCAAGGATTCCGGGGTAACGGGCAGACGTGTCGGCGATCTCTCGATGCCCGAAGGCAGCCTCTTGATCTCGGTCCTGCGCGAAGGCAAGGGCTTCGTGCCCAACGCGGACACCGTGCTCGAGGTCGGGGACGAGGTGCTCGCCGTGCTCGACCCGGGTCGCGAGGACGACCTCAAACAGCTCTTCGGCCCGGCCATGGGCAACGGGTCCGGCTGAGCGCCATGGCTGACCGCGAGGTCGATTTCCTCCTGGTCGGTGGTGGCATGGGCTCCGCCCACTGCGCCGCGGAGCTGCGCAAGCGCGGCGCCGGTGGCTCGATTTTGCTGGTCGGACGCGAGCCCGAGCCGCCCTACGAACGGCCGCCGCTCAGCAAGGAGTACATGCGCGGCGAGGCCGAGAGGAAGGACGCCCACGTCAACCCGCCCAAGTGGTACGAGGAGAACGGCGTCGAGCTGGTGACCGGGGCAAGCGTGATGTCCCTGGACACCGCGGCGCGTACGGCGAAATTGCAAGGTGGGGAAGAGGTGAGCTTCGACAAGGCGCTGCTCGCCACCGGGGCGATGGTCAACATCCTGCGGGTCGACGGGGCCGAGAACGAGGGCATCCACTACCTGCGCGCCTTCGGCAACTCCGACGCGATCCGGGCCGACGCCGAGGCGGCCGATCACGTCGTCCTGATCGGCGGCAGCTACATCGGCACCGAGGTGGCGGCCTCGCTGACCGCCAAGGGCGTCAGGTGCACGATCGTGATGATGGAGGACGTGGCGCTCTCGCGGACCTTCGGCGAGGAGGCCGGGCGCTGGTTCCAGGAGAAGCTCGAAGCGCACGGCATCACCGTCCACGGCGGTGAGGAGCTCGAGGCCTTCGAGGGCGATGGCAGGGTCAAGGCGGTGCTGACCAAGAGCGGTCGCGCGATCGAGTGCGACGCGGTGGTCGTCGGCGCCGGCGTGCGCCCTGACGCGATGCTTGCCGAGCGGGCCGGCCTCGAGGTCGACGACGGCATCGTCTGCGACGCCAAGCTCGAGACCTCGGTCGAGGGCATCTACGCCGCCGGAGACTGCTGTTCCTATGAGAGCGTCGTCCACGGCCGGCGCATCCGGGTCGAGCACTGGGACGTCGCGATGCAGCAGGGCATGCACGCGGCAGGCAACATGCTCGGCGAGGATCGCGACTACGACGTCGTCCCCTACTTCTTCAGCGACCTCGCCGACTGGGCCGGTCTCGAGTACGTCGGTCCCGCCAGGGACTGGGACGAGGAGGTCTGGCGCGGCGACCGAGATGCCGGCGAGTTCTCGGTCTGGTACCTCAAGGACGGCAGGGTCGCCGGCGCGCTCAGCGTCGAACGCTCCGAAGACCTCGCGGAAGCCAGGCGTATGCTCGCCGACGGAATCGACGTCTCCGCGGCCCGCGAGCAGCTCGCCGACGCCGACAGCGACCTCGCGTCGCTCCGTTAGCAAGCTCTTCCGGGTGGCCCGGTCGCCTCTTGGATATTCTCCAAGCCAGCGCCTTGCGGCCTGGTGTAATTGGCAGCACGCCTTGCTCTGGACGAGGTAGTCGGGGTTCGAGTCCCTGGGCCGCAGCTTCTCTAGGAAGATTTTCTGTCTGCGTCACCTGCCAGAATTCCTGTGGAATGAGCAGGGAATTTGGAGAGGCGTTGCCGGCGTCGCGGAAACGCGCGTTGATCGGCGAAATGCTTGCCGAAGGCTTGACGCAGGCGGAGGTGGGGCGGCGACTGGGCCTTTCCAAGCCCACTATCTCGTATCACGCACGCAGGCTTGGAATACCGGCCCGTGATGGTTGCAGGCGTCGGTATGACTGGAGTGAGATCCAGCGAGCGTATGACGGTGGCATGACCGTCCGGCAATGCGCTCAACGTTTTGGATTCGCTCTGTGCTCGTGGCACGCCGCTGTGCAGAGGGGCGCGATCAAACCACGGCCAACCAGGATGCCGATCAGCGAGCTGCTCGTCGTCGGAAGAGCGCAGACCGCTCGCTCCCATCTCAAGAGACGACTTCTTGACGAGGGGCTGAAGAGCAACAGGTGCGAGCAGTGCGGTCTGACCGAATGGAGGGACCGGCCGCTGAGCATGGCCCTGCATCACGTAAACGGCGATGGCAAGGACAACCGCCTTGCGAACCTGGAATTGCTGTGTCCCAACTGCCATGCACAAACTGAGAATTTCGCCGGTCGCAACCTGCTAGGACGTAGGAACGGGGCATCCCAGCCGCCACGAGGGCGTGGAGTTAAGGCCGTCTAGGGGCTCTGCTACCTTCGCCCCGCATGAGGATCATGAGGCACCTTCTGCCGTTCCTCGCCCTGCTCGTCCTCGGGTTCTTCGCCGCTGGCTGTGGCGGCGGGGGAGGGGACGAATCGACCGCCGCGGCGCCGGTCGAAACGACCGAAACGACCGCGCTCACCAAGGCGGAGCTGATCGCCCAGGGCGACGCGATCTGCGCCGAGGTCAACGCGGCGATCGGATCGGTCGGCTCGACCAGCTCCGAAGCCGGCGAATCGGTCGTCCAGGTCGCCGGCCTCTACTCGGGGATGGTGGAACGGCTGAAGGAGCTGGGGCCGCCCAGCGACGAAAGCGCCGGCTATCCCGAATTCATCTCCTCGGCCGAAGCGCTCGTCCAGGCAGAGGGCAACGTCAAGCTTGCCTACGAACGCGAAGAAGGCGAAGGTCTCTCGACCGCCTCGACCGAAGTCTCGTCGGCGCTGACCGAATTCGAGTCCTCGGCGCAGGAATTCGGCTTCGAGAAATGCGCGGAAGCGCCGTCGGCACCGACCCCGAGCGGTGCGAGCGAAGAAGCCGGAGGCGAAGAAAGCCCTGGCGGCTTCGAACCCGAAGAACCCGAAGAAGCCGCTCCCGAAGAAGTGGAAGCGGCGCCTGAAGAAGCCCCGCCTGTCGAAGAAGAAAGCGCCGGTGGCGGCGCAGGCGTGGGTGGCGGCACTGAAGGCGGCAGCGCCGGTGCCGGCGGATCGAGTGGCGGCATCGGTCCCGGCTGAGCGGGCGAGAACCAAGCAGCTCGGCGGACGCAGGGAGGATGGCGAAGGGAGCGCACTCGGGTGCGCGACCTGAGTCAGCCGACTGAGGACTCCGAGATGCGCTGGTTATCGCTCTGCTCAGCCCAGGCGCCGTAGAGGCGCGAGTAGGGCCCACGGGCCTCGATCAGCTCCTCGTGGCTGCCGCTCTCGGCGATGCGGCCGCCTTCGAGCACGACGATCTTGCCGGCGCGGCGGATCGTCGAGAGGCGGTGGGCGATAACGATCGCGGTGCGGCCGGCCAGCAGCCGCTCGAGGCCGCGCTCGATCGTCTTCTCGGTGCGCACGTCGACGTTGGAGGTCGCCTCGTCGAGGATCAGGATGCGCGGCTCGGCCAGCAGCGCGCGGGCGAAGGCGACGAGCTGCCGCTGGCCGGCGGAGAGCTGCACGCCGCGCTCGCCGACCTCGGTCTCGATCCCCTCGGGAAGCGCCGCCACGAACTCGGTCGCCCCGACCGCGGCGACGGCCGCCTCGATCTCCTCCAGGCTCGCCTCGGGACGCCCGAAGGCGATGTTCTCGCGCACGCTGCCGGAGAAGAGAAAGCCCTCCTGGGGGACGATGCCCAGCTGGCGACGCAGCGCTCCCTGCTGCAGCTCGCGCAGGTCGTGCCCGTCCACGAGCACCTCGCCTTTCTGGGGGTCGTAGAAGCGCGCGATCAGCTTGGCGAACGTCGACTTGCCGGCGCCGGTCGCCCCGACCAGGGCCAGGGTCTGGCCGGGCGGCACGTGCAGGTCCACCTCCTCCAGGGCCCAGCCGTCGGACTCCGCACCCTCGGCATAGGAGAACCAGACCCCGTTCATCTCGATCTCGCCGCGCAGCGTCCCCGGGTCGATCGCGCCGGGGGCGTCGACCATGTCCGGGGCGGTGTCGAGCAGGTCGAAGATCTTGTCGAGCGCCGCCATCCCCTGCTGATAGGTGGTGTAGAGCTGGGAGAGTTCCTGGATCGGTTCGAAGAAGATCAGCAGGTAGCCGACGAAGGAGACGACGACGCCGATCTGGATCGCGCCGTCGATCGCCTGCGTGCCCCCGTAGAGGAGGATCACCGCGGTGCCCACCGCCGCCAGCAGTTCGACCACCGGGAAGTAGGAGGCGTTGAGGTAGACCGTCTTCATGTTCACGGCGCGGTTCTGCTCGTTGAGGTCAGTCATCGCCGCCTCGTGGCGGGGCTCCTGGCCGAAGCTGCGCACCACCCTCACCCCGCTCAGGGTCTCCTGCAGGTAGGCGGTGACGGCGGCGATCCGCTCCCGGGTCGCGCGGTAGGCGCCGGCGGAGACGATCCGGAAGACGACGCTGGCCACGGCGAGCAGGGGGAAGGTGATGAAGGTGACCAGCGCCAGCTTGACGTCCAGCACGAGCAGGATGACCACCACGCCGACCAGGGTCAACGTGCTCGAGAACATCGTCACCACCCCGTTGGTGACGAGCTGGTTGAGCGCCTCGATGTCGTTGGTCATCCGCGAGATCAGCACCCCCGGGCTGCGGCGGGTGAAGAAACCGATCGACATCGACTGGATGTGGGAGAAGAGCCGCTCGCGGAGGTCCTGCAGGGCGCGGGTGCCGACCCAGCCGACCAGGTAGGTCTCCGCATAGGTCCCGGCGGCATAGAGCAGGGCGGCGGCGAGGAAGGCGGCGACGGTCAGGTCGAGTGCGCTGAGGTCGCCGGTCTTGATCCCCGCGTCGATCGCGTGGCCGGCCAGGTAGGGGGGAGCGAGCCCGGCGCCGGTCTCGATCAGCAGCGCCATGAACATCAGCGCCATGCGTCGCCGGTAGGGGCGCAGCAGGCCGATCATCCAGCGCACCTTGCGCCCCCTCTGGTCCTCCCCGCGGACCAGGCGCCAGAGCGCGCCGAAGAGCAGGAGGACGTTTCGCAGCCGAGCGCCGCCGGGCTCGCGCTCTCTCACAGTCGCGCCATCTCCTCGCGGCTCTCGAGGTCGCGCTGGAGGAAGACCGAGTCCGCGAGCCCGTGGTCGGCGATCTCGCGGTAGAAGCCGCAGCCGGCGAGCAGCTCCTCATGGCTTCCCTGGTCGACGATCCGGCCTTGATCGAGCACGACGACTTCGTCGGCGAGCGAGACGGTCGAGAGGCGGTGGGCGATGATGAACGTCGTCCGCCCGGCCATCGCCTCTCCCAGGCCGGACTTGATCGCCTCCTCGGTCGTCGCGTCGACCGAGGAGGTGGCGTCGTCGAGGATCAGGATGCGCGGGTCGGCGAGCAGCGCCCGGGCGATCGCGATGCGCTGGCGCTGACCGCCCGAGAGGGTCAGGCCGCGCTCGCCGACCCTGGTCTCGTAGTCGTCCGGCAGCTCGGCGATGAACGCGTCCGCCTGGGCGCGGCGGGCCGCCGCTTCGATCTCCTCCATCGTCGCCTCCTGGCGGGCGTAGGCGATGTTCTCGGCGACGCTGGCGGTGAAGAGGAAGCTGTCGTCGGCGACGAAGGCGATCTGGGAACGCAGGGAGCCGATGTCGACCTCGCGGATGTCGGCGCCATCGACGCGCACCGACCCCTCGCTGGGGTCGTAGAGGCGGGCGATCAGGCCGACCATGCTGGTCTTGCCGGCGCCCGAGGGGCCGACGAGCGCGACCGTCCTGCCTGCCTCGACGCGCAGATCGATCCCGGTCAGGGCGGGCTTCGCGCCGTCATAGCGCAGCGTCACCCCGCGCAGCTCGACCTCGCCGGCCCCGCTGGGAAGGGAGGGCGCGCCCGGTGGGCTCTGGATCGCCGGCTCCCGGTCGATGACCTCGAACATCCGGTTGCCCGAGGCGATCGCGCGCTGTGCCATCCCCATCGCCACGCCGAGCATCCGCATCGGGCCGGCCAGCATTCCCACGTAGGTGTAGAAGGCGACGAACCCGCCGAGGCTGAGGCTGCCCGAGATCACCTGGCGACCGCCGACGAGCAGCACGAGCGCGATCCCGACCTGGGGCAGGAACCCGATCAGCGGCGAGAAGAAGGCCTGCAGGCGGGTGGAGTAGATGCTCTGGTCGAAGACGCGGGCGACCGCGCGCTGGAAGCGGTGGAGCTGGTGCTCCTCGCGAGCGAACGCCTTGACGATGCGGATCCCCGAGACGTTCTCCTCCGCCTCCGCGGTCAGCTCGGCGATCCGCTGTTGAACCTCCTGCAGCGCCGGGCGGGAGATGCGGTTGTAGCGCGACGCGGTGTAGACGACGAACGGCGCCGGGGCGAGCGCCAGCAGCGCCAGCAGCGGGTTGATCGCGAGCATCGCGACGCTGGCCAGGGCGATCGTCAGCAGGCTCTGGGTGATGAAGACGAGGCCGTAGCCGAGGAAGAAGCGGATCGATTGCAGGTCGACCGTCGCCCGCGACATCAGCTGACCGGTCTGGTGGGAATCGAAGAAGCCCAGGTCGAGCTTCTGGAGGTGGGCGTAGAAGGTCTGACGCAGGTCGAATTCGACCGCCAGCGAGACCTTGCCGGCGACCAGTCGCCTGACCACGGTGAGGCCCAGTCGCAGGATCCCGGCCCCGACGATCGCCAGGGCGAGGGGGAGCAGGTCGGGCTTGTCGTGGTCCTTGATCGCATTGACCGCCTGTGCGATCAGCAAGGGAATCAGGACCGACATCCCGATCGCCGCCCAGGCGAAGACCAGCGAGCCCCAGAGCTGGCGGCGGTAGGGCCGCAGAAAGCCCATCAGGCGGCGGTAGGTCCGCATCAAGCCACTATACAAAGTAAAGTATTGGGTCGGGCTCAGTTGAAGGCCGCGGCCTTGGCGCTGGTGATCTTCCCTTGCGGGCAGGGTTTCATCACGTGTCCCGGCGGGGTCAGGATCTGGAAGTTGGTCACGGCGTGATACGGCGTCGGGGAGCCGTTGTTGCGCGCCAGGGTGACGACGAGGCGATAGAAGCCCGCGGGCAGTTCGCGGTAGTAGATCTCGGGCCGGGTCGCCGGCGAGTAGCTGCCATTGGCGCCGATCCGCTCGGCGAGGACACCGTTGGGGCCGGAGTAGCGAGGGAAGTCGAACGAGGCGCCGACGAGCCGTCCCCGGCCGACCGGGCTCGTCTCGGCGCGCTCCAGCTTGACCGGGTCGACGCAGTCGGGGACGCGATTGAGGGCGAAGCGCAGGTTGCCCGCGCCCAGTTGCGGTTCGCCGCCGAAGTCTCGCGGTGCGAGGGTGAAGTTGCGCACCTTCACCTTGACGACGACGGCCCGGTCGGTCTGACGCGCGCCGTTGCGCGGGGAGACTATTTCGACGCTCGGTTCGCCGGGCAGCGCCGCCCGTTGCGGAGCGCTGCTGTCACCGACCGCGAAACCGACGATCAGGACGCCCGCGACGACAATCGCCGCCAAGCCTGCAAAGATTACGAATCCACGCCGCATGCGGGCCGGAACATTACGCACCGCAAGCGCAGGGCCTCGACTCGGATATGACCCCCGCCACCGAACTCGCATACAGGATCGGCGCTGCCGCGCGGCGCCCGGCCAGCTGGTGGCAGCTGTGCAAATTCGGCCTGGTCGGGGCATCCGGCTATCTGATCAACCTGGCCGTCTTCTCGGTCCTCTCCGACAGCCTCGACCTGCACCAGATCGCGGCCGCCATCGGCGCCTTCTGCGTCGCGCTGGCCAACAACTTCCTCTGGAATCGGCACTGGACCTTCGAGCCCGGCGACGGGCACCCCGGCTTCCAGGCGGCGCGCTTCCTCGCCGTCAGCCTCGGCGCCCTCGCGATCAACCTGGTCGTGCTCGAACTGTTGATCTCCGGCACCTCGCTGGGTGACCTGGCAGCACAGGCGATCGCGGTCGCTGTGGCGATGCCGTTCAACTTTCTGGGCAACAAGCTCTGGACCTTCGCCTGAGACGCCCGTAAGCCGGCGCATCTCGGAGTCCTCGGTCGGCTGGTTCGGGTCACGCACTGTAGTGCGCTCCCCTCACCATCCTTCCCTGCGTCCGCCGAGCTGCTTGGCTTACGAGCGTCTCAATAGCGATGTGAGGTTTGGCCTACCAGTCGCCTTCCAGCCAGCGGAGCAGGTCGGGTTCGATGCCGGTCAGGTCGGGCTCCTCGGTTGACAGCTCTGCGGTGGCCAGCTGGATTGCGGCGCCGAGGGCGAATGTGGCTCGGTCGGGGTCTCCCCCGAGCCAGGCCTCGAGCCGGGCCAGGCGGAGATGATCCGCGCGCAGTTGGCGAAGGGCAGATCGGGCGGCGGCGGGATCGGCCTCGGCCATGCCTATCAACGCCTCCAACCCGACTCTGACCCGGCTTCCGGGCGGCGCCTCCCCGACAGCGACGAGTGCGCTCTTTGCAAACCCTTCGTCCAGCCGCCCCTCTTCCAGTAGGGCGGTTCTCGTACCCTCTCTCATGTTGGGACCTCCCTTTAGGTCTCGGCCGGGCCCCGGGGTGTCTCAAGCACCGCCGGGGCCACGTTTTTCTCTTCGCAAATCAACGTAAGCAAGCGCCCGGACGGCGAAGTGCCCAAATTCCTCCCATTCGCGACTTTTCTCACTTCTTTGACACTTTTGTCACGCTTTTGTACGTCACTCGAATACTTCAACCTGCTTGACCATTGATTTCCCAGCATAGGACCCCATCGTCCCGCGGTCAACGTTCCGTGGCACACTGCGATCGGAGATGAGCAGCACGAAGCCGAATTACGACCCTGCCCAGGTCGAGCTCTCGCGCCAGGCCGAGTGGGCGGAGCGGTCTCTCTTCGCCACCCCTGAGCCGGCCCCCGGTCAGGCGGCGGTCTACATCAAGCCGTCCAGCCCCTTCACCTCCGGCAACCTCCATATGGGCCACGTCCGCGACTACTCGATCGGCGACGCCTACGCGCGCTTTCGCCGGGCCCGCGGCGACGCGGTGCTCTTCGGCTTCGGCTTCGACGCCTTCGGGCTGCCGGCCGAGATGGCGGCGATCGAGCGCGGGGCGAGGCCGGCCGAGTGGGTCGAGCGCTGTGGCGAGCGCATGCTCGGCCAGATGAGACGGCTCGGCTTCTCCTTCGACTACGAGCGCGCCTTCTACAGCTCCGACGAGTCGCAGTACCGCTGGTCGCAGTGGCTGTTCCTGACCTTGCACGAGGCGGGCCTGGTCTACCGCGACAACGCCACGGTCGATTGGTGCGACACCTGCCAGACGACGCTCGCGGCCCTGCAGGTCGAGGACGGGCGTTGCTGGCGCTGCCACAACAAGGTGCGGCTGATCCGCCGCCCGACCTGGTTTCTGCGCCTCTCGCCCTACCTGGAGGAGAACGACCGCAATCTCGCCGGGCTCGAGAAGTGGGACGAGCTCTCCTTGAAGACCCAGCGCTACATCCTCGGTCGCAGCGATGGCGTCGAGCTCGACCTGGCCGGGCCCGGCGGTGACGGGCTGGTGGCCTTCAGCCCGCACCCGGAGGCGATCGGCGAGGCGCGCTTCGTCCTGCTCTCGCCGCGCCATCCGGACGTCGAGCGCTGGCTGGAGGATCCCGGCGTGGCCGAGCAGCTCGACGAGCTGCGCTCCGGTGGCTGGGAGCGCAGCGCCCGCGATGCCTCGGCGGTGCCGGTGATCGACACCGGGGCGTCGGCTCCGGTCGCCGGCGGCGGCGAGCTGCCGGTCTTCGTCTCGCCGATCGTCGACGCCCGCTACGGGCCGACGGCGGCGCTCGGCATCCCCTCCGCCGACGAGGCGGACGAGGCGATCGCGACGCGGATGCCGCGCACGGCGGCCGATCCGCTCGGCGGTGGCGCCGTGACCGAGCTGAAGCCGCAAAGCGCCAGTCGCTACCGCGCCTACGACTTCTCGATCTCGCGGCAGCGCTACTGGGGCACGCCGATCCCGGTCCTGCACTGCGAGGAGTGCGGCGTGGTGCCGGCCAGGATCGAGGACCTGCCGGTCGTGCTTCCACGCGACGTCGAGCCGACCGGGGAAGGGAACCCGCTGGCCGACCGCGCCGACTTCCTCGAGGCGAGCTGCCCACGATGCGGCGGCCCCGCGCGCCGGGAGACGGACACGCTCGATTGCCACTTCGACGCGCTCTGGCTCTGGGTCCCCGCCGCGGTGCCGCCGGCCGATCGCGACGAGCAGATGTTCACCCACCCCGACCTGGAGCGCTGGCTGCCCTCCGAGCGACTCGTCGCCGGCAACGACAGCGGCGGCTTCGTCTTCGACCAGAGGGTGGTGACCAAGGCCCTGCGCGACATCGGGCCGTTCGCCTTCCTCGAGGACGGCGAGCCGTTCGCCGGCTGCCTCTTCCACGAGATGGTGATCGCCGACGGCCGCAAGATGAGCAAGCACCTGGGCAACGTCGTCGACCCCGACTCGCTGGTCGCCGAGCACGGCGCCGACACGGTGCGGCTCGCCGTCCTCTACGCCGCCGGGCCGGCCAAGGCGCTCAACTGGACCGACGGCGCGTTGCGCTTCGCCTCGCGCTTCCTGCGCGGCCTCTGGGACTACACGCAGGACAGCATCGCGGCCGCCGCCGATGCGCCCGAGGACGCCGATGCGGCCGCCGACACCGCCTTCATCCGCGAGCGGCTGGGAAAATGGTGCGACAGCGGCCTGGAGCGGATCGCCGACGACCTCGAGCAACTGCAGATGCACAAGGCGGTGCGCAACGTGACCCGCCTGCTGGAGCGGATCAAGGACTACGAGAAGCGCGTCGTCAAGCGCCAGGGTCGGCTCGGGCGCGAGGACTACGAGGCGCTGCTCGAGGCGCTGGCGCTGCTTGCGCGCACGCTCTCGCCCTTTGCGCCGCACATCGCCGAGGAGCTGCTGGTCGCCCTCGGCCGGGATGCCTCTGTAGGATTTCCTGCTGGAGGAGAGGCCGTTTTCCTCCCTATGGCCAGGAATAATTGATCGATATGTCCGCAGCTGCTATACAACATCGCCCATGATCCGCCGTCAGCACGGAAAGCGTCGGAGGAGATTTGCGAAGGCGGGGGGCCTGCCCTCGCTAGCCGGAGGCGTTGAGGGGCGATGAGCCTCTCGGCCGACCAGCGCACCCGCTCCTGCGCGACGGAGCTGGTCTGCCATGATTGCGAGCTGCGGCTCCCACTGCTCGATACCACCTTCAGGTGCCTCGGCTGCGGCCAGACGCTCGACGTCGACTACGACTACGAGCTGGCCAAGGAGCGGATCGGCGAGCGGCCGATCGGCGAGCGCGAGCTGAACATCTGGCGGTTCGAGGAGCTGCTGCCGATAGTCGACGCCAGGGCGCAGGCGCAGGTCGGCCGCTACAGCGGCCGTACCCCGCTGATCCACGCCAACCGGCTCGGCGCCGAGCTCGGCCTGCGCAACCTCTACCTCAAGGACGACAGCACCCAGCGGCCAAGCCTCTCCTACAAGGACCGGGTCGTCTCGATGGCCGTCGCCCGCCTGCTCGAGCTGGGCAAGGACGAGATCGGCTGCGTCTCGACCGGCAACGTCGGCACCGCGGTCTCCTCGCTGGCGGCCAAGGCCGGCGTCACCGCCTATGTCTTCTACCCGAGCAACATGGAGCGCGGCAAGGCCCGTGCCTGCCGGGCGCTCGGCGCCGCCGTGATCCAGCTCGACGGCAACTACGACGAAGCCAACCGCGCCTGTCGCGAGCTGGCGCTGGAGACCGGCGTGCAGTTCGCCAACATCACCCTGCGCCCGTTCTACGCCGAGGGGGCGAAGACGATGGCCTTCGAGGTGGTCGAGCAGCTCGACTGGGTCTCGCCCGACCATTTCGTCATCCCGGCGGCCGGCGGCACGCTCTCCTCGCGCGTGCACAAGGGACTGGGGGAGATGGAGACCGTGGGGATGGCCGCGACGGCGGCGACCAAGATCCACGTCGCCCAGGCTGCGGGTTGCAGCCCGATTGCCGCCGCGGTTCTCGACGGTGGGGGTGAGATCAAGCCGCAGCGGCCCGAGACGGCGGCGCACTCGCTGGCGATCGGCGCCCCGGGGGACGGTCCGCTGGTCGTCGATGCCGTCACCTCGCGCGGCGGCTCGGCGGCGACCGCCAGCGACCCGGAGATCTTCGCGGCGCTGGACCTGCTCGGCGCGACCGAGGGAATCCTCACCGAGCCGGCGGGCGGCACCACGATCGCAGCCACGATCAAGCTCGCCAACCAGGGCGTGCTCGGCCCCGACGACACCGTCGTCGCGGTCATCTCCGGCAACGGCTATAAGACCCTCGACGAGCACCCCGAGAAGCCCTGGCCCGAGATGGTCGCCCCCGAAGTCGAGCCGATGGAGCGCACCCTCGCGGAATTCCGCCACGCGGGCGCCGGCGCGGTTCTTTCCGGCTAGCATCCTCGTCCCGGCCGGAGTAGCTCAGCTGGTTAGAGCAGCGGAATCATAATCCGCGTGTCGGGGGTTCGAGTCCCTCCTCCGGCATCGCTTGGAGCCGAATGCGGCGAATCGGCTGCCTCCCGATTCCGCTCAAACCCGGACCGCGCACCCGGCGCGCACCTAACTTCCTCCGAGATGTTTGCCGCGAGACAACTCCGTGCTCGTTCTTCTGCGCCATGAGGCTCTCGCCTCGCCGGAGGAAGTGATCATGGATTACCTGGCTTCTAACCCTGAGATCAACAATCAGAAGGCGCGCGAAGTAACGAGCATTGACTCCGAGTGCCAAGTCCGACGGATCATTCGTCGCCTAATCGATGCGGGCGAGGTCGAGAAAGTTCCGGGCAAGCAAAGCCGGGCAACGGCATATCGGCGCGTCGAGAACCGGCCAGACGATCCGACGGTCCCCGAGACCCTTCCTGGGATATGAGCAACGCTCAGAGCGCGACTAATTCGCGCTCGGGGTGCTTGGCGGGGCCGAACTCGAAGCCGACCACCGCGCGACCCCCGAAGGCATCGCCGAGCTTTTTGAGGGTCTGGGCGCTGGTGACGTGCTGGCCGCTCTCGATCCGGGAGATCGCTGAGGCCGTCGTGCCCATGCGGGCGGCTAGCTCCGCTTGGGTCAGGCCGAGCGAGGCGCGGCGCATGATGACGATCCGGGCCAGCTCCTCGTAAGGAGCAAGACGCTCATACTCCACTCTGAACTCAGGGTCCTCAAGGAACTCCTTGACGTGGTCCGAGACGGATTTTCCGATTGGGCTGGCCTGCTTGCTCACCGCTCACCTCCAGCTTGCCAGGTTAGCAGTCGTGCTAACAATTGCCAAGGTGTCACGGTGCGTCTCGTCCGGCTGCGCGCGGCGGTTTTCGGAGGCGTGCATCCATCCGGGCCTTGAAGTTCGGGGCTTGGGGTCGAGCCCAATCAAGAATTCCGAGACGGGCTCGCTGCCGTCGGCAGCGCGGAAGTAAACCGCCCGAAGGGTGCTCATCGCCCGCCAGTGATTTGCCGACTCTGTCTCATCCGCAGCAGGTTACGATTCGTCGCGGCGTTTTGTCGTCGCATCGCGCGGACTAGGCTTGCGTCGCCGGGCAGGCGGTTAGCCTGTCCGTTGTGATGGGGAGTGCGCTCGATAGGGCGGTCGGCACGCTGATCCGGGATTGCCTGGACATGAGCCCCTCCGAAGAGATGCTGGTGATCTGCAACCCGATCACCGAAGAGCTTGGCGCGCTGTTGCGGATCCATGCCCAGGGCGAGGGCGGCGAAGCGACGCTGGCGGTCATCTCGGAGCGGGACTCGCACGCCGCCGAGCCGCCGCGGGCGGTCGCGGCGGCGATGCTCGCGGTCGACATCGTCGTCGCTCCCACGATCCAGTCGATCTCCCATACCGAAGCCCGTCGGGCAGCGACCAAGGCCGGGGTGCGGATCGCCTCGATGCCCGGCGCCACCGAGGACATGCTGGCCCGCGTGATGGGCGCCGATCTGAAATTGCTGCGGCGGCGGGGCGCCTCGGTGGGCCGGGCGCTCGGCGCCGGCGCGGAGGCGACGATCACCTGTGAGCGCGGCACTGAGCTGCGCCTGGGCCTGGAGGACCGCACGGCGACCGTCGACGCCGGCGCCCTCAACATGCGTGGGGCTTTCGGCAACATCCCCTGCGGCGAGGCCTTCATCGCGCCGGTCGAGGGGACCGCGGAGGGGACCCTCGTCGTCGATGGCTCGATCGCCGCGATCGGCAAGCTCGGCGAGCCGGTCCGTCTCACCGTTCGCGACGGCCACCTGACCGACGCGAGCGGCGCCGAGGGCGCCCAGTTGATGGCCCTGCTGACCGAACACGGCCCCGATGGCACCAACGTCGCCGAGCTCGGGATCGGCACCAACGAAAGCGCCGTGCTCACCGGCAACATCCTCGAGGACGAGAAGATCCTCGGCACGGCGCACGTCGCTTTCGGCGCCTCGGCCGCGATCGGCGGCACGGTCCAGGTCCCCGTTCATCTCGACTGCGTGATGCTGAACCCCACGGTGGAGGTGGACGGCGCCGCGATCCTCCGGTCCGGAGAGCTGGTCGTCTGAGCGGAATTCGGCCGCTGCTGGCAGTGCCGAACGTCTCCGAGGTTGGCGACGCAAGGCGGATGAGGGAGCTGGAGCTGGCCTTCGGCGATGGCGTGGCGCTGCTCGATCGTCACACGGACGCCGACCACGGGCGCAGCGTCCTCACCCTCGCGGGCGGCGGCGATGCATTGTCCGCGGCGCTGGCGCGAGGCGCGGCGGAGGCCGTCCGCACAGTCGACATGAGCGATTACGCCGGCATCCATCCCGCGGTCGGGGCGCTCGACGTCTGTCCGCTCGTCTGGCCCTCGCCGCTCGATCGCGATGCCGGGCGCGAGGCCGCGCTGGCGGTGGCGGCGGAGATCGGGGCGCTCGGCGTGCCGGTCTTCCTCTACGGCGAGCTGGCGTCGGCCGCCGATCGGGTCGAGCGCTCCTACTTCCGCAACGGCGGCCTGGCCGAGCTGTGGCTGCGCATGGAGTCGGGTGAGCTGCGGCCCGACTACGGCCCGGGGCTGCCGCACCGGACCGCCGGGGCGACCCTCCTCACCGCCCGCCCGCCGCTCGGCGCCTTCAATGTCGAGCTCGATACCGGCGACGTCGAGCTCGCGCGGGCGGTCGCCGCCGGCTTGCGCGAGTCGGGAGGGGGGCCGGCGGGCGTGCGAGCGATAGGCCTCCTGTTGAGCAGCGGCCGTGCCCAGGTCTCGATCAACGTCCACGATCCGGTGGGGGTGCCGCTCGGCACGGTCGTCGAGCGCACGCGCGAGCTCGCCGCGCCTCTGGGCGCTCGTCCCGTCGAGGCCGAGCTGATCGGGCTGATCCCCGCCGCGGCGCTGGTCGGATACCCCGAGGACGTGCCGATCCGCGATTTCGACCCACGGCTGCGAACGATCGAGGCGCGTCTGGCGGGTCTCGGTTAGTCGTCCGGCCGCCGGCCGGAATCAATCGTTTAGATTCCGTCGCGTGGCCCAGACCAAGAAGAAGCGCCGCCGCAAGCACCGCGGGACCCAGGGAGGTCGGGTCGACCCCAATCGGCGCAGCGGCCGCCCCCGTAGTCGCGAGGAGGCCAAAGCCCGCGCGCGCGCCGGGCGCAGCGCCGGCGGCAAGGTCGACGCGCCCCCGACCTGGCGCAGCTCGGCCCTCCGCGGTGTGGTCGCCGCGGTGATCTTCACCGCGCTGCTGTTGCTGATCTTCAAACAGCAGCCGGGGCCCGCGTTCGGCCTCGGGGCCTTCATGCTCGTCTTCTACATCCCGGCCGGCTACTACATCGACTCGATGATGTGGCGCCGCCGCGAGCGTGCTCGAATCCGCGCACGGGGGAAGGGATGAGCCTCGATGTGCAGATGCTCACGGTCGGGCCGATCGCCGAGAACTGCTTCATCGTGCGCCGCGAAGGCTCCGGCCGTGGCCTGATCGTCGACCCGGGCGACGAGGCCGACCGCATCCTCGCGACGATCGAGCAGATCGGGGTGAAGGTCGAGGCGATCCTGATCACCCACTGTCACTTCGACCACATCGGCGCCGTCGCCCCGGTTGCGACCGTCACCGGGGCGCCCGTCTACTGCCCGGAGCTCGAGCGGCCCGTTCTCGCCGACATCATGACCTACGTCCCGATGCCGGGAATCGGCCCATTCGACAGCTACGAGGCCGACGAGACCGTGAAAGGCGGGGAGACTTTGGAGCTCGCCGGGTTGACGATCGACGTGATCTTCACCCCGGGCCACAGTCCCGGCCACGTCACCTACTCGGTTCGCGGCGAGGAGGCGATGTTCTCCGGCGACGTGCTCTTCAAAGGGTCGGTCGGCAGGGTCGACCTGCCCGGTGGGGACGGGCCGACCCTGATGCGCTCGATCAGCGCCCTGCTGGACGCTCACCCGCCGGAGACCGGCGTCTATCCCGGACACATGGAAGTCACCACACTCGGCGCGGAGCGCGCCGGCAACCCCTTTCTCGCCGAACTGGCCCGCTGAGAAGCGTCGCGCGCAGGTAAGGTCGCGCCACCATGGCGAGCAAGTACCAGGCCCCGCGGGGGACCTTCGACGTCCTGCCGGCCGACGCGCACGCGCGCCGGCGGATCGAAGCGGTGGCAGCCGATGTCTGCGCGCGTGCCGGCTACGAGCCGATCGCGACGCCGGCCTTCGAGGACACCGAGCTGTTCGAGCGCGGCGTCGGCCGCTCGACCGACATCGTGCGCAAGGAGATGTTCACCTTCGAGGACAAGGGCGGCCGCAGCATCACCCTGCGGCCGGAGGGCACCGCGCCGATCTGCCGCGCCTACATCGAGCACGGCATGCACAAGCTGGCTCAACCGGTGAAGCTCTCCTACGCCGGTCCGTTCTTCCGGCACGAGCGCCCCCAGGCGGGGCGCTACCGGCAGTTCCACCAGATCGGGGTTGAGGCGATCGGCACCGATTCGCCGCTCGCGGACGCCGAGGCGATCGTCTTGCTTGCGGGCCTGTTCGCCGAGCTCGGAGTGCCGGGAGTCGAGCTGCGGCTCGGCAGCCTCGGCTCGGCGCAGGCCCGCAGCGAATACCTGGAGGAGCTCAAGGCATATCTGTACGCGCACGAAGGCGACCTCTCCAAGGACGTGCGCGAGCGGATCGAGATCAACCCGCTGCGGGCCTTCGACGCCGAGGACGACGGAACTCGC
The DNA here is from genome assembly GCA_035712345.1 of Solirubrobacterales bacterium. Classification (GTDB taxonomy): domain Bacteria; phylum Actinomycetota; class Thermoleophilia; order Solirubrobacterales; family 70-9; genus VRUE01. The sequence goes on from DASTAY010000035.1 coordinate 148,733, forward strand.
GGCGTGATGGCCGGCGCGCCGACGATCGTCGAGCGCCTCGGGGGCGAGGACGCCGATCACTTCGCCGAGGTGCGCGCACTGCTGGAGGCCTCCGGGGTCGCCTATGAGATCGATCCCACCCTGGTCCGCGGCCTCGACTACTACTCGCGCACGATCTTCTCCTTCGTCTGCGACCGGCTCGCCGCCCAGTCCGAGATCGGCGGGGGCGGCCGCTACGACGGCCTGATCGAGCAGCTGGGCGGCCCGCCGACGCCGGCGATCGGTTGGGCTACGGGCATCGAGCGCATCCTGCTCGCCCTCGGGGACGAGCAGGCGCCGCAGGCGCCGAGGGTCTTCGTCGCGCACACCGCGGGGTCGGCGAAGAGCGCCCAGATGGCCGTGGCTTTGGTCGAGGAGCTGAGGCGAGGCGGCCTGTCCGCCGAGCTCGACCTCGCGGGGCGCAGCATCAAGGGCCAGTTCAAGCACGCAAACCGGATCGGCGCCGACCTGGTGGTTGTGCTCGGAGAGGAAGGGGGCGCCGAGTTGCGGGACATGCAGAGCGGGGAGCAGGAGTCGGTGTCACCCGACGGGTTGGTCGCGGAGATCGAGAGAAGGCGCGCATGAGCGAGCCGCCGGCGCTGCGCGCCAACGAGTTTCGAGACACCTGGTGCGGCCAGGTGCTGGGCGACCGGGTCGACTCGGTCGCCCGCGTGGCCGGCTGGGTGCATCGTCGCCGCGACCACGGCGGGTTGATCTTCATCGACCTGCGCGACCGCACCGGGATAGTCCAGCTCGTCTTCCACCCGGACTCCTCCGGCGAGGCCTTCGAGCTCGCGCACGGGTTGCGCGCCGAGGACGTGCTCAGCGCGGCGGGCGCCGTCGTCCGCCGCTCTGCGGAGACGATCAACGCGGACCTGCCCACGGGCGAGTTCGAGCTGGCGGTGGGCGATGCCGAGTTGCTGGCCGACGCCGAGACGCCGCCCTTCCAGGTCGAGGGCTTCTCGGGCGAGGTCGGTGAGGACGCGCGGCTGCGCCACCGCTACCTGGACCTGCGCCGCGAGCCGATGCGCGAGGCGCTGATCCTGCGCCACCGGGTGACCGCGGCGATGCGCGAGTTCCTCAACGGCGAGGGCTTCCTCGACGTCGAGACCCCGGTGCTGACGCGCTCGACCCCCGAGGGGGCACGGGACTTCCTCGTCCCCAGCCGTCTCCAGCGGGGCTCCTTCTACGCGCTGCCCCAATCGCCGCAGCTGTTCAAGCAGCTGCTCATGGTGGCCGGCTTCGAGCGCTACTACCAGATCGCCCGCTGCTTCCGCGACGAGGACCTGCGCGCCGACCGCCAGCCGGACTTCACGCAGCTCGACATCGAGATGTCGTTCGTCGGCGTCGACGACGTGATCGAGGTCAACGAACGACTGCTGGCGCATGTCTTCGCACGCGTGGGCGGCCCGACGATCGGGTTGCCGATCGAGCGCCTCGGCTACGACGAGGCGATGAGTCGCTTCGGCACCGATCGGCCCGACCTGCGCTTCGGCCTCGAGCTCGTCGACCTCGGCGACGCCCTGGCCGAGACCGAGTTCAAGGTCTTCCGCGGCGCGATCGAGTCGGGCGGCGTCGTGCGCGGCTTGAACGCGGGCGGGCGCGAGCTTCCCCGCTCCGAGCTCGACGGCTTGATCTCCCGCGCGCAGGAGCTCGGCGCGAAGGGCCTCGTCTGGGCCTTCCGCGAGGGCGATGGGTGGCGCTCGCCGACCGCGAAGTTCCTCTCCGCGGGCGAGCTGAGCGAGCTCAACCGCCTGCTGGAAGCCGAGGAGGGGGACCTGCTGCTGCTGGTCGCCGATCGCGAGCCGGTCGCCAACGCCGTGCTCGGCCAGCTCAGGGTGGACCTGGCCGAGCGCTTCGGCCTGATCCCGGAGGGCGAGCACCGTCTGGTCTGGGTCGTCGATTGGCCGCTGCTCGAGTGGAATCGCGATACCGAGCGCTGGGACCCGCTGCATCACCCCTTCACGGCGCCGGCCGGGGACTTCGACCCGGAGAGCCCCGGTGAGGCCCGCGCGCTGGCCTACGACCTCGTCTGGAACGGACAGGAGATGGGCGGCGGCTCGATCCGCATCCACCGCGCCGACGTCCAGCAGCAGCTCTTCGCGGCGCTCGGCATCGATGCGGAGGAAGCGGAGGCGCGCTTCGGCTTCCTGCTCGAGGCGCTGCGCTACGGGGCCCCGCCGCACGGCGGCATCGCCTACGGCCTCGATCGCATCGTCCAGCGCCTGGCGGGCGCGGACTCGATCCGCGACGTGATCGCCTTTCCCAAGACGGCCTCGGGCGGCGACGCCCTGACCGGGGCCCCCGCGCCGGTCGGCGAGATGCAGCTCGAGGAGCTCGGCATCGCGCTGCACAAGCGCGGCCTCGCCGGGCACTGAGCCCTACGATTTCCCCATGAGCCTCTTCGCAAGGGTCAAGCTCGCGCTTCGAGGCCGGGGCCCCGGGCCCGGTGCGACCCCGGTCTACGTCGACGACCCGGCCTTCGACTCCTGGGAGGTCGTGCGCGACTTCGGCGACCTGCGCACCGCCAGGGCCTGGCACCAGGCCGTCGAGGAGGCGGGGATCGAAGCGGTGCTGACCGCCGACTGGCCGGTGGACCGTTTCGGCCGCGGCGACATCGCCCTGCGCGTACGCGGGGAGGACTGGAGCGAGGCCGAGTTCCTGCTCTCCAACATGGACTGAGCGTGCGGTGGTACGGTTGGGCCAAGGCTCGAGCCCGTGCGAGAGCCGTCCCACCGTTTGACCCAACACAAACGGCGCGGGGGCCGATCTCTCTTGGTCCTGTGGGATCTGGAGGAGGCGCCCACCCTTTACTTCAAGGGATCAAAGCCAGGGGCGGCAACGGCGGGTTGGAGCCTTTTTTTGAACCTGGCTCGGTCGGCGATGGCGCTCGCCAGTCGCACACCGCGCCCTCCCTCGACAGGTTCATACTTTTGGAATCAGATGAGCAGAGAGATCTTTGAGACTTACCTGAGGGATCGATCCCGAGTCGGACCCCCGATGCCCGATGCATTCACCGGCGCCGCGGGCGGAGCTGCGTGTGGAGATCTTTCACGGATCTCGCTCGCGATCGAGGAGGGGCGCATCGTCGCCGTGAGCTTCGATGCCGAGGGTTGCGGGGCGACGCGGGCGGCTACCGCGGCCGTGGCCGAGATGGTCGACGGCGAGCCGGTGATCGCGGCGGCGCGGATCGGGACGGATGCGGTCGAGGAGGCGCTCGGCGGGCTCATGCCGGCCAAGCGGCACGCTGCGCAGCTCGCCGCCGACGCCCTGCACCGTGCGCTGGCGAGCGCCGCCGCGTCCTCGCAGGTGCTGGCGTCGACTCGATCCGGGCGCGTGCTGGTCGCGATGTCGGGCGGCGTCGACAGCGCCGTCGCCGCCCTGCTCGAACGCGAGCGCGGGGCCGAGGTGCTCGCGGTCACCCTCAAGCTCTGGGCCGATCCGGAGACCGACGGGGCAAAGGCGTGCTGCTCGCCCGAGGCGGTGCTCGGCGCCCGCGCCGTCGCCCACTCGCTCGACATCCCGCACCTGACGCTCGACCTCGAGGAGGAGTTCCGCCGCCGCGTCGTCGGCGCCTTCCTCGACGGCTACGGCGCCGGCGCCACGCCGAACCCGTGCATCGTCTGCAACGGCGAGGTGCGGATCGCGGCGATGGTCGACCTCGCGGAGAGGCTCGGCGCCGACCATCTGGTCACCGGCCACTACGCGCGGATCGTCGAGGACGCAGGTGGGCCGCTGCTCGCCGCCGCGGCGGACCGCGACAAGGACCAGAGCTACATGCTCGCCGCGCTGCCGCCCGCGCTGCTCTCCCACCTGCGCTTCCCGCTCACCGGCTTGACCAAGCCGGAGGTGCGCGAGATCGCCGCCCGCCACGACCTGGCGGTCGCCAAGAAGCCGGAGAGTCAGGACCTCTGCTTCCTCGCCGGCCAGGGCAAGGGGCGCTTCCTGCGCCGCCACGCCGGCCTCGGCGAGCGCGACGGCGCGCTGCTCGACCGCGCCGGCCGCAGGCTCGGCCGCCACCGCGGCCACCACAACTTCACGGTCGGCCAGCGACGTGGCATCGGCGTCTCCGCGCCCGAGCCGCTCTACGTGCTCGCCATCGACGCCGCCGCCAACACGGTCACCGTCGGCACCCGCGCCGAGCTGGCGACGCGACGCGTGCGGATCCGCGACGCCGTCATGTACCGCGACGGCGCCCGGGTGGACGCGGTGAAGCTGCGCTACCGGGCGGCGCCGGTCCCGGCGTCGGCCCCGGGCGTAGGGCCGGGACCGCACGCCGAGCTCGAGGTCGAGCTCGGCGTGCCGTTCGACGCGGTCGCGCCGGGCCAGGCGGCGGTGCTGCTCAGCGGCGAGTCGATCGTCGGCCACGGGACCATCGCCTCGGGTAATGGTCCCGTGGCCGAGGTGGGGGGGCTGCAGCCCAGGAACCCCGGCTTCACACGCTAGCCGGCACTCGTTTCTTCGTGTTCCTTTTCGCGTTCTTCGCGCGCTTCTTCATGTTCTTTCTTGCGTTCCTGGTTACGCAGCTTCACGACGTTGTGGACGCAGCGCGAGAACGGCGTGCCCTTCGGCTTCGGATGCGCCTGCTGTTCCTCGTCGCTGCGCTTGCGGCTTTCGCCCTTGCAGACCTGGCCGGGCGCCATCCCCTGATGGGCGGCGGCCTGCGCCATGTTGGTCACGCAGCGCGAGAACGCGGTTCCCTTTTCCCCGTGTTTTTCGTGCTTCTTGCTTTCGCCACGGCAAAGGACGCCGTAGGCCTTCGCCTTTTCGGGCAGCGGCGCCTTCGGGCCGGGGGGCCCTCCTTCGCCCGGGGTGTAGGTCACTCCGTGGCCGTTGGCGGTTTCGTGCCCGTTCGCGGCTTCATGTCCGCTCGCCTGGCCATTGCCGTATGGCGGCGTCCCTTCCGGCTTGCCGACCGCGAGCGCCGCCGGGCTCGCTGCCAGCGCAAGCGCTGCAACTGCGAGTGCGATCCTGATCTTCATCCTGACCTCCTTCTGATTCAGATGGACGATTCCGTGCGGGCGCCGTCGTCGCGCACCGACTCTCATGAGGTTGAAACGGGGAGGTGGTGGGACTATCAGTCCGAGTGCGCCATGGCATGGACGGATGGACGGTTGCGTAACTCCTGCTACGGGCGGTTTCCGGCTTCGGCGGCCGCTTCGGCTTCGGGTCCGCTCGGATGTTCCTGCGGCGAGGGGGTCGCCGGCGGCGCCTCCGGGGGTTCCGGGGCGCCCGGTCTGGGTGGCTGGGTCGCGCCGGCGGCAGGCGGCGAGGGCGGCGAGGGGCTCTGCCCATGCGGCGGGGCGGCACCTTGCCCAGCCCCGGCTGGCGGCGAGTCCGTCGCCTGCGGCGCTTTGCGCGCGCCGGAGGTCTGCTGGCCGCGCGAGGTGGCGGGCGGGGTGCTTTCGGGGGCGCCACCCCGTTCGGCGGCCGAGCGGCCGAAGCCGCTGCCCGGGGGCGTTTCGCCCCTTGCCGAGCCGGCGCCGCCGGCAACGCCCTGGCTTTGGCTGCCGCCTGGGTCCCCGTGCGAGTCGTTCCGTTCCGCGCCGCCCCTGGCCCCTTGGCCGGCCCTATGGTTGCCCGCCGTCGGAGCGACTGCCCTCGCGGCGTCCGCTGCGCTTGCTGGCGCGCCCGGAGCACCCGACCGTCGTGCCGCACCGTGCGCGGCCGAGTGCCGCGCCGCGCCGTCGCCAGAACCGCCGTCGAGCGGCAGGTGGATCAGGTGAGTCCGGTCGGCCGTGCCGACGCCGACAGCCGCGACGACTGCCACCGTCGCCGCCGATTTGAGGATCGCCGAGGTCGCCGCGACCTTGCCGGCGCCGGCGCCGAGCGGACCGGCGAGGCCGCCGCCCATCGCGCCGCTCGCGTTCGCCCCCAGGACCGAGTGCAGCAACCCGGCCGAGGCCGCGAGCGGCAGCGGCGCGATCGCGGCCAGCTTCTCGCGCCGGCTGGAGATTTCCTCGCCGAAGGCGCGGCAGTCGGAACAGCTGCGCAGGTGGGCGCGGATGTCGCGTCGCCGGGTCACCCGGCCGTCGGTGTCCGAGAGCGTTCTCATCACGTCGGCGCAGCTCATCTCACGTCCCTCCTCCAGCTGGCGCAGGCTGAGTCGTGCCTCGTAGAGCGTCTGGCGGGCGACGGCGGCCGAGGTCCCGAACACGGCGGCGATCTGGGTGAAGTCGAGCCCGGAGAGCTCTCGCATCACCAGCGCCGCTCGTTGGCGCTCCGGCAGTTGCTCGAGGTCGGCGAGCAGGGTGCGCAGCCGCTCTCGCGTCGCGGCATGCTCGGCGGTCCCGGCCTCGCTCCCCTGCTCGGCAGACAGCTCCGCATCGTCGCGGCGCCGGCGCAGCGTTTCCACCGACTCGTTGCGGGCGATCCGGTAGAGCCATGGCTTCAGCTTGATCTCGCGCTTCTCGCCGGGCAGGGCGCGCAGCACCTTGACCATCGTGTTCTGCAGGGCGTCCTGAGCGTCCGGCGGGTTGCCGAGCAGCGCCAGGCAGAAGCGATAGAGGTCCTGGTGGTAACGCTCGTAGATCTCGGCGAAGGCCCGCCTGTCTCCCTGGGCGGCGCGGTGCGCCAGCCGCTCGTCGCGACTCATGCCGCTCCCCTCTCGAGACGCCGGTCCACCCGTTGAAGGTTACGGAGGGATCCATCGTCGCTTCAACGGAGCGAAGCGCCAGACGTCAGCCGTCGGTCACTTAGGCTTCATCGGGTGAGAGCCAGCGAGATACGCGACACCTTCCTCGATTTCTTCGCCGAGCGTGGGCACCGGATCGTGTCCTCGGCCTCGCTCGTGCCCTCCGTCCACGATCCCTCGGTGCTGCTCACCACCGCCGGCATGCAGCCCTTCAAGCCCTATTTCCTCGGCCGCGAGCGACCGCCGGCGCCGCGCCTGGCCGACGTGCAGAAATGCTTCCGCACGACCGACATCGAGGAGGTCGGCAACACCGCCCGCCACCTCACCTTCTTCGAGATGCTCGGCAACTGGAGCTTCGGCGACTACTTCAAGGCCGAGTCGATCCCCTGGGGCTGGGAGCTGGCGACGCAGGGTTTCGGCATGGATCCGGAGAAGATCTGGGCGACGGTCTTCGGCGGCGACGAGGAGCTCGGCCTCGGGCCGGACACCGAGGCGATCGAGATCTGGAAGAGCGTCGGCATGCCCGAGGAGCGGATCGTCCTGCTCGGTCGCGAGGACAACTTCTGGCAGGCGGGGCCGAGCGGCCCGTGCGGCCCCTGCTCGGAGCTCTACCTCGACCGCGGCGAGGCCTTCGGCGCCGCCGGCGAGCGCCCGGGCGACGACACCGATCGCTTCCTCGAGTTCTGGAACCACGTCTTCATGACCTACGACCTCTCCCCGGATGGGGAGCTGACCGAGCTGCCGATGCGCAACATCGACACCGGCATGGGGCTCGACCGGATGGCGGCGATCCTCCAGGACGTGCCCTCGGTCTTCGAGACCGACCTGATCCGGCCGTCGATCGACCTCGCCGAGGAGCTCAGCGGCCATTCCTATGACGAGGGCGGGGCGGTGACGCGGGCGATGCGGATCGTCGCCGACCACTCGCGCGGCGCCGCCTTCCTGATCGCCGACGGCGTCGTCCCCTCCAACGAGGACCGTGGCTACATCCTGCGCCGGATCATGCGCCGCGCGATCCAGCAGGGCCGCACGCTCGGCCTCGAGGCGCCCTGGCTGGGCCGCTTCGCCGAGCGCGCGATCGAGGTGATGGGCGGCGCTTACCCCGAGCTGGTCGCCGAGCGGGCGACGATCGCCCGCTGGGTCGACGACGAGGAGGAGAGCTTCGGCCGCACGCTCGATCGGGGCAGCGAGCTGCTCGAGCGTCTGATCGCCGAGGCGCAGGGGACGGAGACCTCCTGGATCGACGCCGCCGACGCCTTCAAGCTGCACGACACCTACGGCTTTCCCTACGACCTGACCAAGGAGCTGCTCGCCGACCGGGGCCTCTCCGTCGACGACGGCGGCTTCGAGGAGCTGATGGAGGAGCAGCGCCGACGCGCTCGCGTCGGCGCTGCCACCGCGCACGGGTCCGAGGACCGTCACGAGCGGGTTGTCGCCTTCGCCGGCGCCGCGCCGCCGACGCGCTTCGTCGGCTACGAGACGCTGCGTGCGACCACCGGCCTGGCGGCCGTCTCCGCGGAGGACGGTCGCGCGCTGGTCAAGCTCGAGGAGAGCCCCTTCTACGCCGAGGGGGGCGGACAGGTCGCCGATTCCGGCCTGCTGCGCTGGCCAGGCGGCGAGGCGCGGGTGCTCGACGTCTACCGTGTGGGGGAAGACCAGGCGCTCGAGGTCGAGCCGGCGGAGGGGGCCGTGGAGGCGGGCGTCGCGGTCGAGGCGCTGGTCGACCACGAGAGCCGTCACGCGACGATGCGCAACCACACCGCGACCCACCTCCTGCACGCCGCCCTGCGCGAGCGCCTCGGCGACCACGTGCGCCAGGCGGGCTCCGCCGTGCGCCCCGACAAGCTGCGCTTCGACTTCACCCACGGGCAGGCGCTCGCCGTCGAGGACCTCGACGCGATCGAGGATCAGGTCAACGAGTGGATCAAGGCGAGTCGCCCCGTGCGCTGGCTGGAGATGGAGCGCCCCGAGGCCGAAGCCCTCGGCGCGATGGCCCTCTTCGGCGAGAAATACGGCGAGTGGGTGCGGGTGGTCGAGGTCGACGGGGTCTCGCGTGAGCTCTGCGGCGGGACCCACGTCCCAAACACCGCCGAGGTCGGCATCTTCAAGATCTCCTCCGAGGGGTCCAGCGCCGCGAACGTGCGGCGGATCGAGGCGTTGACCGGCCCCGCGGCGATCGACTGGTTCCGCGCCGAGGAGCGACGCCTGCGCGAGGTCGGCGAGCTGCTCGGCTCGCCCCAGGACCCGTTGACCGGCGCGAAGCGTGCGGCCGAGCGGCTGCGCGAGGCGGGGGAGGGCGAGAAGCAGGCGGCGAGGCAGATGCTCGGCGACGAGGCGGAGCGTCTCGTCGCCGCCGCCGAGCAGGTCGGGGAGCTGAGGATCCTCGCCGCGCAGGCGCCGACCGCCGACCAGAAGCGGCTGCTCGAGCTGGCCAACCGGGTGCAGTCGAAGCTCGGCGGCGAGTCTGCGATCGCGCTCGGCGGCGCGGAGGGCGAGCGAGTCGGCCTCGTCGTGCTGGTCTCCAAGGGTGCGGTGGGCGCCGGCGTCTCGGCCGCGAGCGTGGTGCGCGAGGCGGCTGGGGTCGTGGGCGGCGGAGGCGGAGGGCGTGACGACATGGCCCAGGCCGGGGGGAAGGACGCTTCGAAGCTGGCCGAGGCGCTGGAGACGGCGCGGCGGGCGATCGCAGCGGGGGCGTCCTAGTGCGTGTGCTGGCGCTCGACCACGGCACCGCCCGGATCGGCTGCGCGATCTCCGACCCGAGTGGCACGCTGGCGACGCCGCTGCCGACGATCGAACCGCCGCAGGCACGCGCCGTCGTAGATCTGGTCGCCAAGCACGAGGTCGAGCGCGTCGTCGTCGGCCTGCCCCTGCACCTGAGCGGCGAAGAAGGCTCCCAGGCCGCCCTCGCGCGCAGCTTCTGCGTCGAACTGGAAGCGATGCTCGACGTCCCGGTCGAGACCTACGACGAGCGGTTGACCACGCGCATGGCCGAGGCGAGCAAGCGCGAAGGGGCGAGCGCCGCGCCGGACTCGCTCGCCGCCGCCCACCTGCTGCAGGCCTACCTCGCTGGCCAGGCGGCGATCGGGGGCACCGACGAGGATGAGTGATGAGGCGACGGCCCTGCGGCGGGAACGACGCAGGGCCACCCAGCGCGTGCGGAAAAGGCGCCGCCGCCTGCTGTTCGCGGGGCTCGGCGTGGTGCTGCTGGCGATCCTCGCCGCGGCGGGCCTCGCCTACCGTCACTTCCACAACCCGGCGCCGCCGCCGGCGCCGGAACCGAAGACGATCACGCTGACGATCCCCGAGGGGTATGACCGCGAGCAGACCGCCCAGCTCACTCGCGAAGCCGGGCTGAAGGGCGACTACCTGAAGGCCAGCAAGGGCCATGAGGGCTTCCTCTTCCCCGACACCTTCGAGCTCGACAAGGGCGCCCCCGTCGCCGACCTCGTCCAGCTGCAGCTCGAAGACTTCAAGCGCCGAGTCGCCGGCGTCGACATGGCCTACGCCCGCTCGAAGAACCTGACCACGCACGACGTGGTCACGATCGCCTCGATGATCGAGCGCGAGGCGGGGGTCGAAAGCCAGCGCAAGCTCGTCGCGGCCGTGATCTACAACCGCCTGCACGAAGGGATTCCGCTCGGCATCGACGCAACGGTCCGCTTCGCCACCGGCAACTACGACCGGCCGCTGACCGAATCGGAACTGGCGGTCGACTCGCCCTACAACACGAGGGTCAACGCGGGCCTGCCGCCGGGCCCGATCGACAGTCCCGGACTGGCGTCGATCGAAGCGGCGGCGCACCCGGCGAAGGTCGGTTATCTCTATTACGTGACCGAGCCCGGCGCCTGTGGAAAGCTCGCCTTCTCGGATACCGCGGCCGAATTCGAAGCCGACGTCGCCCGCTACAACGAAGCGCGCGAAGCGGCCGGCGGCGAATCGCCCGATACCTGCGCGGAAGAATGAGGCGCCTCGCCGTCCTCGGCCACCCCGTCGCCCACTCGCGCTCTCCGGCGATGCACAACGCGGCGCTGGCCGAGCTGGGGCTCTCGGGCGAGTGGAGCTACGAGGCGATCGACCTGGCGCCCGACGAGTTCGAGCGGCGGGCGCGGGCGATGGAGGGGGAGGGGTTCGCAGGGGCAAACGTCACCGTGCCGCACAAGGGCGCGGCGCTCTCGCTGGCCGACTCGCTCTCGGAGACCGCGCGTGAGATCGGCGCCGCCAACACGCTCAGCTTCGCGGCGGGAGAGATCCGCGCCGACAACACCGACGCGCAGGGGCTGCTCGATGCCCTGCCGGAGTCCCCCGCGGGCAAGCGGGCGTTGGTGCTGGGCGCCGGCGGGGCGGCCCGCGCCGTCGTCTGGGCGCTGGTCCGCGAGGGCGCCAAAGTCGACGTTTGGAACCGCACGGCGCTGAGCGCCGAGCACCTCTGCGCGGAGTTGGGCGGCAGGCCTATCGAAGGTCTCGACCTTCGTAACTACGACCTGATCGTCAACTCGACTTCCGTCGGCTTGCGAGGCGAGGACCCCTTCGTCGAGCTTCCGTTCGGTGTAGAGGCTCTCGAAGAGCACCACACCGTCGTCGACCTCGTCTACGGCTCGGCTCCGTCCCGGTTGCTCACGATTGCAGCTTTTGTCGGAGCGAGCGTCGTCAGCGGAATCGAGGTACTCGTCCGCCAAGGCGCGCTGTCGCTCGAAATCTGGACCGACAGGCCCGCACCTCTCGAGACCATGCGCCGCGCCGCGCTCGAGCAGGGCCTATCCCGGTAGGGGTGAAACGTCTTGTACTTTTTCGTTGAGCGCAGCGGGTGTCAGCTCAACCCCGGTCCACCGAAAAAGTTAAGTGGAACCCCTGCCGGGATAGGCCCCGGAGCGTGCGCCCGCCTATAGCCTTGGCGCCGATGAGCACGCGCTTCAGATTCACCACCGCAGGAGAGTCGCACGGGCCTGGCCTGGTGGCGATCGTCGAGGGCATGCCCGCCGGGCTGGAGCTCGACCGTGAGGCGCTCGATCGCGACATGGCCCGGCGCCAGCTCGGCCACGGTCGCGGCGGCCGGATGAAGATCGAGACCGACACGGTCGAGATCCGCTCCGGGGTGCGCCACGGGCGCACCCTGGGCAGCCCGATCGCCGTCCTCGTCGCCAACCGCGACTACGCCAACTGGGAGGAGAGGATGAACCCCTGGCCGGTCGAGGGGTTCGAGCCAGACGAGGTCCACCTGCCGCGGCCCGGGCACGCCGATCTCGTCGGCGCCCAGAAGTACGGCCATGGGGACATCCGCAACGTGCTCGAGCGCGCCAGCGCCCGCGAGACGGCTGCGCGCGTGGCGGCGGGGTCGCTCGCCCGTGGCCTGTTGAGCGCGCTGGGCGTGAGCGTCTACAGCCATGTCACCCAGATCGCCTCGGTCAGGGCGTCGGAGCAGCCCGATCTGACCCCCGACGATTTCGCCTCGGTCGACGAGGACCCGGTGCGCTGTCTCGACCCCGAGGCGAGCGTGGCGATGGTCGAGGAGATCAACCGCCTGCGCAAGGCCAACGAGAGCCTCGGCGGCAGCTTCGAGGTGCGCGTCTTCGGCCTCGTCCCCGGCCTCGGCTCCCACATCTCCTGGGAAGAGCGCCTGGACGGGCAGCTCGCCGGCGCGGTCGCCTCGATCCAGTCGGTCAAGGGGGTTGCGATCGGCGAGGCCTGGGACGTCGCCGGGCGCCCCGGCTCGGAGGCGCACGACGAGATCTTCTGGTCCGAGAAGCACGGCTACCAGCGAGAGACGAACCACGCGGGCGGCCTCGAGGGCGGCATGACCAACGGCCAGCCGCTCTCGGTGCGGGCGGCGATCAAGCCGATCTCGACCCTGACCAAGCCGCTGCGCTCTGTCGACACCGAGACCAAGCAGCCGGCCCAGGCGCTGCGCGAGCGCACCGACTCGACCGTCGTCCCCGCGGCCGCCGTGGTCGGCGAGGCGATGGTCTGCCTGACCCTGGCGCGCTGCTATCGGGAGAAGCTCGGCGGCGACCACATCGACGACGTGCTCGCCGCCCTCGACGCATACAAGCGCCGCATCGACTTCCGCGGGTGAGCCCGTGAACCGTCCCGCGATCGTCTTCATCGGCTTCATGGGAGCCGGTAAGTCGACCGCCGCGGCCGCCGCGGCGCGCGATGCGGGGGTGGACGCGGTCGACACCGACACCCTGCTGGAACGCCGGCTCGGCACGACGATCGACGAGTTCTTCGCCGCCAACGGGGAGGAGGAGTTCCGCCGCCACGAGGAGGCTCTGGCGACGGAGCTGCTCGAAAGAGCCGAAGGGGGGGCGATCGCGCTCGGCGGCGGCAGCGTGCTCTCGCCCGCGGTTCGCGACGCCCTCGCCCGCCACACGGTGGTCTGGCTGCAGGTCGACCCCGACGTCGCGTGGCGCCGCGTCGAGGGGGCGGGCCGGCCGCTGGCGCGCGACGGCGCCGATTTCGAGGCCTTGCTGGAGGAGCGGATATCGCTATATGAGTCGCTGGCCGACGTCGTCGTAATGCCCTCGCCGCTCGATGCGGTGGAGAGGGCGCTGCCGGCCCTGCGCGCCCTCGCCGACCTGCCGTCGGGAACCAAGTTGCTGTGGGCCGCAAGCGCCTCCGGCGAGTATCCGATCGTCGTCGGCCCGGGCCTGCTCGGCAGCGGGTGGTGGCCGCTGGAGGGGCGCCGCTTCGGCGTCAGCGACGCGGCGGTCGGGCCGCTCTACGCAAGCCGGTTGCAGCCGCTCGAGGCCCTGGTCGAGATCCCGCCCGGGGAGGAGGCGAAGACGATGGCCGAGGCCGAGCGGGTCCTGCGCGAGCTTGCCCGGGCCGGGATGAGCCGCGAAGATCACGTCGCCGCGCTCGGCGGGGGAGTCGTCGGCGACCTGGCCGGGTTCTGCGCTCACACCTACCAGCGCGGCGTCCCGGTCGTCCAGGTCCCGACCACGCTGGTCGCGCAAGTCGACTCCGCCTATGGCGGCAAGACCGGCGTCGACCTGCCCGAGGGCAAGAACTACGCCGGCGCCTACCACCTGCCCGCCGCGGTGATCGCCGATACCGGGACGCTGGCGACCCTGCCCGCGGAGGAGCTCGCGGCGGGCTTCGTCGAGGCGCTGAAGACGGGGCTGCTGGCGGGGGGCGCGCTCTGGGAGCGGGTGCGTTCGATCGAGTCGCTCGAGCCGGCCGGGCTGGACGACGTCGTCTTCGCCTGCGCCCGCTTCAAGTGCGAGGTCGTCGCGGCCGACGAGCGCGACGCGGGGCTGCGGCACACCCTCAACCTCGGCCACACGGTCGGCCACGCGATCGAGGCGGCGAGCGGCTATGCACGCTACCGCCACGGCGAGGCGGTCGGGCTGGGGCTGCTGGCGGCGCTGCGGCTCTCCGAGGCGCCGCATCTGCGCGAAGAGGTCGTCGAGCTGTTGGGGCGTCATGGGTTGCCGACGGGGTTGGACCCGGCGGTCGACGCCGACGGCATCCTCGCGGCCCTGCAGCGCGACAAGAAGCGCACCGCCGCCGGGGTCGGATTCGTCCTGCTCGCCGAGCCGGGGGCGCCGCGCGTGGGGCAGATGCTCGATCCGGCTAAGGTCAGGCTCGCCGTCGAGGAGCTGTACGAGAGATGACCTCCGCCCACAACCGAGTCGCCGTCCTGCACGGGGTCAACTTCGACATGCTGGAGCGCCGCGATCCCGATGTATACGGGGGGCTCTCGTTGAGGGAGCTGGAGATGCGGATCCAGGCTGTCGCCCGCGAGCTCGGGCTCGAAGCGATCTTCTTCCAGACCAACTCCGAGGGCGAGTTCGCCGAATACCTGCACCGCGCGCCAGAGCTGGCGGACGCGATCGTGATCAACGCCGGCGCCTGGACCCACTACAGCCGCGCGATCGCAGACGCGCTCGAGCTGACTGGCCTGCCGGCGGTCGAGGTCCACCTCTCCGACGTCGAGTCGCGCCAGGACTGGCGCCGGCTGTCGGTCTTCGACGGCCTCGTGCTGGAGAAGGTTTCGGGCAAGGGCCCGGACGGCTACCGCGACGCGCTCGCCAGGTTGGCCCGCGAGCTCGACGTCTCCGGCGGCGCATGAGCGGTCGCGGCGAGCGCCTCGCGGCTTCGCTGCCCGCGCGCGAGCTCGACATGATGCTCGTCACCGAGCTGGTCAACGTCCGCTACCTGACCGGATTCACCGGCACCAATGGGGCTTGTATCTGCGGATCGGACCTCCGCCTCTTTCTCACGGACTTCCGCTATACCGAGCGGGCCGCGGCGGAGGTCGAGGGGTGGGAGACGATCACCGTCACCGACGACTGGCTCGGTGGCATCGCCGCCCATCTCTCCGGCCGCTTCGGCTTCGAGGACGATCACGTCTCGGTTCGCCTGCTGGAGCGTCTGCGCGGCAAGCTCGCCGAGGGAGTGGAGCCGGTTGCCGCGGGGGGCGCGGTCGAGGCGCTGCGCAGGGTCAAGGACGCCGAGGAGCTCGCCGCGATCGAGGCCGCCTCCGAGCTCGCTGACGAGGTCTGGCGCTGGAGCCTCGAGCGTGGCCTCGGCGGCCGCAGCGAGCGCGATGTGGCCAGCGGCGCCGAAGCCCGCATCCGCGAGCTCGGCGGCGAGCCGTCCTTCCCGGCGATCGTCGCCGCCGGCCCCAACGGGGCGCTGCCGCATGCGGAGCCCGGCGAGCGCACGATCGGGGAGGGGGAGCTGGTCGTCTTCGACATGGGGGCCAAGCTCGACGGCTACTGCTCGGACGGGACCCGCACCTACGCGGTCGGCGAGCCGGGCGAGCGCGCCCGTGAGGTCTATGGGACCGTGCTCGCCGCGCAGGCGGCGGCACTCGACGCGGTCGCCGCCGGCATCGGCGGCGAGGCGCTGGACGGAGTCGCACGCGAGGGGATCGCCGCCGCCGGCTACGGCGACCGGTTCGGCCACGGCCTCGGCCACGGCGTCGGCCTGGAGGTCCACGAGGCGCCACGGGTCTCGCCGCGCTCAGAGGACGTGCTCGCCGCGGGCGAGGTGGTGACGATCGAGCCGGGCGTCTATCTGCCGGGCGAGCTGGGCGTGCGGATCGAGGATCTGGTCCTCGTCACGGAGGACGGCTGCCGCAACCTCAGCTCGTTGCCCAAGGAGCTCCAACTGGTCGAATAGGTGCATTGCTAAGTGCGCGCCGCAGCAGGTCGATGCGGGGCCGGTGATGTTGAGCGCGGAAATGCACCGGCCGACCGCCGCCTCGCTGGCGGCGATCCGCGACGACGCGCGCCGTGAGCGCCTGCTCGACATGGAGGTGCGGCTGCGCCCTTATCGCATTGGCTGCTTCGCGATCCTGGCGCTGGCGCTGACCGCGGTCGGGGGCGAAATCGGTTGGTGGTGGATCGCTCCCTTGCTCGCCGGCCTCGTCGGCTTCGCGGTCGCCGACAGCTTCATGCGGACCAGCGACCATCCCGCGCTCTGGGTCGCGACGGCCTGGGGGATCCTGCCCCTGCTGCTGCTCGACGCGGTCGCCGTCACCGGCGGCGCGGCGAGCCCGGTGCTGATGTGGTTCGCGCTGCCGGCGGTGACGCTCGGAGCTCGCTTCGAGCCGCGTGGGATCGCGCTCGGCGCCGCGTACATCGTCGCGCTGATGCTGATCGGGACCGTCGGCCTCGATCCGGCCACCGCATCCGTCCACCGCCAGGACCTGATCGCGGCGATCGCCCTCGTGCTCAGCGTCGTGATCCTCTCGGGCGCACTGGTCGAGTCCGACCGTGCCCACCGGCGCCGTTCGACGCTCGACCCGCTCACCGGCCTCCTCAACCGCAACGCGCTCGACCAACGGCTCGGCGAACTCGACGGTCAGCCCGCCGGCGCCGCAGGCGGACGGCCCCACGCCCTGTTGCTCTGCGACCTCGACAACTTCAAGCGGGTCAACGACCAGCTCGGCCACGCGGCCGGGGACGCCGTGCTGCAGGACGTCGCGCAGACGATGCGCGCCGCGCTGCGCTCCGGCGACTCGATCTACCGCGTCGGCGGCGAGGAGATCCTCGTCGTCCTGCCCGGAGCGACAGAAACCGATGCGTCCGGGGTTGCCGAGCGCCTGCGCCGCGCGGTGAGCGAACGACGCCCTGCCGGGGTGCGGGTCACGATCAGCGTCGGCGTCGCCGTCTCCCGGCCGGGGCCGATCGACACCGAGGAGCTGGTCGGCCTCGCCGACGCAGCGCTCTACTCGGCCAAGGCGGCCGGCCGCGACCGCGTCATGGTCAGCGCCAACTGACCTCGACTCAGCGGCTGAGGTCCACGCCGCCGTCGAGCCGCGCCGCAAAAGCGGCGATCAGCTCGACCGTGGCCTCGAGGTCGCCGAGGTCGACCAGCTCGACCGGCGAGTGCATGTAGCGCAGCGGGATCGAGACGAGGCCGGTGGGGATGCCGGAGCGGGAGATCTGGATCGCGTCGGCATCGGTGCTCGTGCCGCGCCCGCTGGCGCTGATCGAGTACTCGATTCCCTCTTCCTCCGCGGTCTCGACCAGCAGCTCGAAGACCTTCGGCGAGAGGGTCGAGCCGCGTCCGATGGCCGGTCCCGAGCCCAGCGGATGGCTGCCCACCTCCTTCTCGTCGATTCCCGGCGCGTCGGTGGCATGGGTGACGTCGACCGCGATGGCGAGGTCGGGACGCACCTCGAAGGCGGCGGTGCGGGCGCCGAAGAGGCCGATCTCCTCCTGGACGGCGGCGACGGCGGCGAAGCTGCCGCACAGCGAGCCGCGCTCGTGGCAGCGACGCAAGGCCTCGAGGGCGACGTAGGCGCCGAGGCGGTTGTCCATCGCCCGCGAGACGAGCCGGTCGCCGGCGAGTCGCTGCGGCTCGCCGGCGATCGTCACCGGGTCGCCGACGCGGACCAGCTCAGCCGCCTCGTCACGGTCGGTGGCGCCGACGTCGATGTGCATCCCCTTCAGCTCGACCACCTTCTTGCGCTGGTCGCCGTCGAGCAGATGGATCGGCTTGCGGCCGACGACGCCGGGCACCAGGCCTCCACGGCCCCGCACCTCGATCCGCTGGCCGACCAGGATCTGGGGGTCCCAGCCGCCGATCGGGGCGAACCAGAGAAAGCCCTTCTCGTCGATATGGGTGATGGCGAGCCCGATCTCGTCGATGTGGCCGACGACGGCGAGCAGTGGCCCCGCCTCGCCGACGCGGGCGATCGAGGAGCCGAGCCCGTCGGCGGACAGCTCTGCGAAGGAGGCCTCCTCGCGCCAGACCGCGGCGGCGGGCGCCTCGTGGCCGGAGGGGGCGGGGACGCGGAGCAGCTCGTCTAGCAGCGCGGGAATCTCAGCCATGCGAAGGCAGCAGTATGTCGGGTCGAACAGACGTCCGCAATCAGGGGTTTCGAATAGTTTTCCGAGGATGAGCGATGCGACGCGGGCGATGCTGGTCACCGGCGCCTCCAGCGGCATCGGCGAGGCGGCCGCGAAGCGGCTCGCGCGCGAGCCGGGGGCGGAGCTGATCCTCGTCGCCCGCCGCGAGGAGCGCCTGCGCGCATTGGCCGCCGTGCTGCCCTGCCGGGCGACCTGGGTGGTCGCCGACCTGACCGACGCCGCCGCGCCCGCACGGATCCGCTCCCACCTCGCAGAGCAGCACGGCGATCGCCTCGCGCTGCTGGTCAACAACGCGGGCGCCTCCTGGCGCGGCGCCTTTGGCGATGCCGGCTACGCCAACGTCCACCGCCACATGGAGCTCAACTTCGACGCCGTGCTGCGCCTCACCGAGGCGCTCCTGCCGGCGCTGCGGGCCTCGACGCCGAGCGCGATCGTCAATGTCGCCAGCACGGCCGGGCGCGTCGCGCGGGCGCGGACCGGCGCCTACTCGGCGAGCAAGTTCGCCCTGATCGGGTGGACCGATGCGCTCTATGCCGAGGAGCGCCCCCACGGCGTCCACGTCGGCCTCGTGCTGCCTGGCTTCATCGCCACCGAGGGTTTTCCGGCGACCGAGCTGCGCGAGCGCGCGCTCACGCGCTGGACCGTCTCGAAGCCGGAGAAGGTCGCCGAGGCGATCGTCGAATGCGGTCTGCGCGGGCGCGCCGAGCGCTACGTCCCGCGTCCCTACGCCCTGGCTGCGATGGCGCGCATCCTCGCCCCGCGCCTCGTGCGGCGGGTGCTCTCCGGCGGCGCCGCCTCGGGCCTCACCACCAGCACCGCCGCCGAATCCGAAGACTGACCGCCGCCGCGAGGGGCTCAGCTGCTGCGTTCGAAGTTGCCGAAGCGGCAGTAGTGGAAGTGGAGGACGATCGTCGTGTTGTTGGCAGAGATCGCGCTGCGTTCGGCGAGGACGCCCTCGTGGTTGCCTTTGATCTTGTCGCCCCCGGCGTAGTACTTGCCGACCAGGCGCAGTCGCACCTTCAGCTGCCGCATGATTTCCAGCCATCGTTCGATCCGGTGGCCGTCGGTGCTCGGCGCCGGCACCTTCCCCAGCTGCTGAACCAGCTTGCCGAACGATTCCGAGAGACGGAAGAACTGCTTTCCCACCGGCTTCAGCTTGTCCTCGTTGATCCGTTCGCGGGCGCCGGACATGATCTTTTCGTTGGCCTTGCGGTTCGCCATGCAGATCGGCTCGACCTGGGCTTTGTAGGTTTCGCGAGTCTGTTCTTCGCCATGCGCCGAGGGCGCGACGGCAAGCGTCACGAGCGCGATCGCGGCAAGTGTCCCCAGCGTTCCCTTCATCTCCCTGGCTCCACCTAGGTTAGCCGCTGCCACCCCGCGGCTCGCCGCAGCTAGGATTCGCCGCCGTGATCAGCACCAACCAGTTCAAGAACGGCAGCCACATCGAAATCGACGGCTCGATCTTCAAGATCCTCGAGTTCCAGCACGTCAAGCCGGGCAAGGGCGGGGCTTTCGTGCGGACGAAGCTGCGCAAGATCGAGGACGGCTCGGTGCAGGACAAGACGTTCAGGGCGGGGGAGAAGTTCCGGCCGGTCCACACCGAGTCGCGCAAGATGCAGTACCTCTACGACTCCGGCGAGGCGGCCGTCTTCATGGACAGCCAGGACTACGAGCAGATCGAGATTCCCAGCGACGTGGTCGGTGAGACGATGCGATGGGTCCTGCCGAACGACGAGGTCGACGTGCTCTTCGTCGACGAGCAGCCGAGCGACGTCCAGGTCGCCAGCGCGATCGAGATGAAGGTCACCCAGACCGATCCCGGCGTCAAGGGGGACACGGCGTCCGGCGGCGGCAGCAAGCCGGCCACGCTCGAGTCCGGGGTCGTGGTCAACGTGCCGCTCTTCATCGACGAGGGTGAGACGATCCGGGTCGACACCCGCAGCGGCGAATACATCTCGCGCGCGTAACCTCACCGGCCGCCCGAAGCGCGAGAATAGGCCGATGCGCCGATCCGACCAGCGCCGCGACGCCGTCTTCGCCTGCTACCAGCGCGACGTCACCGGGCACCCGCTCGGGGAGCTGCTCGCCGAGGCGCGGCCGTTCACCCGCGAGCTCGCCGAGGCTGTCGACGCACACAGAGCCGAGCTCGACGAGGCGATCGCCGCCCACGCCCGCGGCTGGGAGCTGAAGCGGATCGCGCCCCTGGAGCTGAACGTGATGCGGGTGGCGCTGTACGAGATCGAGCACAGCGACGACGTGCCCGACGAGGTCGCGATCGACGAGGCGGTTGAGATCGCCAAGGAGTACTGCGGCGCCGATGCGCCCGGCTTCGTCAACGGCATCCTCGGCGCGATCGTGCGCGAGCGCCAGGAGGTCGGTTGAGGTGAGCGAGGAGGCGCGCCTGCGCGAGATCTCGACCAGGCTGCAGGCGATCGCCGCCGAGCTCGAGGGCGCCGAGGCGAGCGACGAGCGCGCCGCCGAGCTGGCGCGCGAGGCCGCCGAGCTCTCCACCGAGGCGGTGGAGGAGGCGAATCGCCGCATCCGCGAGTCGGACGGCGGTTAGTGCCCGACTACCCCGAGGACCTGCGCGCGCTGGTCGACGCCGAGCTCGAGCGGCTGCGCTTTGCCGCGCAGCCGGCAACCGCCGGCCTCGAGCGGGCGATGCGCTACTCGCTGCTGGCAGGCGGCAAGCGCGTCCGCCCGGTGCTAGCGCTTGCGACGGCTCGGGCGCTCGGCGCCCCGCCCGAGCGTTACCTGAGCGTCGCAGCGGCGCTGGAGCTGATCCACACCTACTCGCTGATCCACGACGACCTGCCGGCGATGGACGACGACGAGCTGCGCCGCGGCAAGCCGACGGCGCACGTCGAGTTCGGGGAGGACGTGGCGATCCTCTCCGGCGACGGCCTCTTCGCCGAGGCGATCCGACTCTTCTGCGAGCAGCCGGGCGAGCCCGGCCGCGTGCTCGCCGCGCTCGCCGAGCTGGCGGCCGCGACCGGGGTCGACGGCATGGTCGGCGGCCAGTACGTCGACGTCGCCGGCGGGGCGGGGGACGCCGGGGCTCTGCGCGAGCTGCACGGGCTCAAGACCGGTCGCCTGATCGCCGCGGCCCTCGGCGTCGTCCTGATCCTCGAGGAAGTGGGGGAACCTGAGACAATCCCCTACCGACGCTTCGCCGAGGAGCTCGGCGTGCTCTTTCAGATCGTTGACGACATCCTCGACGTGACCGGAAGCGACGAGCAGCTCGGCAAGCCTCGAGGAAGCGACGAGCGACATGGCAAACTCACCTACGTCAGCCTCTTCGGCCTGGAGCGGGCGCGCGAGCTGGCGGCCGAGTCGCACGCCAAGGCGACGGCGGCGCTGGCGGAGGCCGGCGGCGAGACGGGCGACCTGAGAGGGATCGCCGACTACATCTTCACCAGGAACGAATGAGCGACGAGCCAGAGAACCTCCTCGCCGGGATCGAGTCCCCGGCCGACCTGCACGAGCTCGACGACGGGCAGCTGCAGCAGGTCGCGCAGGAGATGCGCACATACATCATCGACACGATCGGCGAGATCGGCGGTCATTTCGGCGCCAACCTCGGCACCTGCGAGCTCGCGGTGGCCCTGCACAGCCTGATGGACTCCCCCCGCGACAAGGTCCTCTGGGACGTCGGTCACCAGGCCTACCCGCACAAGATCCTCACCGGGCGCCGCGACGCGCTGCCGACGATCCGCCAGTACGAGGGCCTGGCGCCCTTCTGCTCGATCTTCGAGTCCGAGCACGACATCATGGGCGCCGGCCACGCCTCGACCTCGATCGGCTACGCGGTCGGGTTGAAGGAGGCGATGCGCAAGGGGATCGGCGAGGACGGCCGGGTCGCGGCGGTGATCGGCGACGGCGCCCTGACCGGCGGCGTCGCTTATGAGGCCCTGCACGCCGCGGGCGGCCTGCAGACGCCGGTCGTGATCGTGCTCAACGACAACGGCATGTCGATCTCGCCCAACGTCGGCGCGCTCTCGCGCTACTTCAACAGGGTCCGCCTCAACCCGCGCTTCTACCACGCGCGCGAGGGGGTGGAGAACCAGCTGACCAGGCTGCCGCTGGGCCTGGGCAGGCGGATCGAACGGCTGGGGCCGGAGATCAAGTCGGCGGTCAAGGCCTACTGGGCACCGGGCCTCTTCTTCGAGGAGCTCGACCTCGCCTACATGGGCGTGATCGACGGGCACGACGTGCACGCCCTGCGCGACGCCCTGCGCGAGGCTTTCGACGCCGACCGCCCGGTCGTCGTCCACATCCACACGGTCAAGGGCAAGGGCTTCGCCCCGGCCGAGGAGGGCGGCCTGGAGGGGATGGAGAAGTGGCACGCGGCGAAGCCCAAGAGCATCGTCAACGGCGCCCCGACGCCGAAGCCCGTCCCGGTCAAGGAGTCCGACTCGCCGGAGGCGATCGCGCCCGAGCGGCTCGAGAAGCCGCCGCCGCCGAGCGCGCCACCGCAGTACACCCAGGTCTTCGCCGACGCGATCGTCGCCGAGGCCGAAGGCGACGAGCGCGTGGTCGGGATCACCGCGGCGATGGCGGGGGGGACCGGGCTGCAGAAGCTCGCCGACGAGGCTCCGGGCCAGTACTACGACGTCGGCATCGCCGAGCAGAACGCCGTCCTGCTGGCCTCCGGTCTGGCGCTGCAGGGAGCTAAGCCGGTCTGTGCGATCTACTCGACCTTCCTCCAGCGCGCCTACGACCAGATCATCCACGACGTCTGCCTGCAGGAGCTCGACGTCACCTTCGCGATGGATCGGGCGGGCCTCGTCGGCGACGACGGGCCGACCCACCACGGCGCCTTCGACGTCTCCTACTTCCGGGCCCTGCCCAACGTGGTGGTGATGGCGCCGCGCGACGAGGCGATGCTGGTCCACATGCTGCGCACCGCGATCGCCCACGACGGCCCGGCGGCCCTGCGCTACCCGCGCGGCGCAGCCGAGGGGGTCGAGTTGCCCGCCGCGGGCGTGGAGATCCCGATCGGCAGCGGCGAGCTGCTGGCGAGCGGCGAGCGCGTGGCGCTGCTCGGCTACGGGTATGGCGTCGCGGTTGCCCAGCAGGCGGCCGAGATCCTCGCCGCGCACGACCTGCGGCCGACCGTCGCCGACGCGCGCTTCGCCAAGCCGCTCGACGCGGAGCTGCTCGAGCGGCTGGCGCTGGGGCACGACCTGGTAGTGACGATCGAGGAGAACGTGCTCGCCGGGGGCTTCGGCTCCGGCGTGCTCGAGCACCTCGAGGACTCCTTCGCCGACCGTCCCGCCGATCGGGCCCGGGTGATGCGGATCGGACTGCCCGATCGCTACGTCACCCACGGCAAGCCGGCGCTGCTGCGGGAGGAGGTCGGTCTCACCGGCGAATCGGTGGCCGACCGGGTGCTGGCGGCGCTGCGCTCTGGCGAGCCCGCGCTGCGCTGAGTCGGCCTCCTCCTTCACTGAATCTCAACCTGCGCTTGCGTCAAAGCGCTCGATCGGCTAGCCTCCCCGCGGCCTCCTTGGTGCCGCTGGATTCTTTCCCAAATCGCGGAAGGTTTCTGGGGTTACTACAGGGAGAGGAGGCGCGTATCTGTGGATATGCAGGGTCCGTTGGGCAGGCGGACCTATGCCCGCAACCGGCAGCGCGGCGCCGGTTGCGGGGTTGCTTCCCGGGCGGGATCTCAGCCGTCCCACTCCGCGGACATGGCGGCGAAGCGCAGGCTCGCCGGGGTGTCGATGTACTCACCGGTCTCCAGGGAGGTTGTCGCGCCGCCGCTGCCGGGTAGGGTGCCTCGATGGCCGTCAAGCTCCACCGCTGCTCGACGATGTGGGTCAAGATCGACGCCCACCCCTGCTGGCGCGTGCAGAAGGCGCTCGACGAGCAGGGCATCGAGTACGAGGTCGTCAAGGGCCCGCTGCGCCGCGGCAAGCGCGACGATCTCGACAATCTCTCGGGCCAGCGCAAATACCCGGTGATCGAGTTCGAGGACGGCAGCGCCTACCGCGACGAATCCGCCGCGATGGCCGAGAAGATCTCCTCTGGACGGCTCTTCGACGCCTGACTCGAATTCTCGGCCAGGCGCTTCCTTCCGGGGGTACACGGAAGGACGATGGCGACCGGAGCGACTCACACGCGATCGCGACCACGGGCAAAGTGGCGATGGGCAGCCATCGCTCTCGCCGCGTCGGCGCTGTTGCTCGGTCCCAGCTCCGCCTCCTCGGAAGGCGAGATCGTCATCCACGGCCCCGCTTCGAGCTCGCACCTGCGCCTCACCGTCAACGGCGACGCGATCGTCGTCGCGGGCTACCTGAATCGCAGCGGCCAGGCCGGCTGCACCGATAGCCGGCACGCCCTCCTCTGCCCGCTCGCGGGAGTCGGCAGGATCGAAGTCGACATGGGCCCCGAAGACGACAAGGTCGAAGTCCTCGATCCGCTTCCGATCCCCCTCACCGCTCACCTGGGCGCGGGCTCGGACAAACTGATCGGCAACGGTGAGGTCGACACCTGCTACTCGGAAGGCAGCAAACGCAACCGCTGCTATGGCGGCGGCGGCAGCGACATCTGCATCACCGGCCAGAAGAACAGCGATTGCGTCGGCGACGGGGGCGACGACTACTGTCGGCATGGGGCCGGCAGCGATGGCTGTTGGGGCGATTTCTCGCCCAAACCCGACGATCCCCGTCAGGGCAGGCCCGGCGACGACGTCTGCTACATGGGCCCCGGCGAGGACGGCTGCCACGGGGGGCCCGGCGACGATCGCCTCTACGGGGGGCCTGGCGCCGATCAGCTCTACGGCGAGTCCGGCCATGACCTGTGCGATGGCGGCCCGGGCGTCGGGCGCTCGCATGGGTGTGAGACCGGCCCCGGTCACTGAGGCTCCCCGAACCCTCTCCAACAGAAAACGCCTGCCGGGGAGGCGAGGCGTTTCTGGCGTACTACAGGGAGGAGAGGACTGCGAGTCGGCAGGCAGCGAGCGAGGTTCCGCTTGCTGATGCGGAATTCGAGTCTGGTTATCTCCGATTGCGTCCGGTAGTTCTGATGTCGGACTGGCGCATCACTGGCGCATGGAAAGCGCTTCGCGGCGCCGTGTTGGACGCCGTCGAGAGGTCAACCGCGCTGACCTTAGATTGGCGGTCCATGCAATCTCAAGCGCAAATCTCGCCAGACATTTCTCGTCGGGCGACCCGTCTGCGAAAATTCTTGACATGGAGTTCGCCCACGTCAGGCTCAGCGGCGATCGCGCCGGCGAGTATGTCGTCACCGAGGAGCGCCCCGACGGGTCGCTCACTCTGGTGCCGGATACCTCCTTCGACGCGATCCGAAAGCGCCTCGGCACCGAGCCGGGGACGCTGGCCGACTTTGAAGCCGAATACGGTCCGGTTCAGCCCCCCGACGGCGAGGGGTAGTCAATGAGTGACAAGGGGCGGGGCCGAGGGCCTGCGCTGTTCGATGACGGTGCCTTTGCTGAGGACCTACGACGTGCCAGCGATGCCGGAAGAGAAGTGGCGGTAGGGGCCCGCAAGGAGTTCGAGAAAGAAGGGGTCCCGGTTGGAAGCCTCCTTGCCTGCGACGAGGAGGGACCGGATGGAACTCAACTCCGGCACTGCGTGAAGCTCCGGCTCCCACCCCCAAATGGAAAGTTCGGGATGGTCTTCCGCATCGAGCAGCAGAAGGGTAGATCAGTCTTGGTCTTTGCCGCCTTCGGCGCTCGCCATCACCCTGCCAACTCAAACGCCTTCACGGTCTACGAGATCGCCCACCGCCGTCTGCACGCCTCCTAGATTGCCGAGCGTTTGGCTGCGCGGCCGATCGATGAACCTGGAAGCCCAAATCGAGCTGATTACGACTCCTCAGGAGTTCACGAGGCTATGCAACGCAGTCCTCGCGGCTGAACACGGCGATGACTTTTTGCCCATTGACGACGACCGAGCTGACCATGGAAACGATGGCTACCTCAAGTCTGAGAAGCGGGTTTTTGCTCTGCATTGCTTCAAGCGGGCGCAGAACAAGGGAATTGATGCGGCTATACGACGCAAGATGCTCGGAGACCTTGGCAAGGCCAAAACGCTTAAGGAACAAGGCTTGTGGGAGGTCGAACGCTGGACCTTCCTGAGCAACTACCCAATGCCTGAGTCGATTGGACGGGAGGCGGTCGAGTTTGGTGCGGCCGCAGGAATAGACATCGCCTGGAAAGGGCCAGCCTTCCTCGCAGGGGCACTTCAGCGTCACCGAGACGTTCGCGATCTGTTTCCTGGCTTGCAGGCCAGTGAGATTGCGGATCGCCTAGACGAGATCAGCGACGCGTTGGGTGAGCCAGAGTCGCGTCCTCCGGAAAGAGTTCCGAGAACGCTTGAGGAGAAGCGCTCGCTGCTCGCCCATCGTCCCGATGGCTGGGAGTATCTGCTCTTTGCCGGGGTACTGCTGACGGGGAAAGAAAGCCTTGAGATGAAGTGGCGAGACCATGAGGTTCCGCCATTCGTCAGGCCCGTGGTCTTTTCGTCGGTCAGCGAGACGACCAGTTACCTAAGCAGCGAGTTCAAGCGCTTGGCGGGATTGACCGACGCCATGATGCGCGTGTTTCCCCCGGAGGTTCAAGAAGAAGCGTTCGGGGCGCCGGGTAGTCCCGGTGAGCCAGTCCGGATCGAACACTTCGCCACCCGCATCGTTCAGACTTACGAGGAAATCCTGGATTGGGCCTCGGCTTTGCGTGCCGTTGAGGGACCGGACGTTCTCAGGCCAGCCATAGAAGTTGCGCCAAGCATGGCTGATCAGCCACTTTCGGAGTTTCGCGAGTTTGTAGACGTCGCTGTCCGTGAAATCGACCGTGTACCAGCCTTCATTGCAGGCCATGAGGACAGTGACGGCCCGCTGACAATTGATCTCACGCTCACGATCTCTTTGGACCAAGCGATCATGGATGAGTTTCATCGTCGCCTGAAGCAGGCGAGGCGCAAGATGCGCTGGGGCTTCTGAACCCAACAGAAAACGCCCCGCCGGGGAGGCGAGGCGTTTCTGGGGTTACTACAGGGAGGAGAGATATGTATCTCTATATATGTGGATCCGTGGGAGGTAGGTGAGCCCTAATGTGCCGCGGGGCGAGTCGATGGGAGTCAACTGCCATATGAGCGGCGCCAGGCCCGACCAGGAAGTTTGTCAGTGCTTCTTATCGTTCCTCTCTCGCGAATCCTTGAACCAAGATACGAACATACGTGCGATTTGTGTGTGAGGCGAGTCACAGAGACCTCGGGACTGGGTTCCTCGGGCCTCGGCGCGATTGTTCTACCCAATTCTAAGGTGTCGCTAAACGTCTGGCAAGGGTTTTCTATGGACGCTCGTTCGAGCGGCTGTACCGTTCGTGCGTGGCGACGGCGGGCGCAAAAGGGCGAATAGACGCCGTTCTGGCGGATCGGGGGCTGTTTCCGTCGCGCTCGGCAGCCGCCGGCGCCGTGCGCGCAGGCGAAGTGCGGGTCGGCAAGGATGGGCCGGTCGCACTGCGGCCGAGCCAGCTCGTCGATCCCGATGCCGACTTTCGATTCGAGCAGGCGCCGCGCTTCGTCTCGCGCGGCGGGATCAAGCTCGACAACGCGATCTCGGCGCTCGGCATCGACGTGAGCGGGCGCGAGTGCCTCGACGTCGGCGCCTCCACCGGCGGCTTCACCGACTGCCTGCTGCAGCGAGGCGCCGCGCATGTCGTCGCCCTCGACGTCGCCTACGGCCAGATCGACCTGCGGATGCGCGAGGATCCGCGCGTGACCGTGATCGAGCGCCTCAACGCCCGCGCCGTCTCACCGGATGACCTGCCGTTTCGGCCGGACCTCGCCACCGTCGACGTCTCCTTCATCTCGTTGACGAAGGTCCTGCCGGCCATCGCCGCCTGCCTGACCCCGGCCGGCGAGGTCTTGGCGATGGTCAAGCCCCAGTTCGAGCTCGGGCGGGCCCGGGTGCGCAAGGGAGTCGTACGCGACGCCACCGACCGCCACGAGGCGATCCTCGCCGTCGCGAGCTCGGCCGCCGAGCTCGGCCTGGCCGTTCGCGGCTTTGCCTCCTCCGGCCTGCCCGGCCCCAAGGGCAACCGCGAGACCTTCGTCTGGTGCGGTGGCGAGGGCGAGGCGCTGGTGGATCTCGAGGCTGCCGTGCGTGAGGTCGACCCGTGAGACTTCCTGTGTCAACCCCCTGCGGGTTCGAGCCTTCGGAAGTTCCCGTGCTTGGTGGGGTCGTAGGGCACTTCGTCGTGCCAGCAGCGCCAAAGGACGCGCAGCCAAGCGCGGCCGAGCACGCGGATCGCGTGCG